>JADZCU010000035.1 GCA_020851415.1 Candidatus Peregrinibacteria bacterium | reverse complement strand
TGTTGTCCGGCGAGGAGCCGTCCACCACGATCATGTCGTTCGCGTCCAGGAGCAGAACTCCGTGACACGTATCCGACACCTCGTACGCCGCGCAACCCTCGGCCACGTCGTCGTCGTTGTCGCAGTCCGCGTCCAGGTCGTCACACATGTTGTCCGTCACGGGCACCACTTCGCCCTCGCACGGACCCCACTCGTTGTTCTTGCAGGTCTGCTGACCGCCCTTGCACGTGCCGATGTCCTTGGTCGCGGGAAGACCGCTATAACAGGACTGGATCTCTCCGTCTTTGCAGGTGTCGCCACCACCCGCTCCGCCGGATCCTCCGGTGCTGTTCGAGCCGCCCGCTCCTCCCGTCGCCTTCCCGAACCCGCTCGAGTCGAACAGGCATCCGGTGAGGGAGAGAGCCAGGAACCCCATGGCCACGTACACACTCCTGCGCTGCATAAATACTCCGAACTCTCCGCGTTGGAGAGCAGTGAAAGCCACCGTACTACAAAAAACCGATATCCTTTACACCTTTCCTTTCCGAGCTACGATCTCACGAGCTCTGGCTCGATCGAAATTGAAAGAACTTCGGTCGAATCAATACCCGTGAGACATAGTTCTCTAGCCATTTTGTGAAAGATCACATCGCTCAACAAATCGTTAGAGGATTTGTCAAGAGGCGGATTTTATACTTTAATATTACATTGTCAATATATTGTCATCATTCATTGACATCAAAAAAGCCGGAAAATCTTTTATAGCTGTCTTCACATCCTCCATTCACCCAGATGATCTATCTTCACCCCCAATCGCGCCTCACTCCAAAAAGTGATAACATTCGGGACGAAGTTGCAACCAATTCAACAACCCATTTCAAATCTCATGTATGTCACAACAAATGAAATCACATAGGGATATTGCCATATCGTTTTTACAGATGGTCGTTTCAGGTCAAATTCGAAGTGCCTACAACAAATACATTAGTCCTGATTTTTATCACCATAATGCATATTTCAAAGGCGACCGTGAATCATTGCTCATAGCAATGGAAAAAGCTCACAAGCAATTCCCAAATAAAATATTCAAAGTTCAAAGAACGTTCGGTGATAAAGATTTAGTAGCCGTGCATTCCAGCATGCAATTAAAACCAGACATGCAGCCGATTGCCGTGGTTCATATGTTCCGTTTTGAAAATGATTTAATTATTGAAGAATGGGAAGTTGGTCAGGAAGTTCCCAAAGATATGCCAAACGAAAACGGCATGCTTTAAAAGCAATTTATTGGCTTCTTCCCAGAAGAAACAAAGATATTTATGGTACAAATCACAAACAAAAGAAGTAACTACTTGATTGAAAAAGCTAGAAAATATTGGATGGAAGCTGCTTTTTTTGCAGTCGGAATACTTTGCTTTTCAAGTATCTTTTACTTCATTAAAGATTACTCATATTCAATTTGGGTTAGTTTAGCAACCCCGCTACTAATAACCGTATTGTTCATATATAGAGCGCTTAAATACCAAGAAAAAAGGGGGGACAATTATGACAAAGGTGATAATGGAGAGATAAAAATCGAGGAAATTCTAAAAAATTTACCAGATACTTATTTTGTATTTCCCGACATAAAAAAAACGCCAAATAGCAATATTGATTTTGTTGTAGTTGGCCCAACTGGAATTTACGCATTGGAAGTGAAAAATCATAAATATGCCCGAATAGGTTTTGATGGAAAACACCTTACTTCAAACAGTAAATATTGGGGAAACAAAGATGATTTATCGCAAACAATCAATAACGCTACATTTCTTGGAGAATATTTAAAAAACAAAATGAACAATAAATCTTTGTTTGTAAAACCGGTACTAGTTTTTACAGGTAGAATGGATCTGCATTTCGGATTTAAAAAAGTCAAAAAGGTCGCTCAGGTTATCTGCAAAGAATACCTTATTGAACTGTTAACTTCTGAAAAAAGTATATTTTCAGACAAATATATAACGTCGATTGTTGAAGAGTTAAACGTTTTAAACCAAAATAATGGTTTTCTGCAAAAATGAAGTAGGCCTATTATAAAAAAACCGATAACACTTTTTTCACTCTTATTATGGATAAAAATATCCCAACTTATAATGATTCTCAAACCAGTGAAGAAAAAGCAATATGCGAACGTCTAATGAACGAAATTAACCTCAACCTCCCAGAAGCAGAAAGTAAAATCTGGCACAGTCATCCAGTCTGGTTTCTAAACGGTAATCCTATTGTTGGTTACAGCAAAAGAAAAGCCGGAATCAACCTCATGTTTTGGAGTGGTCAATCTTTTGAAGAAGAAATGCTAAAACCCGAAGGAAGTTTTAAAGCCGCCGAAATCCTTTATACAAATGCAGCCCAAATAAACAGCAAAGACTTAAAACGCTGGCTCAAGAAGTCCCAAACAATCCAATGGGACTATAAAAACATCGTGAAGCGTAAGGGTGTGCTTGAACGATTAAAATAGTTCTGCAGCATGTTCTAAAACCTCCTTTTTAATAGAAAAGAGCCCACAAACAGAATCCTAATTGGCTGTCCAGTCGAATCTAGTACCCTCTCCGTTATACCTTTGCAAACTCCACTGTCCATTCAATACCGTATTTGTCTCTAAACATCCCAAAATAAGATCCCCAAGGACTGTCTCCCATTGGCATTTCAATTGTCCCACCGACAGAAAGACCGTTAAATATTTTTTCTGCCTCTTCTTTGCTTTCCGCGACTATTGCTATTTTAGATCTGTTTTCGTTTTCATTTACTCGTCCCATCATTTCTGGAACATCATTGGCAATTAAAATGTTATTACCAATAGGCAAAGCAATGCGCATTATTTTATTTGCTTCTTTTTCCGGTATTGGAAATTCAGGGCTAGATAGATCCTTGAAACGAATAATTTTTTGGAACTCTCCCCCAAATACTGATTTATAAAATGTAAATGCTTCTTCAGCATTCCCGTTGAAGTTAATGTAAGGATTAATTTGTGCCATAATTTTATTCTTAACCAGTAAAATGGCTGGCCAGTAGGGTCTAGTACCCTTTTCTGGACTAGTTGAGCTTATTGTAGCAGATTTGCAAAATGAGACAAATGAGACAGTATAAAAAGGGTTTCTGCCTCACAACGAGTCAACTTGACGTAATTAGGCGAATGATATACACTTATAATTGAAATGTATTTCGTAATATGAACTATATTATGGCAAAAGAAATAACCACTTGGAATAAGGAGGAAGCGGCTAGACAAAATCAAGAAGCTACTCTGCAAAAAAATAGACAATTTGAAACACTTTTAAAAGATAACGGCATGCTCGACGAAGTTGATAGATTAGCCAGGGGTTATGGAGTGGATGAGGACAAGGTTAAGGACGATCAACTTTACGAATTTACTCTAAGAGCTGCAAAACTTACTGACGCAAGTTTTGCCATTGATTTTGTGTGCAGGCAAGTTGGGAATGCCGTGAGTACCCGTGCATATCAAAACTTACGAGAAGGAGAAAGGGCACCGGTTGCAGTATCACAGGCAATTTCTAGACTCAAAGATAATTTACTAATTAGGTTTGCCGAAAATGCTCTAAAGTCTGGCACCGCTGTTGACGATTTGGCGCAAAGAGCATCCACAACAAGAGATGCCCTCAAAGCTATGGAACAGCAAAATTAAAAGCTTCCTTATTCTACTTGATCCACAGGCTCCGTAGTAACAGTCCTCAAAACTGTCTTATTATCAATTAATTCCTGGAGACCACTATCATACTTTCTTTCGTAATAGATATAGCTGCCATTATACCCATTAGTCAGTGAGAAATTTATGGAATGCTTACATCCACAACGAAAACTTCCTGGTTAACTCGTCCAGCTCACTTTTCTCGCCGAGCATGCAAATGCCGTAATATTCTAATTCTGCCTCTGGGATTGCCTTTGATCTTTCGACCTGTTCTTCCCAAGTTCCAACTGTCGATTCAGAAATTAACGACAGGACCTGAAGCAAAAACGGTGACCAGCATTGATTACATACAGTACATTCTCAACGGAGGAACAAATTTTGAAAGGAAACAGTTTCTGGAGTGTATTGAGGGGCAGCTTTACCTACAAGGAGGCGAAGTCTGGCTTGAAAAAGCAGCACAATCAAGAAGCCCCATCCATAAGAATGAGGCTTCTTTTCAGCAGGACACCAGTCCTTGATTGATTACTTTTTGGTAATCAATTCGTGAAGCGACTTTACGCCCGTGAGGTCTTTATAATTTCCCCAAAGCATATCGCCGCGAACTCCTAGATCGATGTTGTACTGTTTCTCGATCGTTTTGATTTTGGTGTCACTACGCTTTAGGCGCAGTTCACCATTCTCATCACGACTCCGACAGCCCTTCATCCCAGGAGCATCATTTTTGCAATTCGTTGCCATAAAATGATTTCCTTTCTTAAGTTAAAAAGAAGGATTCGACCAACTCCTCCTGACCGCTATTTACGGCCAAGTGGTCAAACCGTTTGTGGCAGAAAGAATTGTGAAAGACCAACCCTGCTGCTAATAATGCTACCCTTAGCACAAACGCTGATCAAGTGCTAATTTGGGATAAAGCAATAAAAACTCAGAGTATAAAAATTTCACGATCGCCACTGCGCCTAGAGGCCATGGGTCTAGTACCCTTCACAAGGAAACAAGAGCCTTTCCACGATCAAAAAACCGCACCATTTCAAATTCCCATCCCCCTAGGGAGGAGGATCATAGCTGTACAAACTGAATCACTTGGCTGGGGAGGAGGGATTCGAACCCCCGCATGGTGCCTCCAGAGGGCACTGCCTTACCGCTTGGCCACTCCCCAACGCTCGCCGATTGTACCCAAACTGGATTAAATCTTCAAGCCGGCTTTTTT
>JADZCU010000034.1 GCA_020851415.1 Candidatus Peregrinibacteria bacterium | reverse complement strand
TAAATCGAAGAAATATATATGATATCTCTGTTTTAATTGTGGGCGAGTGGCGGAACTGGCAGACGCGCACGACTCAAAATCGTGTATCAGCAATGATGTGAGGGTTCAAGTCCCTCCTTGCCCACCAGAGTTCCCTTCAAAAGGAACTTTTCGTGGATTAATGGCTTTAATTGGGGCTTTTTCGGTTCTACCTCCTATTAGGGTGTTCGGAAACTTGTTCGGGTTGAACCTGAAATAGATTTCGGCAGTGATCTTCCAGCGCTTGCCGATCTTTTCCCGAAACATCTCAATTCGGTCGATAAAGAGGTTTACGAGGATTTTCTTTTGCTTTTGATCGAGGTTTTCCAGCCTGTATTTGATCTGTTTAGAGGCGTCTTTGAGCTTTTGTACTTCAATGTCGATGGAGCTCATGAATTTGAGTTCGTCCTCGATTTCCTGAATTTTATTCTCGATATCTGCGGCTGTTTTGTTCTTTTCGGCAATCTTCTCCTGCATCTTTTCCTCGCTGTAGTTTCCTGTTTCGTAGGCGTGCTCAATGCGTGCAATGGCTACCTCCCCATTGATCTGCGCTTCTCGGAGGGTTGAAAGGGAGTTTTGCAGCTTCTCAATTTTGGTCGGATCGGCATATTTCTTGGAAAGATACTGCTCAATGAAGATTTTTGGGTCTTTGAGGGCGTCCATAATCTTTTTCCAGACAAAATCCTCAATCTGCTTTGCGGGAATTTCAAAGACAGGATAGTGCACTCCACCTTTTTCAAACTGCTTTCTGCGGTAGCTGTATCCACCTTTAAACCTGCGTGCGCCTACAAAGCCTTTGGACGGTGTGAGTGTCATATCACGGAGTTTGCTGCTGAGGAGGTAATCAGCGATTTTTTTACCGCCAGTCTTATTTCTGCAGATATTTTGAGCCTGTTGAAAGGTAAATTCAGAAACACAGGCAGGAATATTCACAATAGTCCATTTATCTTCGGGCATGACAACGCCACTTTCATCCTTTCTGTTAGTCACAAATTCACCACGGTAGATTGGATTTTGAATGATGTTGCCCACGATTGTGTCCGTCCACTGGCCAAAGCGGTCTTTCGCCTTTGAATGGAGACTTTTTGGCACTTTTAGATCGTTCAACTTCTTGGCAATCTGGCCAAATCCCATGTCTTCGTAGATGTACCAGCTAAACATTTCTTCTACCCACTTTTTTTCTGCTGGAATTGTTTTCAGCTTCTTTCCTTTGCCGTTTGGATTGGGAACTGGCTTGTAACCGTATGGAATTGCCGTGCCTGTGTAGTTTCCCATTTCTGCAGAGGCGATTTTGCCCATATTGGTACGGCCTTTGATAAGTTCGCGTTCAAACTGGGCAATGGCTCCAAAAATCTGGAAGATCAGCTTTCCAATCGGGCCTTTAAAATCGATGTTTTCCTGTACGGAGATAAAACTCACCTCATTCTTCTCGAACTCCTCAAAGATGGTGAGTAGGTGCTTCAAACTGCGTGAAAGGCGGTCAATCTTCCATACAAGCACTGCATCGAACTTCTTTTCGCGTACACCCTTCATCAATTCATTCAGCCTTTCTCTATTCAAGTCGCTACCCGTGTGGGTATCGGTAAAAATCCACTCTTTCTTGGTAACAAAGTTGAGTGCCTTGTTGTTTTCCACATAATCTTTCAGCCGCTTTGTCTGGGCTTCAAGTCCGTAACCGTCTATTTTCTGCTCCTGTGTAGAGACGCGAATATAGATGGCCACCCTTCTTTTGCTCGAATCGTTGAGATTTTCCATAGCAAAAAATTAATGCTTTAAGCATACACAAACTACCCTATTTCCGATTTAATTGCAACTTAGGATAGTTTATTGTGTAATTCCATCAAAAATTCCGATATGTTTCATGGTGTCGGTAATGTCATCAATGCAGCTTTCAGGGTTCTCTTCTGGATAATTCACCTTAAACTCAATGTCGGAAGAAGGCCTGCTGATGCACTCACTTTGCTTGCGTGAGGTTACTTCTTGCTTCGGTATTGGTTGTGAATTAGGCATAAAGCAGCAATAGATGGGGAATTATATTGCGGCTATATGCCTTTAAGTTGTTTTTAAAATGAATGGGTAGGATTTTCGTCCTATTCGTCCAAACTGAATAAATCCGCCAAAGCCTTGGTAGGGTCTTCGTAAGTTTCTGTCTGGATTTTCTGCATGTACTTGCGGTTACGCGATTGTAGGTAAAATTTCACTGCATTCAGGTCGCCTTTCACAATGATTGCTTCGGCCAATCTGTCCTCGGCAATGATGCCAATTTCAACCTCCCGAATTTCATCCGCTTCCTGTTCAAATTTGGGATCGACTTTTAGCCACTTGTAAAAAGTCATCGGACTCAAGCTCACTTCCTTGCACGCCAAAGTCACGATTCCCTTTCGTTTCTTTAAAGCCTCTAAAAAGGCTTGTTTGTCGTGAATTGTGGTCTTTTTGCCTTGCATGCTGTCCGTGTAAGAAGTGTAAGAGGTTGATATAGAAATAGCCCAGTTTTAAGTTTGCAGAAGGCGCAAACAACTGGTCTTTAAGACTCTGTATCTTCACAAGTAATTATACCGATTCGGAACAGGTGAGCAAGGGAAATTGACCGTATTACTCCAAGCCAAGTTTTTTGAAAAATATTCGATTTCTTAATTCTGCATCCTTCAAAAGTTTCTTAAAGCTCACGATTTCAATATACATCTTGTAGCCAATATGAAATCCAAAATATCCTTCCTGATCCGCACTCATGGTTAACTGATTCTGCTTGGCAAAAGCTTTTATCTTATCAGTAATATCACAAATAACGTAACCATAAACAGGGGTGCTTTCATTTACTTTAATTTTTTCTGCTCCTTTGGGTGTTTCATACTTCCCTGCTTTTATTTCTTCAAGGTAGCCACCTAACTGCAAAATAGGGTCTTCATCCTGAGTATATGCTTCTCTCTTTGGGCGCTTAAATTCAAATATCGTCAAAGCATTACTAAATTCATTGTCTCCAGCTCGAAAAGACTTTTTCTGATCAAAAATGACTAAATCCGGTTCTGTTGGAGAAGATTGCTTCGCAATTTTTTTATCAGAGGCAATGTACTGGGAAAAAACCAGTCTTTCATCGAGAATCCATAAATTATGCCCTTCATAATCGGTGTCAGTTGAATCTTTTCCCATTGGAAAAATTACATTGTGCACCTCCTTTTCGTACTTCGAACTGCCATCATCATTCCTTTCAAGTAACTTTTGGAAAAAATCCAAAACCACCTTTCTATTACAGACATAATGAGCCAAATCACTTTTCCCAATATCTGTAATTGCTTTGATTAACTCATCTATTTTCTTTTCCAAATCACCATCTTCGTCGCTCAATATCTTTTTTATTTGAAGCTTAGTAGATTGCTCTTTATGAAATTTTGCCCTTTGAAGTTCAACCTCTATTCCTTCATCAGTGATATTGTATGGAATAGAAGATAAATCAAGCTCATCAATATACATCCTGTGCCACGGAGCAGAAGTATCAACATAGTTATGAATTATCTGTTTCTTTTTATCCTGCCTTGAGTTGATTTCTTCCGGAAATGCAGCTTTAGTTCTTGCAGCTGCTTCCTTCTCTATATTGTGCTGAGAAAATGGATACAAAGCATCGCTATCTTTTTTTCCGAAATTGAAAGCTGCACGCTCAAGAGAAACATGGTCATTTAAATAATCACCTAAAACATAGGTTTTTATCATAAAATCTTTCTTCTTACCTTCATCTACTTCATCAAAAAAATTCTCGGAGAATTCCGGAATATATTCCTGTATTAGTGTTTCTGTAACCTCACGTTTATGAGCTACAAGACTTATCTTACTTTTTTGATTATCAGGATAAAATATTTTAAATACCTTGAATTTAAAAGTCTGCTTTTCCTCACATTGCTCCAAAGCAAAACTATTACTGGTAATTTCCTGAATTTCACCATGTCCTTCTTTTAAATAGTCATTCAGGACTATTTCTTTATTTTCATGAGTGTCCTGCAAAACAATCCTTGGACACTTATAACTATCATCAATAAAATAAATCAACAGTTTCTCCACAAGCTTACGGGCAATTGTTTCAACTTTTTTATCCAATTTTTTATCCTGCAATCTTTCCAGAAAAAGAGTTGTACCTAAATTTTTAACTTTAAGCTCCTCACCATACTTTTCATTTTCGATAATTTCCTCATTTTTCCCAAAATCAAAATTTCTATAGAAATGTTTACCTTCATGTTCAAAAAAACTCTCAATCCTAGCGGTATCAAAGTATTTTAAGAACATAAATCTCCCGAACCCCTTTCCTCCTTTTTGAATCTTTAAGTTACTGTATAAAGTATCAAAAGAATCTCGGTTCTGTTGATTGAAACCAATGCCATTATCTTGGATTTCTACACTCGAAATTTCAGGGAGAGCGTTGTCATCAAAAAGTACACCAGCGGAGGTTTCTCGTTTAATTATGATTCTTATTTCTCCACTCTTGGGATTTAATTCATCGATAGCTTCAATTGAATTAACAATACCTTCAATCAAAGGCGTATAAACGTTTGTCCTTGCCTTAATATTATCAATCAGGCCTTTAATGTTTAGCTGACTCATATTTTATTAATTTACTTCTGAGTAAGAATATACTTTTTTCGACTTAATCCAACTGCTAATTTTCGAGATCTTCCTCAAGATCTCCTTTCCATTTTTTCCTCGTATCGCACACTCCCAGATTACCATGGTCCTCCACTGCGAATCAGCCAATTTTGCCATCACTACTTCATCACGCTTGCGGTTCACATCAATCTTCTTTTTCCAGAACTTCCGGTTTGTCTTTGGCAGGCGGTAAAGGGGACAATCATGCCCGTGCCAGAAACACCCATGAATAAAGATCAGAGCATTGTATTTTTTCAACACAATATCCGGATGTCCCTCAATGGCTTTCTGGTTTTTCCTGTAACGAAAGCCTAAACCATGCAGATGTTTCCGTATCAGAATCTCCGGCTTTGTGTTGGTACTTCGGATTTTCGACATCATCGCACTTCTTTCCTTTTTTGTAAGTATATCAGCCATAAGCAGGGACAAGTTTACCGGTTTTTACTTGGCGTACAGCCGAATGCTTCCTCTCAGTTACCAGTTTGGTTTCGAGAGATTGTAAAATATATGGGGTCACATATTTCGCTACAGTCTCAACAACCGGCACAACAACTGCATTGCCAAATTGTCTGTATGCCTGGGTATCCGACACTGGAATATTGAAAACTCTTTTTTTATTGTCAAAACCCATCAAGCGGGCACACTCGCGCGGTGTAAGTCTGCGTGGATTTTTGCCTTCCTGCCGGATAAGAATTTCTGAACCATCTTTGTAGTAGCGTGCTGAGAGTGTCCGCGCCACACCTTCTGGACCAAAAAGGCCAAAACCAAATCCATTACCTTTTTCTTTGTGCTTTTTTGCATAATTCTGCAGATACTCCCAAAGTTTTGGAGTGAGAGTGTATTTCTCATTTACTTTAGCTTTATCGCCTACAGTAAAAGGAGGGTCCATTGGTTCAGAACCATCTTCAGGATGCAGAATCATTCCAAGGTTTACCTTCTTTTTAGAGAACTCCATCTTGCCAAGATCAAATCCAACATCTTTCTTGAATCCAATAATAAAAATTCTTTCCCGATGCTGTGGCACAAAATTCTGGGCATCAATAATTCTCCAGCTGACATGGTATCCAAGTTCTTCTTTAAGCGTTTTCATAATCACCTGAAAAGTCCTTCCCTTATCATGACTGGCGAGATTTTTCACATTCTCCAGTAAAAAAGCTGCAGGTTTATGATGGGCAATAATTCGCGCTACATCAAAAAACAAAGTTCCCTGTGTTTCATCCCTGAATCCATGCTTTCTGCCCATCGAGTTTTTCTTTGAAACACCGGCAATGGAAAACGGCTGACATGGAAAACCTGCGAGCAGAACATCGTGGGCGGGAATGTCCTTCTCGTCTATTTTCGTAATATCTCCACTTATTGCATGGTCGTCGTCTGGGAAATTGGCACTATAGGTTTTTTGCGAATTCTGGTCCCATTCGCTCGTAAAAACGCATTTGCCTCCAAAGGGCTCAAATCCCAGTCTCATTCCTCCAATGCCCGCAAAAAGGTCAATAAACCTGAATTTTGGCAGTATAAGACTGTCACTCTTCTTTTTTTCTTCAATAAGCTTGATAAGCAGGTCCACTACAGCTTTTCTAGGTTCCGTTTCTCCACTTTCCCAACGATAAATAGTGCGTATTCCATAACCTGTCAACTGAGCAAGTTCTTCAATTGAAAGGTCTGCTCTTGAACGGAGTTCAGTAAAACGCATCATGAAATGGAATGCTGGCTGGTGTCCGGTTTTAGTCATAAGGGCTCTGGGTTATTTTTTGCCATTATGGCAGAAAAATATCCAGAAGCGAAATGGACTTTTCAGGAATCTCTTGACTGAACCATCTTAATAAATTCTGACAGGGTCATTAACCATTTCTGCTGGCCCGTATTGTATGTTTCATGAATTGACCTTGGCACAACCAGTTGCAAATCACTATCTTTCATTTCATCGGTCTGCGCTTCGCTGATACTTGGTTCAAGCGTTAATAGATGTTTTTCAAGAATTCTTTTTGCCTCAGTCAGAACCTGCCTCCAGCGGTCCTTGCATGTTGATTTTGCACCAAGCATTGTTAGTTTATCCCCAGGAAAATTAAATGTCCGATAATCTTCAATTGATGGGAAAATGAAATCAGGTTTCGATTTATTTTCCGTAACTTTTCCACGGGAATGTCTAATCCCAAGAGTCTTAAAAAGATGCTCAAGATGATTCTCAAGAGCCGCACCGACACGGGCTTTTCTGCGGTTCTGTACGCTCAATGAAAATCCAATAAAAGCATCGACATCTTCACCATTTTTTCCAAATCCCGCCTTCAGCCTTTCAGCAACAATACGTTTCTCAAGTGACCTGAAAAGTTTCTCCTCATGATTCATCCATGCCATCAGTGCCCCATCTGGATCATCCTGCACAACTATGCCCTTAAGCGTATCTCTCGCATATCCGGAAAACTCCTTCGTTGCCGGAAACACCTGCCCAAATTTAGCCAATATTCCTTCAAGCATGCTATCATCAGTCTCAAGTTCAATTCCCAGCTCATCAAGAATCATGTTTGTTGCAAAGCCCAGTTTTTGACCTTCACGTGCTATATCCTTGAAGTGGAATGTTTCAAGATTTTCTCCCTTAAGATCAAAAAGCCACACAAGCTGGTTTGCCACGGTAGTTTCACTTTTTGCTGCAATAAAAACCAGCTTTCCATCGGTCCGTTTACCAACAATAACAAGATCGCCTTCCCTGAACATCTCTGAGACTTCCTTCCCCTGATAGTAAAGGCGAAACTCCGATCTTGTCGGATGATTTTCACGGGAGTCATACCACGTCAAAAATCCATCAGACTTTCTGATATTCTCATCTTTGTCGTCAAGATAGAAAAAACTTGCAGGCAGTTTTTCCAGCTTTTTATCGCCAAAAATCTCCTTCAACTCAGTCACGCCATTCAGCTCATGCTGGTTTGATACTTCTGGATTTGCCTCAACAGCGCTCAGTTTCTTGGCTGCAATACCGCTAAAGTAATTGGAAAGTCGGCTTTTATCCATACAAAAATAACGATTATTTGTCGCGACAATCTTATCTCAACTGCAGGTAAAAGTGAAAGATATTTTACCTGACATGAATTGAATAAACGATTTCACTCTCAGTCGTTAACAAAATGTAAACACCTCAAAGATGACTGTAGTTCTATCTCCCGTTCCGCCCTATTACTAAACACCCACAAGTCGTCGATCTTCCACCTGATCCCGCTCCTCCAAGTACACCTCCTCAATAAAGCGCTTCTCTTCCCCAATCTCCCTCAAATATCGCTTTTTCAGGAACTCTGCGGTAAAGTGAAACTGGAAGTAACCATTGGCAGGTTCCTGACCATTGAATTGAAAATTGCACCTTACTTCGTCAAAATCTAAAAATTCGTTCATCGTATGATTTATACGATTCACTAGAATTTTTAGATTTTTCCTCGTAAGTCGCAATTTTGAATTCAATGGACTCCAAATTTATTATACTGCCGATCTGATCTTGAGGTGGGTTGCGTAAATTTTGCTTTTAAATTTAATGCGCTTTCAGGTATTGGGTAGCTAATAGTGCAGTTTCTAAGTCTGTTAAATCGCCTTTTTTCATTTGTTCTTCGAATTCCGATTTTTCTTTGAGAACTACTTCGATGAATTCGTTTTCGTGGTCCATATTTTGCTTTTCGGAATGTTTTTGGCAGTTTAAGGCTAAATAGCTGTATTTTTTGCCGGTTGAGTAGGCGGATAACCAACTTTCAGATAATAAAATGAGTTCACCTTTGTAGCCGGTTTCTTCAAAGAGTTCCCGCTCGGCTGCTTGGAGTGGGGTTTCGTTGGGATCGATAACTCCTCCGGGGAGTTCATCAAGGATCATTCCGGGACCGGGGCGGAATTCACGGGCGAGAATTATTTTATTGTCTTTTGTGATGGCAAATATCGAGGCGACATTGCCCATACCATCGCGAATAAAATATTCAGCCTCTTTTTTGTTGGGCAGTGCATAGGTTCTTTTACGTATGTCCACGAACTTATTTTTGAATGCTGTTTCCTCTTTTATGAGTTTCCAAGCGTTGATCATTTGTTTGAAAATTATTGTAATTTAAGTATAACATGATGACTTTTCTATGTAACATAAGCCACTTTGTTGCGTATTATTTTAATGAAAGGTACAATTCTTTATTGTTTTCACCTTTTAATTCATAACCCTTTTTTTTTCATGAGGAAACATTCTTTATTGAGTGGAATCGTCGTTGGCGTAATGGCTTTTACGATGACCGCTCAAGCATTCCCTGATTTTGAACTGCCGGACTTTCCGGAGTTTGATTTTCCGCCATTTTTGGAGATTGTAACGGCTGTGCCTACTCCAACAACTGACACTACTCCAGATTTTACTTTCTCAAGTTCTGAGGCAGGAACTATTTCTTATTCCGGTGATTGTTCAAGTTCAACCACTGCAGCTGTTGCTGGTAATAACACTATTACGTTCGATTCATTGGGTCTTGGATCACATTCTAATTGTGAGATCGTTGTTACGGATGCGGTTGCTAATGCCAGCACTCCACTAGTTGTTCCTTCTTTTAGTGTTATTATTTTGTTTGACCCTGGATTTGTTTTTGATCTTGTTGCTCCTACGCTGACTTTGGATGAGGGAGTAGACTCTACAACTACTGATAAAACCCCAACTATAAAGTTTACTTCTGATGAAGCTGGAACTGTTTATTATAGTGGGCTTTGTACCAGTTCAACTACGGCGGCAGTTGCTGGCAGTAACACTGTGACTTTTAGTTCATTAGAGTTTGGTACATATAGTGCTTGTACTGTCCGTGTTGTTGATTCATCAGGTAACGTCAGTGCATCTCTTGCTATTCCGGAATTCACTGTTGTAGCTCCTCTGCCACCTGCAGTGGCTACTTGTGACACTTTTCCGGATGTGGATTTGTCCGACCCGGCTTGTGAAGCTATTAAGTATGTTAAAAGTATTGGTGCCATGACTGGTAATTCTGATGGTACTTTTGATCCGGATGGTATTCTTCAGCGTGATCAGGTAGCGAAGATTGTTTTGGAAACTTTTGGTTTATTTGCAGGTTCTGATTATTGTGATGGTGTTAATCCATTTGGAGATATCACAGTAGCCGATTGGTCTTACCAGTATATTTGCCGTGCTAAGGCTTTGGAAATTGTTACCGGTTATTTGAGTGGTCCGGATAAAGGATTTTATCGTCCTTCACGTTCTATGAATCGTGTTGAATTTTTGGCTATTCTCCTTCGTAATTTACCGGGTGTTCCAGGTAATGATGTAAGTTCTTATTCTGATGTTGAGGTTGGTGTTTGGTATTCAGGATATGCTAAATATTCAAAGGATAACGGGTTATTTGCAGGTACTAAACTTTATCCAACGCAGTATGTAAGTCGTGAAGAGGTTGCTGAAGTTATTTATAAACTTCACCTGGACGGGAAAATCTAATTGTTTAGAATTTAAAAGAACCCTGATCATAGCGATCAGGGTTCTTTTTTTTGAATGCGAGCGGTGCGTTTCTCTATTTTATTATCTACATTTTGATTATTTGAAGAGATGTTTCAGGGCTTCGTCTTTTGTTGGATAGGCAGGGATTATGCCCGTAATTCCTACTGTAGACAATATGTCGTAAATATTTTGTGGAACATTGGTGATAACCATTTTCCCTCCTCCGTTTTTAATTTTTTCTGACCAGTCTATTACGTAGCCGATTGTTTTGCTGTTCATGTAATCTAGCTTTTCCAGGTCAAAAAGAAGGAAGAGTTTTTTTGGGTACTGTTCAATGAGTTTGTAGAAGTTTTGAGCCTGGGTATCAATGTTGCTTTCGTCTAAAGCGCCAATTACTGTTATGAGTCTGGCGTTTGAATCTGGAATTGGCGATTGGATCG
>JADZCU010000033.1 GCA_020851415.1 Candidatus Peregrinibacteria bacterium | reverse complement strand
GTATGTTGGAAACTGTCTCCGTTGCTCAATAACTCACTGTCTAACACGATTCCGGTATCGCTGGTTACTGTGTGGTCTACGTTGTCGTTGTTGGTCCATTTGAGTGTTGTTCCTTGCCCAATTGTGAGATCAGGGAAACTGTATTCGTTGTTTTTAATGCTTATATCCAATACTAAATCTTCATTTCCTGTTGGGGTTGGTGTTGTTGGATTTTCTTCGTTCGGCGGTGTGTACTCGGTTTGATTGTTATCTTTCATATAAATGACGCGGAACATTGTTTCTGCCAGCTTGCCGCGAGTCATTGCCTGTGATGGGTATACTTTATTTTGGCTGTCTGCGTCGATGAGATTCTTATCTTTAGCGTATTGGACATATTTTGCGTACCACTCTGTTTTTGGCGTGTCCGCGTATGGATCTACACTTGGTACCATGTCTGAGAGCTGTACATTTTGTGCCAACAGTAACATTTTTAAGTTCTCAACCAGGTTTACGCTTTGGGTTGGTTTGAATGTACCGTCGGGGTATCCACCCACCACTTTGAGTTCTACAGCTTTGTTTAAATACTGAGCATACCACTCACTTGTTGATGTGTCGGAAAACTTTGCGACAGTATTTGTTGCGGTTGTGGTGACACCTGCCCCGAGTAAAATCATCTTCAAGGCTTCAACGCGGTTTACCGGTTGGTCAGGTTTGAACGTGCCATCTTCATAGCCATTAATTATTCCTTTGGATTTGAGTCCCATGATTGCTGTGTAGTTTGGATGGCTTGTTGGTACATCCGAAAAACTGTTGAGTTGGCTCTCGGCAAATGCTGTATTTACCGACATGCTTATTAAAAGTGCTGCCAGTAAACCAATTGCCGACCTTTTTTGTCTTTCCATAAAGTTTTTTTTTAAGATATAGTGTTGTTCCCTTTGCACAGATTATAATTGTCTTATGCCGGAATTACCAGAAGTAGAAACGATAGTGCGTGAATTGCGTGCGACGGCTGTGGGGAAAAAATTCTGGGATATGGAATCAAAATTGGATTCAACTTTTACTCCAGATCCGGGGAAAATTTTGAATCAAATTCGGGGCGTGAGGATTTTGGATGTTGTACGGAGGGCAAAATTCATTGTTTTTATTTTGGACCAACGATTGCGGCTTGTGGTGCATCTGCGTATGACCGGCAGACTCATGTGGAAGAAACCCAAAAAAGAGGTGAAGCATGTACGGGCGGTTTTTATTTTTTCGAATGCAACATCCTTACTATTTTCTGACACGCGAAAGTTTGGTCATATCTGGTTTGGTACGGAAAAAGATATTGATCAAATAAGCGGTATGTCGAAACTTGGTCCAGAGCCACTTGAGATATCCGAAGAAAACTTTTGTTCGTTGTTTGGTCAAACCAAAGGGATACTGAAAAATAGTTTGCTGCGACAAGATTTAATAGCGGGGATTGGCAATATTTATGCTGACGAAATTTGTCATCGAATTGGGGTTCACCCTTCGTCGCGTTTGGAAAAATTTGGCTCTAAACGAATCACTGCTTTGTATGAGGCGGTTCAGTATTGCCTGAAGCAGGGGATTGAACATTGCGGCGTTTCTATGTCAGATTTTGTTGGTACCCGTGGAACGCTTGGAAAACACCAAAAGTACCTTAAGGTGTATGGGCGTGTTGGTGATGAATGTTATACCTGCGGTTCGATTATAAAAAAGACCCGCGTGGCGGGTCGTGGAACTTTTTATTGTCCGAAGTGTCAGCCGGTTGTCCGATAATCGGTTCTTAATGGTGGCCGCCACCATGACCTCCGTGGTCATCTTTTTTGCCGTGATCATCACCGTGGCCGTCTCCATGGTCATCATGCTTTTCGCCGTGGGAATCATCGTGACCTTTGCCATGATCATCATGTTTCTCACCATGACCACCTCCGTGGCCGGCGCCATGACCTGCGTCGTGTGCGCTATGGGCGTCGTGGCCGCCTTTACTTGCCAGGCCAAGTTTCTTTTCTAAAAAGCTTCCCACTTTTTTCAAGCCTTTCCAGAGTGGGCCCAGGATTCCAGCGACACCTTTTTTAACCCCACTGGCAATTTTGCTGATACCATCAAAAATATCGTCTACTGCATCTACATTTGACTCTTTGTGGGCTGTTGTTCCATGTTCTGCATGGGCATCATGTCCTTCTGCGTGTGCTCCTGACATAAGTTATTAGACAATAATATTATCGTTATGTACATTGTACCACTTTGAGGATTTCAGTCAATATGTTGCCTTTTTGGTAGAATTTTAGTACTTTTACCTCCTTTTCTTAACATTTTCGTGACAATGGAAAAATCATCTTCAATTGAGTCACAATATCCAGATTGCTGGGAACAGGGGAGAATGCGGACAGAGTCGGTTTGTCGTTTTTCTGAGGTAACAACCATAAAAGGAGAGGTTTTACCTGGTGAATACCCTGATCGTTGTATTACCCGTGATCAGGAAATAACTGTTTTGGAAGGGACTGTTTCTTGTCGTCAGCAAGGCTCAAGTAAACCTGTTTGTTTTTCGAAAGGAGAAAAGTTTAAACTTTTCGAGGGCAGAACATATACATTTCGGTTTGATGAGCCTTTTGTTTTTTCCTGTACGTTTTGCTAGTGGTGCCGGGGGCGGGAATCGAACCCGCACGGTATTGCTACCACGGGATTTTAAGTCCCGCGTGTCTACCAATTCCACCACCTCGGCACGTTTGAGCAATTTCAGAACGGCACAATTTTAGCAGAAACTATTTTAATTTAAAGGATTTTACAATGTCTTCGATTGTCTTAACCACATTGTCGTTTTCCTGTGTTGAAATGGCACCGGTAATTATGTAAGCGGAATTGCCGGATATCGCATATGCTTGTATATAGCGAACAATTTTTTCATCCGGGCTTTTCTTTGCTTCAAACATTATGATGTATGAAGGTTCTTCACGGGTGCCGATTTTCATTTTTACTTCCTCTTTTTTAGTTTCCTTGTAATCGTAAAGCCCTGAGCGCTGTCTGTTGCTCACCATTTTTGCGTAGTCGAGCAAAGCAATTGGTTGTTGAAGGCCGTTTTGAACAATGTTTACGTTGGCAGTGAAATTTTCATTTTTTACATTGTTGCGGAATACAACAATTGTCTCTTCAGGGACATCTGAAGTAAAATCATCTTTTTCGTATACATCCCAGGTTTTTGGTACCACTACGCTAAAAACATTTGTTTCGTATAGCTTGTGTTGTTCGTCTACGGAAGTCTGGTTGCCGCTGGATGAGCTTCCGGTTGTGCCGGAAAAATTAAAACATCCTGAAAGTAAGCTGGTGCAGAGAAGTCCCAGTATAAGAATTTTGAAAGTGGGGTGGAAAGCGGAAACGGCAGTTTTGTTTTTCATAAGTAAAAGTAAAAATTCAAAAGGTATTGTAACCTCTTTTTGTCCTCCTGAACACCATATTTTTGCTGTTGTGTCTACGGTGCGTGCATTGACGATTTGATGAAATTGTATTACTAGAGCGGCGACTTTGTAGAAACACAAGGTTGAGACATGGTTCATTCCGGTGTAAATTCTTTTGTCACACTTCGGTGACAGTGAATTTCCGGGAAGCGATCCTTTACATCAAGGCAGTGAGGACAGCGACATGGCGAATGTGCCTAGGTCTATGCGCGGTACGAGCGTCCATCCGGGAGCTGAGCACATGATGATGCTCGACACGCTCCGGCAGAAGAGCTCCGGCTCTATCCCCGTGGCGTCGGCATCGGCATCGGGGGATACCACCAAGGGCGACAAGCCCGAGATGAACTTCGACGATGCCCAGGACACCGAAGGCGACGTCGATGACGGTGACAAGAAGCGTCGGGGACAGGCCAATCGGCCGGCCCCGGAGCGTGAGCGCCGGATCACCCGGCCTGACATCACGGATGAGACGACGATCGTCGCAACCGTGGGGTATCACGAGAAAGTCCTGGCAGAGGCCGACTCCGATCGGACCGGGCCGGACAGCCTTCAGCCCGAAACCGTCGCGGAGCCGGCCACGGCTCGAAGGGCAGGTGGGATGACCACCAAGTAGCCCGCACAACACAACCAACGTCGGCAGGCGGGTCGACGGGTGGTAGGAGAACGACAACCACGTGTTGTCTTCTCCTCCCCGTCGAACTCGACAATATCTCACTGTCTTGATCACCTTTTCTTTTTGGCGTTTTTTAGAAGGTAGGGGAATAATTTATCTCCATTGCTTAAGCTGTTGAACGCTCCGAGCTTCAGATTTTTTTCGATGAAATTTATTCCAACGCTGTTGTCACTCACCGGACCGGCAAAAAGATCCAGCGGCGCGCCAAGTTTTTGGCATGTTTCGGCTAATTTTACTGCACCCATCGGGTCATGAGCACAACCAACGTGTCCCCAGATCTGCTGCTCAAAATCTTCATCTGCCAGGATTTCCTGTACTCCATATTCACCAAATACGCCGTCACCCAGTTCTACTACTATATAGTCGGGATTTTCTTTGCTGAGGTAGTTGATTGCCCCCTTGGTAATTTCCAAACTTCCTTTTGGGCTTGATGCTGTTGAGGTATATCCCGCATCAATCATTGATGCAGTTTTGTATGCGCCATAATCTTCCATGGCTAGACAGTCTTTCATAGCCGCTACTCCGGCAACTTTAGCCGCACATACCAGCATGCCCTTATGGAATATGGAATTAATGATTTCACAGGCAGTGGTTGTTTTTCCCACTTCCATACAGGTACCACTAATAACGATTATTGGCACTTCTGTAGCCAATTTTGTTGCCGGCTTAAAAAGCGTCACCCGCTTGATTGTTTCAGGCTCACCATTTTTATCAGTTACCGATCCAAGAACCCGGACTTTTAGGGCATGACCAACCTGCTGGTAGTTTTCACTGGTACAAATTCCTGCAACTCCTCCTAAATTTAATACTTGGATTACGTCACCTACTTTGAGTTTTGTGGGGACGTCGCCTACAAAGCCTTTTAAAGCACGACGGTTGCCCAAGGCTACCACTATGATGTCTCCTTTATGGAGAGCGGCGAATCTACCGGAGGGAAGCTCCAGTTGATTGTAGATCTTTTTTTCGACAAGCACTTCGGCGACTATTACGGCGCCATCTTCACACCTTATTTTCGATCCTACGTCCAGGATATTTTTCAATTTCAAATTTTTGGTTACCGATGCAATTTTATCTACTGCTAGAATCATAAAATGGGTAATCAATGAGTCCTGGGTATTCTAGTGAATATGATTGCTGAATGGAATAGGTTTTATTATGATTCACCTGTTGCTATTATTAAGATTTTTTGTGAATAAGAATAAAAAACTCAGAATCGGTATCTTGTTGGTCGGTGACGCTTCCGTTAATTCGCCGCTTGCAAAACCTTCTTACCCTGCCATTCGATTGTTTCGCGAAGCGATTAAAAAAATGGGGCACACACCCGTACTTTATTATGCGAGTAAATGTCAGATTTTTTTCGATGGCAGAAAGTCCGAAATTCTTTATGCCAATAAAAAAATCACTCCATGTGATGTTTTAATTTCCAGAGTGGGAGCGATTGAGGATCTAGATCTGGAGATCTCACTTTTGAAACAGTTTCAAATGATGGGTATTCCGGTTTTTAATGAGTACCTGCCAATTATGCGTGCCAAAAATAAACTTCGTACTTTGCAGATTTTAACGAAGAACAATATTCCCGTGCCTGCATCTATTGTGGTTCGTAAACTGGAATATCTTGATGAATCCATTAAAGCTATCGGTGGATATCCGGTTATTTTGAAAACACCACTAGGGACATGGGGGAAGGGTGTAGCATTGGTGGAAAGCCGTCGCTCTCTTCATTCTTCGCTGGATATTTTATGGAGCAGTTCAGGCGGTAATCTTTTTTTGATTCAAGAATATATAGCTGAAGCTGATGGTAGTGACTATCGTGCTTTTGTGTTGGGTGATAAGGTTATTGGTGCGATGAAACGTACTGCGCCGAAAGGAGATTTTCGTTCAAACTTACATTTGGGTGGGGAAGGTGTGCCGGTAAAACTTACAGAGGAGGAACAGCGTTTGGCTGTGAGATCTGCACAGGCATTGGGATTACAAATGGCTGGTGTTGATATTCTTCGCTCAAAAAAAGGCCCGCTTATTATGGAGGTTAACTCTAATCCCGGTATTACTGGTATCACCAGAGTTACTGGAGGGGATATTGCCGGTGAAATTATGAAGTTTGCCGTGGCGTTTGCAAAAAAGAAGTCTAAAAAATAATTTTTGTTGTGAAACTTTCGATTATTACCATGTATCCGGAGGCTTATGAATCAACGCAACTTCGTATAGTCGGAGAGCGCAGATTTATGGACGTTTTTGTCGGTGATTTTAAGGATGGTGACGATTTGCAAAAGCGACAAGATTTACTTGGCGATTTAGTGATTTGGCGTACGTCAAGATTGCCAAATGAGGATTTGGATATTTTGAACAGCTTGCTGATTGGGAAAAAAGTTCTGAATCAGGCCGTTATTCAAAACCGACAGCTTCGGGCAAAAAATTATCAGCAGCGTCTGGTGCAAACGCAAACGTCCGTTCCAATAATTCCAACATTTACATTTGAATCTGTTGAAGATTTAAACGCAGCATTGGAATCAGGAAAAATTGTTTATCCATTTATTGCTAAACCTTTGCGTTCTGGTAAGGCGAAAGGCGTACGTTTGATTCGAAATGAAGCAGATTTTGATTTTGTGGATTTTCATAAATTACTTTTCCAACCTTATATTCGAAATAATGGCGATTATCGAGTTTTAATGTTGGGAGGAAAAATGCTTGGAGCCATGAAAAGAGTTGCGGCTCAGGGGTCGATTGTTAACAATATTAGTATGGGCGGAACACCAACTGCTGTTCGTGACGAGAAAATTTTAGGAAAACTTTCTGATTATGGAGTTCAAATCGCGAAGGCAACCGGTCTCGACTTTTTTGGTTTGGATATTATTGAAGAGGCGGGAACAGGGGATTTACGATTCATGGAAATTAACGTTGCTCCAGAGTGGGGTGCGTTTGAAAAAGTTCATCAAATTGCTGTGGCTGATGTACTTTTATATTGGCTCACAGATAGGGGAAATTGATGAGTGTTGATTTTTTAGCGAACAAAAAAAGAGCCCTCGCACGGAGGGCTCTTTTTTTGTGTGTAAATTTTTGACTAGTCGCGCTTTGTGATTACCTTATCAATCAGGCCGTATTTCATGGCTTCTTCCGCGCTCATGAAGTTATCGCGGTCTGTGTCTTTTTCTACCATTTTCATTGGTTGGCCGCTGTGTTTTGCCAGGATGTGATTTAAACGATCCTTGGTTTTTATAATGTGGGTTGCATGGATGAAGATGTCTGATGCCTGGCCTTCTGTTCCACCTAAAGGTTGATGGATCATAACTTCTGCATTTGGAAGTGCAAAGCGTTTTCCTTTTTGACCGGCTGTCAGGAGGACTGCGCCCATTGATGCTGCCAACCCTACGCAAACCGTGCTTACGTCCGGTTTGATGAGTTGCATGGTGTCGTAAATGGCGAGGCCTGCTGTCACGTGGCCGCCCGGACTTTGAATATACAAGGTAATGTCTTTTGTGGAGCTTTCATTTTCAAGAAAAAGCAGCTGTGCAATTACTGAGTTTGCCACCTGGTCGTTAATAGCTGATCCTAAAAAAATGATACGGTCTTTGAGAAGACGGGAGTAAATATCGTACGCGCGTTCACCCAAATTGGTTTTTTCAATAACTGTTGGGATGAGTAAGCTGTTGACGATGTCCTGATGGTCTGCCATAGCGTAAAAAAGTTAAGTTTAGCTCTTTATATTTTAGCACACCGGGCAGGTGAGTGCTCATAAGCTCTGTTGACCGGTAACTAAATCGTGTTTTACATATTTGTCATTTTCTTTACAAACTTGGCTGCCCTCCCTACTATTAGCACGTTTTAAATCTTAATTTTTAACTCCATTCTATGTCGATTCGAAAGTCTTTGGTGCCGGTCTTGGGCATTTTGAGTTTGTTTATGATTGCCGGTTGTGCAGACGCCGGGTATACACCAACTTCAGATACACAGGAACAAAAAGCTACGACGAACACTGCAGTAACACAGGAAGCACCAAAGGAAGTTATGGCTGTGAAACTTGGTTCAATTCTTCCTATGAGTGGAGATGCGTCAGCCTATGGAGTTGAGATGAAACGCGCGCTTGATTATCGTATTGCAGAGATGAATGCGGAGGCTGAAAAAAATGGTTATAAGGTTGAGCTGATTGTGGAAGATGGTAAATGCGATGGTTCTGCTGCAGTAAACGCTTTTCAAAAACTTACAGATGTTGATGGTGTGAAGTTTATTATTGGTGGTGGATGTTCTTCTGAATCTTTGGGTATCGCTCCGCTTCTTGCTGAAAAGAAAGTTTTGGCTCTCTCTGCTTTTTCATCAAATCCTGAAGTGGAAGGAAAGAGTCCATATCTTTTCTCACTTTCATACAGCGATAAATTAGTTGGAGAAGGTTTGACGTCAGAACTTGGGAAGTACAAAAAAGTTGCTTTGATTTCCGAGCAACAGGACTACACACAAGGTATCAAGAAAATCGTTGAAGCTACTTTGAAAGAAAAGTTCCCTGAAGCCGAAGTGGTTGCGAATGAAGAGTTTGCCAAAGGTGCTACAGATTTTCGTAACCTTCTTGATAAGGTGAAATCTTCAGGCGCGGAGGTTGTACTTTTGAATCCAAACGTTGGTGTAACAGCTGAAACTCTTTTGAAACAGATTGCTGAAATGAAAGACTGGAAAGTAAAATTTGTAACTCAGTTTGCTTACCTGAACGATAAGATTTTGGGTATTGCACCGGAGACAGCTGAAGGTATGGTAATTGTGGATGTTCCAAGTATTTCTGAACCGGCCTTTGTTGAATACAAAGCGAAGATCGTTGCCGCGAACGGCACTTTGGATAACCTGGGCAGCTTTTATACTGCGACAGCTTTGGACTCATTGAATATACTTACAAAACTTTATGTTGATACAAACGGTGATGCTGCAGTAGCACGTGATACGTTGGCTTCACAGTCTTTCACTGGTTGGTCTAACTCAACACTCACTTTTGGTGGAAAGTCTTTTGTTCAGGGGGTAAATGTGGCAATCTATAATGTAAAGGGTGGGAAAGCCGAACTTCAGAACTAATTTAATACAAATATGTTTGTCCTCCAGATTTTGTTAACGAGTCTGGTGACCGGTACTCAAGTCCTGCTGCTTGCGGCAGGACTTTATCTTATATACACGGTTACGCGAACGGTGCACATTGCTTTGGGTGCATCAACAATTGCCGGTGGATATGCCTACTATGTTGGTTTCCAGATGGGTTTACCGTGGTATGCCTGTTTGGCTTTTGGCCTGGCATTTTCCGCGCTGCTTGGCTTACTGTGTTACTTTTTGATCAAGCCCTACATACAAAAATCGCAGGTACTCCTGGCTCTTTTGGTGAGTATTGCTTTGGGCGTGGCTTTGGAGGCGGCGCTTGCTCTTGTATTTGGCCCCGAAGGTAGATACTTGATGGATGGAGTTCTCCCGGTTTTTGATTTCTGGGGAGTACGCGTAACACAGGTTGGCTTATATACGTTGCTGGTCGGACTTTTTACTGGGATTATTGCTTATATCTTTTTACATGTGTTGCCTCTTGGAAGGGTGGTTCGTGCGATTGCACAGCATCCGCAGTGCGCATCATTGATGGGTATTAAAGAGCGCCGAGTTCAAATGGTTATATATATAGTAGCGGGGGTTGTTGCCGGGATTATGGGTATTTTAACGGGGCTGAATGGTGCTATTACTCCCTATGCCGGACTTCAGCCGATTTCAATGGCGTTTATGGCATTGCTTGTTGGTGGATTAACCGATTTTAGGGGTGTCGCTTTGGCATCTTATTTGCTGGTTCTTATTCCCGAATTGATTGTTTCTGGTAATTTTGGTGAGATCAGTTTTTCTTCATCGTGGAAAATGGTGTTTGTTTTCGTGATATCATTGGCTGTTTTGGCTCTTAAGCCTAACGGGATTTTTAGCTCGGTAACCCGTAAATCTTAATGGGATATTTTCTTACAATACTGAGTTTTTTCTTTAACACTCTGATTCAAGGTGTAGCTGTTCATCTGGTTCTTTCGCTGGCAGGGATTATTTTTTTGGGGATGCCTACCGTGTTAAAGGCTTCATTGTATGCTTTGGCGATTGCTGAGAAATCAGGAATTTCGCCTGAGGTATCTTTTTTTATAGCGATCCTTGTTTCGTTATTGGTAGGTCTGCTTTTTGCGCTACTTTATACGCGCGTATCACCGGACAGTTTTGCGGTGCTTGGTATGGCGAGCATGTTGGCGCTGGATGCACTGGTGAAATCTATGGATAAAGTTACGAATGGCGTACTTGGTATATCCGGAATTGTTCGACCCGGGTGGATGCCGGACTTAATGATGGTGGGTATTGTGTCGGTGATTGTCGGTCTGATCTGTTTGTTTTTTGAACTCATTCTTTTGCAAACACCGTTTGGCAGAAAAATGAGAGGTTTCAAAGAGGATGAAATTACTTTGCAATCCATGGGAATTAATACCAAAAAACTGTCCCGCTTCGTGATTATTATAAGTTCACTGTTTCTCTCTATAGCTGGTTCACTATTTCTGTGGAGGATCCAATTTCTAGACGCAAATTTTGGTGGTGTACCGGCTTTGGTTTTTCTTTTAACTTTGGGGATTTTGGCTTTAAAACCTAGAATCCGATTTGTGGTTCTCGGTTCTGCCGTTGTCACATTTCTTCCGGAAATTTTGCGCTTCTTTCAGTTCCCAAGCTCATTAATGGGTTACATAAGAGATCTCTTATATGCACTCTTTTTGATTCTTCTTATTCATCAACTCCACAAACATTTCATCCCTTCACGTCGCACTATTTAATATGCTTACTGTTGAAAATCTTTTTGTGAAATTCGGAAAATCGGTCATTTTGCATGACGTTTCTTTGAACATTCAAAAGGGTGAAATGGTTGGAATAATCGGACCGAACGGATGTGGCAAAACCACTTTTTTAAATGCAATTTCGGGTTTTGTCCCGGTGAATGCCGGCTCCATTCTTTATAATGATGACGATGTCACCAAGTGGCCTGCCTTTAAAAGAGCGCGTGCAGGTATTGGCAGAAGCTTTCAGTCTGCTGGAGTTTTTAGAGAAATGACTTTAGAAGAAAACTTAATTATTGCGGTTGAGCATGCTCACAATTATGCTTGGTGGTGGAAGTTTTCAGCCAAACACAGATCGATCGCAGACAAGATGGTGGATGAAGCTTTACATGAGGTTGGTCTTCACGCACACAAACATTCTTTGGCAGGTGTGCTTTCAGGAGGACAACTGCGTTTGTTGGAACTGGCCCGACTTAAATTAAGCGGCGGCGATTTAATGTTGATCGATGAACCGACCGCCGGTGTTTCTCCGGCAATGCGAAAAATACTCGCTGAAACTATTACTAAACTGGCCAAGGAAGGAAATCGCAGCATTATGATTGTTGAGCACGACATGAAATTCCTCTTTGATTTAGTAGATCGAGTAATTGTTTTTGTTGAAGGTCAAAAATACCTTGAGGGAAAACCGGAAGATGTGCAAAAAGACAAACGTCTGCAGGAGGTTTATTTCGGCTCTTAATATTACATGGCAGGGCTCATCAGGCTGAGTTTGTAGATTACGCCTGCTTTGTCGTCACTTATGTAGGCGGTGCCTCCTGGGAATATTAAAATATCTACCGGGCGGCCACTGGCTTGATTTTCTTTAGTGAGCCAGCCGCTAATAAAATCTTCCGGTTCACCTTGGACTTCCCCTTCGGGAGTTAGATTGTATCGGACGATTTTATATCCGGTGGGTTCTTTCCGATTCCATGATCCGTGAAAAGCTACCAATAGGTCATTACGGTACTCCTCGGGCCAACCTTCTTCAGGTACAAATGCCAATCCAAGAGGTGCTGAGTGCGCTTGCATCTTTATATGTGGCACAATTGTGTCTTCACAGGGATTACGTATGTACTGGTTTTTATCAAAATTGCTGTCATGGATTTTATCGTCGTAGCAAATTGGCCAACCATAGTTTGCGCCTTTTTTGAGAATGTTTATTTCTTCAGGTGGAATGTTGTCACCCAAAAGATCCCGCCCCATTTCCGTTACCCAGGTTTCCCCGGTAACCGGATGTGTTTTCATGAATACTGCATTTCGTAATCCACTACTGTAATCTTTGAGATCGGTTCCATCCAGGTTGGAAATGAGTACTTTGGCGCGGCGTTCGTCGGCTTCGTAACAAACATTGCAAGAAGATCCCACCGAAGTGAGTAGTTTTTTTTGATCTCCCATCTGTATGATGAGAAGTGTTCTTGAATAGTGCCCTCCGTTATTGGGAAGGTCGAAAAGTTTTTTGGGATTTTCAGCCGTCATTTTTTCCTTATTATAGGTATAGGCGGAAATTTTTTCGGTTTCAGCCACAAAAAGTGTGCAGAAATCTGCTTCACAATCGAATGCCAAACCGTGTGGCTGGTGAAGTTTATCCAGTATCACTTTTGTAGAGTCCGCCTTCCCGTCTGCATTTATGTCCGGCAGGGCAACTACTTTTCCTTCTTTGATAAGGCTGGTTACCAGATTGCCGTTGGGGTCGGTTGTCAGCACCCGTGGCGTACCAAGATCCTTGGCGAATATACTCAGTGCAAAACCTTTGGGCAGAGCAAGCGGGAAGTTGGTGTTGTTTACCGGGGTCTCTGGATATTGATTCTCCGGATTTGGAAGTGGACTCTCCTGGGATTGCTGAGTTTCCAGAACTGAAGCTATGTCATATGGTGGGTTTTCAAGTATTGGTTTTATTCCAGAAAAGTATTGTCCGAAATAAATACTCAATCCTATAAGTAATAGTATCGGGGGAAGAACCAGAAATAGAATTTTTTTCATATTAATTTTGTAAAATGACTTGTACATAGTACTTCAAAGATGCCTTACAAATCGAATGATTGTCACTTTGAAGAATTTGTAAAATAAGTCTTGACTTTGGGGGGGCGTGTCTCTAAAATTGCTCTGCTTTCTGAGGGAGAAAATTGACCTCATTAGGCTTTCGATTGATCTTTAACATCCAGGATGTAATAGAGAAACTATGCCCCGATTTCTAAAAAGTTTTTAGAAGCGGTCTATAAAATAATACAATAAATTCACACAATCGACTCTTCGATTGTTGCTCATTCTAGTTTTAGAATGAGTTTATCTGAAGAGTTTGATCCTAGCTCAGGATTAACGCTGGCGGTGTGCCTAATACATGCAAGTCGAGCGCCCTGGACTTTGTTTCCAAGAAATTGGAGATAAGGTCCAGGGAGCGGCGGACGGGTGAGTAACACGTTGGATACCTGCCCTTAAGTTGGGGATAAGCCTTAGAAATAGGGTCTAATACCGAATAGTCCCTTACGGGTAAAGCAGCAATGCGCTTAAGGAGGGTCCTGCGGCCTATCAGTTAGTTGGTGGGGTAACGGCCTACCAAGACGATGACGGGTAGCTGGTCTGAGAGGATGATCAGCCACAATGGAACTGAGACACGGTCCATACTCCTACGGGAGGCAGCAGTAAGGAATCTTCCGCAATGGGCGAAAGCCTGACGGAGCAACACCGCGTGGAGGATGAAGGCGTTTTCGTCGTAAACTCCTTTTTTGAGGGAATAATTCTGAAGGTACCTCAAGAATAAGCAACGGCTAACTACGTGCCAGCAGCCGCGGTAAGACGTAGGTTGCAAGCGTTATCCGGAATTATTGGGCGTAAAGAGTTCGTAGGCGGTTTGTTAAGTTGGATGTTAAAGCCCAGGGCCCAACCCTGGACTGGTGTTCAAAACTGGCAAACTAGAGACAAGTAGAGGCAAGTAGAATTCTGCATGTAGGGGTAATATCCGTAGATATGCAGAGGAATACCAAAAGCGAAGGCAGCTTGCTGGACTTGTTCTGACGCTCAAGAACGAAAGCGTGGGGAGCAAACGGGATTAGATACCCCGGTAGTCCACGCCCTAAACGATGATCACTAGGTGTTGGGGGTCTCGACCCCTTCAGCGCCGACGCTAACGCATTAAGTGATCCGCCTGGGTAGTACGGCCGCAAGGTTAAAACTCAAAGGAATAGACGGGGACCCGCACAAGCGGTGGAGCATCTGGTTTAATTCGATAGTAAGCGAGGAACCTTACCACGGTTTGACATCTCGGGAAGTTTGCCGAAAGGTGAATGTGCCGTAAGGAACCCGATGACAGGTGCTGCATGGTTGTCGTCAGCTCGTGCCTTGAGGTGTTCGGTTAAGTCCGTAAACGAGCGCAACCCATGTCCTAAGTTGCATTTTTCTTAGGAGACTGCCGGCTCTAAGTCGGAGGAAGGTATGGATGACGTCAAATCAGCATGGCCCTTATACCGTGGGCGACACAGGTGCTACAATGGCAAGTACAGTGGGCAGCGAAAGAGTAATCTGGAGCAAATCCCTAAAGCTTGCCCAAGTTCGGATTGAGGGCTGCAACTCGCCCTCATGAAGTTGGAATCGCTAGTAAACGCGTATCAGCCATGGCGCGTTGAATATGTTCCCGGGTCTTGTACTCACCGCCCGTCAAGTCATGAAAGGTGGGGGTGCCCAAAGTTCCCTTAGCTAATTAAGCGGGGGCCTAAGGCAAAACCACTGATTGGGACTAAGTCGTAACAAGGTATCCGCAGGAGAACCTGCGGATGGATCACCTCCTTTCTAGGAGATGATGGATCGTCACTTCGGTGATAGATCCTAGGCGAGATTTTACTTCGGTAAAATACAAGAACATTGGCATAGTTTTCTCTATTACATTTTGGGTGGTAATACACTCGAAAACTCAACTTACACAGGAACGTACGCGATCACTTTCATGGTCGAGAAAGGTTAAACGGGGTTCATATATGTAAGTCGGGTCAACCCCTATAATTAAAATCTTTCTCAATATGGAACCAAAGACACTTACTTGCGCTGATTGTGGTAATCAGTTTGAATTCTCAGCTGAAGAACAACAGTTTTTTGCTGATAAAGGCTTCGCTGAACCAAAGCGCTGCCCAAACTGCCGCAAACAGAAAAAAGACGCTCACCGCAAGACATTCACTAAGGTAACTTGTGCTGAATGTGGTGCAGAAACAGAGGTACCATTCGTTCCTCGTAACGACCGTCCTGTACTTTGCCGCGCTTGCTTCGATGCAAAACGCAACAATGGCTAATTCTAACTTAGGCATTTCTAAAAGGGGACTCCGCAAGGAGCCCCTTTTTTTGTTTTCATGTAAATAGTGCGTTTGGAAAATTATTTGTGTATAAATTGTTACGTTATATTTTTGTCAACTACTGTTGATTGAATCTTATTTTTATTCGTTGAAATTCATTTGCAAATAAAATGGAGTTCTTTATAATATCCGCGTTCTTTGGTGGAGTACGTGGGGCATTAGCTCAGCTGGTAGAGCGCCTCGTTTGCACCGAGGAGGTCAAGAGTTCGAGTCTCTTATGCTCCACCAAAAGATTGAAATCATAGTTCTTGCGTTGTCGGCTGCAAAAATCTCTCTCTCGCCGTACTTCGGTACGGGTCGGTCGAGATTTTTTTGCCTCCTAGCAATAACTATAATTTGAATCTTTTGGACACACATAGCCAAATTGTCGCTAATCGTATACACGGGCGTGTAGCTCAGTTGGTTAGAGCGCGTCACTGATAATGACGAGGTCGGAAGTTCGAGTCTTCCCCCGCCCACCATGAAAAGTTTCTGAATGAAGTCTTTATAATAAGACTTTTTTTTGTAGCTCCTCAATTGTAAGTTCCTGTTTGGTGGTGGGGTCATCTTTGCCGTATATTATTTTCCCGTCTTGAACAGTCAGGGTTTCTAGAGGGGATAGATTGATAAGCCCATCTTCCGTAAAGAAAAAGACAACCTCCTGGCCAGCTATTGGTTTGTAACCTAGAAGTTCCCACATCTTTGTGTTTATATTCACTACGCTATCCTTTGATATCTGATTTGGTGAAGATCCTGATTTGAGGATATCGATAATGTAGTACCAGACTCGATCCTGGTTTGCTTGAGTTCTTGCCAGGATAATAAGTGCCGATGATTTTATTTGGTGTTCCAGGGGTGGAAGAGCTTGTGCTGGCATACGTTCAATTTTGTTATTGGATACTGTACTTACCGTTGCAGGTTCACCCCCAAAGAATCCGTCCTTCATCATAGCTGGAAGTGCTACCAGGAGTCCCAGTGCCAAGAATATCCATACCGCATAAGTTATCGGCCAGAGGTTTTCTTTTATACTCTTTATAAGAGTTACTTCTCCGTTACCGATTTGCTCCTGCAGAAAAATAAACAGGTGCAACATGCCGGCGATCATGGCGAAGCCCACCAATACGAATACGATGAAAATTATTATCTTTCTGTACATATAACTAATTTTATCACAAATCGATAAAATATGTTATTGTAGCTTTAGTTTGTATTTGCACAATTCAATCAATTTAAAACCAACATCATTATGAACGGAGAGCTTATCACGACAATTGTTTTTTATATTATTCTTTATACTTCATTGGCGTGTTTTGCTATACCGATATTGTTTTTTTTGTTGTGGACTTTTACCGGCTTTTTTAAAAAACACATCGCGCTTTTTTATGTTGTAGCCGTGATCTTGTTTACTGCTTTTCCGGCTTTGTTTTATTTTACTCAAAAGTTTTGGATTCTTTGGTTCTATCCATTTCCGTCCTGGGTTCAAATAGCGGGACTTTTTTTGTGGTTCTTGGCGATAATTATTGTGAAAGTTTCAGAAATGAATATTGGGAGACTGGTTCGTATGTTTTATCCTTTGTTGAAAGGGAAAAAGTTTCATTTGAAAACGACCGGCATCTATAAGTATCTTCGACATCCTATTTACGCAGCTTTTGTATTGATGGTTTTGGGAGCTGTATTTTATACGGGACAGCTTGTTCTTCTTCTTCCTTTGGTATTTAACCTTTTGACAAGGACTTGGTATGCCTCAAAAGAGGAGGCTTATACAAAGCACATAATCATAGGTGATTACGATGCTTATAAAAAGAAGACTCCGAACCGTTTTTATCCTAAGTTTTAGAAAGTGGATAGGCGGATGGATTTTTTCGTAGCGATAAGGATTATATGAGATCTTTGGTGATTCGATCTATGATGAGGAATCCTTTGTCTGTGGGTTGAAGGTTTGCTTTAGTCTGTACCAAATGTTTGGACTGGATGTATGTTTCAGCTTTTGTTAAAAGTTTTGAGAGGTTTTGGTATTTGCTTTCATAATCTTTTTTGTTTATTCCCTTGGCTGTGCGCAGGCTGAGTAATATAAACTCTGATCGATCTAAGTCCTGATCTATTTTGAGCGATTGAGGATCAAGGAGGGGATTTTGAATGTAAGCTTCAAAGTCTGCGGTGTTTTCCCATACGGTTTTGTCTACATAGGAATGTGCGCCTATTCCAAATCCAACATACTCTTTTTGCTGCCAATATCTTAAATTGTGCAGGCATTCAAATCCGGGTTTGGCGTAGTTGGAAACTTCATAATGTTTTAGCCCTGCTTTGCGTAATCTTTTTACTAGCCACTCATACATTTGAATTTGTTCTTCTTCCTGGGGACAGTCTTTTATAAAGAGACCGATTTTTTTTGTGTCGTAAGAAAGGAAGTACGCTGAAATATGTGGGGGGTTGTAGGATAAGACTGTCTCTATCTCTGCCTTGAAAGATGCAAAAGTCTGGTAGGGGAGTCCCATGATAAAATCTGTGCCGAAATTTTCGATACCGGCTTTTTGAAGAGATTCGAGTGTTTTATATATAGTAAGGTGATCGTGCGGTCGTGCAATTCGCAACAGTGTTTTTTTATTGAAGCTTTGGATACCCAAAGAGATTCTGTTGATTCCCATTGATTTGTAATGCTGGAGTTTTTGAATATCTATGCTTTCTGGATTACACTCTATATTGATCTCGATCTTGGGAGCGATTTGGAAGGTGTCTTTTATAGTGGCGAGGATCTGTTCAATATTTTCAGCCGGCAGCTGACTTGGTGTTCCACCTCCAAAGTAGATTGTGACTACTTTATTGTTTTTGTAGTTTTTGGATTTTTCTTTGATCTCCGTTTTCAGTGCTTCTATATAATCCGGGATTTTTTTGTTTTTATGAGCGAAGGTTACGAAGTTGCAGTACAGGCAGATCGTTTTGCAAAAAGGTATGTGTATATAGAGTGAAAGTTCCTTCAATGTAGATGTTATTAGTAATCGGTCGTTTTTTTGTTTATAATGTCTGATAGGTGTATTGGAAAGTACTATAAGGAATATATCTACTATTGTTAATCATTAATTAGATTTTATGGATCGCATTCTTATTGGCCTGATTGGCATTCCACTTGGTGTAGTTATTATGATCTATCGTTATCAATTGAAACAGTTCACCGGTGACATTGCTTTTGCGGAACAATATTTGGGGTCGGGGGGGACTTATAACTTATTCATTATTATCGGTTTGGCGGTTTCAATTCTTTCTTTAATGTACGCTTTTGGAACTTTGCAGGATTTTATAACGGGTTTCTTTGGTCGTTTCTTCGCCGTTTCGGGCACTTAAATTATTCCTTAAGATTTTCTTAAAAATATTCTTGACTCTGGAATATCAAGTGTCTATAATTCAGTGGCTTCGATTCTGAAGCGATAGAAAATTTGCTCTTCAACATGCGTCAAAAAGCAGCATACGTACCCCTTAGCTAATAGTTTTTCAGCTGGTAGTTAAGGGGTGTGTGTGAACACATCCCTTTTTGATTCTAAGAAAATCTGAAAGGTACTGATCATTGAAAATTTGGCCTTCAAATTGTAAAGTTTAAGACATTAAATTTTTTTCAAATTGTAATTTCAATCAAATGAGACATGACATGAGTTAATACTCATAGTCAGTTAAAGGATTGAGTTTAAAGTAAGTTACTCAAGTGCATAGAATGGATGCCTTGGCACCAAACTCCGACGAAGGACGCGATTAGCTGCGATAAGCTTCGGTAAGCCGCTAAATAGGCTTTGACCCGAAGATCTCCGAATGGGGAAACCCTATCCAAGTTATGTTGGATAATCCGCAAGGATGGATACCTGGCGAAGTGAAACATCTCAGTAACCAGGGAGAAGAAATCAACCGAGATTCCCGTAGTAGTGGCGAGCGAACCGGGAACAGCCTAAACCTCTGTAGCGTGATAGGTTACAGCCGTTGCACAGAGGTGTCGTAGGAACATTATTCAAGAACTGTAGGTCTTGACAATTTTTAGTTCTATTAGCCAAAGGAGCCTGGAAAGGCCCACCATAGAGGGTAATAGTCCCGTCGGCGAAAATAGTTCTACGAATTGCAATGTTTCCTGAGTAGGGTCGGACACGAGAAATCCGGCTTGAATCCAGGGAGACCACTCTCTAAGGCTAAACAGGTTTGGTGACCGATAGTGAACAAGTACCGCGAGGGAAAGGTGAAAAGCACCCCGGCTAGGGGGATGAAATAGAATCTGAAATTCTATGCATACAATGAGTGGGAGCCCGCAAGGGTGACCGCGTACTTATTGGAGAACGGACCATCGAGTTAGCTGTACGGCGCGTCATAGGTTAAGGGAGTAAAACCCGGAGCCATAGTGAAAGCGAGCCTGAATAGGGCGAATAAGTGTCGTGCACTAGACCCGAAACCCGGTGAGCTACTTATGAGCAGGATGAAGTCCATCGAGAGATGGATGGAGGTCCGAACGCACCGATGTTGCAAGATCGGGCGATGACTTGTGAGTAGGGATGAAATTTCTATCGAACCGGGTGATAGCTGGTTCTCCTCGATATAGTTTTTGGACTAGCCTTTTGTGTACAATTGTAGGGGTAGAGCTCTGTTTAGACTAGGGGACGAAATAAGTCTACCAAATCTAGATAAACTTCGAATACTACAATGAATTGCAAGGGAGTCGGACTCTGACAGCTAAGTGCCAGAGTCGTAAGGGGAACAGCCCAGACCGCCGTCTAAGGTCCCCAATAGAACCTAAGTGGTAAAGGATGTGGAATTACGTTTACAACCAGGAGGTTGGCTTAGAAGCAGCCATCCTTTAAAGAAAGCGTAACAGCTCACTGGTCTATGTGATTCTGCGCCGAAAATTCAACGGGGCTCAAGGTTCTAACCGAAGACACGGGCTTATCCATACGAACTTAGTACAATATTCACACGAATATAGTTTTCTATATTTGTTGTGGTCCATATTGTATTGAGTTCGTATGGGTGAGCGGTAGAGGAGCGTTGCTACTGCTGTGAAGCAGGACCGAAAGGAACTGTGGAGCGCTAGCAAGTGAAAATGATGGTATGAGTAACGTTTTAAACTCGATGAAAAATCGGGTCATCGAAAATCCAAGGTTTCCCAAGCCACGTTAATCGACTTGGGGTTAGTCGTTCCTAAGGTGAGGCCGAAAGGCGTAGCTGATGGACAACAGGTTAATATTCCTGTACAACTTATATTTCGCCCAAGCAAATCTCTTTGTAAGATAGAAGCTTGATTCATGACTTCGGTTATGATGAGGGTAACTATCGAACTGGGGAGGCGCTAGCACAGGAGGGACGCATCAGGATATCTGGGGCGTGTTAATGAATTCACGTGCAAGCAGTTAGCTCATGCTCTTATAGGTAAATCCGTAAGAGTTCGCGAGCTGTGACGCAAAATACTTCACTTCGGTGGAGTGATTCCAGAGAGTTCAGGTGCCAAGAAAAACTTCGGTTGCGAGAAATGTAAGTTAACGTACCGCAAACCAACGCTGGTGGATAGGTAGAGTATACCAAGATGATCGGGATAACTAACGTTAAGGAACTCGGCAATTCAACAGGCGTAACTTCGGGATAAGCCTTACCGAATTGTATTAATATGATTCGGTTTCAATAAAAGACTTCATGCAACTGTTTATCTAAAACACAGGTCTCTGCAAATCCGTAAGGATATGTATAGGGGCTGACGCCTGCCCAGTGCCAGAAGGTCAAGAGGAGAGCTTCACGGCTTGAATCTAAGCCCTGGTGAACGGCGGCCGTAACTATAACGGTCCTAAGGTAGCGAAATTCCTTGTCGGGTAAGTTCCGACCCGCACGAATGGCGTAATGGTGTGAAGACTGTCTCAACGTTAGACCCGGTGAAATTACAGTATCGGTAAAAATGCCGATTAACCATGGTAGGGCGATAAGACCCCATGAAGCTTTACTGTAGTCTGGCATTGATTCGAGATATAACTTGCGCAGGATAGATGGGACGCTTTGAAGCCTAAATTTCGGTTTAGGTGGAGCGGTCGTTGAGATACCATCCTTGTTATATTTTGACTCTAACTTTTATAGTTAAACCTATAAGAGGACATTGCTTGATGGGCAGTTTGACTGGGGCGGTTGCCTCCTAAAGTGTAACGGAGGCGCGCAATGGTTCCCTAGATCTGGATGGAAATCAGATTGATAGTGTAATCGCACAAGGGAGCTTAACTGAGAGACTGACACGTCGATCAGATGCGAAAGCAGGTGATAGTGATCCGATAATCCCACGTGGGAGGATTATCGCTCATCGGATAAAAGCTACTCTGGGGATAACAGGCTGATCGCGCCCAAGAGTCCATATCGACGGCGCGGTTTGGCACCTCGATGTCGGCTCGTCGCATCCTGGGGCTGGAGAAGGTCCCAAGGGTTGGGCTGTTCGCCCATTAAAGCGGTACGCGAGCTGGGTTCAGACCGTCGTGAGACAGGTCGGCCTCTAC
>JADZCU010000032.1 GCA_020851415.1 Candidatus Peregrinibacteria bacterium | reverse complement strand
GGCATTTCATCCAAACTGGTTCTTCTTAAAAAACGACCCAGTTTTGTTATGCGTGAGTCACTCGGTGAGGCCGGAGCAAGTTCCTGATCTTTTGCATCAGCTTTCATTGTTCTGAATTTATGAACTACAAAAAGTTTCCCGTTTTTCCCAACTCGTTTATGTGAAAAAATTGCGGGTCCGGATGAATCGATATGAATAGATATGTAGAGCAAGACAAACACGGGGGCAAATATTATCAAAGCGCTTAATGCTCCGGTAAAATCAATGATTCGCTTCAGGAAAAAATACTGTTTCTTTTTATTAAACAAATTTTGAATAAAGGTCTCATTGAGGAGATCTTCGAACGACTGTTTTTTTAAGTCATCAATGCTCGGGATGTTCCAGGTCATATTTTAGGTACTGTGATTGTTTACCGCTCACAAAGGTGTGAATATCTTTCCATTGAACACGCTTTCTTTTCATAATTTCCTTTCGTTTTTTTACAGCATGCGGCATTTGTTTCATCATTTTCCACCACCACTTCAGCAGGTATGGTTCGCGTAAAAAAATGTATCCGGTTATAAGAATTTCCTTCCATAACATTGGGAAAAAATCCTGTAAAATGCCCGGCCACAATTCGTTTTTCACCTGCATTAAACGCTGATTTTTGTAGGAATATGATTTCTGGAAAGCATTTAATTTACTACGGTTTTTTGCAACTTCCATATGGGTAAAACGCTTTAATACGCCTGTTCCGCGGCCATGGTAGGCGTGCGCCGTCGGCAGATAAAAGCTTTTCCAACCAAAGAGTAAAAATCTCCAGGAAATATCCACATCCTCTTTGTACATAAAAAAATCGTCGTCTAAATATTCATTGAAAATCTTTACATCTTCCAATGCTTTTTTTCTATAAATCGGGCATGCACCCGAGATACCGAAAACATATTTTTCTTCATCAAACTGTCCTTTATCTTTTAACCCCTGACCGTCATCTATGACACGTCGATTGCGGAAACAAAAAAGACCAACTGTGTCTATGAACTTGGTTTTTTCATTTTTCTGAAAATCATATTTGTAAATTTTACCGCATATTGCAGCTATTTTTTGATCCTTTTCCATTTGCTTTATGCATTTCTCAATGTAATCAGGTTCAAACAAAATATCTGGATTCATTAGCATTATGTATTCACCCTTACCGAGTTTAATTCCCTGGTTCCCCGCTGGAGCGTATCCAATGTTATCGGTATTACATACTGCTATCACTTCTTTGAAATTTTCCTGAACAAAAGCACATGAGCCGTCCTCAGATTTATTATCAATAAAAATTATTTCAAGCGATTTGTATGTTTGAGCTAATAAACTTTTTATACATCCGTCTAAAAGATGCTTGGTGTTGTAATTGATGATTACTATGGAAAGGAGTGGCTGTGCCATGAATAACAAGTTTTAAATCCCCAAGATTATAGCCTATTTTTCTTTGCAATCGAATGCCAGATTGCTATAGTTGCACCGATTTTTTGGCACTTTATGAAAATAATCGTTACTGGAGGCGCTGGTTTTATAGGAAGTCATCTTTGTGAACGTTTGCTTGCACAGGGACATGAAGTGTTTTGCGTTGATAATTTTCTTACCGGTACGCCGAAAAACCTTGATTCAATTAAACAAAATGAGAAGTTTACGCTGGTTGAACATGATATTTGTTATCCGTTTCCGGCCAATATTACGGAAGCTTTTGGTAAAATCGACGCCATTTATCATTTAGCCTGTCCTGCTTCTCCGGTTGATTACCGTGAAATCCCATTACAAACCTTATGGGTGAATGCGGCTGGAACCAAACATATGCTTGAGATAGCGGCAAAACAGGATGCCATTTTTGTGATGGCATCAACATCCGAGATTTATGGTGACCCGCTGGAGCACCCACAAAAGGAGTCTTATTTTGGTAATGTTAATCCGATTGGTTTTCGCAGCTGTTATAACGAGGGCAAGCGTTTTGCCGAGAGTCTAGCCATAAATTATTATCGTGATTTTTTGTTTCCGCTGAAAATTGTGCGAATATTTAACACTTACGGTCCACGTATGCGTAAAAATGACGGGCGGGTGATACCTGAATTTATTAACCGTGCTTTGCAGAAGGAACCTTTACGGCTGCATGGTGATGGTAAGCAAACACGCTCTTTCTGTTATATCGATGACATGGTGGATGGTCTTTTGGCACTTGCCGTAACTTCCCGGGATTTTATCGGACCTGTGAATTTGGGGAACCCTGATGAAGTTTCCATTTTGGATTTGGCAAAATCTATTGTTCAACTTACGGCTTCTGAAAGCCTGATTGTTCACCACGACTTACCTGAAGATGACCCAGTGCGTCGCAAACCTGATATTACTCTTGCTCAATCCACTTTTGGCTTTGCACCGAAAGTAGACCTTAATGAGGGCTTAAAACGTACTGTTTCGTGGTTTACAGCCTAGTGTTTTTGGTTTACGGACGAACCTTTTTGCTCTAGAATCTGTGCACTCATGTATTTGCTATGAAACATTTTCTTTTTACTTCAGAGTCGGTTACGGAGGGGCATCCCGATAAAGTTGCCGACCAGATCTCAGATGGCGTTCTTGACGCGATTTTAGCTCAGGATCCTCGTGGCCGTGTAGCATGTGAAACACTTGTCACCACCGGTCTTGTTTTGGTTGCCGGTGAAATTAGCACAACCTGCTATGTGGATATTCCTAAAATTGCCCGTAAGACCATAGAAAACATTGGGTATAAAGATGCGACTTTTGGTTTTGATTCGAAGGCCTGCGCGGTACTTACCGCAATTGACGAACAAAGCCCCGACATTGCACAGGGTGTTGATACAGGAGGAGCCGGAGATCAGGGAATGATGTTTGGCTTCGCGACAAATGAAACAGCAGAGCTTATGCCGATGCCGATTATCATGGCTCATAAATTAACCAAGCGGCTCGCGCAGATTCGCAATGATGGAGTGTTAAAATATCTTCGCCCCGATGGGAAAAGCCAGGTAACTGTAGAGTACGAAAACAATAAGCCAAAGCGTATTGATACTGTTGTTCTTTCGACTCAGCATGGGCCTGAAGTTGACCAGAAACAGATTGAAAAAGATGTTCTTGAACATATTATTCGCCCGGTATGCGGGAACCTGATTGATGATAAAACTGTCTTCCATATAAATCCGACCGGACGTTTTATTATTGGCGGCCCTCCAGGCGATTGCGGCGTTACCGGCAGAAAAATTATTGTTGATACTTACGGTGGGATGGGACATCACGGAGGTGGTTGTTTTTCCGGTAAAGATCCCACTAAAGTTGATCGAAGTGCTGCTTATTATGCCCGATATGTGGCAAAGAATATTGTTGCAGCAGGGTTTGCAGATAAGTGTGAGATCCAGGTAGCCTATGCTATCGGTGTCGTTCAGCCGGTTTCAATACATGTTGAAACTTTTGGTACTGGGAAAATTGATGATGAAAAAATTTGCGAACTTATTAAGGAGCACTTTGATTTTGCTCCGCTTTCGATTATCGAGCAGTTGAACTTACGCAGGCCAATATACCAAAAAACCGCTGCGTACGGCCATTTTGGCCGTGAAGATATGGATTTTGGCTGGGAAAAAACAGACCGTGCTGAAATCCTTAAATCCGCTTTATAAATTTTATTTATCATGAAAAAAAACGCTGCAAATGCTGCCCTTATTAGCCAGGGAAAACATAATCTGGATTTAGCTGAAAAAAATATGGGGGCTCTTATGGCTCTACGAGCACGTTTTAAGAAAAGTCAGCCTTTTAAGAATATTCGCATCGGTATGGCGCTTCATCTGACTAAAGAAACAGGCGTGTTGATTCGCACTCTCACCGATGGCGGAGCAAAAGTTGTTGCTACTTCGTGTAATCCACTTTCAACTCAGGATGATGTTGTTGCAGCCCTTTCAAGTGAAGGGATGGAGCTTTATGGTTTTAAAGGCGAATCTACGAAAGATTATTACCATTTTTTACGTAAAGTGGTTCTTTCGAAACCACATATTACCGTTGATGACGGTTGTGATCTTGTGAATGAGCTCCACACCCGTTATCCAGAATATATTGAAAATATTGTCGGCGGTTGTGAAGAAACCACAACTGGCGTTTTACGTCTTAAGGCAATGCAAAAAGCACACGCTTTAAAGTATCCGATCATTGCGGTAAACGATAATAAAACCAAACATTTAATGGATAATTATTACGGAACCGGACAGTCTACCATCGATGGAATTTTGAGGGCTTCCAATATACTTTTTTCCGGTAAAACTGTTGTGGTAGCCGGCTATGGGAGTTGCGGGAAAGGTGTTGCCCTGAGGGCAAAGGGATTGGGTGGAAATGTTATAGTTACCGAAATAGATCCATTCTGCTCACTACAGGCCGTGATGGACGGCTTTCGCGTTATGCCAATGAATCAAGCTGCCGCACTGGGTGATATTTTTGTTACGGTTACCGGCAATTGTGACATCATAACTCCAACTCACATTCGGAAGATGAAGTCAGGTGCCATGATTGTAAATTCTGGCCATTTTGACATTGAAATAGATATGAAGGGTCTTAAGGCCATGAGTAGCAGAATTACCCGTATCAGACCCTTTTTGGACGAATATCGCATTAAGGGAAACGGTAATAAGTATGTATATGTGGCCGGTGAAGGCAGACTGGTGAATTTAGCTGCAGCCGAGGGACATCCAAGTGAAGTCATGTCGATGTCGTTTTGCGGCCAGGCTCTTGCTGTTGATTACATTCTCAAAAATAAACAAAAACTGGAGCCTAAAGTTTATCAGCTTCCCCCGGAGATTGATGATCAGATCTCCCGTTTGCAACTTCAGGCGCTCCATGTGAAGATTGATACACTGACTGCACGTCAAAAAAAGTATCTGGCCGGCTGGCAAGAAGGAACTTAGTTCTGTATCGGTCTCAGCCTTATTTCACTTTATTGAACTCATGAAAATTGCAGTATTCGGCTGTGGATATGTTGGCCTCACGACCGCCGTTGGACTGGCGGAAATGGGTAATGAAGTTTTGGGTGTTGACATCAATCCGACAAGGATTGAAATGCTTTTAGCCGGTAAAGCTCCTTTTTTTGAACCAGGGATGGAAGAGATGATGAAGCGAAATTTGTCTGAGGGAAGGCTCTCATTCACGTTGGATACCCCCTCGGCTATCCATTTTGGCCAACTGGTATTTAGCGCTGTGGGGACACCCCCAAAAAAAAATCATGAGGCTGACCTGACCGCTGTTTTAAGCGTAGCGGAATCTTTTGGACGTTTCGGAAGTCAGGGGAAAATATTCGTTAATAAATCCACGGTTCCAGTCGGGACAAGTGAAAAGATTCGTGAAACCATTGAGCGTAACGCGATGAGCTCGTTTGATTATTCAGTTGTTTCAAATCCTGAATTTTTACGGGAAGGCACCGCTCTGCAAGACTTTTTTCACCCGGACAGGATAGTTATCGGAATCGAACCGGATGATCTTGGTGTCAAAAAAAGTATGGATAAGCTTTACCGGCCAATGATCGATAGCGGAGTGCCGATTCAATACACTGATGTGCGCAGTGCAGAAGTGATTAAGTATGCTTCGAATGCGTTTTTAGCCACGCGTATTTCTTTTATAAATGAGCTGGCGGAGTTTTGTGAACTTTCCGGTGCAGACATTAAGACCGTTGCTAAAGGTATGGGGCTTGATAAACGCATAGGAAATACCTTTTTAGAGGCAGGCCTTGGTTTTGGTGGTTCTTGTTTACCAAAAGATCTTGGAGCGCTTATAGAAAAAGGCGGAGCGCTTGGTTTTGATTTTAAACTCTTGAAGGAAGTGCAAAAAATTAACAAACGACAACCTGGAAGAATGATTCAAAAACTCAAAAAACACTTGACTCAATTACGTGGAAAAACCGTCGCAATTTGGGGTCTTTCTTTCAAACCAAAAACTGATGACTTGCGGGAGGCACCATCTTTGGAGCTTATTACTAGCCTTGTTAAAGCCAAATGCAAGCTCAAGGTGTTTGATCCGGTAAGCATGATGAATATGAAAAATCTCTTCGTAAAAAATCCGACTGTACTGAAGAGTTTATCGTTCTCAACGAATCCTTATGATGCGCTAAAAGGTGCAGAGGCACTACTCATTGTTACTGAATGGGATGAGTTTAGAAATCCGGATTATGCCAAAATGAAATCTTTAATGAGCGGTGATATTCTCATTGACGGAAGAAATCTTCTTGCGCCTAAAGAGGCTCGGGAAAAAGGTTTTCGTTATGAATCTTTCGGCAGAATTTTATTATCGGATAATGTGGCTCCTACAAAAAATCATCCGACTAAAAGGAATGTGTCCGGACGGTATCATTTAATCGTAAAGAAAAATCCGGCCGTTCGTGAGTAAGGTTTGGATTGTAGTATGGATCTCCACTCTTCAGTAAAGCTGTATAGCGTTTTTGCATGTACTGTATTTCGTTGAGATTTACATCAAATCCGCGAGATAAAGATTCATGGTGGTACAAAATTGCGTATGGCGTGTAAACAATCAGATAGTTTTTTTCTCTTAATCGAAGACAAAAATCCACATCATTAAAAGCGACGGCGAGATCTTTTTCATTGAGTCCGCCAACTTCCAGATACACAGACTTTCTAACCATCACGCATGCCGCTGTTACCGCACTGTAATTGCGAATGACATTCACTAAACCCACGTAGCCGTTGTCTTCGGAATCCAATCTGCTGAAGGCATGGCCGGCCAATCCATTGAGCCCGATTAAAACACCAGCATGTTGAATTGTGTTGTTTGGATAAAGTAATTTTGCGCCCACCGCACCCACCTCGGGACGCTGTGCGTGCTCCAGCAATGCCTGAATCCAGTTATGGGCGATAACTTCGGTGTCATTGTTCAACAGTAATAGGTACTCGCCCAATGCCTGCTTTACGGCAAAATTATTGATCGCGGAATAATTAAAAGGTTTAGAGTATTTCAAAATTTTTACTCTTGGTTCGGATGCCAAAGTTCTGAGATACTCTTCTGTTTCCAGTAATGAACTTTGATTATCGACCAATAAAATTTCGTAGTTTTTGTATGATGTTTTTTCAAAGATACTATCCAGACACACTTTCAAAATATCTTTTTTGTCTTTGAAAGGGATGATGATTGATACGAGCGGAAGTTCTTTAATCTGACGTTGAACATGATACGAACCTTTCCATAAACCTTCTGTCACCTTGGCATCAACTTTCCTTCTTTTTAAAGCATCGGAAATGGCGTGTTTTGCCGCTTCATAAGCGTATGGTTTGGCTTTGGTATCAACCGCAGTTGAGCCCGGAATTTTTCTCCAGTGATAAAGTATTTTTGGTATATGCTTAATCTCCTGGGATTTTTCGGTAAACCGCAGTACGAGATCATAGTCCTGACTTCCATCAAAACCTTCACGGAATCCACCTATATCCTGAAGAATTTTTCTTCGATATACCCCAAAATGGGAAATGTAATTGCAAGATAATAATAAATCCGGTGACCAGTCCGGTTTGAATGCCGGCTCATTTCTTGTGCCGTCCAGTTCCATTTTATCTTCGTCGGAATAAATGAGGTCGTACTTCTTTTGCTGAAGAACTTTTATAACTTCATAAAACGCGTTAATCGCCAGTTCATCATCATTATCAAGCAGCCCCACATATGCCCCCTGAGCCATAGATAAAGCTTCATTTGAGGCTTTTACTATTCCCCCATTTTTCTCACGATACGTTACTTTAATGCGCTTATCTTTTGCGGCATATTTTTGCAACAGAGGTTTTATGTGTTCTGCCGTCGATGCATCATCGCAAATACACAGCTCCCAACGCTCATAGGTTTGTGACCTTACCGATTCAATTGCTTTTACCAGATATTTTTCTTCAATATTGTATACCGGCATTACGATACTAATGATCGGGCGGTACTCAAAATCTGCCTGTTCCTGCTTGATACGCTTGATATCGTTCGACCCCAGTGTTGTTTCTTCTATATATTTTTCATAGTGTGATGTTCCCTGTTTTTTTAACTTTCGCACTATTCTGTGACACAGGACTTTGAATCCCAATTTTCGGTAAATATTCCACGCTTTTTTTACCAGCTCCAAAGGATTTGTAATTATTGCCGCTTTAATTCTTCCGTACTTCAGAATCGCTTTCCAGGCTCTTGAATTAACAATTTTCTTCAGCTCTTCACTGTGATTATTCAATTCACGCTTTACCTCTTCCAGTTCAGCGTTTTTCGCGGCAATGACTTGATCTTTATCCTGAATTTTTGCTTCACTTACAAGAACCTGATTTTTCAGATTATCTATTTCTTCATTTTTATTATTTACATCATCGTTCAATTTTTTGATGAAAGATTTTTGATCATTAATCTCTTTCTCCATTGCCGTCCTGATTTGAGAAAGGTCGCCCAACTCTTTATCTTTTTGCGTAATAATTGATTTCATAAAATTTAGCGCCTGCTCTTTTTCGTGCAGATAGTTCCTCACCTCTTCCAGCGCATCTCTGTGAATATCCAAACTCTTTTTCGCCTTTGTTCTTGTGTCTTCGATCTCTTTTTCCAACCATGCCTTTTTCTGATTCAGCAAGAAACGTAAATCATCGAAAGCTATGCGCATGAGTTGCAAAAATGTTTCCGTCTGCCATGAGTGGGTCGTTTGGAGTTCGTTTTTAATTTCATTTCCGGGAACATTCCCATCCTTGGCAATCACATAGATGGTTCGATATGTCGGCGTACGTAAATTTCCAAGCTCAAAGAGATGCTCATTGAAGAAGCTGTAAAAACCAAATTTCTGGAAACTTTCGGCTTCACCCGTTTGAGCTCCAGTGTAGAGCTGCTGTAAATACCAGTTCATCAAGTTGCCTTCCTGGATTTTAATGAAACTGTATCCCTTTTCTGTGACTATTTTTTCAAAAGATTCCTCTGTCGGTAAACCATTCGTGTCGTGTTCAGTTAAGAACGGATGCTCAAATCCAGCATTGGCAAAAAACTGACTTCTGATTTGTTCCTCCGCTTTCAATGTGAGATTGGCCCTGAATGGCGCGCCTACAATGAGGAAATTTTTGGATACCCGGGACATCTCGTCGAATACCCGACGGTGATCGTGCTCTGGAACATGCTCAAAAAGGTCTGACGCCACAACAACATCGAAATTCCTGTCAGAGAATGGTATGCGCTTGGCATCTGACTGGCGGTACTCGGCGATTTCATCCGTTGGCTTTGGTTTTCTATCCAAAACAATGAATTTTGGAGAGTCAGGGAAAAACAGCTTAAGTTTTCCATTATAACCACCGACGTCGAGCACGGAGATATTCTCCTTACCGTACAGCTTAAATGCGATTTGAGCTATGACCGTATTCCGGGAGTAGAGGTCGGGCGGAAGGGTCAGTTTTTGGTTTGGTTCAGTCATCTTTTCAAATGGAAATTCGCCAGGACACGGGTACTTCTACTAGGCCATATTGATTATCACGATTTTTCTCAATAGTAAACATAAATTTACGTTCCTTATAGTCATATGGGTAGACACATGGGTAATCAAATATTGAAGCAGATAATTGATACGTTCCGCCCAATAATGAATTATTGTGGAATACACATTCAACGGTTCCTTTGCCTTTTACTTCATTTATTGTAAAAGAGGATGTTTTGGTATTGGGACCGGAGACGTGAACTCCATCACTGCGGTGTATGGCCAAACCGAATACCGGGTTGAGCACTTTCTCCTTTGCATCAAACGAAACTCGAGCAACAATTGTTTCACCTGTTTTGAAATTTCTTCTACTTTTCCCTGACTCATCTGTAAATATCACGTCGGTAATAGTTATTGGTGATTCCAAAAAATTATTTTCCTGGTTTGAATTTTCTCCAATATTGATGAGCTGGTGGTATTTATCCATGACTTTATCTGCCGGCCCTATTGCTATCTGCCGACCCTTTTCCAGCAGTACCGCACGTTCACACAGCTCAGTCACCAACCCCGGGTTATGGCTTACAAAAAGCAAACTTTTGCCCTGACTCTTCCACTGTCTAAAGACATCCAAACATTTTTTCTGAAACTGCTCGTCGCCAACAGCCAGCACCTCATCCACAAGATACAGGTCAGCATCCGCTTCCTTGGCTATAGCGAAGGCCAACCTTGATCGCATTCCCGATGAAAAGTTTTTAAGCTTTAAATCAACAAAATTCTCTATCTCGGCGAACGCTATGATCTGATCAAACTTCCGCTCTATTGCTTTGCGATCAAGTCCAAGCAGCGTCGCATTCATGTGAATATTCTCCCTTGCTGTCAGCTCAGGCTGAAAACCGACACCCAGCTCCAGAAATGGTGCCATGCTGCCGTTTGCCTTAATTGTACCGGATGAAGGCTGGTATATACCTGCAATTAATTTCAGCAAAGTACTCTTGCCACTGCCATTTCTTCCCACCACACCAAAAAATTCACCAGGACTTAAGTGAAAGTTTATATCATTCAGTGCCTGATACTCTTCATACTCCATCTTATGAAAAAAGTTCAGTACGTTCTCCTTTAGCGTATCCCGTTTTTCATGCGGAATACGAAACTGTTTACTGACATTTTCTACGCTAACAATTGGCTCCATATATTAAAGTTTTTCGGCGATCTTGTGGGATTGGGTTCTGAAAATAGCATATCCCGCATAAAAAATCACTATACTCATCACCAACAGAACAAGGTTCAAATTCCAGGCTGGAATATTGTGACGAATAAAAATATCGCGTGAATACTCGATTATTCGGGCCAGCGGGTTGAGAAATATATAGCGATGGTATTCAGCCGGCACTACCGTGATTGGATAAATTATTGGTGTAAGCCAAAATCCTATCTGCAACAATATTTCCCAAATATGCTGAATATCCCTAAAAAATGTATGCATTGTGGCAAGAATAAATGTTACTCCAGTTGCAATCATATAAACCTCCAAAAGGTATAACAGAAAGAATAACGCTTCGGGGCCGGGCTTTACGCCGCTCACCAAAAGGAAAACGAAAAATATAATCAGGTTTAACAAAAAAGTTATGGTGCTTGAAATTGTTGAAGCTATAACCAAAGTTGACCTTGGAAACGATATTTTTGTTACCATTTCACGCTTGCTGGCAAAGGTGGACATGCCCATCAGGGTGCTTTCAGAAAAGAAATTCCAGATCATGATACCCAGCATCAAATACACCGGATAATTTTCCACCGGAGAGGGCATGAACACAGAAAAGACCAGGTAGATTACCCCGAATAGCAATAACGGCTTTATAAGGGTCCAAAAATAGCCAAGCCATGAGTTCTGGTAACGAAGTTTAAACTCACTTATGACCAGCTCTCTTATGATGTTCAGACTTTGCCTGAGATTCTTGTTTTTGACGGCCTTGTTCATACACCGAGCGGCAAATAATTGCTACAAACCCCATGAGCCCCAAAAGGTAGGCCAAGCATAACCCAAACATCAGCTCTTTTCCAAGATGAAACGGACTCCTGAGCGAAAGGTAATCCGCCGCCTGATAAAGCGGTATTTGCTTTTTCACTCTGAGCACCGGGCGGCTCTGACTATCCAGCCAGATAGTCAATGGATAGGTCGAATCTTTATACAGAGGACGGATATGCAGACAGATCTTTTCTTCACCGGACAAATCCCCATCTAACACCACCGCATCTGAGTAACTATTATCCTGCACCGAACTTCCCTTTAGGACACCTAAATCAAGGTAATTTCTTGTGCACTTCTCACCGCAAGCGACTTTGTCCCGCATTGGCTCATCGATCAGATCATCGGGCAAAAGTTGATTATCCAGGATTACCGAGTAATCTGCATCGATTTGCTGGTGGTAGGTTGCCATATAAAGCTCCAGCCTTGCTCCTGAGATATTATTTCTGAAGACCCTGCTGTCGGTCAGGTCTGAAGGCAAACACTGCTTATACGGTCTACCAACGGTTATGGGTCCGAACGGTTTCATCTCAGAACTTTGTGGTAACTCCAAAAGATTTACCGCAACAGGAATTTGCAGAACCGCATAGATTGACAGACCACACAAGAAGAGAGTTATTACGGTAATAACCCCTGTTTTTTCTTGCCATATTTTAAACTTCAGATTTTTTTTCATATCTCTATTTTCCTTTTATTTGATCAATAAAATAATGGAATTATTACAGTAACCATTGTAACTATTTCATTTACAATGAAGAACAAAAAGAATGAGGCCACTACCCAGCTGTTTTGTCTATTTTTGAATAGGCGCTGAATACCCGAAAATATCCAATAACCGATAGGAATCATTGCCGGCAAAAAGTATCTTCCGTGCATTGCACCCAAAAAACCACGACTCTGTGCAATCTGAAAAAGTTTATAGGTAATGGCTCCAAAAAGAATCACTGTGATGAGTATAAAATAAAAATTCAGGGGTCCTTGATTGGATCTGCTAGATGGCACTAATTTAGTTAGCGACTTTATAGATTTTAGTTTTTCTGGTGATAGTCTTCTTTTCAATTTTTGACTAATATAACCCACTGTGGCTGCCATTATTAACATTATGTAAGCACCTATTTGCCATGCTCCCAAAGTAATAAAACCTGCCCCAAATACGCCCCAAATGTTTATAAAATAGTTCCAGAAAAAATTCTTGGTAATAAAGAACTCGTATGGAGAAATAAGGTTCTTCGCACCTGTGACTTCAGGGAACAGCGTTGCGAAATATGCGTGTTTCGTGAGTATTTCTGGATGTATTTGGATTACTGTTGCGATATCCGGAAGGAATACATGAAATTCATAATAGTTGTGGATATACCACCAGGATGACATAGGCATTATTATGGCAAACTGCATGAAGAAAAACTTCACCAGATCAAGCCAATGGAGGCGTTTTTTTATTACCAAGAAATAAATTTCAAATAAAACTGTAGCCGCTACTACCGGCAAAGATGTCGCTTTTGTTATTAGCAATAAGCCAATAAGCGCCGCTATCAAACTGCCATTTATATATAACTTACGATCGCTTTTGCCTTTAAACGAAGTAGCCAATTCAGTAACCATGTAGATAAGTCCTGAGCTTAAACATAAAACCAGATTATCGTTATTCAGAACTGCTGAAATAAATGAAAAATCCGGTAAGAAAGCTAGAAAACCGGCTACTAGTAATGGTAAATAATTCTCTTCTATTTGAGAATTATTTTTCTTTTTACTGATTATTTCTACAATGAGATATGTGAATATAATCGTTAACAGACCTAGGACAACAGAGCTTATTCTAAGCCAAAAAATGCCGATATTTACATCCATTTCAGCAACCAATGGATAGAAAATCTTGAGCAGGCTGTAGTAAACAGGTGGGTGTTGAGCTATCCAATTCAACTGACCACCAGGTTGATATTCAAGCTTTTGGGCATTAGCCAAACCGCTAGTGACTAGTTGACTTTGTGTATTTTTATTGAAAATTGAGTCTGCCCCGGCAGATGTGCTTTGACTTGCCTCCTCAATTCGCTTAGTAATAAGCGTTTCCCCCAGTTTGGGTAGTCGTCCCTCGTAATACCAGGACTCAACATAGCTCAAATGGGCGTATTCATCAGGAGCTTGCGTTGGCGGAATAATTGCCAGCCAAAAAAGCTGTTTCAGAAAGAATACCAGCAGCAAACCAATAAATAGTTTGTTTTGTTTCATGCTTTGTATTCTTGCATAAAACGCTCTTTTTTTAAACTTAATCCAATCTGACCTTAACTTTATCAAGCATGGCGATATTTCCTTCTTGCTTCACTTTATCATAGTATTTTTTGTCGGCAGTAATGAGTAAAATATGATGATATTTAGCTACCGCATGATAGGCGGCATCGTAAAAAGTCACTCCAGAATATTTTGCGACTAAATCCGTAGCTATTCTCACTATCTCTGGCTCCATTTTTACTAGAGTTACCTGGCGTGAAATAATTTTCCTCAATGCAATGCGCGCTGCCACTGGATTCAATTTCCTGCTTACTGTAGAGCAAAATTCGTAACTAAAAAGCTCCGGCATTAGCAATGAGATTTTATAACTATTTTTTAAGTACATAATTTCTTCAACGGTTTTTGATCCCTCCTCATCAGCTATACTTTTGATGCAAACTGAATTGTCTAAGACATACGTATTACTCATAACTTTTCATAGAATTTTAATGAGATGCACGATCCTCCCGAATAAGTTCCAGGGAAGATTTATCTGTTTTTGGTTTGTATTTTTTTCTAAAGTCCTCCCAAAATTCACGAATTTCCTCTAAGGTTTGGTATTTATCTTCCATGGAATAGTTACTATCAGACTTGGTACCCGGAATAACATCAAAGATCTCCTGCCATTCACCATCAACCATTATAAAAGCTTCTTCGAACTCTTGGTGTAGCCTCTTTTCTATTAAATCAGCAATGAAGCTACTCCTTTTATTTTTCGGTATTTTCATCTCTAACTTCACTATTGTAGCCTTTGGGAGAGAAATCGTTACTCGTTCTACATTTTTCAATGCCATAAAGTATCAAGTTACGTAACTTTTATTACGCAACTATTATATTTGCCCTTTGAAGAGTAGTCAATTTTTGTTTCCTGTGCTTCAGAGCCAATTTTCTATAGAATGTCTTTGCTTACATTATGATTTTCAGAGAGCTCACTAGACATTTTCAACGCGACAATGAAACTCGGAGTTTTCATACCGGCACATAACGAAGAAGCGACTGTTGGCTTAGTTTTAGCCTCAATTCCCCGCCATATTCATCCTTTTACAGAAATTAAGGTTTTTGTAATAGACGATGGATCTACCGATCTTACGGCAGAAAAAGCCCGTTCTGCGGGTGCTGAAGTAGTCTCGCTTAAACCAAACCGAGGCCTGGCCGCAGCATATAAAATTGGACTTCAGACGTGCCTGGATGCCGGAGTCGATGTATTGTGCCATATTGATGCCGACAACCAGTATACGGGCAAAGAAATAACCTTAATAACAACTCCAATCGTTGAAGGACGTGCGGATTTTGTTACCGGCGACCGTCAGGTGGAAAAACTTGAGTTTTTGGGTTTTGCCAGAAAATATGGAAATATGGCCGGCAGTTGCTTTTTACGTCTCATCACGGGGATAAAAATTAGGGATGCTTCAAGCGGTTTTCGAGCATATTCAAGGGGCACGGCTGAACAGATCGAGGTTTACTCAAAACACACATACACTCATGAAACCCTTATTGAATCTTTTTATAAGGGATTCAGACTCATGGAAGTACCCATAACCTTTGCAAAAAGAGGTGCGCATGTGCCCTTTGAGCTGAAAAAATGGTTTCAGGGCACTTCTGACTTATCCAAGCCAGAAGTTTTGATTGAGGACAACAATGTCTCACGCCTCACCAGAAATCTTTTTAAGCACATTTACTGCTCTTTTAGAGACATTCTGAGGGCCAAGGCCAGATACTCCGCTTTTACAAAAAAACATCATAAATAGCCGTTTTTGCACTAATTATCGGCATTTAAGCTCTCTGAATACACAAAAAAGACCGCCTCAGCAAAAGGCGGTCTTTTATTTAATGCTTTGTCGGTTTTATTGCACTTGAACTATTTCTGGCTGAACTGATAGAAAAGCATGGCTACGTCTGAACGTTTCATACCTGCAGTTAAATTTGTATAGGTCAGGTAGTTGTTTGCCTGTGCGTAGTTGAGATATTTTTGATACCAGGCATCGCTGCTTGATGTAGCCGGAAGGGTTACATCGGCTGTCTCAAAAAACACTTTGATCAATTCAACGTAATTTACGGTTTGTTCTGGCTTAAATGTGCCATCCGGGTAGCCCTGGATAACGCCTTCGCTTTTGGCAGTTGCCAGATATGGCATATACCACTCATGAAGAACAACGTCGCTAAAGCCCAGTTTATCATTTGGGTCAGGTAACAGGTTCAAATCAAAGCCTTCGGTAATTACCTTTACGGTTTCCGCACGGTTAATCACCTGATCCGGTTTAAAAGTGCCATCCGGGTAGCCGGTAAATATGCCCTGATTTTTTACATATGTGAGTGCTGCACAGTTTGGGCTGTCCTTTGGCACGTCGGTAAATCCGGCGCATGTATTGGTTGCACCGGCTGGTACCTCTTCAAGACCAAAATCTACTAATACTGTATGCAAAACAGGACTTACTGCAGTGTCCGTTGTTTTCATTTCAACTTTCCATTGAAGCATGGTTCCCTGGTGTTCAAACACATGCTCTTCTTCCAATGTAATCGGCTCCCAGTTTGTTCCATCAGTACTCATAAAGAAATCCATGGTTTGACTATTCAAATCTCCATCCGCCCACAATGTAGCCGCTATAACTTTGTAGCCCGGATCGAATGTGTGACCAGTAAGCGCAATCATATCTTTTGATTCTGCGTTTCCTTCCATGGCATATTTACTGTTTGTGTTGATGCCCGTCATAAAAAGTTCAGACACACCATTTGCTTCATCATCTTTGTAGAGCAGACCATCTACAACGTAGTAAATTGTTGTTTTTCCATTTTCAACTACAGCGGCGAGTGCAGTTACTTTTGAGTAGTCAGAAATATTTTCTTCAATTAACCCCCAGCTTGAGCCATTATCGAATGTCATATAGAATCCTTTGTCTGTGTTTATAACATAATCCTGATCACCATTTAAAACATATGTCATGGCATATACGGCATTTACATCAGCTGGAAGGTTCATTGGACCAAAATCCACATCACCCTCTGCTTTCATGAAATTTTTTGTTCCTGTCAGGATCAAGGCATCACCACTGATGCTTCCGTCGTCTGCAATTAAGAACTGCTTAATTGTTTGATCTGCTTCGTATTCAAGCCAGCTTGAACCCAAATTCTCGGTCTTCAAGACTTTTGTTCCTTTCACCACATAGAAATGGGTGTCTTTGGTTGAAGCTGGTGAAAAACTAAAGTCTGTTATCGAACCTTCACTATCTGAAGCCAGTACCAGAGTTTTTGATGGTGGCCCGGATAAATCTTGAGCGTATAAACCTGTTGGTGTTATGAAATACAGGAGCTGGTGCTGACTGAAATTTGGCCCAATAAATACTTTTGAAACAGTCTCTTCTTCCGCTGCCACATCTACTTTACCCCAGGTGTTGCCTTTATCGTATGATAGATAGACGGTTGCGCCTGCAGTCAGCGCTATTACACCATTATCAGAATAGTTACTGTTGAATTGTGCTTGCAGGGGCATATCTTTCATATCCTCCGGCCAACTATCGTTTTGTCCGAAGTTCGCGACAATTTCTCCGTTTACATACACTCCGTTCTCGGTTGTAACGTACATGGTTTCATCATCTGCATATACTGGTGAAAGTTTAATAGCTTCTACTGTATTCGAACTGCTTTCCAGTGTTAGAGAGTCGTCATTGTTTACCATTGTATTCTGCATCACATCAATCTGTTCTGTCAGCGGATCGTTTACTTCAAAGGCCAGCGCAGGTGTTACAGCAAGCATGAATAAAGATATGCCCGCCACAATTTTTTTCATCTGTTTCATATCGTTTTGGTTTAAGAATGGATTTTATACAACACTCACTTTACATCAGCTGAAGCCATAAAACAATGATTCAGTTGAATTTCGGGCAAACAAAAACCCCCCTCTTGCTTGCGCGAGAGGGGGGCAATGCTTGCTTAGGTGTAATTGGGTCACCGGAGTGACTTTCTTACTTCAAGCTATTAGCTCAATGTCTGAGAACCAGCTGAGCTGAGACCTTCTACGAGGTAGCCATCTAACCAATCGATTGAAGATGGACCACTTACTGTGTTGTCGTGTGGGCTAACTGAAAGGTCAGACCATACGAAGTTGCTGTCAGTAGCACATGCACCTTCTGTGTCACAATCTACATCAATGTAAGTACCGTTGAAGTAGAGGTCACCAGCGTTAGCATCTGAATCTGTGAGCAATGATGTTGATACAGTGTCACCGTTAACTGTACCAGCAACAGTAGCTTTAAGTTCATAAGTTACTGTTGCACCGGCTGGGATAATTTCTTCACCAGCATCGGAAGCATCCAACCACTGAACGAAGACTACGTCGCTTCCTGTAGTTGTATTGCCAGATGTTGGTTCAATACTACCTACTACGCCACCTAATCCCCATGAATCAGCGTTGATATCGATTGTTGTACTTGAACTAGAAACATCTACACCATTGCGGAGAAGTTTAAAGTCCGCGAGAGTACCAGATGATACATTTGTAGAGAATGCAAACTGTTTGATAGCAATATCATCAGCAGCATCAGCTTTTACTGTCCATTTGTAGAGTGTCTGATCACCGTTAGCAAGGTCAGAGCTTACACCAGCAGTTACCTTAGCAACTGTTGGAGCGCTGCGAGCTACACGTTGTTCTTCACCGAGTACAGTTGTAGCAGATGTATCCTCAGTAGCAGATGATACACCTACAGCTGAGAAGTCCCATGTATCGTCGAATTGGAACTGTGGTAATTCACCAGCGAGAGCACCACCAGTTGTCACGTCACCTACGTCAACGAGTACTGTTACTGTTGTACTGCCGTTTGCAGGAACGTATATGTAGTGACCTGAGGCAAGCTGGAAGTCAGCCATGCTGCTGATCATGTTTGCAGAAGCTGTATATGTTGTGGATGGGCTGTCTGCATACTGGAGGTAAACCTTTGATACGTCAGAGTCATTACTAGTACCTACATCGTAGATCTGGAGTGAACGTACATACCAAGCTTCCAATTCATCAGCAGAGAAACGGAGTTTCAATACTGGCTGAAGTGTAGTTGTACCAACGAGGATACGAGAACGAACTGATGTGTCAGAAACGTTCTGATTACCAAGAGTACCATTACCAGCAACAGTCACTGTTCTGTCTGCTGTATCGAGACCATTTACTGTAGCGTCATTGCTTTCACTGTCTTCAGCTGTTACATCACCAGTCTTGATGTCGAACATGTAAGGACCTGCTGCTGCAGCGCTAGCTACGTTACCACGAACGAGGAGACGAACAGAGTTACCTGCAGGTACATCCTGGTTGAAGCTGAATACTACTTCGCCATCACCTGCACCCAAATCTGTCATTGAACGAGGACCGTCCAATTCAGTCAGAGTAGAACCGTCTTTAAGGAACAGTTTCAAGCTTTGGAAAGCATCTGAACAATCAAGAGCAGATGTACAAGTTACAGTCAAAGTCGTGAGTTTGATATCGTCTGCTGTAGAAGCAGCGAAATCAAAGGCAACGAGATCTTTATCTACGTTGTTTTTTACATAAGATTTGTCGCCTGGTGTAGCAGCACGATCTACCTGTACTGAAGGATCCTGAACCTCTTGAACGTTACCCTGTACAACGCCGCCACTTACTTCTGTAGCTTCGTCAACTGGATCGCCATCATCAGAGTATTCAATTTCAGTTTTTGCAGAAGATGTTACATCTGCTACGTCAACACGGAACTGGTGGTTATTTACAGCGCCTGTGATGATGTCCGCTGTTACAACAAATTCTGTTGTGCTAGCACCTGGAACGTCGAATGTATCGAGGAATGCAATGTCACCAAGGGCATTTACATCATTTGGACCTGCAACGATGATAAGGTCTCCCTGGCTGTTTTTGCTCCAGATTTTGAGATCTTCAATTTCTGTAGCCACACCACCTGCGAAACCTGATACAGTCAATGTAAGTTTACGGATTGTGATTGCATCACCAGCTGTTGATACATTGAAGCGGAGGAATTCATGGTCATTTGCGCCATCAGCAACTTCACCAGAGATTGGATTCTCTGAAGAAAGAGCGAATGCGATGTTACCACCAACAATGTTACGATCTGCTGGAGTGATTGAAGTTACATCTTCTTCAACGTTTACACCATAGTGGTAAACCTGGCCTGTACCTTCAATGTGCCAGTCACGATAGATGTCGAAAGAAGCGTCGTTACCGAGGCCGCCTACAACGTCTACCCAGAGTTCGAAGTTCTTAGAAGCACCCTTTTCGATGATGATTGGGGTGTCGAGTTCTGTAAGGTCAAAAGTGAGATAGTCACCTTCCCATACACCTTCTGCATCTACTGGAGTACCAGAGAGTACGAGTGTTGGGTTAGCGAAATCTTCAGCATCTGCTGAACCTGATTGCTTGAAGCTTACACGGTCGAGCATAATGTCTTCCTGTGCAGCATCAAGACGAAGTTTTGTCATGATAACGTCTGTGTCACCTACATTAACTTCAGCTGTTGAAGGCTGAGAAATTTTGTAAGTAAGAGTACCTACGCTCGCTGATGTTGTAGTCATGTATTCACCACAAGCAGCAAAGTCACCGTCTACAGCGAGTTCAGCATCTGTTGTTTCGCCATATGCAGTAACGTCATCTGTTGTGTTGATACAGAACTTGTTCTGAGAGTTCTCAGCACCAGTCATATCGCCACGTACTTCTACAAGAGCCGTTGTACCTGCATCTACCAAGATTGGGTCAGATGTAAGGTTGAATGTAGCTGTGTTTGTAGTTGTATTTACAGTCTTTTCTCCACCCTTTTGGACGCCGTCAACATAAAGTTTTACGTTGTCGAAGTCACCTGGAAGGCCGAGACCTTCACGGGAGAGAACGAGCTGTTCTACGCGAACATCTTCATTATCACCTGCTTCGAAAGCAAATACTGAGAAGAGGATGTTAGCACCATTTTTTGGAATGTCCTGGCTGTCTGGTGTAGAACCATCAACACGAACAGTCAAATCGCCAGCAGCACCAACTGTGAAGCCGTTGAATTGAACTGAACCTGCCATGATTACTTCACCTGAATCAGCTGAAGTCAGGCCAGTAACAGTAAGTTCATATACTTTAGTAGGATCCTGAGCAGCAGTTGTGAGTTCAACACACATTGGATCTGTGCCAGCAGCTACTGAAGTTACTGAAAGTTCGTTACCATCGAGGTCTTCAACCATATAGTTAGTTTTGTCCATAGCTTCTGTAGAAGTAGGTTCTTCTGTGAAGCATACGTCAACCATAGTTGAAGATGTAGCGTCAGCCATATCAAGGCTGAAGCCTGAACCTGGACGCTGTTGTGGGTCCATAGAGTTAGCAACCATCTTAGCGATTTCAGCGCGGTTGATGTTGTTCTCTGGCTTGAAGAGTGTTGTACCTGGGTAACCGTCAACTACCATCCAGTTGTAGCCAGTCTCAACCATCTCATATGACCAGCGGCTTGCTGGAACATCTGTGAAGTGAGGACCACCCTTGGTGTTAGTAGTCAATGGAGCTCCAAGAACAAGCATTTTCATAGCCTGTTCACGAGTTACTGGGTCGCTTGGACCATAGTAACCTGTGAGCATACCAGTTTCGTCCTTGTAGCCACCCACGATAGCGTGTTTAGCTGCAGTTTCAATATATGTGTACGCCCAGTTAGATGAACCATCTGCCATCATTTTTGGAACATCCTTGAATGTAGCAACATCTGGATTTTCGAGAGGTAAATCAAATGCCTCAACGACAAGCTTCGCCATTTCTGCGCGGTTCGCAGGGTCTGCTGGTCGGTATGTGCCTGTAGAAGTATTGAGTACTCCGTCGGCTGCGAGCTTCTCCACGAATGGATAAGCCCAGTGGTCTGCTGGTACGTCGTTAAAAGTAGCTGCCTGAGCCACGCCCACTGTAAACATGCTCATTACGAGCATTGCGAGGCTAAAACCTGCTACCTTAGAGCGAACCTGACGCAAACTTTGTGCAATTGTCATAGATTGCTTAAGGGATTAGGAAATAGGTTGATAAATAAACAGAGAAATTTATTGTAAGAAAGGCGTTCGGAGCCCATAAATAGGTGCCCGCTTGCTAGAAGAAGGCCGGCTCGGTCGAACGGTAATTAAATTTAGGACTAAATCTAATAATTTGGATAAAGCTTAAAAGCTTGAATTATGTTTAATAAAAAACAAAAAAATACGACTCACGTTTTTCTAGTTTTCAAAGGTCTAAAACTTCGATCAGTAGATTTTATTCAACGTAACTTCTTTTGTTGCATCCAAAGGTGATTAAACTTTTTTTAATGCGGTAAAGTTACAAACCGCATATACGACATTTGGATCCGCTGGCATTGCGCCGCGAACCCTATTTTTTATCCTGTGTAAGCCTCAAAACCTTTATTTCATTCATAACAGTATTTCTGTACAGAGGTACACCCGAAAATGTATCAAATGGCATGCGGCAAGTCAATTGTGCGCACCCCTTCATACAGTTATCTTGAGTCCTTTGTTTCATTATTCTAGAAGACAAAAAATCAAATTGTGTTTTAATGTTTGCATTGAGGACTCTTCACAAGGGCAATCCTCAATTCGATAATAATAACTGCGGTTATTTTTATCGAATTGTCCTGCGCTACAGTCGCCTTCGTGGAGCTCAGGCTCTTTCCGCTCCGGAACGGATTTCTCGCATGTAGTTTGGTAGTCCTAACGGGAGTCGAACCCGTGTTTCTACCGTGAGAGGGTAGCGTCCTAGACCACTAGACGATAGGACCATTTTCAAAAATCCGCACTAATGTATACTAACTGAGCTCTCTTTTCAATTAGCATTTAATAATTGGTAAATACTTAATAATTTCGTTATTTTCCAATAAAGTTTCATTCATCATCCAATAAATAGATATAGAAGTATGGCAAAAGATTATTATTCCGTTTTGGGAGTTTCTAAGACAGCTACAGACCAGGACATTAAAAAAGCTTATAGAAAATTGGCTCTTCAGTACCATCCTGATAAAAATACAGGTGATAAAGAGTCGGAAGCAAAATTTAAGGAGGTGAATGAGGCGTACGAAGTACTCTCGGACAAACAGAAAAGATCAACGTATGATCAATTTGGGTCCGCCGGCCCCGGTTTTGGAGGTAGCGGATTTGGCGGAGCTCAAGGGTTTGGGGCTCAGGGCTTCGACTTTTCTTCCTTTAATGGGGGGGCCGGCGGCTTTGCTGACATTTTTGAAACTTTCTTTGGTGGTGGAGGTAGCGGCCAGCGTAGAGGCGCCAAGCGCGGCCCGCAGGCCGGCGATGATATTGAGTTTGAATTGAAACTGACTTTCGAAGAAGCTGCTTTTGGAGTTGAAAAAGAACTGTCCGTTACTAAATTTGTGAGCTGTTCCCGCTGCCACGCAACGGGCGCCGAGCCGGGAAGTAAAAGTATCACCTGTAAAACTTGTGGCGGAACCGGTGAGGTTCGCGTTATCAGGCAAACTTTGTTTGGTCAGATGGCAAGCGTAAATCCTTGCGGTGAGTGTTACGGCGAAGGCCGAGTGCATGAGCAAAAGTGTACCATCTGTAACGGGTCAACACGCGTTAGAAAAACAGAGAAAATCCGAGTAAAAATTCCCGCGGGCGTGGACAATGATTCGACGGTGCGCCTGAATGGGAAAGGCGAAGATGGCAGATTTGGAGGACCAGCAGGAGATCTGTATGTGCATATTCGCGTAGCGCCCAGTAAGGTTTTTGTTCGCAACGGCTACGACGTGCATTCAGAAGTTCACGTTCACATGTTACAAGCTGTTCTGGGTGGGGCTGTAAATGTTCAAACATTGAAGGGCGACATGGAGCTTAAAGTTCCGGCTGGTACTCAAAGTGGCCGAGTATTCAAACTGAAAGAATTAGGCATAGAGAAGCTGCGCAGCAGTGGTCTGGGTGACCACTATGTAAAGGTGATAGTAGATATTCCAATGAAGGTGAGTCGAAAAGAAAAAGATTTGTATGATCAACTGGCAAAAGAGGCCGGACTGGAGACTAAGGGGAAAGATGGCCTGTTCAGTAAGTTTATGGGTAATTGACCGACAAATTGCCCTAAAAACCAATATGGGATATAATTTACATCAACGAATCAATTTTTTGATTTATTGAAACAAACATGAATTTAAATCTTTCTTGGGATCTGTTTATTTTAGTCTTCTTTGCGGTTGTTACCGCATACAGCTTTATTATTGGAAAGAATCAGACCCTGAAAGTTATTATGGCAACCTACGTTGCGATTCTTTGCGCTGACGGTATTGGAAATCTTTTTTCCAAATACCTTGCTTCCTCGGAGGCATTCCTCAAGTTCATGCGTCTTTTTTCCATTGGAAATGCTGATCAGTCGGTGGCATTCTTTAAAGTTTTAATTTTAATTGTCCTTGTTGTTCTTTTGGCGGTACGCGGTCTCTACAGCTTCGATGCTTCTTCCGAAGCTCCGATGAGCATGAGGCTTTCAATGACTCTGCTTCTTGGCGTATTGAGTGCCGGCCTCATGTTGAGTGCTATGCTGGTTTTCGTTTCAGGTACTTCTTTGGTGAATCACGTAGCTGTGCTCAACAACCCTCTCACTGAAATTTACGCACAATCGCGATTTGTCCGCATAATGCTTGATTATTCCAACATGTGGTTTTTCCTTCCGGGTGTTGTGATTGTTGGCCTCAGCATGACGGATAAAAAATCCGCCTGATGTGATGTTTATAAATTCACTTGAAAAAGATCCAGATGATTCATAGAATGTTCTGGCTGTTTTGAAATTTATACTCTAGAGTACTTCAAGAAAAAATTCCTTGGGCCAATAGCTCAGTCGGTAGAGCAACTGCCTTTTAAGCAGATGGTCGCTGGTTCGATTCCAGCTTGGCCCACCAATCAGAACGTAAAAGAACTGGTAAAGCCAGGTTCTTTTACCCTCGCACCGTGTGCTCGGAACAAGGAAGAAATTTTTCTCGTGATTTCAACATAACGCCATGAACAGTTCAATGGCGTTTTTGAGTATTCGTTTGCTTAGCCAATTGAGTAATCATTATAATAACATAAGTAAATTTAACTCAATTCTCGCCTATGTCTGAAACGTACCTCACCATCCAGGAAGCGGCTGCAGTAAGCGGTAAATCTATTCAGACAATAAGGCGAGCACTCAAGGGAAGCCGTCTCCAATCAAAACGAAAAAGAACTCCACAAGGGTTTAACTACCTGATTAGCCGGGATAGCCTCATCAACTTTTATAAGTTGAAAGAGGACATGATGGATCGCGAACCTGCGGGACTTAATAATAAACAGGAAAAAAGTATCTCCGGTGAGTTTGCTACTCTTCAGGATCTTCAGAATTTTCAACATCAGATCGAACAACTTCTTGATGAGCAGAAAAAAGAGAAAGACAGTTTTATCCGCTTCATGAAGGCCTTTCAAGAGCGTTTTGTTGTAATGGAAAATCAGATGAAACTTTTGGAACAACCGAAAAAACGATGGTATCATTTTTGGAAATAAAATCGTCAGACACATTTTTCCGGCCACCGATTTACATTTACAGGTAAAGAATTTGTAAGTGTTTTGTTGATGTTTCTGTTATGCTGTAGCATGTATTTGTAAATCGACGTCGTGGTAAAAAAAGATGCTAAATTGTTAAAATTCTTCAAGAAGACTTTCCCCAGTATCAAAAAACCTGGACGCTTAATTCATGTTTTAAAAAAAAAACACCCTCGGATATTTTGGCTTTCTTCTGCTTTAATATTTCTTTTTGTTTTTTTCTTCTCGTTTTATATTTATATAGCATACTTACTTCCGCTACCATCGGAGGCACAAAATTTTACCGACACGCCAACTACAAAAATTTTTGATAGGAATGAAAAACTTTTATATGAAGTCTTAAAACCCGAGCAAGGGAGGACAACCTATATTCCATTCGCACAAATTCCACAGCAGTTTATTCGGGCAACTTTGGCCGCAGAAGATAACGAATTTTATCAACACCCCGGGGTTGATTTTTTCGCTTCCGGCAGAGCACTTATAAGCAACATTACTGAAGGAAGAATCGTAAGCGGCGGCAGTACGATTACTCAACAATTGGTAAGAAATCTCCTTGGGACACAACAGCAGCGCGATCTTTCAACAAAAATTCTTGAATCACTTTATGCCATTCGACTTAGTCATTTATACTCCAAGGATCAAATTTTAGAGCAATATATTAATAAAGTTTATTATGGAAATTTATCTTACGGAGCACAGTCAGCGGCGATAAATTATTTTGGTAAAAATCTTCAGGATCTCGATCTCGCAGAAACATCATTCTTAGTTGGCCTCCCCCAATCACCCAGCAGCTACAACCCCTATAACGCCTACAGCAAAGCAAAAAAACGTCAGGAGTATGTATTAAAGCAGTTACTGGATGATCAGTATATAACGCAATCACAGCATGAAGCCGCTTTCAATGAACCAATAAATCTTCGGACTAAAAAACACTCGATTCAGGCACCACACTTTGTTCATGAAATCCTTGCAGAACTGGAAGATCAATTCGGCGAAGATGTTGTCAATAATGGTGGCCTCAGTGTCACAACAACGTTGGATTTAAACCTTCAGCTGATGGCTGAAAAAACTGTTAATGATCAAATCAACTCTCTTGGTAAGCACAATGTTTCTAATGGCGCACTCCTGTCTGTTGATGTTCAAACCGGACAAATTTTGGCCTGGGTTGGCAGCAATAATTATTTTGATGATTCTATCGACGGTGCGGTTGATATGATTACTTCACTCAGGCAACCTGGCTCTTCCATAAAGCCTTTAACCTACTTGTTATCTTTTGAAAAAGGCTATACGCCGGCGACCGTACTGTTCGATGTGCCGACTCAATTTTCAACTGCTACAGGCCCGTATAGTCCCAAAAATTATGATCTGGATTATCACGGCCCGGTTCGTGTGCGAACAGCCTTGGCAAGTTCCTATAATATTCCCGCGGTCAAAACTTTGGATTACGTAGGTGTTGAAAATTTTATCGGATTTTTAAGAACCTTGGGACTTGATACCCTTCATCAATCGTCCGACCACTATGGTTTAGCCCTCACTCTAGGTGGAGGTGAGGTGCGCCCATACGACATGGCCAAGGCATTTTTAACACTCGCCAACTATGGCTATAGAAAACCACTCTCCGGCATACTCAAAGTTACCGATTCGAAACAACGAGATATATTTACATGGAAACCAGCCGCTGAAAACTTTGTACTTGGGATAAATGGTAAACAACATGCCTACCAAATTATTGATATTTTAAAAGATCCCGATGCCCGTATACCCGGCTTCGGTGAAGAGAGTGTTTTGGATTTGAGTCGTGAGGCGGCTGTAAAAACCGGTACTACCCGTAACTTTCGTGATAACTGGACTATTGGTTTTACTCCTGACTTACTTACCGTGGTTTGGGTTGGCAACGCTGACGCTACTCCTATGGAAAATATTTCAGGCATTGATGGGGCGGCTCCAATATGGGCAAATTTTATGGAGCAAGCTTTAACCGGTAGACCCCATTTGAGATTTGATATCCCACAAAGATTACATCAAATCGAAGTTTGCGCTATCTCAGGGCTTTTGCCGAGTGACTTGTGTCAGGAAAACATTCTTGAATGGTTTGTCACAGGAAGTGAGCCCCAAAAGGTAGATGATTACTATCGTAAACTCTCTATATATGAACCTACAGGTCACGCCATACATTCCGAATGTCTAAATCGCTATAATATGTCTTTAATTAAAGAAAAGATAATGATCACCTACCCACCTGAATTGCAAAAGTGGGCTGCGCAAAAAGGTTATCCTTTAGCCACTTATGAACCTTGCAGTGCCCATCTTGATTACTCAAGCACCTTATCAGGCGAGTATGCGAATGAACAGGCCGTTTCTGTTTTATTTGATACACCAAGGCAAAACGACGAATATCTTTTGGATAACACACTACCTCTGGACGCACAGAAAGTGCCTTTCCGTGTAACAGTTCCAGTAGGAACCATTAGTGTAAGCTATTTTATCGATGGCAAAATAGTTTCAGATATTACCGACCAACCTTTCACCTACTTGTGGCGCGCCGCTAAAGGTACACACAAAGTCAGCGCTCAAGCCACGCTGGATGATAGTACAAAAGTAACAAGTTCGGAGATTACATTTATAGTCAGGTGATTTTTGTAATAGTTTTTGCCCCTGGCCTGTTTTCTTATTGAATTCGGTTCTCCATTCGCTTCCCGGCTTGATTATGTTCACTGTTTCTTATAACCTAATAGACATACCGACTTCTGAAAAAGAAGCGACGTCCAGTTTCCGCAACACTCCTGTGGATTTAAAACAAGAACAACAACTCGTTGAAATGGCCAAGAAAGATCCAGAAAGTTTTGGTAAGCTTTACGATTATTATTTCCCCAAACTTTACTCTTTCGTGGCAGCCAAGGTTTATGACCGTGATGAGGCTGAAGATCTGGTGAGTGAAATCTTCACAAAAGTTTTAGAAAATCTTCACAAGTTTGAGTGGCGTGGTTATCCCTTTGGGGCCTGGCTCTTCAGGATAGCTCGCAACACCTTGAATGACTACTATATTAAGGCAAATAAAACTCGTGTTGTTGACATTGAAGAGGTTCCTGGAATAAAAGAAGATGAAGCGAAAACTTCTCCGCATAAACTGGCTGCGGAAAATGAACTGTCAGATAAAGTAAAAGAGATACTTAAGGATTTACCGGAGCGAGAACTATCCGTAATACATCTGAAGTTTTTCTGTGGACTCTCCAATAGAGAAATTACCCATGTGGTTGGACTTTCAGAAAGTAATGTCGGTGTGATTTTGTACCGCACCCTCAGAAAAATTAAACCTGACCTTCAGTATTTCGCCTAAACTTAATGCCAATGTTCTTCAATAGTAAAAAAATCAGGGAGTTCCTCAATAAACTTGATGCGTCAAAACGCCCTCAGGACATTGAGGCTATTGTGAAGGCTGTTAAAAAACATGAGCCAAAAGCTGCAGCCGGTCAATTCCAGAAATCTCTCAAAGCTCAAATGTTGGCGAAACATAAAGAGCTGTACAGTTCAAAATCCTCTAAGGTATCACATTTAATCGAAGATGAGGAAGAAACTCCCGTAGCGTCAATGGGGTGGCGCTCTAAAGGTTGGTCATTTGCCCTGGCACTATTCCTGGTGATAACTATTTCCGGTCTTGTCAGTTATCCACTTATACCTGCACCTCAGGTTGAAGGTTATTCGTTGAAAGAAAATGTACGACAGATTTCCGATAACGCACCTGTGAAAATTGCTTTCACCCAGCCAATGGATAGAGCTTCAGTTGAGGCGAACTTTGAAATTTCACCGCAAGTATCCGGACGTTTTGAATGGAACAATAATAGCCTTCTCTACTTCCCGGATCAAAAACTCCCTGTCGGCCAAACCTATTCTGTTTCAGTTGGTAAGGGTGCAAAAAGTTTATTGCAGAAAAACCTGGAATACGATTATGAAGAGCAGTTTGAAATCACCGGCCCACCACAGGTAAAAATGTTTAACCCTGCTGACAAGACGGAAAATGTTCCCGTTGATGCGAAAATAACCGTGCTGTTTGATCGTCCGATGGTTGCTCTTGCCTCACTTGATAAGGGTGAGGAGCTTTTGCCAAATATTACAATTGAGCCAAAAATTGACGGAAGATTTAAGTGGTTGGGTACTAATTCAGTACAGTTCATTCCAAAAGATCGTTTGGCTTATTCAACTGCATATACAGTAAGGATACCCAAGGGTACAAAATCTGCTGATGGCGGTGCGATGGAAGAAGATTTCGTTATGACTTTCTCGACGACGAAACCTTTTGTTAATACCATTTATCCACTGGATATGAGCCAATATAACGGCTCATCAACTTTGATCAAGGTTGAATTTAATCAACCTGTTAGCCCACAAAAAGCTCAGAGTTTTGTTGAACTTTATAAATTTAAAGACGGTCAGAAATTTGATAATTATTCCCAGGGCGCAGCCCCATTGATGTCGAATTTTGATTCCACAAAATGGGAAAAAGTAGATTTCATGGCTCGCAATTTTACACTGGAAGATTATAGATCAGAGCAAAAGGATATAGAGGCTTTGAACTGGCTTCCAGAAATGGAAAAGGATGCACAAAATATTGTGGATGATCAACCCGATGAGGCAACCGTTGCACAATTTGCAAACACATTGGTTCTTGAACCAAGTACAAAACTCAGCCTCGGATCTCTTTATTTTGTGAAGGTTAACCAGGGACTTTCTGCATCTGAAGGAACCTTTACAATTGAATATCCGGCAGCATCACTCTTTATGACTGTCATAGAGCCGAAAGTAACGGGTTCATATCCTGCAAACGGCACGGATTTGGGTAGTGCAGAATGGAAAAAGAGTGGTCAGGGTAATTATATTTCTACAGTTGAGTTGAGCTTTAATCATCCAATTGTCTTTAGCTCAGTCTACGACAAAGTTGTTTTATCACCTTTGCATAAAGATCAAGATACACAGGAAGATGTTCAACCTAATGTTAATCCGGGCTATGAAGGAACTTCACTTTCTATAACTTACAATTTCAAACCATCAACTGAATACACAGTAACGCTTAAAGCAGGCGGAACAGATTTATATGGCCAAAAAATTGCGCAAGATTTTACTACTAAATTCACTACCGCTCCGCTCGATCCACGTCTGAATTTGGCTAGTGCTTCGGATTTGAGCGTACTCGATTTTAATAAGGCTCCCGTCTACTATTTGAAGAGTGTGAATATTAGCTCTGCGAACGTTCGTTTCCGTAAACTTACCGAAGATGAATTTAAAAATGTTTATCGGGAAGGCTATGTTGATGGTTATGCTTTGAATGCAATACAAGGACCTTTTAGTGAATGGTCAAAGAAGCTTAACAAGGAGTTTAATAAAGAGGTTGTCAGTACTCTGGACTTGAATGCCGAGACTGATTCAAAACTTGCTCCTGGTTTTTACTTCCTTGATGTATCCAGCCCAGAAGTTGTTGATTCTTCGCGTCAACCTATTCATCAGAAACAGGTTTTTATCGTAAGTGATACTGCTTTAGCGCTGAAACGCTCTTCTAAAGAATTAATGGTTTGGGCTACCACTTTGAAAGACGGTGCCCCACAGGAAGGTGTATCTCTCGATGTGTTTAACCGAGGCGGTGAAAAGATTTTGAGTGGCATTACAGACAAGCAAGGTCTTGCAACATTCACATTACCTGAAGTAAAAAGTGGAAATGATTATTATGACCGCGAATATACCGTAATGGGACATAACGGTGATAATGTCACCATGGCACATTCAAGTTGGAGCGAAGGTGTTGCTCCGTGGAATTTTAATATAGATTTTGATGCGTTCCAGGCTGAGTATTATGTTTATTCATATACTGATCGCCCAATTTACCGTCCAGGACATACTGTTTATTTTAAGGGCCTTGTTCGAAAAGATTCTGATGCTGAGTTCTTACTTCCTAAAGTAAAGAATGTTCATGTGAGAGTAACTGATAATAATGCGAGTGTTTTATATGAAAAAGATCTGCCTCTTAACAGTAATGGCTCCTTCAATGGTGAAATGGCACTTGGCGAACAGGCTCGTACTGGGTACTACAGTATTGAAACTTCTATTCCAGAATTAAATGGTCCTGAATACCTGAATCATTTTTATACTGCTTTCCGTATAGCCGAATACCGCAAACCTGACTATGAGCTCACTTTGAAACCAGACAAGGAAAATTACGCCAATGGTGATAAGGCTCTGGTAACTGTGAAAGGTGCTTACTTCTTTGGTGCACCGATGCCTAACGCACCAATTGAGTATACATTGAAGAGTCAGGATTATTATTTCTTCCTGGACTCAGATAGCGACAGTCCATTTGCCTCACAGTGGTACAGCTTCTCTGATGACGGATACTTCTGTTACTGGGGTTGCGAGGGACAAAGCGAAGTTGTGTCTTCCGGTAAGGCGAAATTGAATGATAAAGGAGAATACGTTCTGGAACTTCCTTTGGATATTTCCAAGAAGAAAGTCAGTCAGTTCTATACGCTTGAGGTGACTGCCCATGACTTGAATAATCAAACCGTTTCTAATCGAGTTACTTTACCGGTGCACAGCGGTGAGTTCTATGTTGGTATTTTGAATCAGGATTATGTTACAAACCAGGGTCAGCCGGCGAACTTTGACGTTGTAAGCGTTGATTATGACGGGAAGCCTCTACCTAATACTTCGGTCGAAGTATCACTCTATAAACGAACCTGGAACACGGTGAAGAAGAAAAATGTTGATAGTGATTTCTATTATGAGAATAGCTATGACGACACTTTGATTGAAACGAAATCTGCTACGACTGACGACAAAGGTCATACTGTTGTGGCTCTCACCCCAAACGAAGGTGGTGTTTATAAAGCTGAAGCTAAAGCTAAAGATAGTAAGGGCAACACTATTGTCGCTTCCACAACCATTTACGTCAGTTCTCAGGATTTTGTTAACTGGGGTCGCGAAAATAATGACAAGATTGAACTGGTAGCAGACAAAAATGAGTACAAGCTTGGTGATACAGCGCACATTCTTGTGAAGTCACCTTATCAAAATGTTTGGGCTCTGGTTACACAGGAACGTCAAAATATTTTGGATAAAAAGATTGTTAAGATTACTTCAAATTCACAAACGATTGATATTCCGATTACAGAAAAATCTTTGCCGAATGTTTTTGTCTCTGTAATTTTGGTGAAAGGCAGTGACGTCGATGGTGGCCTGGGTGAGCCAAAAGCCGGCGACAACGATGAACGTAATGTTGCTGCATTCAAAATGGGTTATGCCACTCTGCAGGTTGATACTTCTTCAAAAGAACTGCACATTGAGGTGAAACCGGATAAGCAAAAATATCGTCCGGGTGAGGAGGTAACTTTATCTGTTCAGACTGTTGATAGTGAAAATAAACCTGCGAAGGCTGAAGTTTCCTTGGCGGTTGTCGATAAGAGTGTTCTTTCATTAACTGAAACCGTTACAGCGGATCTGTTGAACTCGTTCTATAGAAAACGTTTCCTTGGTGTTGAAACAGCTGAAACACTCACTAAGGCGCTTTCACGCGTGAATATTCAGGTGGAGGCGGGATTAAAAGGTGGAGGCGGCGCCAATGCGAAGAAGCGTGGAGTATTTAAAGATACTGCGCACTGGGAAGCTATTGTTAATACTGATGAAAGCGGAAACGGTGTAGTGAAATTTAAACTTCCTGACAATCTTACTACGTGGCAGATCCTTGCAATTGGTATTACTCCAGACACTCTCGTGGGTAGTCAGAAGACAGATTTCCTGGTTACTAAAGATGTTTTGGTTCGTCCAGTTCTTCCTCGCTTTATGATCTCGAATGACAACATGACTATTGGCGGCGTTGTGCATAACTACCTGGATAAAGAGATGCGTTTCGCAGTGAAACTGGAAGCTGAAGGTGTGAAAATAAACGGCGCCACCGAGCAGACAGTTACTCTTAAGGCTGGCGATGAACAGAAAGTTTTGTGGAATATTGATGTTTTGAATTTGAAAGAGGCAAAACTTATTATGAGCGCAACTTCGACAAGTGATGCTGCTGTTGGTGACATTGTTGAACAGGTTCTGCCTATTCAACCGTATAGCTTCCCTGAAGTTGTTGCTACAGCCGGAGTTATCCAGGATGACAAGAAACAGGTTGAAACTGTGTGGTTGCCTGAGGGTGTTGATCGTAATCTTGGTGAATTGACCGTTTCTGTGGCTCCTACGCTTGCTACTTCGATTACACAGGGTTTGGAGTATTTGATGAGATATCCTTATGGATGTGTTGAACAAGTAACAAGCGCCTTGTTACCAAATATTGTTATTAAACAGACTTTGGATTTGCCTGGTCTTAAGAACAAACTGATTGATGAAAAAGAGTTGCAGAAGAATGTTGAGGCCGGTGTTGCCGCTTTGTATAAATATCAGCAGGGAAATGGCGGTTGGGGTGTTTGGGAAACTTCTCAAACTAATCCTTATTTGAGCGCTTATGTTCTTTCTACTTTGTATCAGGCAAGGACTGCCGGTTTTGCTGTTGATGAAACGGTTTTGAGCCGCGGTCTTGAGTATTTAAGAAATTATATGAGTCAGACACCGCTGCTTGAGACTTCTGTATCAGGGAAGAATACTTTTGTTTCTACTCAGCCAACAATGATTTCGTCTTTTGGCGGTATGTCTCTCCCTGCACCGGATGCTAATGGGAATGGTGTTGTTGCTCAGGATTCCGGTCAATTACGTTATGAGGCAAATATTCGCGCGTTTATGTTGTATGTGCTTTCACAAAACAAACTGGGGGATGTGGCGCTGACGAATAATCTTTATGATAAACGTGATCGTTTGAGTATTTTTGGTAAGGCTTATCTGGCTATGGCTTATGGGAATTTTGTAAAAGAGGCTCCTGATGCTGATTTACAGAAAAAGATAGACACCTTGAAACAGGAGATTTTGAATGAGGCCAAGGAAACGCCTCGCGGTGTTCATTTTGAAGAACGTGAAACTGATTATCGTTTGTTTGATACTAATACACGTACTACCGCTCTTGTTTTACAGATGCTTTCCAATGTTGATCCTGGGCACCCTTATATTCCGAAGATTTTGCGACATTTGTTAATGGAGAAGAAAGACGGTCGCTATATTTCTACCCAGGAAACTGCAGTGACATTACTGGCTATGGTTGATTATCTGCGTTCAAGTAAAGAACTTGAAGCCAACTATAATGGTGTAGTGAATGTGACTGGTGTGGAAAAAATTCATAAATCTTTCACAACCGATAATATTGGTGATCATGAGACGGTTACTGTTTCTTTGAATGATCTTCTTCCTGATAACCAGGATAATGAGATTACTTTTGTAAGAAATGGTGCGGGAAAAATGTATTATGACATGAACCTGAAGTACTATTTGCCGACCGAACAGATTCAGCCTCGTGATGAGGGTATTACTGTTGATCAGGAGTACTTTGAAACTGATGATAAGAGCTTTGAAAAACCTGTGAAAGAGTTTGTTCTGGGTAAAAATTATAAGGCTAAAATGACTCTGGTTGTGCCTGAGGATAGATATTATGTGATGCTTGAAGATTATCTTCCTGCCGGTCTTGAGGGGATTGATTTCTCTTTGAATACCAGCCAACAAGGGCTTCAGAATGGCAGCATGATGTATGAAGGTAAAGGTGGCTGGTGGGATAGCAATCTGTGGTACTTCAACCACAGCGAAGTACGGGATGATCGTGTTATGTATTTTGCCGACTCATTGCCTAAAGGTGTTTATGAGATTGAATATTTTGTACGCGCTACAACACCTGGTAAGTTCCATGATTTGCCTGCTTTAGCCCAAGAATTGTACTTCCCTGAGGTGTTTGGAAGATCCAAGGGAGATTTGGTTGAGGTGAAGGAGAGTTAGAATATGATGAAATTAAAAAAAACACACAGAACATTCTGTGTGTTTTTTTGGGAATATTGAGATTTGGTTGGTACCGATTATTGCGGAAATTGAAGGTATTTCAAAACTTTTAATCAGTACATGATATTAATTGTGTCGGGCCACGCAGTGACACTAAATCACCACATATTTTGACCTGAAGCTTACCACCTGGGTAGTCAATTACAGATTCCGTTAATCCATATCTATTAAAAGCTGAGACCCCAACTGCTACCGCACCAGATCCGCAACTTCCGGTTTCCCCTACTCCAGATTCAAAGACTCTAGTTTTTAATATATTATCTGTCATTTGATAAACATATTCCTCATTAAGTTTTGGAATATAATTTGATGGTATCTTTACTACATCGCCAATAATCCAATTGACTAGATGTTCGTTCCCTAAAGTTACATGATCGATAGATTTTGTCCCCCCTGGCTCTATAGCTGGGTGTTTTATTGATATTTCACTTTGATTCTTCACCGTTATTCCAACTGCCAATAATATATTATCTTGCGAGAATTCTGTAGGACCAAAAATTTCATATTTCAATGATAATAAGTTCATTAGTGCACGTAGACCGTTCAAACAATTTTTCGCTTTACTACCATCACGATTAAAAATATTTACAGACACATTTTTATCAGAAACAATTTCGAATTTGATCAATTGATCAAATTCATCGTCAGTTTTATTGGATAAATTATCCAATAAAACGATAATGTTTCCTGCGCAGTCATATTTAGCTTTCATACAAAAATCTTAACATTTTTTGCCCTAAAAGTCACAGGGGGCAGCCGGCTCGTGCGAGTGGGTTTGGAGTTGGCCGTGGGTTGGGGGCGAAATTATTTGGCGGGTTGGGATTTGGTGTGCGTTGCAATGATGCATTAAATATTGGTGGGTTTAATGGTATAATGACTGTAGTTTATTGATTATTTTGACGTGGCTAAATCTTTGAAAAAAGAGATTTTGAGAAAGCTTTTTCATTTAATGGAATTGCCGGTTTTGCTTGTTTATGCGCTTTTTCGACATTATTGGTCTGAGAAACCAGCAATTCTTGCCCTTACGGCGATGTTTTTGGTGTTGATGGAGATGGAGTATATTCGGCTTGAGGTAAAGCCAAAACTGCCGAGTCATTTGAATATATTTCGAGAGAGAGAAAAAAATAATGTGACCGGATCGATTTTTTTTATTGCGGCGACGATTATTACGTTTGCCGTTTTTGATTATACGATTGCCATTTTGGCTCTTATGTTAACGGTTTTTGGCGATTTGGCTTCCGCGTTGATCGGTATTAAGTTTGGGAAGCATAAGATTTTTCATAAGAAATCTTTTGAGGGTTTTTTGGGCGGGCTCGCCATGAATTTGATTGTGGGTTTTTTGATTTTGCCTTCGTATCCGGCGATTTTTATTTGTATGGCGCTGGTGGCAAGTATCGTTGAACTTATGACCGGGAAACTGGATGACAACCTGACGGTGCCGCTTTTTGCCGGTTTTACAGGCCAGATTATTGCTTATACTCTCGGGGCGCAGTTGAATGTTTTTCCGGTGACGCTTCAATGGATTTTTGGCTTTCTGACTTTTTAATTTTTTATTTTGAATTGAATGTCTTTTTTTGAGAATACGCTGAAGAATATTGCGGAAGCGGCTAAAATTATGAAGTTGGATGCGAAAGTTGAAGTGGTTTTGCAACATCCGAAACGGGTTTTGGAGGTTTCTATTCCGGTGGAGAGGGACAATGGTCAGGTTGAGGTCGTTCAGGGCTTTAGGGTGCAACATAACGACGCTGCCGGTCCTTATAAGGGCGGGGTTCGTTTTCATGAGGATGTGAATATGGATGAGGTGAAGGCTCTTGCTACACTTATGACACTGAAGTGTGCCGTGGTGAATTTGCCTTTAGGTGGCGCGAAAGGCGGCATCGCTATTGATCCTGTTGCTTATTCTCCAAAAGAGTTGGAACAGATTACCAGACGTTATGTTCGTTTAATTGAGCCATTTATTGGTCCTGAGACTGATGTACCGGCGCCCGATGTGAATACGGATGCGCAGGTGATGGCTTGGATAGCCGATGAGTATTCAAAATTGAAAGAGAAGAATATGTGGGGTGTTGTCACGGGAAAACCTGTTTCTTTTGGTGGTTCTGTGGGGCGTGACGATGCGACAAGCCAAGGCGGGATGTTTATACTGGATGAGTTGATGCGAAGCTTTGGCAAAGAGGCGAAAAATACTCGTGTGGTGATTCAGGGGTTTGGAAATGCGGGGGCAAATATGGCGAATATTCTTTATTTGAACGGTTATAATATTATTGCGGTGAGTGATTCAAAAGGCGGGCTTTATTGTGAGCACGGCCTTGATCCTTTGGCGACCATGAAATGTAAGGTGAAGAGTGGTTCTGTGGCTGACTGTGGCGGTGAAGAGTTCCAACCTAAGGCTGGAGATTCCTGCAAGCGGGTGAGTAATGAGGAGCTTTTGCGGCTTGATTGTGATGTGCTTGTTTTAGCGGCGCTGGAGAATCAGATTACGGAGAAAAATGCGAATGAAGTGCAGGCTAAAATTATTTTTGAACTGGCGAACGGTCCAACAACAATTGAGGCCGATGAGATTTTGGCTAAGCGGAATATTATTGTTATTCCCGATATTTTGGCGAATGCGGGCGGGGTTACGGTGAGTTATTTTGAGATGGTGCAGAATAAACAGAATTATTATTGGGATAGTCAGGAGGTTGCCGATAAATTGAAGAAGGTGATGGTGGCAGCCTGGGAAAATGTTGCTAAAAATAGGGAAAAATATGCTTGTACCTATAGACAAGCTGCCTTTATTACTGCGCTCTATCGTTTGAGTGATATTTTGACTTTGCGGGGACTGAGCTAGTCTTTATACTGGCGCTGATGAATTCTTAACCAGCTCCATCCCCTATGAATAAACATGTTTATTCGTTCCTCCAAGGTAATAAGGATATGAAAGATTTGTTGGGAGGAAAGGGGGCGAATTTGGCGGAAATGACGCATCTGGGTTTACCGGTGCCGCCGGGCTTTACGATTACGACTGAGGTTTGCGGTGCTTATTTGGCGAATGGTGATTACCCTGCGGGTTATCATGAAGAGGTTGAAGCGAATTTGAAACAGCTTGAAGAAGCTATTGGAAAGAAGCTTGGGGATGCGAAAAATCCGTTGCTGGTTTCTGTGCGTTCTGGGGCGAAGGTTTCTATGCCGGGGATGATGGATACGATTTTGAATCTTGGTTTGAATGATGAAACTGTGGTTGGGTTACTAGAGAAAACTGGTAATGAACGTTTTTGTTATGATGCTTACCGACGTTTTGTGAACATGTTTGGTAACGTGGTTTTTGATATTTCCCATGAGCTTTTTGAGGATGCGATTGATGAGGTGAAACGTGCAAAAGGCGTGAAGGATGATACACAACTGGATGCAGCAGATTTGAAAAAGTTGGTGCAAAGTTTTAAAAGCATTTTCCATAAAGAAACGGGAAAAGATTTTCCTGAAGATCCCCGTGAACAGATGAAATATGCGATTGAAGCGGTTTTTAATTCTTGGAATAGTTCACGTGCGAATACTTATCGTAAGTTGAATAATATTAGCGGGTTGCTTGGGACTGCTGTGAATGTGCAGGCGATGGTTTTTGGAAATATGGGAAATACTTCGGGAACTGGTGTGGCGTTTACCCGAAATCCTTCGACCGGAGAGAAAGAGTTTTATGGTGAGTTTTTGATGAATGCACAGGGTGAGGATGTGGTTGCGGGTATTCGTACTCCGCAGAAATTGGTGCAGTTGCATGAGGTGATGCCGGAGGTTTTTGCTCAGCTGGACAGGGTTCGTGAGACTTTGGAAAACCATTATCGTGATATGCAGGATATTGAGTTTACGATTCAAGAAGGAAAACTTTTTATGCTTCAGACACGCAGTGGAAAACGTACGGCGAAGGCTGCGATTAAGATTGCAGTTGATATGGTTGAGGAAAATTTGATTTCGAAAAATGATGCTTTGCTTCGAATTGATTCGGGTTCGATGAAGCAACTTTTGCATCCGGATATTGATCCGAAGGCTTCGAAGAATGTTGTGGCGAAAGGGTTGCCGGCTTCACCTGGGGCTGCGAGCGGTAAGATTGTTTTTACTGCTGATGATGCGGAGAATTGGGCTTTTGAGAGAGATGAAAAAGTTATTTTGGTTCGTAAAGAAACGAGTCCTGAGGATATTCATGGTATGCATGCGGCACAGGGAATTTTGACTTCGACCGGTGGTATGACTTCTCATGCTGCGGTGGTTTGTCGAGGTATGGGTAAGTGTTGTGTAGCCGGATGTGCGGACATAGTGGTTGATGCGAAAAATAAGGTTATGAAAATTGGTGATTTGGAGTTTCATGAAGGTGATGTGATTACTCTGAATGGAAGTACCGGTGAAGTGATAATGGGTGCTGTGGGGATGATTCAACCTGAGCTTACGGGTGAGTTTGAGACGGTTTTACAGTGGGCTGACAGCGTCCGTAAATTGAAAGTAAGGACTAACGCTGATACGCCGAAGGATGCCCGCACCGCGCGAGATTTTGGGGCTGAGGGTATTGGTTTGTGCAGGACTGAACATATGTTTTTTGAAGAGGATCGCATTGGGGCTGTCCGCCAAATGATTTTGAGTAAAACTTTGGAGGGACGTGAGCTGGCATTGGCGAAATTGTTGCCTATGCAGAGACAAGATTTTGTGGGAATTTTTGAGGTGATGGATGGGTACCCGGTTACGGTTCGTTTGCTTGATCCTCCACTGCATGAATTTTTGCCGAAGACTCATGAACAGGTGGTTGAGTTAGCCGGCGTGATTGGTGTTACTCCTGAAGAGTTGGAAAAAACCGCTGATAATTTGCATGAGGTGAATCCGATGCTTGGGCACCGTGGAACGCGCTTGGGGATCACGTTTCCTGAGATTTACGAGATGCAGGTGCAGGCGATTTTTGAAGCGGCGATTGATGTTGCTGCGCGGGGAATTGTTGTTATGCCGGAGATTGAGCTTCCGTTTATCAGTGATCGAAAAGAGTTGGAGGTTGGGAAAGCGATGGTTGAAAAAATTGCTGATAAGTACCGAAAGCAGATTACTTTTGAATATAAAGTTGGAACGATGATTGAGTTGCCTAGGGCTTGTTTTGTGGCTGATGAACTGGCTGAACTGGCTGACTTCTTCTCTTTTGGAACGAACGATTTAACCCAAATGACTTGGGGTTATTCACGTGATGATATTGGTAAGTTTTTGAATTATTATCTGGAGCACAAAATTTTGGAGCGTGATCCTATGGAGGCAATTGACCAAAAAGCTGTCGGGAAACTTATGGATATGACGGTGAAACTTGGTCGTTCGACGAAGCATGATTTGGATGTGGGCATTTGTGGAGAACAAGGTGGTGAACCGAGTTCGATCGCTTTCTGCCACAAAATTGGACTTAATTATGTAAGTCTTTCTCCTTATAGAATTCCGATTGCGAGAATTGCCGCGGCGCAGGCGGCTTTAATGGCTTAGGGGTAAACTTTATTTAATTAGCACCACCTTTGTTTCCGGTTATTTTTATGGCGTGGCTTACTTGTGCCACACGTGTTTGTATTTGGAATGCATTCTTTTCCTGTTCCCTTATTTTTGCCATGTATACCTGCCTGAACATTTCAACTACATCAGGTTCTTTTGAGAATAGGTAGGCAAGCTCTACGCAGCGTCGACCGGGTCTGATTGCTCCATGTAAGTAATGCAAAAATTCCTGATTGGTATAGTGGCTTACTTCAGCAAGCTCAATTTTGGATTGCTGAAGTAGTATTATCAGTAAATATTGCGGGAAGAGGTTTTCAGCTAAATATAGCCATTCTTCGGGATTATCAAGAAGGCTCTGGACAATTTCAGTAGCCTGTTCTTCTGATATATTTTCCGAGGCATGCGAATTTTCACTATCGGGTGCACGTGGTTTGTCTGATTCTGCTGACATAAAAATTACATAGAGTCTCTCCCCCAGCCCAGTTTTTCGCGGAGGGTTCTATAGTAATTTTTTGTGTCTATGCGCACAAGGTAAAAATTACGGCTTGATTTGCGTACTTTTACGACGTCGCCGTATTCGAGCGGAAGGGTTTGTTGGCCGTCCATGGTGAGACCAATGTTGTATGTGCCGCGTCGTTGTGTGGCCACGGTGATGGTTACTTCGCGGTCGTTTGGGATGACGATGGGGCGCAGAGCCAGCGTAGAAGGACAGATGGGCGTGATAACGAAGGCATCCAGGGTTGGGTGAACTATGGGGCCGCCCGCTGAAAGGGAATGGGCTGTGGAGCCTGTTGGTGTGGCGACGATCATGCCGTCGGCGTTGAAGGAGACCATTTTGCGGCCGTCGATTTCTATGTTGAGCTCAATGAGACGTGCCGACATACCCTGGTTTATTACCGCATCGTTGAGGGCTAAAAAGGTGTCGAGCTTGTTTTTGTCGCGGTAGATAGTTACGCGAAGGAGTGAGCGTTTGTCTAAAAAGTACTTGTTCTTGAGTACAAGTTTTACTGTCTCTTCGATTTGATCCGGACCTGTTTCGGCGTTAAAGCCAAGGTTTCCCAGGTTTATACCGAGGATTGGAGTTATTTTTTTTACCGCGCTGGCCGCACTTTTGAGGATGGTGCCGTCGCCACCCAGTACTATGAGCAAATCGCATGTTTCGTACATGTCCTGGTGGTCCAAAAATTTGGCTCCCTTTAGGAGTTTTGCAGCGTGATTGTCAAAAAAAATAGAGCACTTTTCTTTTTGCAGCAGTTTGAGTAACTTTGAAAAAAGCGCTTTGTGACTAGCAATAGTGCTCTTGGCGATTATGCCAACTTTTTTTATTTTCTTATTTGGAGGGGAAACTATCGGCATGGGGCTTGTTTAAACCTTAGCCATTTTAAGCTAAGGACTTGATTACCTCCAGGGCTTTTTCTGCACTTTTTTTCCAGCTGAATTTATCCGCCTGAGCTTTACCACGTTCAATCATCATGTTTCTTACCTGATCATTTTCGATAAGGCTGGTGATGACATCAGCCATTTTTAATGCGTTCTTTGGATCTATGAGAAGCCCTGCCTGGTCCACCACTTCCGGCATTGATGCTACATTTGAGCTTACTACCGGACAGCCGCTAGCCATGGCTTCTAATGGCGGTATTCCGAATCCTTCGTAGAGTGAAGGGAAAACAAAAACTTTGGCGATTGCGTATATTTTGTGGAGCTCTTGATCGTCGAGATATCCCGGGAAAATGACGTCATTTTGTAAGTTGTATTGTTTGAGCGCATCTTCAATTTGCTTGAATTTCCAACCTTTTTTCCCGACGATTACGAGTTTGTAATCTGGATATTTTCTTTTGATGATGACAAAACTCTTGATGAGATTTGGGAAATTTTTCCTCGGCTCGAGTGTACCGACCGCTAGGATAAAGTTTTCAGGAAGCTGATATTTCTTTTTTAATTTTTCCAGCTCTTTTTCGTCGATTTTTTCACGGAAAAATTCTGACGGCGCACATGGCGTAAGGAATATTTTATCTGCAGGATATTGGAATTTTTTGAGGAGATCTTTTTGAGTATTTTGGGAAACTACCAATATTGCCTTTGCCTTTTTGATAGCCCTTTTTAGGGTTAATCGCTCTATTACAACGGCTTTGGCTGAGTGTGTATTTGGAAACAAAAAGGCAACAAGGTCGTGGATTGTGATAATTGTTTTCAGGCTTTTTGGAGCGAGTGCCGGTATTATGTAGCTTGTGGGTGCAAAAAATATTTCCGCTTTTTCAGCCTTAATATCCTTGAGTACTTTGAGATGCCACTGGATTGATTTTGCCTTCATCACTTTGACTGTGGCATTTTTAAAATTTCCGAGCGGATGTTTTTCTGCATCGGTATATAAGATGTATTCATTTTCATGATCGAGCTTCAGCAGCTCGTGGACAAGGTTGTATGTGTACCAACCCTTGCCTGTTTTTTCGTGACCAGCTTCGCGTATGTCGATGGCGATTTTCATAGGAGAGTTCCCAAAAGCGCCGGTATTCTAATGAAAAAATACGGACTTGTATAGCTTCCGATTATGCAATTTGGCGTTTTTGCCCTTCTTAAAGGCATAAACTGCTTTACAAATTTGGTGTTTTAGAGCTATATTTAGCCTAGTTTTTAATGATTTTCCTATGCCAGTAAAACGTCTGAATCAGATGGTGAAAGATATGTCCTTTGAGGAAAAGCTTCTCAGTGTGGGCTCCGCATTATTGGCACTGAGTATTTTTTTACCGTGGTATCAGGATATTGATTCGTTTAAAACGGGTGATATGTTTTTGGGAATTAACGGACCAATGTATTTGTCTGGTTTTACTCTGCTGGTGATAGCGGGTTTGAATCTGGCCATGCTTCTTTCTGAAGGATTGGATTTGAGGCTTCCATTTTCTATAAAGAAAAATTCAAATTATTTTCTGGCGAGCGGAATTTTTTCTTTTTATTTATTGTTGATGACCAGTACGGTTTATTTTCATCCCAAATTTGGCATTAATATTACGGTGAAGGAGTCCCAATTTGGTATGTTTTTGGCTTTTATTGCGGCCGCTTTTATTACATTTGGGGGATATCTGGCTACCCGAGAAAAGACCGCCCGCATTCAGGAGTTTCAAAAGGAGGCAAAAACAGAGGTTGCTCCACAGGATAATCTTATTAAGATGCCAAAAACTGAGAACCGTAAGCCCAAAGAGAATCTTCGCAGCTTTCAACAAACACCTAAAATGCCAATGAAACAGCCTGAGCAAATCCCGATGGATGCTCTTGGCGATCAGCCACAGCCACAATTTGTTCCTGAGCAAGTGAGACAGGAACAGCCAAAAGTTGCAACTGATTCTTTTGCACCGGCAAACACTTCTGCTAATGTGAACAAGCCACCACAGAGATATCGTATGGATTTGTAATTTTTAGACTAATATTTTCGAATGAAACCTTTTGTAAAACCGCTTCATGGTAAACCTTTTATCAACCGCCCTCTGCCGGCGCATTATGTTGATAATAAGCTTCCGGCTCCTATGGTTTTCTATTGTAAGGATTGTGAAAAAATTGTTGAAGTCACAGCTATTGGAAGAAAATTTGTTTATAAATGCAATATTTGCAAAACGAAGAATGTGGCTTTTGGAACGGAAAAATCTATTAAGAACTTTTTCCATATTAAAGATCCGAACGCTAAATTGCGTTTGCTGACCGAAGACGAAAAGAAATTGATTAACGCGGACAAGCTTTAGTGATTTTAAAAAGCGCCGGTTGTTTTGCAGCCAGCGCTTTTTTAGTGTTTGATTTTTGTTGATTTAATCTTCTATTTTTTTGAGTGGGGCAACGGAAAGAGCCAGTTTTTTTACACCGTAACGCACGTTTTTGAAGGCTACGGTCGCAACTCCACCTGTTACGTTTACCACTGTTCCTTCACCAAAAGTTTGATGATAGACACGGTCACCGTCATGCAATTCCACACCCGCTTCTTCGGGATATTCTTCGTATGGAATTGGGGTGTAACTAATGTCGGATACTTTGAGTTTTCTTTGCATTCTGGTTGGATCACTTTCCAGTACTTCATCCGGAATGTCCTCGATAAATTGTGACGGCGTGTTGTTTTGCATTTCACCGTAAACCATACGACTGCGTGAGTGGGTGAAATAGAGTTTATCTTTTGCTCTGGTGATGGCTACATACATTAAGCGGCGTTCTTCTTCGAGTTCATCACGGTCGAGAAGGCTTCTTGAATGCGGTAAAACGCCTTCTTCAAGGCCGACGATGAATACCACCGGGAACTCCAGACCTTTGGCAGAGTGGATAGTCATGAGGGTAACCGCATTGTCCTGAGTGTCGAGTCCGTCGAGGTCGCTGATGAGGGCAATTTCTTCGAGAAATATGTTGAGTGAAAGTGCGGGTTCCAGATTGTCGTATTTGGAAGCTACATTGATAAGTTCGTAGGTGTTTTCTACTCTGGCTTCACCTTCGGATGTACCGTCATCCAGGAAACGCTTGTAGCCTGTGGAGTCGATGACGTGTTTTATGAGTCCGGAAGCTGGAAATTCGCCGTTCACTTTCTGGAGATCTTTCATCATGCCGACGAAAGCTTTGATAGATTCTGCTTTGGGGCCTGAGATTTCTGGGATTTTTTCGACGTCCTGCATGGCCTGAAAAAAGGTGAGCTTGTGAGTGAAAGCATAGTTCTGAATGCCCTCCATTGTTTTTGGGCCGATTTTACGCGGTGGTGTGTTGATGATTCTGAGTAAGCTGACAGTATCTGCGGGATTCTGAATTACTCGAAGATATGCAATGAGGTCTTTTACTTCTTTGCGGGCGTAAAATTTTATACCTCCAACAATTTTATATGGCATACCGTAGCGGAGCATGGCTTCTTCCATTACACGGGATTGGGCGTTGGTTCTGTAGAGAACGACGAAATTTGTGTAGTCGCGATGTTCACTTCTTTGGAGATGCTTTTGAATTTCACGGGCAACGTATTCCGATTCACCACGATCCGTATCTGTTTGTTTGAGAGTAATTTTTTCACCACCTTCACGCGTGGTCCATAATTTTTTTTCTTTGCGCTTGGCGTTTTTTATGATGATGCTGTGAGCGGCATCCAGGATTGGTTGGGATGAACGGTAGTTTTCTTCAAGAAGGACAACTTTGGCTTCCGGATAGTCTTTTTCGAAGTTTAAAATATTGGTAATATTGGCACCGCGGAAGCTGTAAATACTTTGATCGGAATCACCAATGACGCAAATGTTGCGATATTTTTGCGCGAGTAAGTTGGTGAGGATGTATTGGGCATGATTGGTGTCCTGGTACTCGTCGATGGAAATGAATTTGAACTTTTCCTGGTAGCTGTCCAGGATTGTTGGTTCTTGTTGAAAAAGTTCAACGGTTTTCATGATGATATCGTCGAAGTCGAGCGCGTTGGCTTTTTTGAGCGCCTCTTGATAATACTTGTAAACTTCCGCCACTTTTTCCGTGAAAGCGTTGTGGGCTGCGTATTTGTATTTTTCCGAACTTACCAATTCGTTTTTTGCGTTGGATATGTGATGCAAAATGGCTCGAGGATTGAACTGTTTTTCATCTATTCGAAGATCTTCCAGGACATGTTTCATGAGTATCTGCTGGTCGGCGGTATCATAGATTGTAAATGAGTTCTCATAGTCGAGGAGATGAATGTTTTTGCGCAGGATGCGTACACAGGTGGCATGGAAAGTTCCCACAGAGGGCAGGTCTGCGTCCTGTTCGTTTTTGCCCAAAAGCTTGATAATGCGCTGTTTCATCTCATTGGCGGCCTTGTTCGTGAATGTCACGGCCAGAATGTTCCAGGGATTTATACCTTTTTCCTGAATCATGTAGGCAATTCTATGAGTGAGAGCACGTGTTTTTCCCGAACCAGCACCGGCGACCACCAGGAGGGGCCCGTGTGTACATGTTACGGCTTCGAGCTGTTTATCGTTGAGTTTTTGGAGTATTTCAGTCAAAAAATTTGTTTGTTAAAATTGGCAAGACCATCTATTGGCGTGGTAAATACCAGCCACGCTATTATACTTTTTGTTTGACATAAAACAAAACTTTTATAGAATCAACCTCCACTAATCCTTTTTGGATGAAAGAATCAGGTTCAGGCGAAGATATACATATGGGGGAAGCAACCAGGCCGGGTAATCAAAATTCCAGGTCTCGATTGCGAATGACCATGCTTGCTGATGTGGCAGGTGTTCAGGCAGTACCTATGTGCTCGACCGAGGAACGCCGTGTACAAAAGCTTATGAATGAAATTAAGAAAACTGCTGACTTAATTTCTACAGAAATTGACCCCGAGAATGCTGAGCCTCGTCTTGCAATTGAGATTATTCAAACCGCAACTGAGGATGCTGATTCGTCTACTGCTCAGCCTCTTAAGCCGATCAAAAAACCTAAAGGTTGTGAGCACATTGCGGAATTTTTGGGAAAAAAGGGAAATAGGCACCTTGAGCTGGTGCCAAAGAAAATTCTGTCGATTGAAGAGGTTCATAAGGAGTTAATGGCTTTAAGCGAATGGGAAATTACTTTTTATTCTGTGCTGGATATTCTTTTGAAACGATGGTTTTTGCGGTATCCAATTTATTTTCAAGATCGACAGGTAGCCACTTTAACCAAGTTCTTAGAGGTTGAAAGTGATAGAAAAAAGGTTTTGGATCTGCTGAAAACGTTTGAATTTGGGGCATCTTACCCATATTTTTAGTATTTGCTTTACCTGTTAAGGTTATTCTGGCTTTTGGGTAATCAAAATTATTGACAAATTGGTGATAACTATTGTATTATTGACCCCTTATTTATTTGTTGTATTTTGCTATGGGTCCATCTAATTTTCCTCCAGAGTCTGCGGGTTCAGAAGTTGCAGCTCAACACACAGGACGCGTGAGTGGAACGATTGATACTGAAGCGCACCGTATTGATGATATTAGCGTATTAACCGGTGGACGACCTGAGGCAGCGAACGAGGGTGACGTAGCAGCAGTGCGTGAAACACCAGAGGTTACCGAAAACCTTGATACCCGACGTTTAGCTACAGAAGACCGTGTAGCAAGAGTTATATCTTTTGGAGATGGTGTAAAACGCCTGAAAGCCAAGAAAAAGGATGCTGAACGAAGAGCGAAGGGTATACCGAAGCGCCGCAGAGAAGATCAACCGAGGCTTAATGGTTTAACAGATGAGAAAAGTCCAACGATAACCAAAATTGCTGCAGGTAAAATTACCAAGGTTAGTGTTGCTGCCGCTAAGGATAGTCGATTGATGAACGAGAGTCAGGGCAAACTTGGTTTGGCTGCCGCTGTTGAAATTTCAGGAGCTTTGAATATGCCGGCGTTGACCATGAAAGAAGCTGCCGCAAAACTTTTTGCTTTAACACAAGCAGAGGGGGCTGAAGCCTTTGATGAAATGAGTCGCGATCAGAAATTTAATGCTGTTGCTGGAATTCTTGTTCGCGTATGGCAGACAAATTACAGGAACCGACTCAATGACCGTCGTATTGGTGACTGTATTCGAATGGTTGCGGGCAAAGAGCCTGTGGCGAAGTTACTCGGACTTCTTTCCAGTTTCGCAACAATGCCTGTACCCATGAAGAGTAAATAGTTTTAGTACTGAACTTTTACTGTAGTACCAACATCCGTAAATTTGAAAGCGTAATCTGCGTCTGCAGGGAGTAATCGAATGCAGCCATGGCTTCGTGGTGTGCCGATGTGATTTAACGCTTCTCTCCAGAAAACGCCGCGGTCGTTGGCCAGGCTTGGTAGTGCATGGAATCCGTATCCACCTTTTCTAAACATCATGAATTTTGGCATGATGTAGTGTGGTGATGATGCGGCTACGCGAACCTCCTGCTTGAGCAGGATTTTTGTTGATCCAATTGGAGTTGGGGTTTTTCTAGCTCCCGTACTCACTCGGTACTCTTTCACTTTATATTCGCCGATTTTGAGCCACATTTTTTGTTCTGAAAGATCTACCAAAATATTTTTATCTCCCGAAAGATCTATCTTTGCCAGGTTGGTACTTTCCTGCACGTATTGGAGTAAATCTTTTTTTGAGGGGTCTATACTATTTTCTCCAACGCTTATATCTGTTGAGAAATTACCGCTGTCGATCCAGGTAATGTGCTCAGCGACCGGAGTAAAGAATTCACGGTAATATCCTTCTGTTTCCGGTGCTTTGCTCCAAAAAGTAAAGGTAGCAATATCTTCAGGTTCCACTTTTGGTGTTTCCATTTTTATACGATTTGCGCCGCCCCAGTTACTTTTCCACAAGAGATCGTTGGTATAAAAAATACTTTCACGATCACGTTTTTTATCTGTTCCAAGATTAACAATTGGTCCGCTTGTACAACCACTTGTTGCTGAGAACCATGGTACGTTTCCTTTATTTACTACATATACTTTTGTTTCAAAAAGCTCACCGGCCGCAACTTTTCCTTTTTTGCGGACTGCTAAAAGCTCTGCTTTATACGCCGGCTTTTCGGGATGCGTGTATGAACAGTCAACTTTTTTGTCTATAGACTTTGTCGATGTGGTCACTTCATCTGAAGTTAATCCTTCAGCGTGACTGATCGGAATTGGTAATTTTACTCTTAAATATTTTTTTGCGAAGGCAGCCTGCGGAACTAATGTGACTGAGCAGATGACCAGTAATAGTGTTGTAGATAAGATTTTTTTAAACATGGGTAATTTTTCTTAATTCAAATATCTGTTTATTATAACATATATTTTACTTTTGTAAAAGCATCAGGACGTTTTATCCTAAAAATGTCAGTATTATTGATTTGAAGCTTGTATTTTCAGGAGGTGGAATCTCTCATATTTGTCTTTTCAAAGTCAAATAAATCACCTTGAATGCATGTGAGAAGAAACGTACTTTACCTGTTTAGATCTGACTTTTACTTGTGTTCTGTGCTTCCGAGAAGTTTGTGCAGTTCTTTTTGAAATGTCTCAATATCCTTGAAGTGTCTATAGACAGAGGCGAAACGGATGTAGGCTACTTCGTCCATTTTACGGAGTCTGTCCATGACATGTTCGCCAAGTGCCTTTGTTGAGACCTCTTTGCCCATTCTGGCCCATTCTTCTTCGAGTTCATTGAGCATGGTGTCTACCTGTTCCTGAGTAACCGGACGCTTTTCACAAGCCTTCCAGATGCCGCGTTGGAGTTTTTCGCGGTTGTAACTTTCACGGGATTCGTCTTTTTTAATGACTATGAAATTTGTCGACTCGACACGTTCAAAAGTAGTGAATCTGTGGTTGCATTGAGCACATTTACGTCTACGTCGAATCTCTCTCTGCTCATGCGTTTCGCGCGAGTCGAGGACTCTGGTGTCTTCGTGTTTGCATTTAGGACAGAGCAATTGAGGGATTATTAGAGTTTCAGCAATAGGTGTTGTTCTTCGGCGAAATGGTCGGTCATGCCTGCTATGTAATCTTTTATCACAATCTCCAGTCTTTCACCATTTTTTTGCATAGTCAGGAAAGGTTGTGGGAGTTTGCGGGGATGCTCAAGATAATAGAAGAAGAGGTTTTTGAGAATCTTTTTTCCACGATTTATCTGTTTTGCAACTTTTGGGTTGTGGTAGAAACACTCAACCAGGAAGCGGCGAAGTTCTGCTTTTTTCTTTTTCATGCCCGGGCTGAAGTCGACAAGTTTGCCGTGAAATTTACGGACTTTGTCTAAACTGTCTATGTGGTTAGACTTAAGATTTTTTTCTGTCTGTAGACACAGGTCGACAATCATCTGACTAATCATGTTGCTGATGACACGGCTGTAGAACCTGCTGTCTGTTTCCTGATCTTTTGAGAGTTTGTGTACCTGATATTTTTTTGTGACCTGTTCTTTGGCATTTTGCCAAAGTGAAAATTGAGACATTTCTTCCAACTTAAATATGCCTGATCTGAGGCCGTCGTCGACGTCGTGATTGGTGTAGGCTATCTCATCGGAGAGGTCCATTACCTGTCCTTCCAGGTGCGGAGAGACCACAAAGTCGATGTAGGTTTTGTAATTGTGCGGGTTGTGTTTGAGCAGGCCGTCGAGCGTTTCTTTTGTGACGTTGAGTCCGTCAAAGTGGGGGTAAACTTTTTCCAGATGTTCGATAATTCTTCGACTTTGTTCGTTGTGTTCAAAGCCGAGATTGAACTCCTCCATCACCTCATTCAGAGCATCTTCGCCGCCGTGGCCGAAGGGTGGATGGCCGATGTCATGTGCCAAAGAAAGAACTTCACTTAAATCTTCATTGAGTCCGAGTGATCTGCTGATGTCGCGGGCTATCTGCGAGACTTCTATTGAATGAGTCAGGCGGTCACGGTAATGGTCGCCAAAATAGGAGACGAAAACCTGAGTTTTGGCCTGCAGGCGTCGGAAAGATTTGCAGTGAATTACGCGGTCGCGGTCGCGTTGAAATGGAAGGCGTGTGGTGTCTTCAATCTCTTTGTGTACACGCCCCAGGCTTTGTGAGCTTTTCATGGCGTATGGTGCCAATGAAGCATTTTCTTCTTTGATGAGCTGAAGGTTTGTTTTCATAAAACTATTCTAGCAAAAAGCCCCTTGTGGTTGGCAAGGGGCTTTTGTTTTTTTGTAGCGACTTTCTTTACTTGGTTATTTTAAATTTTACCTTTCAGATGAAGTTTGTAGATTATTTCCGCTACTTCTCTTCGTGAAACAAAATTGGTTGGATTGAGTTTTGAACCTGTGAAAAGGCTGTTGTCTTTTGAATATTTTGCGTATCCGCTGTACCAGGTTCCGGCTTCAACATCTACGTAGGAAGTGCTGGTGTCCGGCGGCATTGTTTCGTCGAGATTACGCAGCAGAAGAGCCAGGAATTCAACACGGTTCACGGTTCGAGCCGGGCGGTAAAATCCTTTGTCCGCGCCACTTACGTATCCTGTGATCATTTCTAATAATTTCCCACGGCAGATATACTGGTATGACCATTCTGTTTCCAGTACGTCCGGGAAAGCCGGTACGCCAAGACAGTAATCGTTTTGTTTGTTAAAAAGTCCGAAAGTTTCGAGTACTATTTTTGCGATTTGATCGCGCTGGAGAATGTCATCCGGAGCAAAAGTTCCATCGGAATTTCCTGTCATGGCACCGAGGCTTTTTACGTATTTGATCTCATCGCAGTCCGGGTCGGTGGCGCTTACGTCTGAAAAGCCGGCGCATTTTTCTTCATCTACTACCGGAGCATCCGTTGAGATAGTGAAGCTGGATTGTTGTGGAACTAAAGTGAAATTACCGTCTGTTCCCCATACTTTGAAAATGTAATTTCCTTCTTCTACCAGGATCTCATCCTTGTTTTTTCCATCCCATGTAATGGTGTTGCTGCCTGAAGCCTGACTGGTAAATTGCCAGCTTTGAACTGTTTTGGTCAGGTCTGTGGATTCGTAGATTGCGGCATTTATTGTTGTTAAACCGACTGAATTACCAAGTGTATAGTTGAGGTCTATGCTTTCATTATTGTTATCAAAAGTTGTCGGATCTGACGCGACATTACTGATGACCGGCGATGGTTGTTCGTTATTGCTTACCTTGAAAGTACCGGTAATGTCTGTTGAATATGTGGTGTTGCCGTTTACCGAGTTTGTCGCATTGAGTTTGAACGAGTAATCCCCCGCTGGAGCTGGAGTATTGTTGATTTTTCCATCCCATGTGATGGCGTAACTTCCGTCCTGTGTTTTGGTGTCATCGGTAATAATTACATCTTTTGCGGAGTTATTTTTCGGCCCGTTGATTGTCAAGTGGACAATTGGCATATTCCCGCTACCCACCGCTAAAACATAGTTGAGCGTGTAGTTCCCGCTTCCGGTGTAATAAATGGCTGGAGCAGTGCTGAATAAATTTATTGACGGTACGATTGTTTTTTCCACTTTGAATGTTTTTGTTTCTTCTGAATCAGGGTCGGTTGCGACGTGTGATTTTACATAAAAAGTGTATGTACCTGTGGATACGTATTCACCTGATTTTATGCCGGTGTTTGCTTTACCATCCCATGCAAGTGTGACAACGCCATCCGCTCCGGCTTTTGTGTCTTCGGCGATATCAGATCCCCAGTAGTACACTACGTTACCTTCAGCATCTTTGATTTGCTCTGTTACCATTGCGCTTGCGTAGCCGCCTTTTTGCAGGGTGTAGCTCAGTGTTGCGGTTGGCAGCGGGCTAACACCCGGAATGCTTGTATAAAATGGGTCAGGCGATACGCTTAACGCACTCACTGTTGATGCGGTATTTGCTGCATGCGCAGCGGGCATCCATAAGGCAATGAGAAACATGGTGAAAAATATTTTTGCCAATGCGGTGGATGCGATACTTTTTTTCTTCATTGGTTTTTGATTAGGGTTTAATAAAAAAATGGTTGTTGCTATTATACAACGTTGGTTAGGCAAAAAACAGTACACCGATTTGTGTACTGTTTTTATTTAATTTTTTTTGTGCGCCCTTTTATTGTGGTGTACTTGGCGGTGGCGTTGGTGCTACGGGCGGACTTAATTCTTTTACTGCCACTCGTGAGGAAATAACCATTTTTGTGAGCTCTGCGCGTGTGATTGGACGATTTGGTTCAAATATGCCTGGCTCTGTTCCCTGGACTACTTTTTTATCCCAGAGTGAACGTATGTATGGTCCCTGCCACGCTTGTTTGATATCTATGAAGAAGTTATCAGGGAACCCTGCACCACAGTTTGCCGTGTAGCAAAATGCCGGGATTGGGAACTTAAATCCTTTGACTGCGAGTGAGGCTGCCTCGGCGCGAGTTATGGCTTTGTTTGGTTCAAAATACTGACCTGCTTTTTCGATAATTTTTAAATCCCATGCCGGTCGAATCCATGGCCCCTGCCATACATCTAGATCTGTGTATTGGCTTCCGCAGTCGTTGTCGTAACAAACTTTTGGTTTTTCACCCACGGACACCAGAACTAATTTTACCGCTTCTGCACGGGTAATGTTTTGATCCGGGTGGAATGTCCCATCACGGTAACCAGTAAGTAAACATTCGTCGTAACTTGATTTAATGAAATTTTCAGCCCAATGATTTTTGATGTCAGACGGGTAGTTTACACCTGGACATTTACTCGGTTCAGTTGCTGATTCTTCTGCAGCGCCGTGCAAGGTTGGCTGCGAATCTGCTGAAGTTTCTGTTACTGCTGTATCTGTTGTTGCGGTAGCAGTTGTTGTTGCTGTCGTTGTCACCTCCTGAGTGGGTTGAGGTAATGGTTCATCGGTGACTGTGAATTTTAGTATTGAATAATCCGGCGTATATAATTTTGATGGCACTGCTGAAACTACCAAAGTGTAATCTCCGTTTTCCACCTGGCCATCGTAATCATTGATGCCGCTCCATGTCAGTACTAATGTCTGTGGTGGCTGAGGCTCATCTGTTAAAAGATGTCTTACAATGACATCATCAGAGGGGGCTTGTTTTGGATCGTAATCGCCTGTTGCTATGAAGGCATTCACTATTGCACTCTGGGTGAAACCACAACGTGAATAAATGAACTGCTCCGTTGCAAAATTCAACACATTTCCTCCACCTACGCAGGTCATAATATTTACCGCCGGTTTCAGATTGGTTTGCTCTGGAGATGGAGTTGGGGAAGGCGTAGGAGAGGGGCTTGGTGATGGTGATGGGCTAGGTGTTGGGTTCGGACTTGGGCTGGGTGACGGGCTGGGACTTGGTGATGGACTTGGTGCCGGTAAAACTGGTGGGGGTGATTGCGGTATGATTGGTTGATTTGGTGCGGGTTCTTTTACTTCTACCGTACAAGTGTAACCCTTACTCCAGTCTACTCCGTATGTAACCGATAGATTGGCTGTTTTTATGCCAGCGGTTGAGTATGACGTAGTTGCTGTTTTCGTAAATGCATTTCCATTATCGAATCCCCAATAATAACTCAACCCTGACTCCGTTGTGTTCCAGGTAACCTCTGCGCTTTTTGTTGATCCACTGCCCATGAGATAGGCCGGGTTTGGAGTTCCGTAACATTTTGTGTCTACTATGAGCTGTATTTGCTGTTGAGGGGCAGGTGAAACAATGTTGTTGTCCGTAATCGGGTTTATCAAGAGCGCCTGTAATTGTTTTCCATTTGATAAATAGCCTGCCGCGACTGTTATGCCAGTGAGTGCTAAGCCTATCACTACATAAGACAGTTTCTGATTTTTCAGCAGTTCTTTTAGCTTCATATTTTTTATTTATTTTTATCTTGGTATTATACCATTTTTCACCCTGATCTGGCAATAATAGCCAGGCCGGGGTGAAGTAGGCTATTATTGTTTTGAGTATGAGTAAAAAAACTTCATTACAGGATCTCATTGTTCAGTTTTTGGAGCATGCTGAAATTACCAAAAACCAGTCCCACAAAACGCTGGAAAACTACAGGCATTACCTGAAACGTTTTGCCGATTGGATTGGTGATACAGATGTTTCAAAAATTTCACTGGAACATGTACAGAATTTTCGCTTGTTCCTCAACCGTTTGAGTGATGAGAAAGGCGACCAGCTTTTGAGTATTAAAACTCAGAATTATCACGTCATTGCTCTGAGGGCTTTTTTGAAATATTTAATTAAGAATGATGTTGAATCCCTTTCACCTGAGAAAATTGACCTGAGTAAAATCCCGGAAAGAACTGTTGAATACCTGAGCCGTGAAGAGCTGGAACGTTTTTTTTCCGCCATAAATACCGGAGATTTAAGGGGTAGACGCGACATGGCTATTATGGAAACTTTGTATTCAACCGGACTGCGTGTGAGCGAGCTGACTAGCTTAAACCGTGGCCAGGTTGATTTAGATCGAAAGGAGTTTATGGTTAGAGGTAAAGGGAAAAAGCCTCGCATTGTTTTTCTTTCTGAGCGAGCGGCTGGTGCGATTGGGAATTATCTGAAACTGAGGGACGACAATTTTGATCCGCTTTTTTTGAACTATAGGCATTCAAAAAAAGGAGATGACATTACACTTGGTGAGAAACGTCGATTGAGTACGGTTATGATTCAGTATTTAGTAAGGCATTATGCGAAAAAAGCCGGAATTATTAAAAATGTTACTCCGCATAAAATACGACACTCTTTTGCCACTGAACTGCTGATCAATGGCGCAGATATAAGATCTGTACAGGAAATGCTGGGTCATGCCTCTATTACGACTACTCAGATTTATACACATCTTACCAATAAGCGCCTAAAAGAGGTTCACGAAAAATTTCATAAATGATCGGTTAGGAATTGTCTCGTTTTTTTGGTATATTTTTTTTGCTAATGAAAATATTATGATAGTTTTTGAGAACGTCACCAAAAAATACGGAAAAACTGCCGTTTTGGATAAGGTTAACTTGACCATAGAAAATGGTGAGTTTGTTTCGCTGATCGGGCCTTCCGGTGCGGGAAAATCTACTTTTGTCTATACACTTATCGGTGCCGAGAAGATTGATAGCGGTTCGATTATGGTTGACGGGTATACCGTGAATACCATGAAAGACAGGGCAATCCAGTTTTATCGAAGGCGTATTGGGGTGGTTTTTCAGGATTATAAACTTTTGCCCCAGAAAAATGTTTATGAGAATGTGGCTTTTGCTTTGGAGGTTTGCGGATTTGAGCGGGAGGATATCAAAAAGCGCGTACCGGAAGTTTTGGATATTGTTGGTTTGAAAGGCAAGGCCAGACAGTTTCCCCATCAGCTTTCAGGCGGTGAACGTCAGCGTGTGGCTATTGCCAGAGCGCTTGTACATAACCCCGGACTTATTGTTGCGGATGAACCTACCGGGAATCTGGATCCGAAAACTGCGCTTGAGATTATTGATCTTCTTTTAAAAATTAATGCCGAAGGAACTACCATCCTTCTGACTACACATAATAAAGAGTTGGTGGATTTCCTGAAACGCAGAGTGGTAACTTTGGAGGATGGTAAAGTTGCGAACGATCGAAAAGGCGCTGGTTATAATAAATAATTTCATTTTTTTATGGCTACTTATAAACAGGCAGGTGTGAATATTTCTCTTGGGGACCTGTGCTCGGCTTTGGCTTACAATGCAGCAAAAAAAACTTTCCCAAGCCGCAAAGGAATGATCGGGGCGCCTGTGAACATAGAGGGCGGATTTACCGGGGCACTGGATTTTGGAGATTTTTATTTGGTTTTCAATTCTGATGGAGTCGGCTCAAAAATGATGATTGGACAGATGACCGGGAAATATAATACTTTGGGTTTTGATTTGTTGGCGATGGTTGCCGATGATGCGATTTGTGTAGGTGCGGAAACTGTCGCAATTACGAATACTATTGATACCAGCAAAGTTGATCCGAAGGTTGTGGGTCCTTTAATGGAAGGACTGCAAAAGGCTTGTATTCAACAAAAAGTTGTTATTCCCGGTGGTGAAATCGGTGAGATGCCGGATATGGTAAAAGGCAATATGTGGAATTCCAGCGCGATTGGGATTGTGGAAAAAGATAAGATGATTCGTGGTGAAAATGTTCAACCTGGTGATAAAATTTTAGCACTTCCGAATTCTACTTTTAGATCAAACGGGTTTGCTTTGGTTCGTTATGTTTTGAAGAAAAAATTTGGTGAGAAATGGTATACAAAAAAATATTCCGGTAAACAGACTTGGGGTGACGCAGTGATTGCACCTTCACTTATTTTCTCAAATGCACTACTTGATATTTTGGGTAGATACAAACAAAAACGACTTTGTGAAGTGAAGGGATTGGCACATGTAACCGGGGGCGGTATTCCGGGAAATATTGTTCGTACGCTGGGGAAATTTGGCGCGCATCTGGATAATTTACCTGCTCCTTATAAACCTATGACCGAGTTGCAAAAAATCGGCAATGTGAGTGATCGGGAAGCGTATGAGGTTTGGAATATGGGTGTTGGAATGTTTATGGTTAGTAACGAAATTGAAAAAATTCAAAAAGTTTTGAATAAGCATGGCATCAAGTCTGTGGTCGCAGGTGAAGTGGTGAAAAAACCGGGCACAACACTTGTAAGCCGCGGATATTTTGAAAATGGCAAAGAGCTTTACTTTAAGCCATAAAGTTAATTTTTGACATTTTTATTAGGGTAGATTATATTGCTGCCCTGTTTTACTAATTATGATTTATGGCAGACCGTATAGAACTTTCAGATGCTGAGATAGTTGCACTGCGTGACCAGGATTCAAAAGTTTTTTTTGAAAACTGGCAGCAGTTTAAAGATCAATACAGAGCTTCCAGACAACAATTTTTTGAAGATGGAGGATTGCCGGATGCTGCGCCAGACAACAGCACAGTGCTTGATGAGCTTGCGAAGACAAAATCTCCAAAGGAAATTCTGGATGCTTTGAGTCGTGAACTTGATAACGGCAAACTTTTTTATTCTGTTTATGAGGATATTATAGGGTTAATGGCTGCTAAGGGTATGATTACCGAGGCTGCTAAAAATGAAGCTCTTGCCTTGGGTAAAACGTTGATTGAAACAAAACAGAAGTCGGCTGCAGTTCTTGATCCAGCCATTGAAGAAGCTCTTCAAACTTTATAGAAAGTTTTTAGAAAATTATTAGATTCATGTGAGAGACTTGATTCATTCAAGTCTCTTTTATGAAATATATTCACGCATTTTTGCAGGTTCCGGGAATGAGTTACCAGATTCTTCAGAAAATATGGCAGGGTTTTGGCGATTGGAGGTACCCCTGGGAGAAGGCATCGTTGCGGGATTTTGAAGTGGTTGGGTTGAAGGGTGATATTGCGCAGAGGATTGTGGAGGCGCGGGGGAGTTTTGATGTTGAGGGGGCGGCGGCGGGGCTTTGGGGGCGCGATATTTTTTTGGTTGGGCGTGAGAGTGAGGAGTATCCGGAAATTTTGAAAACGATTGCGGAGCCGCCGTTTTTGCTTTACCGAAAAGGGATGCCCCTTCATCAATTACCTGAGGGAGTTGCTGTTGTGGGTACGCGGGTACCGTCTGCGTACGGTGAGCGGATGAGTTATGATATTAGTGAAAAACTGGGACTGTGTGGTTTCACTATTGTGAGCGGACTTGCGTTCGGGGTAGATGCTGCGGCTCACTTAGCCGCTGTACAAAGCGGTTATCCGACTATTGCGGTTTTAGCTTCAGGAATTGATAAAGTTACACCGACTTCTCATACATCTTTGGCGAAAATGATTCTTGAAAAAGGTGGAACACTTTTGAGTGAATACCCGCCGGGTTTGGTTGCGATGAAACATCATTTTCTGTGGAGAAACCGGATTATTTCTGGTTTGTGCAAAGCGACGATTGTCGTTGAGGCGCAAAGTAAATCCGGCGCGCTTGTGACGGCAGCACATGCCTTGGAACAGAAACGAAAAGTTTTTGCTCTGGTTGGAGACATTGATCGAGCGCAGGCAAAAGGATGCTTACAACTGCTGAAAAATAGCCATGCTGAGGCACTTTATGACTTATCGCAAATCGACGCAATAAGTAAAAAAATACAACCGGCGTTGAGTGGATTTGAAAACGATTCGAATGAGTTGAGTAATAAAATTTTGCGTTTCATTAAAAGAAAAAATTCTTTTGATGAACTCTGCTCTTCGTTGCAAGAAGAGAGTTCTGCGATTTTATCGGCAACTGCGATATTGGAAATTCAGGGTATGCTAGAAAGGGATGCGTATGGGTATTTTACGCTCACGGATATGGGGAAAAAGCATCGTGATGATTTTATTCGTGTGGGCGCGCCGGAAAATTCCGATATGGTTTGATGACGACATTATTATCCGCCAATGGCTGTAACGCGATGCACTTCCTGTAAAGATGTTAAGCCCTGAATTACTTTGAGGATTCCATCTTCACGCATGGTGAGCATGCCTTTGCGGCGGGCGGCCTCGATCATTTTTACCGAGCTGGCTTTGTTTAAAATGAGGTCGCGGATTTCCGGATCTAATTGTAATACTTCGACTACGCAGATTCGTCCTTTGTAGCCTGTGTGACTGCAGATTTCGCAACCAATGGCCTGTGGTAATTCACCTGGAATTTCGATTTTCAGTGACGGCTGAATGTTGCGGATAAATTCTAAAGTTTTCTGTAATTCTTCCAGAGTTGTTTTTTCGATAGGTTTTAATTCTGTACACTTTGGACAAAATCTTCGGACAAGACGCTGGGCAATTACTGTGTCGAGTGCGGGAGCCACCATGAATGCCGGTAAGCCAATGTTGATGAGACGAGGTATGGCCTCGATAGCACTGTTGGTGTGGAGTGTGCTCAATAAAACGTGACCTGTAAGGGCTGCCTGAGCTGCCGTTTCTGCTGTTTCCAGATCACGAATTTCTCCGAGCATTACGACATCCGGATCTTGACGGAGTATGGCTCGCAGTCCGTTGGCGAAATCGTATCCACGTTTTTCGTTGATCTGACTTTGTGAGATTCCACGTAAATGGTATTCGATCGGATCTTCGAGAGTGATAACTTTGCTTTCGGGTTTATTGAGTTGCTCGAGCATTTTATACAGAGTTGTTGTTTTACCCGAACCTGTGGGACCTGTAATGAGAATCATCCCATGTTTAATGGTGAGAGCACGATTTATGTGAGCGAGATTCGCTCCGTTAAAACCCATTTCATCGAAGTCTGAAAGCTTTCGTTCACTGTCCAGCAAGCGACAAACAAAGGTTTCTCCGTATTCTGTTGGCAGGATAGAAACGCGCAAATCAACTTTGCGATCGTTTACCACGAAACTGTATCTTCCGTCCTGTGCTTCGTTGGTGATATTGAGTTTCATTTTGCACTGATATTTGATCTGATTTGCAATATTTACGAACGTCGCTTTGTCGATATCAAAAATTTTGTGGAGTATTCCATCAATACGGAAGCGCAGCCTAATCATCTTTTCTTCCGGTTCATAGTGGATATCTGAAGCACCCGTTTTGAGCGCACCGATGTTGATGAGGTATACCGCTTCTTCCGAATTAATGGTTTTAATTTTTTCTGATAGATTGTTGAGTTGCTTAATTTCTTCTTCGTAAGCCTTGATCTTTTCTTCTGAAAGCGTTGTGGTGATTTCTTTTTTTACTTTGTACTGTTCCGTGTCATAGAGACGCATTGCTTCAACTAAACCGTCGTCAGTAGCCAGATTGGTATTGATGGCGAAACCTACCGATTTTAGCTGTTCTATGACTTTTCTGGTTTCTTCATTTGAGGGGTCGGCAACGGCGATTCTGAGTTTTTTTCCGAGTCTAAAGAATGGTAAAACGAGTGCCTTTTTTGCAATTTCCGGTGGGATGAGGCGGAGCAGATCCGGGTTTATTGGTGTGACGGAAATATTGATGTAAGAAATGCCAAGTTCTTTGGCTTTTTGAACTGCGGCACGCTCTTTGAAAGCGCGGTTGATTTTTGTAAGAGTTTCATCAACATTCTGCGGCTGACTGTTGTCTGTTTTTGGTGTTGCCTTTTCTACCGTTAGCGTTGCACTAGCTGTGCTTTGCGCGGCTGTATTGGCTGCTATTACCTGACTGGTTGTATTTGCCGGTGCAGGACTTGATTCTGGGGTTTCAGATGGAGTTTCGGCCTTCTGTGGCGGCGTGTTTCCAGTTGATGATGATTGTACCGGAGTCTGTGTTTGAGTTTCTGGCACCGGGGTAACGACGGCGGTTGTTGCAGCCGTAGTGTTGGTGTTTTCTTGAGTTTTTTGAGGCTCTTGTGACTGACCTTGGGTCTGATCTTGAGCTGGTTCTGCCATGTGATGATTCTTTAGAGAATCTTTTTATTTTAGCATGAAACAGGCACTTTTGTAAATTTAGCTTCTTTGATGGGAAATTGAGGCTTGTCGTGATTTACGAAAAGTCGATTTTCTGCTAAAATATAGAGATACAAAAACTAAGTGACTGCATTTATGCCTACTCAAAAATTCCTTCAGGATTTTTCCAAGCAGATAGAAAACACTCTTTTGCTTGAGGAAGTCGATAAAAATTACTGGCGCGAAAACATGAAAAATCTGCCAGAAAGTCTTTTGCGCTATTTTTCTTCAGCACTGGCTGAAAAAGATAAGCTGGTTGATTCATATTTGGAAAAAGCACTAACCATCAATCCTGAAGCGGCAAACCTTTTGAAAGATAAAGTAACCAAAATGCGTAAGGATATCTTATCCCTGGAGGAAAATGAATCGGATAACAAGGCGCAACTTGAAACAATGCTGGATGAAGAGTTGAAGAAAGCTTAATTTATTTTTTCTGAATAATGGCTGGAGAGTTTTTCCAATCAGAGCGTGGACAGATCAAAGCGGTTGAAGCGCAGGCACAGAAAGAGAAGAAGGAGAAGGTAGTGACTGAGCTGCAGGCAAAAAAAGATCTGTTTCATACGGAAGTCGGCAAAGCCGGAAAACTTTTGGCTGATGCTGAATCAAAAGTTACGTTGCAAGCTTCAAAAGATAAAGTTTCCGGATACAAAAAAGACATATCATCCACATTGAAAGAGATCGTAAATCAGGGACAGTCTGCCTTGAAACGAGAAAATCCCGATGCGGATTTGGCGGTCATAGATTTGCTGGCCGGGAGTTTGAAATCTACGCTCGCAACGGTGAAACAGTACGTTCCCTTGTTCAACGATGTGGAATCTGGGAAAACGCATCTTCCGAAAATAGAAACTGAGTTGAAAAAAGCCAGAGAAGCGAAAAAGAAAAGCGGCGTCGGGTCACCGGAGTTCAATACGGCATACGACGCAGCCGAACAAGCCCTGGGCTCAGCTCAGGAAAGTGAAATCTATTTGTGGAAAGTGGAAGCGTTGCCGGCAGAAATGCAGGCGATATTGATGTCCGTGCTTGGTCCGCTCAAAGATCAGGAAGCTGAAATAGCCGGATATCGATTGGAACGAACTCAAGATTCAGCGTTGAATGATAACGCTGATGATAATGTGGAGACCAAAGCGGATAAGGTCAATATGAGAATCCTGAAACCGGCGAAAGCCGCATTTGATGCGGTACAACCAACAATGGAAAAAATCTCCGGAGCGGTAAAAGACAGCAAAGAGAAACCGGAAAAACTAACAGAAATAAGCGGCTCAGTAGACACCGCCATGACCGATTTGGGAAACGTCTTGAAACAGTTGAACTCAATTGATAAGGCCAAATTTGTTGATCCGATGTACCTCACATTGTATGAAAACACACTGAGTAAGGTGAACTTGCAGTTGAGCGATTTGGCGAGTTTGAAAGTGGCGATCAAAACCCGCGAACTCATGACCACCGGTCTCACGGAAGAAGAAAAGAAATACGTGACGATGGACGAAAAAGGGAACATTCAAAAAACAGCGGAATTTAAGAAACTTCCCAAAGATAAACAGATGGCGCTTGAAGCCAAATTCAAGTTAATCGAAATGGAAGTTTCAATGGAGCTGGACGAAAAAACAGCCGGAGAAAAAGAAAAGAAAATGATCGAAGGCCGCAAGAAACTGATGGCGGGTGATCCGTTTGGAGCGAAAGAAGATCTGCTTTCATATTACAATCAAGAAGCCAAAAATGCTGAACGGGATCCGGTGCGGTTTGAGCAGGCCAAAGAGATGCTGAAGCAAATTGCCAAGATGGAACTGTCGCAAATGGTACAGAGATTGGCGGCGATGAAAGCGTCCATTAAGGAACGATATAATAATAAAATTATCCCTGGAGAGAAAACAGATTTTGGGACGCATACATACGATCAGGCATACGACAATATTGAAAATATGGCGCGCGTGATTGACGCGGCTGAAGAGATGATTGAATCAGGGAAATGTGTCACGATTGAGGGAGCGGAAGCACTGCTGCGCAAATTTGAGTTTCCACCAAACAGTGTTCAAAGCGTTCAGGCCATGGATGAAAAAGTGGCCGGAATTAAAGAAAAGGGAAACGATGAATTGCAGAAAGGAAAAGAGGAACGCATTAAGCGTGAGAAAGATGAGGTTACCCGTCTGGAAAGGTCTATTCAACAACTGGAATCCGGAGAAATTCAGGCCACGCTCGATGGACAGCCAATTACAACTGAGTACATAGAAAAAAGGAAAGAGCAGTTAAAATTACAGAGAGAAAAAGTGACAAAGGTTGAAGGAATGTCACTGGAAGATGAACGACAAGCACAACTTGTACCAGCGGAACGCGAGCTCAAAAAAGCGAAATTGGATCGCGCGTTAAAATCCTGGAAACTGGGATTCCCGGTGGATATGAACTCCAATTCCTGGGAAGTGTTTGATATGTTTGTGCAACAGCGCAAACTAAACGACGCTGATCCGGAAAAACGCAAACAGGCGACTCTTGAAGAGGCTCAAAAAGCTCGTGATCGTGGGCTCACTGGTCTTTCAAGGCAACTGTATGAATCGTACTTTGCCAAGCAGTTACAAGAGGGAGCCAAACTTGTTGATAAGGCAAAAGTACGGGAAAAAACATTAAATAATGGAGATGTGAAAAAGAGGTTGGAAGAGGGAATAACGAAATGGAAAGAAGAGTACAAAAAACAATGGGGCAGAGATGCGGAAGATGCGGAGATACAGGAAGCCCGAGGGAAAATGCAAAATATGGTGGTCTCAGAGGCATACAACAAAGAAGTGAAGCTTTCCACATATAGCATGTTGGAAGGTGCCAGCGGACCTGAAGCCGAAGAATGGAGAAAAGTATATGGCGGCACAGTAGCCATAGAAAATTTTGGTCAGGGAGGTGTGTTAACGGCATTCTGGACTGATGAAGAATGGAACGCATTACCGGTGAAAGTCGGTGTGTTTACGGCTGTGACTATTGCATCAGCCGGCGTTGGATCCGCTGCTGTTGCCGGAACAGGTATGGCGGCTCGTGCAGTGCTTGGTGAAGCTATTATTGGACGTGTCTTGGCGACTGGTAGTGGACGCGCACTCGCGTGGGCCGGCGGTGCTGCGGTTGAAGGTGCGGCTTTCTCAGCTGCTCAATATGAATTTAATAACATGTTAATGGGCAATGGTTATGAGCGTTTCAGTGCAGAATACTGGAAAGCCATGGGACATAGTGTTGCTACTATGGGTATTTTGAAGGGTGTTGGTACTGGTGTTGGAAAATTGAGAAACTTAGCCGAAGCTGGCAAAGCTCCTTCGTTTATTGAAGGTGGTATGGGAGCTATGGCAAAGGATGCCGCATGGTGGCTTGGAAAAACTTCACTTGAAGGCGGAGCCATGGTTGGTCTGGATGCAGGAATGGCATTCCTATCCGGACGACATTTTACTGGCAAGGAAGCCATGAAATCTTTTGGAGAAAATTTCTTATTCTCTGCAACGGTTGGTGGAGTTCACTCATTCATGGGGCATGGCGCTCATGAAGGGCCTACAGAAAAGAAAATGGTCGAAGAAATCAGTACGGCTGAAGCTATTGGGAAATATTCAAAAGCAAAGGTAGAGATTGATATAGCTCAGTCAAAACTCAATAAAGCAAAAGCCGAGGGCTTACCTACGGAAAAACTTGAGGCTGATCTTGTTGCAAAAAAGAAGGCGGCTGAAGGTGCTGAAGTCAAAGTGGCGGAAGCCGAAAAAGTTGAAGGTGAAGCTCATAAATCAAATATTGAAAAACGAAAAACAGACCTTGAGGCAAAGATTGCCGAACAACAAAAAGAGGGAAAAATTGATCCAAATTTGGTTGCACAATTAAAGATTGCTGAAGCTATTCTGGGTTCTCTTGGCGGATCAGAAGGTGCAGACAAGGGACCTTACCGATCTCCGGGTGGTGTTAAAATTGATGTTGAAACTTTGGGTATATTTGAAAAATATACGACCGCGCTTTTGGGGCATGATGCTACGGAGCTTGCTTCACTTAGAAGCCGATATCCTCAACATGCTGAGCTTTTTGGAATTATTGAAAAACAGGCCAACTCAGTTAATACTCCGCGTGATGCTGTGGTTTTGTTGATTGCCGGTGAAGTTGGAAGCGCAGTTGCGGGCAAAAAGCTGAATACTCCGGCTGAAATTGCCGAGTATGTTGATAAATACAATGCAAATAATAAACCTGTAGCAGAAGGTGAACCTCAGATTGTTGCAGTACTTGGTGAGGGAAGAGGCGTTCTTATTATAGATAAAAACGGTAAATTGCAGTACATGGAAAAAACTGCGGCAGAAACACATTTTTATTCTGTTTTCTCGAAGGGTATTCCTGAAGAAATGCTTGGTGAAGAAGGCGTTGATGGAAAGAAAAAAGAGTCTAAAGATGTTCCAGCTTGGATTGATAAGGAGGGAAAAATTCATTACAACAGCGAATATTTTGAAGCTAAATATGGTGTTGAGATGAAACAAGTTGAGGGTAAAGATGGAAAACCTGTGAATGTATTTGTGGTAGATGGAGTTGAGATGAGTGCCAAAGAGTTCTTTAAATCTCATCCACAGGGAAAAGAGATTCTTGCCGAGATGAAAACAGAAGGTAAACACGAACGAGCACATCGTGTTATTGGTGCGGCAAAGATTGGCGAAAAACTTGTAAAACTTGTTCAGGCAGATCCACAACTTTCTGAACTTTTTGCCAGACGAGGACAAGAATTAACGCCACGAAATGCGGAAGAGTTTATGGCTGAAATTGCAGATGGGCGTGTCCAGGGATTAGCACCAATCACCAGGATACTGCTCGAAACTTCTATTTCGGCAGATATACCTGGGTTTACTTTTGATAAGGTGGCTCAAGTGGACACTATGAAATTGAAATTTACAAGTCCCGAAGACCTGGTACGTTCAACTGCGGATGCTTTCCATGTGCGCGATCCAGCTTTGGATAGTTCGGCACATCAACAGGCTTATGCCGATTATACATTCTTAATGAAGCAACGCCCTGATTTACAGGGGAACAATGCTGAAATTCGTAAGATTCTTGGAGATAAAGCATATCAGCTATTGTCAGAATATCATGTTGCGAAGCAGTTATATGACCGTTCAGCAGTTGTTGAGGCGGCCAGTCTGGCAATTGGTAAACAGTTGCAGGATGCAGTATACAAAGTTGATCCTAAGGACAGACAGGCTTTTGAAGCCTTACGTGATAGGTTATTTGCTGCTTTAGGCAGAGGTGAATTTGCCGATGCAGTCCAAATTGTGGGCAAACATCCAATTTATCAAAAGTATAAGAGCTATTTTGATTTGATGGAAAAATTCCAGGCAACAAAAGATCAACAGCGTGCTCTGGATATGATATCAGGCCTTGGCGGACCTCCGGCTATGAAACAGAAGCTCATCAAGAATGCTCATTTGCTTACTCCTGATAAAGTTGAAGTGCTGAAAAGATTTGCAAGTGACTCTCAAGATGTTGATACAATATTAAATCATCCCGACCCTAAACTTATGAAGTTGTTGAGTCGTGACGTTAACGGTCATTTGGAAAATTATGTTGATATTATCTTAAATTCTCCGAGTACTTTTAGTGCCAGTATCTCACCTGAAAAACAAAAATTCCTGGAGCGTAGTTTGGATTCACAAAACATCACTCAGGATATTGTGGAAAAAGTCATGGCTACCAATCAAATATCTGCTCCGATGTTTGAGTTTTTGGGGAAAAATATTAATTCACCATATATGAACAAGGACATGGTGGATCGAATGGCTTCGGGCAAATCTGAAAAAATTGATATTAATGGTGTCAGTTATGAGTACTATCCGGACATGTCGAAGAGCGCCGGAGAAGGTGGTATTGGTGCCTTTTACCGAGTAGCGCTCATTGATCCTGTGACAAAAGAGGTTCGATTTGCAGGTATGAAAGTGGTGAAACCTGATGCTGCCGCACAAGGCATAACACTGGGATCAGAGGCTGTTGGAGCTGGATATGTAGTCGATGTTGTACAGAAGGAAAAAGCGAATGGCGCTGATAATGTTTTTGTAAAACCTATTGCGATTAGCCCGGATGGAAAATCTATACTTTATGAACTTGTTGACTATACTGGCGCTGACGGCAAGAAAAAATCCGGTGATTATGATGCTTTGGGGGATGATCCGAATGTGCCATTGAGTAGATTACTTCATGGTCTTCATGATGGGGCAATTGGACTTTCTTTCCTCCATAGAAATGGCTTGATTCATGGTGACTTTAAATCATCACAAATATTTCCAACGGATAATGGTGGTAGATTAGGTGACTTTGGAACTGTCACACCGAATGATGCGTTTTTTCAGGGGTTGAGTGGACATATACCGGGATATACTTTTAATGGCAGTACAGAACCTGTCTATTTAGGTCGCGTTCCGTCTCAAGTATCGCCGATGTTCTATTCTGGTGCAGTTACAGATGCAGTCATTGCAAAGGGCCCGCAGTACGCGTGGAAAATAGATGCCTATGCGTTGGGAGTTCAACTTGAGGCCATAGTAACGGGAAAAATACATATGCCAAAAGCCGCTCCAGATCACAAATATGACCCTACCAGCTCAGTGCCCATGGATTATGGTATTGATCGCTCTCCAGCTGACCCCGTAGCAAAGGCAAAACTTATGGAAATTGTAAATAAATTGAAAGATCCCAATAACTTCACTTATACTCCAGCTGATGCAGCACGCGATATGAAACCTTACATTCAATAATATTTATCCTTACAAGTATATGACAGATGATTTTGACAAAATTTTAAATCCACCACTGAAGCAAGTCGGTAAACGATTTGAAGATTTGACGAATAGTAATCCGATGCCTGCTCCCGAGAATGTCAAATCTATTGATGAAAGCGATTATCGTGATGCTTGTTCATATATAAAGGAGGAATTGAGTTTAGCTGCGAAAAAAATGTCGCCAGAGGACTTGAAAAGATATGGCAAAGGATTGCTGAATGCACAGATGCTCAAAAACGCACGTAGATATATTGTCCGTAACTGGAGCGATATTGTTCAGCTATACCCCGATGGCGGTACCTGCTGTCTTACTGCAATCCCTACCAGCCCACTGGGGCACACATTGAAGTCGGAAGAGATCCATAAAGGCGAATACATGAAGGTTTTTTATAAGAGTGGTGTTGATGGTAAGACTTATGATTTTGCATCGACCGCAGCTCCATACTTTGAATTGTTGCCGGACTTCATCAGAAAAAATTGTTCTTTTAAAGTTGAAGGTATGCGTGATTTGAATACAATGGGAACTTTTATTACTCAATATACAAAAGCTTTCAATGCTTTACGTTCTTTTTTTGGACTGTCCGAGATAACCGAGGTGGAACTTAGCGAATCCGATGAGGAAAAAGCAGACAGGGCGATCACATAAAAATATATGCATACACAAAAATCAAAACAAAAACTCAAAAAAGAGATCCAACACAGTATTTTTCTTGAAGAAAACGTAAAGAAAGAACTGTTGGAGTCTTTTGATAAGCTTGATGATCATGATTATCGAGTGTTGGCGTCCCTCTTTGGTCGTGCGGAAAAAAAGCAGGATAAGCTCATTGATAAGATTGTTACTTATGATGAGACTTTTGTAGGCCGTGTGAAACAGTTTAAAAAGGATGAGATTAAAAAATATCAAAAGGAGACCGAAAATAAACAAAGAAAAACAGAACAGGCGGAAGATATTCTTAAAGGCATGGAAGAATGGTAATCAAATGCTCACAATTTAAATTCTTTGATGATTCGCTTTTGAAAACGAAACGTTTTGTTTTTGAAAATGAACAATCAAAAGAAAAGGCACCGAAAGAGTCTGCCGTACCTGATGAAGAAAAGATTGATGCCCGCAAAACTGAAGCGAGAAAAGAGGTGGATGCAATTTATGAGCTCGATGATTATAAGGTCTATAATTTCCGTTCTTTACCACAGGATTTTAAGGATCGGATGAAGAAAAATTTTGGACAATGGATAGATGGAAATATATCTAAATATGACAAGGATTCCAATTCGGGTATTGATGCAGCTGAATACAAAACCTTCAAGGAGGAACTGACGAAAAAGGTTCGTGAAATTCTGGATCGTTTAGCTGAATTGAAAAAGGAGAAAAAAGCCGAGGCTGAAAAAACCAAGGAAAATGCTGAAGCTGCGGCTGAAGCACAGAAGCGGTTGAAGGGCGTAGATGTGACGAAAATCGATACCGCGAACATGGAAACCGCCGATGGTGTTTATACAGAACTTTTGAAATATCAAAAGGATTTTGAGAATGAAGCTGAAGATTTTGGAAAACTCGCAGTTACATTTGGAGATGCAAAACAAAAAGTTGATGACGCCAATAAACCTCATAATACCGGAGCAACTGCTGTTGGTGAGTATCTGGTGAGTTTGGCTCCGTGGACTGAAGATATCCCTGAAGTTAAAGCGGCGAAGGAGGCTAAAGAAAACGCCGTCAAGGATTTCCAGACCAAGCTGACTGAAATGAAAAAGAAACAGAAGGAACGTCAAAAACGTGGTGATGATTTAAACGGCGCTCCTGAAAAAGTAAAAGCTAAAACTGAAAAAAAATATAAAGAGGCACGCGATAAGGTGACAGAGAATCTGAGTCTGGCGAAGAAAAAGAAGGCAGAAAATGATAAGAAAAAGAAGGAGGCGGAAGATCGTATTGTTCAAAATGAAAAAGCCAGACAGGACATCCAACACCAGTATGATGTGATGGTCTCCAAAATGCGAATGGTCGCTGAGCGTAAGCGGGAAATGGAAGAAAAAACCGGTGAGATCGAAAAAGCAGAAGAAGGTCTGGCGGCGGCCAAGGGTGAGGTTGAAAAGAGAAAGCAGGAGGGAAATGCCGCACCGGCGAACGTTGTTCAGCAGATTGAAGAAGGGCAGCGGAAAGCAGGTGACGCGGCACACCAGTTGCGTGAGGGTAGCCAAGGTGTTGCGGGCGAGCAAATAAAAATGGACTCCACACTTTCCGGAATGCAGGGTCAGCTGAGTAAGCTTATTGCAGATACGTCCCGCACAAAAAGGGCTCAAACTGAAATTATTGCAACTGACAAATCTGTAACTGCAACTATTACCCAACTTGATGAAAATCTTAAAACTATCAACGAAGGTGAGAAAGCCGAGTTGGCTATGATTGATTCGCTTGATGAATCAGTTTCAGGAGCTGTTCTTGAGGTTGATACGTCTAACTTTGAGCTGATCAAGAAAGCTGAAAGTTATTTGAAAATGTTGAAACAAATGGATATCAAAGGTCCCGGGCTTATAGATACTGCCGGTGCTGCTTTGAGAGGTATTCCAGGAGTTGAAGCCGGTTCCAGCTGGGTTTCAAAGAAGGCGGGTGCCACCTGGGATTGGGCTAAAAAAGCACCCGGTTTGGGTGCCGCAATTGAAATTGTCGGTTACATGGGTGAAGGCTGGGTAAAGGCTTGGGATGCAATCGGTTCCGGATTTACATGGATAGGTGGCAAAATGCATTTGCAAGAGGCGTGGGATTGGATGAGTGAAGCTTCGAAACATTTGAGTATAGGAAATCCAACCGGTAATAATCTTGTTGATACTATTTTGGACACGTTTAGTGGTGGCGGGCTTGGGACGATTATTGAGGTTTTTGCCGGCGTGACGGAAGGATGTAAAGATTTGATTCAAGGACTTGGCATGATGGTGCGTAATCCTATTGATGCAGTAAAAGGCATTGGCCATTTGATCAATCATCCGGGCATGATTGTTGATGCGCTTTTGCAAAAGGATAAATGGGACAAGGAAAGTACCAGTAAAATTATCGGTAGAATGATGGTTGACGTTGTCGCTACTTTAAGTGGAGCAGGTGCAACAGCCACAGCGGTGAAGACTTCTATTGCAGCCGTGAAGATCGGCGGCATGGGTGCCGGCCGCGCTGCGCTTTTGGGTGCCCGTACTTTTGTTGAGGTGTTTATTAAAGATATTTCAGGCGTGGTTGTGGGTGTTGTGAAACTCCCCGCTACTTTGGCGAAGGGAGCCGGTAACCTGGCTTTAACAATCGCCAGAGGTGGGAAAAAACTTGAAGTTGTTGAGGGTGCCGCAACTGCAAATGCGAAAAAGGTTGTTACTGCAGAAGAGGCTTATAAGGCAATCGAAGCGACACGCGGTAAGCCGGCTGAGTTTCAGAAAATTGTACGTGAACATCCCGAATATCTGGATTTACATAGAAAATATTCAAAAGAAATAGGAAAACCTGTAAAAGCTGATACTGGTAAAAAAGTGGCACCTGATAAAAAGGGTGAAAAAACTACTTCAGCCACTGTCACCGAATCAAAACCTGTCAAAAAGAAAACTTCTGATGAAGCTCCAGCGAAGCCTAAAAAAGAAGAGCCGTCAGAGGGTAAAGCAAAATCGTCTGTTGACGACAGCTCAACAAAACCCGCAGGTAAACTTGGTAAAGAGAATGCTGAAAGAAAATCGAAGGAGCGTTTTTCCGAAGCGGAAGAAGCTGCTGCTTTGCAGGCGAAGCCTGATTTTTCTCCAAAGCCAAGAACTCCTGAAAGAAGAAATCTGGTAGCGAAAATTGAAACTTCCGCCGCAGGCAGTAAGCCACTTCAGGCTGCGGCAAAGAAGATGAATCCAAATGAGTTTTACAGATTACTTGAAGCATTACCAGACGAAGAGCTGCGATTATTGCACTCAAGTCTTGAGAACCTTGACGCAACTCTCATTGAACGAATTTTAAAACAAGAGTACCAATTTGTTCGAGATTCAAAGGGTAATAAGGTTCGTTATTATGTCGGTGAAACACTTGGTGAAGGTGGATTTGGAATTGTTTCAGATTGTGCCTATGTAGTAGGTGACGGCTCACGTTTAGAAACAGCAGCCATGAAGCGTCCGAAAAATGTTGAAGCAATGTCATTGGAGATTCATGATATTGCCAAGATGCTGGATGAAGGAAAACTGAGTGCTGCAGAGATAGAAAGATTACAGGGGAAGATTGCTGCGAAGCGAGCGAAACTTGCTGAAATGGATAATGCGATCGATCTTCGTATGCAGATCCGAAAACTGGATGAACAGCTCAAAACGGCAAAGGCAAATACGGCAGAGGCGAAAAAAATTCAGGATCAATTAACTGATGCACGTGATAGACTTGCTAATATTGAGGATACCAACAAGAAGGCTAAAGTTATTGCTGAAGAGATAAGTCAACTCGAAGAATGGCTTCACTCAAAGAGTTTAACTGAAGAGATGAAGACATCACTGAGATCACGAATGGCCAGTATGAATTTTGAATTGGATTCGATTCGCAGAATTTTTGATAATGAACGTACTGCACTTCAGGCAGTCATTGATTTCCCGGACAGTACCGGCCTGATTAAACCTCGCCTTGTTTCTAAACCAGGATCTTCTCCAGTAATAATTTTTGAAAAGGTCGAAGGCGCACCGGGAAAAGATATATCGCTCAAAGGTCGATTATATGCGGGTGAAAATCCTCATTCTGTTTTGAGCTATTTTTTGGATTCTCTTGAAGGTCTTGATAGACTGCATGAGAATGGCTGGATTCATCTGGATTATAAGCCGGAAAACGTTTTTGTTGGTAAATCACATGGTACTGAAGGTGGCTTCCTGGGTGATCTATCGCTTACTTCCGTTGAAGAAATATCTCAACTTCGCGTTATTCCAACCGGTCCAAAGGGTGCCGACGGTCGTTCACAGAGTTATGCTGTTGTACGTATGTCACCTACTGGTTCAATCTCCGATTCCAGACAGATTGGTATTACACCAAGTTATTTTTCTGCTGAACATATCAATGAAATGATTGCACAGGCAAAACGCGTCGTTGCGGAAGCAAAGGCTGCCGGTACACCAGTACCTAAAATGCCAAAGGAAATTTTGGCTCTTGCAGATAAAAATCAGGTTGGAGTTTCTTTGCAGCGTTATAGAAAAGCTCTGACTGAAAATAAGTCTGAATGGGCTAAAAAATGGGGTATTTCTGAAGGTGTGATCGATAGCGCCATAGCCGAACTTGATGCATTATCAACTCGACTCATGGATGCCCATGACGCCATTACTATTACTGAAACCATCGAAAAGCTTAATGCTATAAAGAAAAGATTCCAATCTGCCTCAGAGTCCCCTGGTGTCCATGTTTCACACTAAGTTATAATCAAACTGTAATCTATTTATATGTCAGAAAGAGAACCAATTATTGCTATCAGTCTTCAGAACCGTTTTGACAATGAACGTGCACAGGCCGTGGCCGCTTCCAGAATGAAGAAGCCGTTACCAGCAGTGCATGGAGAAGATCAGGCTCTTGATGATTATGCTGCTGAATGTGAGGCGATTCCAAATGAAGCACTTTCGAATATAGATTGGGATACTCTTGTAACATCTGATTTTAAGATGCGATGGCCTCAAGATACCAAGTGCTGTATCGCTTTGTTACCATTTGATTATGGTGGCAAGAATAAAGATGAGCAAATGACTGAAGGTAAGTGGGATAGTTTTTTGGCATCTAAAAAATTCATCCGTTTATTTTCGGTTTCTTATATTAATGCTTTGACTTTGGGTTATGGAGATATGGCGGAGCCACCTGGCCGTTATTTTGCCTATATGCCTGAGGAAATTCAGAAGGATATCTCTCTGGGAGGTTGTACTTTTGATGTTGAGTATAGTGACCCAAGGAATCTTTCCAGCACAAAAGACCGTGAATGGTTTATGAGACAGTGTCGAATTGCTTACAGCAATTTACTGACACTGCTGGGTAAAGGAATCAAAGCGGCTGGCAAAAGAAGTGATTCCAAAGACCTCAATTGATTTCGATTCAAAAGTTCAGGTGAAGCGAATGAGAAATTGTTATCGGTAATTTTGATACAAAAAAGGCCTCCCGTGTGGAGGCCTTTTTGATTGGATGTTTTACAACTTGATTACGCAACTTTTTTCATAACTTCCACCAGGTAGTTTGCTTCTTCTTCCGTTACGCCTTCAATACCCATGAAGTCTTTCATGCTCAAACCCTTTAACTGTTCCGGCTGGCTCAGGTTGGCAGTAGCAAGTTTTGCGACCAGTTCCGGTGTTACACCTTCAAGTTGATCAATGGTATCAACTTTTTTCTTTTCGAGTGCTTTGGCAGCTTCTGCTGAGAGTTCTCCGATATCAAGAATGTCTATTTCGTAGTCTGTGAGTCTTGAAGCGAGTCTAACGTTTTGACCTTCTTTACCAATGGCGAGCGGGCGCTGATCGGGGTTTACATAGACCTTGGCGCGGCGTGATTCTGTAGAAAGCTCGATGTGAGCAACCTTGGCCGGAGCGAGTGCCGTCTTGATGTATTCAATTGGGTTGTCATGCCAGAGAATGATATCTATACGCTCGCCGTTGAGTTCATCCATTACGTTGGTAACGCGCACACCTTTTTGACCTACGCATGAACCGATTGGATCGATCTTTGGGTCTGAAGATGAAACGGCTACTTTTGAACGAACACCAGGCTCACGTGCGATGCCTTTGATTTCCACCAAACCGGCTTTAATTTCAGGTATTTCAAGTTCCATCAATTTGCGTACTAAACTTGAGTGAGTACGGGAAATAAGGAGTTGTGGTCCTTTAGTAGTTTTGATTACTTTATCCAGGTAGAGTTTTAAACGTTGGCCGCCGTAGTAGCGTTCACGGGGGATCTGCTGGTCACGTGATAAGTTTGTAGTGATTTTGTTATCGAGGTTAACGTAAACGTTTTGACCTTCTACACGGTGAACCAGAGCGTTAATGAGCTCATTTTCACGATCTTTGAATGTATCGTACATGATGTCGCGTTCAGCTTCCTGAATACGCTGAATAATAACCTGTTTTGCCGATTGTGCAGCGATGCGTCCGTATTCGATTGGAGTTACATCGATTTGAATTTCTTCATCGATTTTTGCATCTTTTCGATATTTTTTTGCTTCAGCTAAAGTGATCTCCAATTCCGGGTTTTCTACAGTTTTTACCACCTTTTTTACGAGTAATACTGTAAATCTCTCGGTTTTTTCATCGAGGCCGACGTCGATATTCTGGTCACGGTTACCGTAATCCTTACGGTAAGCCGCACGGATAGCCGCTTTGATGGTGTCCAAAATTTTATCTTTTGGAATCCCTTTTTCGTCACAGAGCTGATTGATGGCAGCAAAGAATTGAGATTGCATATATGTTAATAATGAAATTAATTATTTAATTGATTACGGAAAGGCCAGGATCTTCAATTCAGATCCTGTTCTGGTACTATAGTATACTTTGTTTTGATTTTTGTAAAGCGCTCCCTTATGCTGATGGGTGCAATTTTCTATCATTTGAATTATGAAAAAGTCTCGATTTAGCCACGTTTTGGGTTTTGTGTTGACCATTTCAGTCATTGGATTTTCAACTTTTTGTTTTGCTCAGAATAACTCAACTGAAGGGTCAGATTATTCTGGTAAAACGTTTAGATATATGGCTTTGGCAAACTCCCCCGATTCAACAACTATTGATAAGCAGGCTCTGAAGGAGAAACTTGCTAGTGCCACAAGAATTGATGATAAACCTCAACGTGGCGTGCAGAGCTTTATTTCTGAATATTGGGTTCAGTTCCTGGCATTACTGGTTTCTTTGATTGGAGTGTTTTTTGCAGTTACTGGATTTACTTTTGCCGGCCAGAAAAAGAAAAAATCTGTAGCAAAATTTATTAACCAGATTGATGACACTTTTGCTTCATTTAAATGGAAATCCAAGCGTTGCGAAGCGGAGCTTTATCGAATTGAAGATTTGATTGAAGATCAGTTAAAGAGTGGGAAAATTGATGAATCAAGTTATGATTTGCTGACGAAAAGAATTAAAAAATACCTGAAGGAAGTGCAAGAAATTGATGATCCTATTCATAACAAAAAGATTGCTCATCATGAGAAGAGGTTGGCTAAATTGGCCCAAGAAATAGAGGAAGAGTAAATTTTTAATTTGATTGAAGTGAGTTTTACTCGACTTGATGATGGTAATAATGTCTTTAGAAATTCATTGTTTAGTCGCTTTGTTCAGTAATTTCTTCTTTGAGAATCTCTTTTATCGCAGATTGAATTATTGTAAACGGGAATCCTCTGGAGACTAAAAATCTGGTGAGTTTTTCCTGCTTTTTTCTAGGGTCGGATTCGCGTAATATTACCAGTTTTTTTTTGAGTGCCTCGATGGCTAATTCGTATTCGCCATGTTCGGTATATTTGCTTAGGGCTGCGGAAATAATGTTATTACTGATACCGCGCTGCTTGAGCTTATTCTTTATTACAAACTTGCCGGATGGTTTTCTTCTGAGTTCTGAAATTACATAGAGTTCTGCGTACTCTGTGTCGTTTAAATATTTTTTTGAGAGGAGAAAACTTATTACCTCCTGCGAAGCTTCTTGTTGATCGCCGGTCATTTCTTCGGTGAGATTTTCCGTTCGATTTATTTTTTTGCATTTTTCAAAGAGCTTCTGTTGCATTTTGTGCACACTATAACGCCGTCGAGCCAGAAGGTTGACGGCGTATAGCATGAGAGCGTTTGTGAGTTCTTTTTTAGTCTTCATCTTTTGCAGAACGAGCTGCTTTAGCGGCTACCGGTGCGGCTTTTGTTAACTGTGGCTGTTGCTGCTGAATGTAATTTTCATTTTTTACATCTTCTGCCTTTTTGGCATTAGCAACATACTCCAGTACGTCTTTTTCCATTGCGCGCAGGACCTTTTCATTTGTAGAGAGAAACTCTTTGGCGTTTTCACGACCCTGACCAAGTTTGAGATCTTTATATGTGTAGAAGGCGCCGCTCTTTCTGGTGATCTCATATTTTGTTGAGAGGTCAATAAGATCCCCTGTGTAGGAGATACCACGGTTATACATAATGTCGAATTCGGCCATTTTGAATGGTGGAGCGATTTTATTTTTTACTACCTTTACGCGCACACGATTACCGATTACCTCTTTTGTTTCGCCGCTGCCCTCCTCGATTTTTCCGATGCTGCGAATATCCATACGAACGGATGCGTAGAATTTGAGAGCGTTACCACCTGTGGTTGTTTCCGGGTTACCAAACATCACGCCAATTTTCATGCGGAGCTGGTTGATGAAAATAACTGTGGTTTTGGATTTGCTGATTGTGCTGGTGAGTTTGCGGAGTGCCTGACTCATAAGGCGAGCCTGTAAACCCATGTGTGAATCCCCCATTTCGCCTTCGATTTCTGCGCGTGGAGTAAGAGCCGCAACTGAGTCCACAACTATTACGTCTACCGCGTTGCTGCGTACCAGAGCTTCGGTAATTTCTAATGCTTGTTCACCGCTGTCCGGCTGTGAAACTAAAAGATTATCTATATCTACGCCGATTTTGCGTGCATATTCAGGGTCGAGTGCGTGCTCAGCGTCAATGAAAGCAGCCTGTCCGCCCAATTTTTGCGCCTGGGCAACAATATGCAGCGTAAGGGTTGTTTTTCCTGAACTTTCCGGTCCAAAAATTTCGATAATACGACCACGTGGAATGCCTCCACCGATGGCTATATCAAGTGACATGCAACCTGTTGGTATGGTTTCGATGGCAACTTTTTGTGATTCGCCGAGTTTCATGATGGCGCCTTTGCCAAAATTTCTTTCAATTTGTGAAAGAGCGAGTTCTACGGCCTTCTGTTTTTCTGTGAGTGTTGACATGGTTTAGAAAATAAAAAAATAGAAATTTGTGATCATTCGCAATGATAGGTGAGTATATACTCACCGTCAAGTGCATTTACTCATATACGCTCCGGCGGTGGCAAAGACACGCGCCTGCGCCCTCGCGCCGTGCGCTCGGATTAGCCAAATAATGGCTTTAGGGTTTTGATTGTGGGGCCAGCGCTGTTTGGTGCAAAATACTCATTGAGATGATCGAGGTGAAAATATCACTCACCCTTAAAAGAATCTTAAATGGATTCTCACTTTTCGGATTTTTGTGCTATTCTACGCAGGCTTTTGCACTTAATTTTATGAAAATTATTTTTATCGGGGACATTTTTGGAAGACCGGGACGTGAAGCGGTAAAGAAGGCTTTACCTGAATATCGTGAGAAATATGGTGCACATTTGGTGATTGCCAATGCGGAAAACATTCATCACGGGAAAGGGATTACCGAAGATGATCTGCATGAGATGCAAAAGGCGGGTGTGGATTTTTTTACTTCGGGTAATCATGTTTTTAAGGAACGTGCGATTATTCCTTTTATGGATAGTAAAAGGGTTCCGCTGGTGCGGCCTGCGAATTATCCGCAGAATGTGCCGGGGCGTGGATATGAGATCGTTGAAGGTGGCTTGAAACAGCGTGTTTTGGTGATTAACCTGATGGGACGTATTTTTATGCCGATGCATTTGGATTGCCCTTTCCGCGCCGCGGATAAGATTTTGGAGGAGACAAGACATGAGCAACTGGCTGCTATTTTTGTTGATTTTCACGCTGAAACTACGTCTGAAAAAATGGCACTGGCACATTATTTGGACGGACGAGTGACTGCGGTTGTGGGTACCCATACTCACGTTCCAACGGCGGATGAAAGGGTCTTATCCGGTGGAACAGCTTTTCAGAGCGATGCGGGGTTTACCGGCCCGATTGATTCTGTTATTGGTGCTGAAAAAAAAGGTATTATTGAGCACTTTCTAAGCCAAATGCCCGTGAAACATGAGGTTGCCAGCGGACCAACGGTTTTTAACAGTTGTTTGATTGAAGTTGATGATAAAACCCGCAAAGCTGTTTCGATTGAGCGTCTGCAAAGGTATTTTAATTGATCGGTTGAAAATTTGATTAAATATTGATTATATTGTATAATATACAGATGAAGTTCCCAAAATTTCTCAAATACGTTCTTATTTTTGCAGTTATCTTTACCTTCGGGTGGGAGAGCTCCAGTTATTATTTGATTCATAAAACCGCTGCGGGTACGCAGAATATTGATGAGTCAGAGGTTTCGCCGGTTGCGGCACTTACTTCGCTTATAAACTCATCGGATAAACCTGAAGCTGACTTAACGATTTTCTGGCAGGTCTGGGGGATGCTTTCCGAGTCTTATGTTGATGAGACCGCCCTGAATAAGCAAAAGATGGTTTATGGAGCTATTAAGGGTATGGTTTCGGCTCTTGATGATCCGTTTACTTCTTATATGACACCTGATGAAACGAAAGAGTTTGATCAGAGCCTGAATGGTGAACTTGAGGGTATTGGCGCGGAGCTTACTGTACGTGAGGGATCTTTGGTGGTTGTTACGCCTCTGAAGGATTCACCAGCGGAGAAAGCCGGACTTCAACCTGGAGATATTGTTTATAAAATTGACGGAGCGTTGACCTCTGAATTGACTCTTTTTGATGCGATTATGAAGATTCGCGGAGAAAAAGGGACGAATGTTACTTTAACTATAGTTCGCGGCGAGAAAGAACCTTTTGATGTTGTTCTTACCCGTGACAAGGTCAATGTGGAAAGTGTTTCTGTGGAAGAGAAAGATGATGGAGTTTATTATATTAGTATCAATCAGTTTAATGACTCTACTAAGCCTGAATTTGAAGATATATTGAAAGATGTTATTCTTCATGATCCAAAGGGGGTTGTTCTGGATCTGCGTAATAACGGGGGTGGATACCTGGATATTTCTGTTGATATTCTTTCGGAACTTTTACCGGGCCAGATTCCTGCTGTTACCATTAAACGAAGATTAGAAGAGGACAATGAAACTCTGTATGTGAGCGGTGCAGCAAAACTTGCTACCGTACCGATGGTGGTTTTGATCAATGACGGAACGGCTTCCGCTTCTGAAATCGTTGCCGGGGCAATTCAGGATCATAAACGAGGTATTATTATGGGAGAGACCTCTTTTGGTAAGGGCAGCGTACAGGAGGTTGCTAAATTGCCTGATGATTCGAGCCTGCGTATGACTATTGCCAAGTGGTACACACCAAATGGTAAGAGTATCGATCATGTTGGAATTACTCCCGATATTGAAGTGAAATTTACTGATGAGGATGCTGAAAGTGGTACAGATCCCCAACTGGATGCCGCCGTAAAATATCTTAAGGATTTGCAGTAATATTCCACTCTGTTTTGAGGCGATAACCATGGCCGTAAACGGTCTCTATTTGCATTTCGTTTTTGAGATGACTGAGTTTTTTTCTTAGGGATCCGATGTGGTTTTCCAGGGTTCCTTTGCTGTTTGGCGAATGGAAATTCCACACACATTCCAAGAGTGTTAAACGATTTATGAGCTTGTTGCGATTTTTTAAGAGGAATATGAGCAGCTCATGTTCACGCTCTTTGAGGTTAATTCCACGGCCGCACAGGATTGTTTTTTGGCCTGAACTGAGATCTTTTCCAGTGGGATCGTGTTTAGATGTGCATTGGTTCATATTGGTTTTGGTTAAGGGGCACTATTATTCATGAGTGCCGCTAACAAAAATATTATCCAACTGTGATTTTGTTATGAGGAATATTTAAATATTGCCTGATGTTGCCTTAATATTGTTTTAAAGGTTCGCTAAAGTGGGACTTTTTTTGCCTTGAGTCTGCGAAACTTTTTTTGTATAGTGAGCCTCGCTTGATGAGATTGTAAAAGCTCGCCTAAGCAGCGAGTAGCAGTTTATACGGAGAGATGGCCGAGTGGTTGAAGGCAACAGTCTTGAAAACTGTCAGGGGCGCAAGCCCCTCCTGAGTTCGAATCTCAGTCTCTCCGCCAGAAATTTTTATCGGGGTTGGTTGTTGGTTGTCCGGCTGAGAGAATGAGGATTTTTTTGCTGCTCAGATTATTTGATGAATTCGACTACGTCCTCGAATTTGCGACGGACTTTTGGACGTTCTGCGGCGGGGTCTTCACCGCGGTGGCCGAGTGTGAGCATGGTGGTTGATTTGAGATTTTTTTCTTTGAGACCGAGGATTTCATCTACCTGTTCCGCGCTAAAGCCTTCCATGGGGCCGGCGTCGATTCCCAGGAGCGCAGCCGTATGGATCATAATGCCGAACGGGATGTATGTTTGAGATCTTGCCCATGTGTCTAAAGATTGATCGTCATGTCTGGAGATGCCACCTTCCGCCATTTGTCGGAGGCCGCCCAGGTCTTCGTGTTTTACTTTCTGTATGTCTGCTGTTCGTTCAATTAACTCGTTAGCTATATTTTGGCGTACATCCGTTCGGCGGGCGATGATTATCAGGTAAGAGGCATCTGTGATTTTTGACTGGTCATAGCCGGCTGCGCGTAATTTTTGGCGCAACTCTTTATTTTCTACGACGATGAATTTCCATGGCTCAATACCAATTGAACTTGGCGCGAGTCTGCCACTTTCAAGAATTGTATGTAGTTCTTCTTCGGTTATTTTTTTGGTTGGGTCAAAGACTTTTACCGCGTAACGCCAGTTCAAAGCTTTCAAAATTTTTTCTTGCATAGTATGTTATTTACTAGAAATAGGATTTGGTGCTATAATTTATATAGTACTATAAAAAGTATAGTGATATACGCCTTATGAGTCAAGGACACAAACCTGACAAATTGGAGAATGTGAAAAAGGCGGCTGATAGCTGCTCTATTCCACAGTGCGTTGGGAAGGGACATGAAGTTTTTGGCGATGTGTGGACTTTATTTATTATTCGTTCGTTGTCGGATGGGGAGAAAAGGTTTTGTGAAATTCAAAGAAAAGTTGGAGGAGTTAATCCGGTGACACTTACTTCAAGACTGAAGAAATTGGAAAAAATGGGTTTTATTGAAAGGAAAAAAGAGTTGATTGATAAGCTCTCCGTGAGTTATTCACTGACAAAAAAAGGGGAGGGAATGTTGCCGGTGCTGTTGGCTATTGAGACGTACGCGAAAAAATATCTCAATTAGAAATATTTGTATTTTCGGTAATTTTTATTTATGAGTTCATCTAAAGATTACGCTCAATATGTGACAGAAGATTTGATGTCGGGTATTGATGGTATTTCTGCACGGGCCATGTTTGGCGGTTTTGGTATGTATAAAGATGGAGTTATTTTTGGCATTATTGTAGAAAATCAGTTGTATTTTAAGGTTGATGAGACAACGGTAGAAAAGTATAAAGATGCCGGCAGTAAGCCGTTTGAATATGAAATGAAGGGCAAAAAATCTTCTATGCCTTACTGGCTTGTTCCCGAGCCGATATTGGACGATGCGGAGGAGTTACGTACGTGGGTTGGGGAGGCAGAGGAAATATCCCTGAAAGCAAAATTAACGAAAAAACCGGTTAAGAAAAAAATACGCTAGTTCCGTTTTTTATATTTTTTGGAAATTTTTATGAATATGTTTAAGCCTGTTAAGGCCACAAGTACTCAGGAGTATTTTGATCTGCTGGCAGAACCGAGGAAAAGTGAGATCAAAAAGATTGATGCTTTTATTCGTAAAACTGTGCCGAATTTGAAACCGACATTTCTTTATAATATGCCCGGCTATGGGAAATATCACTATAAATCAAAAAGCGGCCGCGAGGGGGAATGGTGTTTAGTGTCTTTGGCGAGCCAAAAAAACTATATCTCAATTTACGTTTGCTCTTTAATTGGCGATAAGTATCTTGCGGAAACTTATAAGGATAAATTGCCGAAAGCGAGCACCGGAAAAAGTTGTATTCGGTTTAAAAAGTTTGAGGATATTGATTTTGATATTTTGAAAGAGATTTTATTGAAAGCTGAAAAAAGCGACTGGATGGGGAAGGTTTGATCGCTCAGGATATACGTTTTTCATTTCACCATCGATGAAATCATAACAATCGTGTTACACTGATTGCTGCATTTCCTAAAAAATACATATGAAAAAACATTTGAAGGGATTTTCAGATTTTATCAGGGAACAGGGAGTAGTGGGGCTGGCTGTGGGTTTTATCCTTGGTGGGTCAGTTGCGAAAGTTGTCAGTTCAGTTGTGAACGACTTGATCAATCCGATGATCGGGCTTGTGCTTGGGGCGACTTCAGGGCTTAAGGAAGCGTATTTTGAGATTGGTACGGCTAAAATTATGTGGGGGAATTTTGTGAGTGTTTTTATTGATTTTATGGTGGTGGCTCTGGTGGTTTATTTTGGCGTGAAACTTTTGAAACTGGATAAGCTGGATAAAAAGAAGGAGGACGCGAAGGATAAGAAAAAGACAAAAAAATAGTCGCGCGTTCATTGACGAAAAAGGGCTTCCAAATAATGGAAGCCCTTTTTGATAACTTACTATTTTTTGCTATGTTTTTTAGAGAGGCATTGGTTTGTCGTAACCGAGATCGTATGTAGCGTCTGCGAGTTTCAACATGCTTTTTTCAGCCAAATCGGAAAGGGCGTTTGCTTTTACATAGCCCGATGAAACTGTGTATAAGTTTTCACCGATGTAGAGAGCGCGCATGATGGTTTTTTCGTAGTCACTGAACCAGCCTTGAGTTACTGCCTCGGCTGTTTCTTCATCTGTATAGTGGCTTACTTTACCCTTGAGAGAGAAGCCGTTTGTGAGATCTACGTTGTATACGTAAGCACCCTGGAATGTTGGTTTGCCATAGGTGTATTCTTGCTGGACGCAGCTGTTTTCGCCATCACAATCAGCGCTGCAAACTTTGATTCCATTGTCGTATGTACAGGTTTTTGGTACGCATATTTTCTGGCAACCTTCCTGACATGTTGAGTAGGTATTTTCGCTGCAGTTTTTTGGATCTTCGATTTCATAAACTGTTAATGGGAATGCCATGAGGCCTTTTTCTTTGTCGAAGAGTAATGCTTTGTGATTATAGAGAACATCACTTGTTGTACCTCTGTCACCGATTACTTCTTTGAACATTTCTTTTGGATGATTGACGTCCGTTACATCGAACATGGCGATCTTCATACCGAGTACCGCTGTGTAATAGATAGCGTCCTCTGAGTGAACTTTGTCTGCATCGATGCTTTCGTCTACGTCGTTACCAAAGCCGATTAAATGGGTTTCGTCGTATGGGTGGAGATATGTTGAGTAGCCAGGAACCTTGAGCTTGCCAAGGATCTTTGGACTGGCGCTGTTGGAGAGATCGATAACAAAAAGCGGATCTACTGTTTTGAAAGTTACCATGTACAGACGGTTACCCATGAAACGAGTTGAGTAGATTTTTTCGCCTGGAGCGATGCCTTCAATTTTTCCAAGCTGTTTCATTGATTGATCAAAAACATATACTCCGTTGCTCATTTCATCGTCCGGGTCGTATTCATTTTTTGTTGTAGCAATGCGGAATGTTTTGTTTGATTCATCCATGCTGAACTGATTGATGATGTTGCCCGGTACTTTTCCTTTGCTTGCGTACTCGATGGTTCCATCACCCAAAGCGAAACGGTAGACCTGTGTGCCAAATGAGCCGTATGGCTGATAGTAGCCGTTACCCCAGTCTGTTGCAGCTACATAAAGGCTTTCTTTTGATGCATACACGTTTTGTGTGTCACCGAGAATCATTGCACGGGAAACATCTTTTGTTTCGTCGTTTACCGGGATTGCAGCGGTAATGAGGAAATTAAAGTTCTGTGGTTTTGGTAATAACATTACTTTATTACATGGAACGATAATCTCTTCAGTTGTGTTTTTTGAATCTTTCATCATTGGGATGAAGCCAGTTGTGTCGCGATCATATTCGCCTGTCGTCTCGTTGTAGATAACAGGATAGTATGGGTATTTGTTCATTACCATGTAGAGTGTTCCGTCTACTTTACGTGATGTTGAGTAGTTACCGTCAAACTCCACTGAACGTTTCACTGTTGGTTTGCTGTGGTCTGTAACATCTACGATGAAAACTTTTGTTCTGCCACTGCCGTAGTATGAAGGTGAAATCATTTTTGTGTCCATCGTTGAAGTATCTTCTACCATTGGGTATGTGTAGTAGAAGCTCTTGCTTCCAACTACTACCAATTTGTTCCCATCAACATACATTTCACTTGGATAGAAAGTTTCATCTGCGTCACCAAGCTGGAAACTTACCAATTCTTTCATGTTGTCAGCAGGGTATGCTTCGATAATACGAACCGAATTTCCTTTGATAAGATAGATGTATTTTCCATCGTTTTTGATAATGTCTGCTTCATCTACACCTTCGACCTGAACGTTGGTTGTTGAGTAGTCGGCTGAACCTGAACTTGATGATTCTTCAGCAGATTTTGTAGCGTCAGTGGTTGGAGCTGGAGCTGCTGCCGGTTCACCGGCGCCCATTCCTTCCATGTAATATACGTCTCCCGGGGTGTTGTATGAACCGCTCTTGTAAAGGTAGTGTTCATAACGGTCCTCAAGTTGTTTGCAGGAATCGACGGTGACAAAACTGTCTCCTTCGATTTCTTTATAGCTGCGTGAACCTTTGTCTGTAACTTTTGCTTTGAGACGATATGTCATCTCGGCCATTTCATCACGAGTGATTTTTTCGTCAAAGAAATCTACAGAGAGTGGGATTGCTTTTTGGGTTTCCAAACCAACTACAAACGGCTGATACCAGTTTTCCGCATTTGGGTCGCCGCCGTTATCTGGAGTTACACCAAAAGCGTTAGCAACGATCTTTGATGCCTCTGAGAAATTGATGTTTTCCGCAGGTTTAAAGGTTCCATCTGCGTAACCATCGATAATTTTTCGTTCTTTTGCCTCACATACATAAGGGGCAAACCATTCATCTTTTACGTCAGAAAAACAGTTTGAACCTTTTGGGCTGTCCGTTAATGCGCCAACGATAATTTTTGTGAATTCGGCGCGATTGATTTCAGCCGTGGGTTTGAATGTGCCATCGGGGTAGCCGCTGACAATATTGTTCTCCTTTAGGTATTCCAATGAGTCTGTACTGAAAGACTCTCTTGGAACGTCGGAGAAGACACCTGTCGTTGTCGTTGTTGAGGTTTCTGCTGCAATGGCAATGCCGTTGAGACTTAGCAGAACGCTCAAGAGCGCAAACGATGCGATCTGACGTTTCATAGGATAAGGGGTAAAAAAAATTGGGTTATTCCGGTAGATTATAACCGAAAGTGACCCCGATATTACAGGGGTATTTTTCTTGGTGTTGTGTAAATATAAAAAATCGGTCTAATTTAGTTGCTGATTTTTTAACTGAGATTTTTTTGTATCGGTGCCAAGCCGGTGACAAGAGTTTGAGAAACGCGCGCTGAAACAGTAGGATCCGATTCAACTGCGTGCTCAAAATCTCTTTTTGCCCTTTCCTGCTGTCTTTTTCTATTTATATGCACTTTGCAAAGATTTCTGATTTGCTCTTCCGTTTTGTCCAGAAAAGCGTTCCAATTTTTCATTGGTGGCGTGATGGCAATGGGTGAGGATTTTTGCCCGCAGATTAGCTGATAGCTAATTTCTCTGGTTTCCGTGGATTGGTTATATTCGACTTTTGCCGATATTCGAATATGCTGTTCGGCAAGGCCGGCATACATGGCTTGTTTATAAATTTCTGCGTATTTATCGAAGAGCATATAGAGGAATGCGTCAAAAGCCTGGGATGGTGTACATTCAAGGCTTTGAGTTTTGGTTTGAGCTTCAAAAGGTATAACCGGAGGCGAGATTTTCATCAACTGAGTCGTACCGTCTAAACTGGTGATTGGGACACAGCGTTCACGAATAGTGATTTCATCCGCTTCCGGGTCGTAAACTGGTGATTCCTGTGTTGTTTCTAAGTCTGTCATTGTTTCGTCAAAAATTAAGGCCATGACTTTCTACACTATTTTTTATTGATTGAAAATGGTAGATTGTCAGTGTTTTGTAATATTGATTTTTATGGCTGAGGATAACAAAAAAGATGAAAATTACTGGAAGGAAAAGCTGACTGCAGAACAGTTTCATGTCTGCAGAAGAAAGGGTACGGAGGCCCCTTTTAGCGGTGATCTTTATGATAAACACGATCCGGGTATGTATGTGTGCATCGCTTGCGGCTCTGAACTCTTTTCTTCACAAAATAAGTTTGATTCGGGGACAGGCTGGCCAAGCTTTTGGGACGCTGTGAATAAAGAAAATGTGGAGTTTAGAGAGGATGACAGTCTGGGAATGGTGCGCACCGAAGTCCTTTGTAAAAAGTGTGGCTCTCATCTGGGGCATGTATTTGACGATGGCCCTGCGCCAACACATCAGCGGTACTGCATCAACTCTGTCGCCCTTAAATTTCAGCCAAAGGAAGCTAAAAAGGAGTAGTCCCCCGGCAAGCATATAAAAACCTTGCCAAATCCATGGAAAGGTGATTAGATTTACTTTCCCTAAGCTCAGCGATGGGAGCAGAAAAACTTACAACAACTCCAGGTTTAGACACTGATGCAACATCGGGTGGTGAAGCAGGGGGTGTTTTTGGTAATGATGCAGAAAATGGGGCGGAAAATCCCGGTAACCGTTATGCGGGAAATGGGCGTAAATCTGATGTTGTTCCAAGAGCATCTACAGAAGTGCGCGCGCTCAGGGATATTCAACCTATGAGACAACCTCTGGCGGGTGATGTGCAGGTTTTTGTCCATGAAATCAATCAGCAGCTTGCTGTGGCTTCAATGACAGAATCTGCCTTAAGTCGGCTTGCGGCAAAGGCAGCTCTTTCTGAGGATCAAGTTGATCCCGAACAGGTTAAATCGCTGCTAAGTCCTTTGAAATCCAGTCTTGAAACTATGATCGGGCTGGTGAGAGAACTTCGTGATTCCACAAGAAACAGGGTTGAGCAAACTGCTGCGGTTGTTGATGAAATGAAAGATATTCATATTTCCGATTTTTTGAATAATCTGGTTCAGGGATGGCATGAGCTTTTTGATGATCATGCAAAAATTACTTCTGATATTAGTCCAGGACTCTCTGTCCTTGGAAACAAACGTGCCCTGCATGAAATTTTGCATAATATTTTTATCAATGCCGTTGAAATATGTGAAAAAAGGGGCGGTGCGTTTCCGCAAATCCATATTCAGGCACGTGTTTTTCGTGATCTGGTTCAGATTATTGTGCAGGATAATGGACCCGGAATTACTATGGATGAAAAGCTAAAACTTTTGACTCCAGGTTTTACCACCAAAGGGGGACACGGTATTGGACTTATTCGATGTAATCAGTTGATTGAAGCGATGGATGGTAACTGGGATATTATGAACAATACTGATTGTGATGATATTGATGATGATTGCCGCCCGAGCAAAGGAGCTTCTTTTGTTATCGAAATACCAATTTTAAAAAAGACTTAGAGCCGCTTTTTGTTTATTTCCCCGTGATACGCATATATAGTGTGTGAGTATTTGCTGAAAATGAGTTTGATTCACTCTTTCATTAATTTTTTACCTTTATGAATACCATTATCTCAATTAATTATTTGGCTATTCTTGTTTGTGCAATAACGCAAATGGGTCTTGGTATGCTTTGGTATTCGCCAGTACTTTTTGGCAAGCAATGGTCGAAGCTGATGGGATATAATCTGAAATCAAAGGACGATGTGAAGAAAATGCAAAAAGAGGCCGGGCCGGCTTATGTGATGAGCCTGATTGCCGCTTTTGTTATTGCTTTTGTGCTTTCACATTTTGTTGATTATACCGGATCGACAACTGCGATTGCCGGCATGATAACAGGATTTTGGTGCTGGCTTGGTTTTAGTACCACAACCATGTTGATGAATCATATGTTCAGCAATAAACCGGTAAAACTGTATTTAATTGATACCGGTTATCAGCTGGTGAACATGATGATTATGGGTGCAGTTTTGGCTGCCTGGGTATAGTGTTTTTTGATTTTTAAAAACCCCGCGTCAGTGATGACCGGGGTTTTGTTTTTCGCTGTGGCTTTTAGAATTCTGTTCCTATTCCGACTGCAACTACGTGTGACAGATGTGGTGCTGTTTCAATTTTATCGTCTTTGATCGCGTGCGGAATTGGCATTGGAACATATTCAGGTGAGTATGCTAAATACGTACGAAAATGAGGGTTCACTACAAAGTCCATTTGTAAATCCGCTTTCAGAACAGGCGCTAACTGGTAACTAAAATTCTGGAATGCGTTATTTTCAAACCTTTTGTAGTAAGGTATTGCCGCCATACCGCCACCTACCTCGAATTCGAGTTCTACGTGTGGAGTAATATTGTAGACGAAACCTGCCATGGATCCGACAAAATATTTTGGTTCAGTTTTAATACCACCCGGGACTTCACCTTTTCCTTCGTATTCCAAGTGGTGTTGTGCAGCAAAAAAATTTATTGGTGTAATTGTGAGGTGCAGTTTACTGTTTTCATCGAGATTTGGCATATATGACCAAGAAACTTCTGTTCCAAAGGATGGATGTTTGTCGATAGATCCAATGGCTCCAACTTTGATGGTGTGATGCTTGAGGTGGCTTTCATGTGGCTTTTCGTTTTTTTGGGGAACCGGCTTCACAATGGAGTCGCCTGTCTCGGATGGGTTGCCCCCAATTCGAGCTACTTTTACTATTTTGTCTTGCTGTACTTGTGGATCTTTTTTGGGTTCATCTCCGTGTGCGGGATTTGATTCAGAGATAATAGCTGCCGCTGCCAATGCTCCAGCAAGATATTTGCGTAATCCTTCAAAATGGTTTGCTTGGGGGGCGGATATTCCTGTGTCCGGTGTTACAATTTCAGGGGTAACGCGTGGAATTGTTACCGCAATATCTGGAGTTGCGTCTTCGTGGTGAGTGTGGATTTGGTTTTCCATAGTAATTTTGGTTATGAATTGGCTTATTAGTCCGCTTTTTCTTACCTTTTTATTATTCAGATACACGCAAAAGCGGCCGCACGTGTGTCTGCTGCCTCAATGACGCCCGCCTTATAGCACAGATTATATTGCTAGTCAATACACTCAGGTGGGCTTTGCTGGCGAAGAGGCTGTTGATTTTTTTAATTGAAGACTATATGATCTTGGGGCTTTTTGGTCATTTATTGGCCTATGAAAGCATGTATAGTTCAGCTGATGCGGAGAGGTACCCAAGTGGCTGAAGGGGCGGGATTGCTAATCCTGTAGTAGGGTTTCGGCCCTAGCGAGAGTTCGAATCTCTCCCTCTCCGCCATACATAATCAATTTTCTATGAAAACGAATATCGTAGATGAAGTCATTGGATGGTATGGTGCTGTGGCAATTGTTGGGGCTTATGGATTGCTGAGTTTCAATGTGATAGCTAGTGAAACACTTATTTATCAAATGTTGAACCTAACCGGTGCGGTTGGCGTAACGTATATTTCTTACAAGAAAAAAACTTACCAGCCGGCAGCTCTGAATGCGGTTTGGACAGTCATTGCCCTGGTGGCGATTATTCAAATCCTTACATAATATTAGGCGGTATAGCCAAGTGGTAAGGCAACGGTTTGCAAAACCGTCATTCCCCGGTTCGAACCCGGGTGCCGCCTCCAAAAATTTTGCTGGGATACATTTAAGAAACCAAGGAGTTTTTTTATACTCTCATGCTTCTTGCGCTTTGTAATTTGGGAAGCCCACCGCGATTTTGCTTTGCAGCATAATCAAGCGGTGAGCATTACCGGATATTTGACGTTTAGCGAGGAGGGCCGAAACCCAGAGGCCACTCAGTGGTTTTGTCCCACTGCGCTCCTTCAAGCTTAGCGTCGTCGAGTCTGGCTTCTTCCATTCTGGCACCACAGAGATTGGCGCCGGAAAGGTTGGAGCTGGAGAGGTCTGCGTCGTAGAGGTTTGCCTTCGCAAGATTTGCGCCGGCCAAATCTGCTTCGCGGAGCTTGGCTTGCGACAGGTTCGCCCCCCGGAGATTTGCTCCCTGGAGTTTGGCCATCCTTGCCTGAATCCCCGGCATGTGCGCCTTCTGCAGATCGGCCATGTCCAATACGGCCTGATCCAAAATGGCACACTCCAGGTCGGCTTCAAACAGTACCGCCTGGATCAGGTCGACGCCGGTCATCTGCGCCATACGAAAACATGCGTGCTGCATTTTTGCATGGCGGAAACTGGCCTTGTTGATTTGCGCGTACTTGAAGCTGGCTCGCTCAAGTCTCGCGCTGGTGAAATCTGCGCTTTTCAGCACGGCACCATCGAATCTTGCCAACCTGAGGTCAGCGTCGGCAAGCACCACACGAGTCATGTTGGCGCTGCACAGGTTGATGCCGGCGAGGTCAAGACCGGTGAGATCTAACCTCGAAAGATCGGCTTTCTGAAGGGAACCGTTTCGAAGCTCAGAAAAGATGACCAGCATCTCTTTGGCTGAAACTCTGCGACTGCGGGATTTTCCTGTAGCCTTGGGGGGCATGCCCTCCCTCACTTTCGGTCTAAACGTTTATCCGGTTGTTAAGTAACTCTCTTGGACACAGTCAAAAGACAAGTCTTAGAGAAGGCTGTATTAAAGCTTTTAATAGGTCTGATGTCAAATATTGTTAACGCTGGCTTATTCCTGCTGCGCTAAATTTTTTTACAACACAATTTGGCTCAAACGAATTATCATTTGAAATATTTACATCCGTTCAAATGTTGCGATGCCTAAAACTTTTAACCCATTGCCCAGGACGTGACTAAAACCTTCTACCAATTTCAGACGCGCCTGCTTGACGTCATCACGGCTAGCGCTTAGAACTGGGGCTTCATTGTAAAAGCTGCTAAAGGCGCGAGAGAGGTCGTATAAATATGTGCAGAGATGATTTGGCTTGAAGTCGGCGGCGGCTCTTTCTATTACTTCCGGGAATTTGTAGAGCATGCGCATGAGCCTTTGCTCACTTGGGTGCATGAACGGTTCCGTATCCGGCTCTGTGGGCTTTGACTCCTCTGCGGCGCTGAAGAGAGATGTTTGTCCGTCTTTACTTAAGAGTGGCTTTGGCTGGGCGCGGAGACTTTCACGGTATTTTCTTAAAATACTGCGCGCGCGCGCGTAGGCGTACTCCAGATATGGGCCGCTGTTCCCTTCCAATGAAAGGATCTTATCCCATTCAAATGTAATATTGGTTTCGCGATTCTGAGAAATGATGTTGTATTTGATAGCACTTATTGCCATTTTTTCCGCTACATCTTTGCGTTCATTCTCGGAAAGTTCAGAACTTTTTTCCGCAGTCAGCTCTTTGGTTTTTTGTTCCGCTTCGCTGATTACTTCATCTAATAAAATTACTTCACCTTTACGTGTACTCATGCGGCCTTCCGGCATTTGCATGCGGCCGAAAACTACATGCACCAAATCTGTTCCCGTATAACCGAGTAAACTTGCCGTTTCAAACAGTTGATTGAAATGCAGCGTTTGGGCAACATCCACTACATAGACAATTTTTTCCGGGTGATATTTTTCGATACGGTCTTTGATGCTTGCTAAATCACGAGTGGAATACATGGTTGTGCCGTCGGATTTTTGAACGATTGATGGAGGATATTTATCGTTTTCGTATTTTACGATGAGCGCATCGCGTTCTCCGAGTGTGATTATTGCTTTATCCAAGCCTTCTTTGATCACATCTTTGGCGGCTTCCAGATACATTTGTTCACCCAGATACAGATCGAATTTCACGCCGAGTTTTTGATAGAGGCGTTCGATTTCTTTAATGCTGAGGTCTTTCATCCACTGCCATAAACGATGATTTTCTTCATCTCCTTCTTCAAGTTTTTTAAACTCTTCGCGTCCCCTGTCGTCCAGGGTTGGATCTTTTTCGGCTTCATTGTGGAACTGAACGTAGAGTTTGAGTAATTCGTTGAGGGGGTCTTTCTGGACGACTTCCATATTGCCCCAATTTTTGTATGCGTATAAAAGCTTACCGAATTGAGTCCCCCAGTCTCCCGGATAGTTCACTGCCATTACCTCGTAGCCGAGATAGCGATAGATGTCCACCAACGTTTGACCAATAATTGTTGAAAGCAAATGGTGAACCCCCAACGGTTTTGCAATATTCGGAGATGAATATTCGATCATGATTTTGTGCCCTGCTCCCACATTTGAGCGACCGAAATGCTGTTTTTGCTTGATGATATTTTCCAGTTCATGCTCGAGATAAGATTTGGAAAGTTTGAAATTGATAAAGCCGGGGCCGGCAATTTCCGTACCTTCCACCTGACTTAACGGTTCCAAGTGTTTGAGAATCCCTTCTGCAAGTTCACGCGGCGATCTGCCCAGAATTTTGGATAACTTCATTGCTATGTTGCAGGCAATGTCACCATGGGTGAGATCGTGAGGGTTTTCCAACTGAACTTTTTGTTCATATTCCGGCACCTGCAAATTTTCTGCAGCTAGGTAAGACTTCAGTGCCTTGAGCAGCTGTTCAGAAATAATTTCTTTTACTGAAACTTCCGCTTCCGCAGGGACTCCTTCCGGTTCCGGTACTGTTTCTTCTATGAATGGAACTGTGTCGGTTGTTTTGATTTGTTCAATAATTTCCTGTTCCTGAGCTTTTTGTGCTTCGGTTTCTTTATACTCTTTTTCTTTTTCCGAAGTGTACTGCAGATCAATTTCTTTTAAATCTGCATTCAGCCAATAAACCGCTTCTTTTTCTCCACCACAATATTTTTGAACAGATGCAGCAAACATATCGGGCATCCGGAGGAAATCTTCCTTCAGGTGTGAACCGATGTCTACCAACCAAAATACGATATGATTCGTTTCAGGAACTATATCGTAATCCTCTACCTTCTTGCCTTTTTTCGGCACGATAAATGCGACCTCCAAGTCCTTTTCAACCTGATCCAGGTCCCGCGCGAATGTGGGGATCAGATATTTAATACTTAAAAAGTGCAGCAGATCGGCAAGATTGTTCATTGAATCTACGTCTTTGCCAGTACCAATTTTATTAAGGAGGTTCTTAATGAGCTGAACTTCAGAAAGAGTTTTTCCTTCCTGGGTACCCGTCTTCAGCAGGTTCTGAATCATTTTTTTCTTATCTTCGTCTTTGAGCTCGCGTTTTTTTTCTGCGCACACACCACGGAGTAATGACGCAATAGTTGATGTTTTGCGGAGGTTTTTTACGTTTTTCATTACCACAGCGGCAACGGTAACGCCCGGAATTGACTGGATGACTTCAGAGTTGAGCAGGAGTTTCATGGCAGGTACTTATCTAAGCAAAGTCTTATTTATTGGACCTATTATATGAGAGGAATACACACTTTGCAATTCAACATTTGAAAAATATGTCAATATGAATACTGAGGTTTGTGGGCTTGTGGACTTCAATAAATCTCTTTTTTTTGCTATAATTTCCTGATTAAACAAAATTTTTAAACAAAAAAAATATGAAAAACAAAGTATCTGCACTCGCTGCAACACACCGTTCTTCCGTGTTTGGCACACTGGCATTTGTACTGACTTCACTTCTTCTTTTGGTATTAGTTGCTCCGGCAACATACGCGCAGGAAGATGTGATTCCTGATAAGAGCGATGTAGTAGCTCTTGCAGACACAACGCCTCCGGCAGATGTTGAAAACGTCAAAGCTTCCGCAGGTAACGCCCAGGTAAACCTTACCTGGAATGTTACTACTGATAATGCTGCTGTAAAAGGATACAGAGTATATTATGGTAAGGAGTCTGTTAACTGCGATGGTTGTGATTACCAGTTTGGCCCGATCGACGCCGGCAATAAGATTGCCTTTACCGTTGGCGGACTTACAAACGGTGTAACTTATTACTTTGCCGTTACAGCCTATGATGAGGCAGGTAACGAAAGTACCAGTTACAGTTCTGAAGTAAGCGCTACTCCTGCACATGCTGCAGCTGACAGTGAAGCTCCAAAACTTGTTAAGGCAGAAGCTCCGTATATGAATATGGTGAGAGTTGTCTTTTCTGAACCGGTAACTCTTCCGACTACTCAACCTGAAAATGCTTTCTCTATTAAGAATGATAGTACTCAGGTAGCTTTGGTTGTTCAAGAAGCACTTATTGATGCTTCCGATGTTTCCGGGAAAACTGTTGTTTTAACAACAGGTAATCAGGAATTAAACGTTAACTATATTGTTACAGCCAGCATTCAAATTAAAGACAAATCCGGTAATCCTATTGTAAGCGGAACTTCAGATACAGCAGTATTTAAAGGATCTGCAACAACTATGCCTTTTGTGACACAGCAAACAACCCAGGAAGCTGCCGCAGCCGATACTGTTCCACCGGAACTTGTTGCGGTAAGCGTACCTGACGCTCAACATGTTGTTGTTACTTTCTCAGAAGTTATTGAAGCTGCTTCAGCATCTCCTTTGAACTTTGTTATCACTGAAGAACAGAATATTGAAAACTCACTTGATATTGTGAGCGCCGAGTTAAGCGAAGATGGTAAAACTATTACTATCGCTACGGCTCCTCAAAAACAGATGAACTATAATTTGATTGCTTTGGATGTTAAAGATGTAGCAGGCAATCTTATCAACGTAGATAATAACGCTACGACATTCTTTGGTTGGTTTGACACCAGTGCCCCTGCCACACAGGAGACACAGGTGGTCACTCCTACACAAGGGACTCAGGAAACCCAAGAAACACAGGTGGTTTCTGACACCGTTGCTCCAGAAGATGCAACTCTGTTCACTGCAGCCGCCATGGGTAAATTGATGGCAAAACTTACATGGGTTGCCAGCTTGAACTCAGCAGGTGATCTTGCTAACTACGTTCTTTATAAGAGTACAGATGGAACAACTTATGGTCCTGGCGTACTTGTAGATGCAGCTGCTTCAAATTTGGAAGTACTTGATCTTGTTCCGGGGGTAAAATATTTCTTCAAACTCACGACACGTGACAGCGCAGGCAATGAAAGTGTCGGTGTTGTAGCAAGTTTGATTCTTCCTGGCACTGGTCCTGAACTTTTGTTCCTTGGACTTGGTTCAATGGGTCTTGGAAAACTTATGCAACGTCGTAAGAAAATGTGCAAATAATTGCGTAAACCGGGCGAGGTCCGGTTGATAACCATATTTTTAAACAGGGAAAATAAAAAGCAAAAAATACGATAGAAGAAAGCCGTCCGTCATAACGGCTTTTTTCTTTGGTGTATACCCGAAAAAGGAAGTGTGGATGTTGTTAGAAAAATTTTAGGTCATGCTGGCAGTGTGGTGGCATGAAAAAATTACTTGGAATATTTTTTGCGGCTGCCGTGGTTTTATTTTTTTTGCTTTGGAAAATCCTCGGCGGCATAACTGATCATGCATTGCATGTGTATGTTTTGAATATTGGTCAGGGTGATTCAATTTTGGTGAGACTTGATACTGGAGAAAATATTTTGATTGATGGCGGGCCGGATGGAACTGTGCTGCGTGAACTGGCAAAGGTTTTGCCTTTATATGAAAGAAAAATTGACGTAATGATTTTGACTCATCCTCATGCTGATCATATGAACGGGTTGCTGGAGGTTTTTCAGCATTACCAGGTTTCGAATGTCATTATTACGGGTGTTTTTTATAAAAGCTCTGCGTATGAAGAGTTTATGGATCAGATTGCCCGGAAGAAAATTTCCATCTTCTTTGCCCACTCGGATACCGATTACCGTTTAGGGACCGTTGCTTTGGATATGGTGTATCCGCTCAAACTGGCGCAGGGTGACAGATATGAAAACCTGAATAATAGTTCCATCAGTTTTCGACTCTTGAGTCGCGATGGAACTATTTATTTTTCGGGCGACCTGGAAAAAGAGGGCGAAGAGGAACTTTTGAGAAGCGGGCAAAATTTACACGCTGGTGTTTTGAAGGCGGGGCACCATGGCAGCAGGACGAGCAGCAGCGAAGCACTTTTGGAGGCCATTAGGCCGCAAATTGCCGTTATTTCCTGTGGGATCAATAATACTTTCAAACATCCGCATCCGGAAACTTTGCAGCATTTTGCCGAACGGGGAATTGAGTTTTTTCGGACCGATATGGATGGACGGGTGGATATTACCGCTGAAGCAGGGCAATTTTTTATTGAAACAGAAAATCAAAAAAGACCTCCTTGAAACTTTTTGAAGGTTGCAAATATCTTTGTAATTAACAACGCTTAATGTTGGCGCCGAGGGTCGTGAGCTTCTGATCCAGATTTTCGTAGCCGCGATCTATGTAGCGGATGTTGGAAATTTCGGTGGTTCCTTCTGCGCAGAGTGCTGCTAAAACCATTGCGGCGCCGGCGCGAAGATCGGAGCTGGCTACGGGTACACCGTGAAGTGAGGTTGGCCCATTTACGATGGCTTGATGCGGATTGAGAATTTGTACTTTGGCACCCATTTTTTCCAGTTCAATGAGGTAACTGAGGCGGCCATCAAAGAGTGTTTCGAAAATTCGGCTTTCACCTTCCGCTTGGGTGAGGAGGACTGCCATTGGAGCCTGGAGGTCGGTGGCGAAACTTGGGTATACTGCTGTACGGAGACTTCTAATTGCCTGTAATTTTTTACTTGGCGATATTATTACACTTTCCTTTTCTAATTTGTAGTTGGCGCCTGCTTCATCCAGCTTTTCCCAGAAGCTATCGAGCTGATTTACATCTATCCCTTCGATTTTGAGCTCACCTTTGGTTACCAAAGCGGCGATAGCAAAAGTTCCGGCTTCGAGGTAATCACCGGTAATGCCGTAATCTGTTGAATGTAATGAATCTACTCCCTCGACTATCAAGAAGTGCGTACCTATGCCAGTAATTTTTGCTCCCATGGAGTTGAGGAAGTGGCATAAATCCTGGACGTGAGGTTCTGCCGCGGCAAGACGAATCTCTGTAATACCCGGCGTAATTGAAGCCAGCATAAGGGCGTTTTCTGTACCGGTAACGCTGAGCTCTGGCATGATGACCGTTGTACCCTGTAATTTATTTACTTTGAGGTGTAATTTTTGAGTTTCATCGAGTATCTCGGCACCGAGTTTACGGAGCGCCAACGTGTGAGCAGCTACTGAGCGTTTGCCGAGTACACAACCACCCGGAAAGGGGAGATTGGCTTCACCTGTGCGGGCAAGCAATGGTCCAAGGAGAAGGATTGAGGCGCGCATACTGCAGATGAGATCCTCGGGGATTTTATTGGTGCTGAGGTTGCTGGCATCTATGGTTACTGTGTTGTCCCGGAAGCTGGTTTTTACATTTAAGTGGTCAAATATAGCCAGGAGTGTTCTGATATCGGCTATGTTTGGGACGTTCTTGAGGGTGATTTGTTCCTTGCTTAACAAGGCTGCACACATGATAGGTAAAGTGGCGTTTTTGGCTCCAGAAACACGTACAGTGCCGTTCAATAGTTTCCCGCCGATTACTTCAAATTTTTGATTCTGATCGTTCATGGGTGTTTTATTATGCCTTTGGCCGAACCGGATAGCAGACGAGATTATAGACCTACAAGAAATCAAAGAAAAGGTGTATAATTGCTAGATTCATAGCAACGTAGCGACGTGAAAAAAATAAAAAAAACTTCAATTAAGAGTCTGGTAAAAAAAGTCCGATCGGAGCGCGCGGGAAATCTGAAAAAAGCGCGCGAGTACCATTTTGATTCTGTTCCGTTTCGGTTGAGTGATGCTATTTTGGTTTTTGGCGGAGCAACTATTTGCGCATTGATTGTGGTGACTGCACTTTTGGAAATTGTGCTGTATGGATCATGGAGATTGCCGAAGGTAGCAGATTTAAAAGGTGCTGCCCCGGTGGTAGAACAGGTGAGTGATTTAGTGAAGGAAAAGCAAAATGAAAATAATTTTCTGGAAACTTATACCAGTAATGTTGATGTGGAAAATATTGAATCTACTCAGGAAAGTGATAAACAAAATGCTGTTGTTACCGGTGGGGATGTTTTTGTGGAGACTAAGGAGTTCAAAAGTTTTGGTGCCCGCGGACAGAAAGATGTTTTGCTTTTTGACGCTATAATAAGCAGTTTGCAGGATGCCTCTTTGCGTGAAATTACTTTTCGTACCGAAGGTTACGCACGGCCTTATGATGTTGCATCTATGCAGTTGTATGTGAATGGCAAGTTTGTTTCCGAAGCTCCGGTTTTTGAAGGGAAAGCCCAGTTTTTATCTTTGAAGCTTGAAGTGCAACCGGGTGAACAATTGTTTTTGAAGGTTCATGGGACGATGGGTAATGAAGCGGTTGCCGGTGACAGATTACAGATTGGATTTTTGGACTCAAGTGATATGAAGTTCGTGAGTGATGACGGGAAACGATTAACTGTCGGAGGGAAATTCCCGATTTGGGGCGGGTTTGTAAGTGTGATTGGGGATAAGTTATAAACTGTTATGATGACGAAATTGCAGAGCTTCGGCGAGTTGCGGTTCTTGGATGTGGTCGCGGTCTTCCAGGTCGGCGATGGTTCTGGCAACTTTGATGATTTGGTGTTGCTGACGCATGGAGAGATGAAGTTTTTCGCTGGCGGTTTTGAGCAGATTTTGGCAAGAAAGTGTGAGTGAGGAAAATTGCGTGAGCTCTTTTACGTTCATTTGGCTGTTGGTTTGGATGGTTGTTTTGGCGAAGCGCGCTTGCTGTCTGGCGCGAGCCGAGAGAACTTTTTTGCGGGCATCTTTTGAACTGAAGGTGGATGTGCGGAATTTATTGATGGGGCGTTCGAGGCGGACAGTGACATCGAGGCGGTCGAGCAGCGGTCCGGAGAGTTTTTTTTGATAACTGAGAATTTGCGATGGTCGACAGGTACAGGCTTTTTTGCTGTCGCCAAAGTAGCCGCACGGGCAGGGATTCATGCTGGCGACGAGTGTGAAGTGTGCTGGAAATTTTATGGATCCGTTGATGCGGGAAATATGTATGGCGCGTTCTTCGAGCGGCTGACGGAGCGCTTCTAACATTGATCTGGGAAATTCGGCTATTTCGTCCAGGAAGAGAATACCCTGATGTGCGAGTGAAATTTCTCCCGGAGTGAGTCGGTTGCCGCCACCGAGCATTGCTATATTTGTCGTGCTTTGGTGTACCTCACGAAAGGGGCGGGCAGAGATGAGGCTGTGCAAATTGTTGGTAAGACCCGCGCATGAATAGATCTGGGTGACCTGGAGTTGTTCATCATGAGTGAGCGGCGGCAGTATTGTGGGGAGGGCCCGGGCGAGGAGTGTTTTGCCGACGCCCGGTGGTCCGTGAAGTAGGATGTGGTGGCTTCCTGCCGCCGCGATCATGAGTCCCCTTTTGGCACTTTCCTGTCCTACTATATCGGCGAAGTCAATGGTGCGTTCCGCCATTTTTGTTTCTGTGATGGTTGTTATTGGCGCTGTATTTTGAAGTGGTTGTTCACCGCTCAGACACCATGAAACTGCCTGTTTTAGATCTGATGCCGCCACTACTTGCAGCCCCTCAATGCAATTCGCTTCGTTGGAATTTTCAGCCGGAACAAGGATATTTTTCCAGCCGTTTTGCTTTGCGGCCAAAGCCATGGTAAGGATTCCACCCACCGGGCGCAATGTTCCGTCCAGCGCCAGTTCGCCGAACAGTAATGTTTGGTTGAGGCGATTTTGAGTATCTTGATTTTGCGGAATTTGCTTTGAAGCCAGAAGGATTCCAAGTGCCATGGGGAGGTCAAATTGCGGGCCGTGTTTTTTTAAATGTGCGGGAGCAAGGTTGACGACTTTTTTGTTTTGCGGGTAGTCAAAACCGCTGTTTTTTATGGCGGACCTGATGCGTTCTTTGGCTTCCTGAACCGCCGTATCGCCAAGCCCCACTATGGTAAAAGCCGGCAGGCCGGCGAAAATATCTACTTCGACTTCAATGATGTCGGCCTCAAGTCCGATGGAGTACGCTGAAAAAAGTTTGCATGGCATGAACTGTTTTTGAAAAAGAATGTCCCAAGTTAACCACGGCGGGTTAAAATTTTTCTTATGACATTCTTACTTCCTGGATGAAATTTTTTATTTGAGTGAGATATTTTTTAAATTGGGCGGGTGGCGGCAGGAGTGAAATCACAATGTAGATATTTTCTTTGTTGTTGTGACCTTGATTGTCGTAGTCGTAGAAATATCCCGGGTGTACAAAAATTCCTGTTTTTTCCATGAGTTTTATGGTGAATGTTTCGTCGTCTGTCGGGAGATTTTTTATGTGGATAAATGTGTAAAATCCGCCTTGGCAGGGTTGATAGTTCAGGTCTTTTATTTGGCTGAAAACATCTTTCATTGTTTGGCGATTTTGCTTTAGTCTTTGGGTATTTTTCGCAATGAAATTTGCGCCGTTTTTGAGCAATACGGGCAGTAATGCCTGGGCTATTTGGTTGCTTGAGAGCAGGGCATCCAATGAACGTTCGAGTTCTTCCTTTGTTTCTTCCGTGACGTTTTTCATCATGATCCAACCGAGTTTGTAACCGGGGAGAGCGTAGGTTTTGGAAATGCCGTTGAGTGTGTAAATGGGGACGTTTGTTTTGAGTGACATGATGTGGGGAAATTTTCCTTTTTCAAAAAAGTATTCGCAGAAAACTTCATCGCTGATGATGCTGAGATTTTTTTGTTCGGCTATTTTAATCACTGTTTGAAGTGATTTTTTGTTGAGTACTGTTCCGGTTGGATTGTTCGGTGAGACCAGGACTATGGCTTTGGTTTTATCGGTAATATTTTTGGTGAGGTTTGCTTCGTTTATTTGCCAACGGCTTTGAGGATCAAGGTCGTACCATTTGAGATTTGTTTGGCTTAAGCGCGCGATTTCATTGAAAAGCGGGTAGCCGGGGCGCGGGAGTAAAATTTCGCCGTTTAGTATACGAAAAAGATGGAAATAGCTTTCGCTGGTTCCGGAAGTGAGCGCTATGTTTTCGGCTTTTATTTGGTTGGTTTTCTTAGGTACACCTTTAAGTACGGCCAGAGGGCTGGGGGGCGACGTGAAATTTTGTAGTGAGAGCCTTGTTCCATAATTGCCAAATGGGAGTGGTTCGTATGCAGGCGAAGATGCAAAATATTTTTTTATGAAGGAGTTTACGGTTTTGTTTTTGAAAAAAATGCCCCACTCATTGGGATTACCCGAAGAGAGGTTGATGATTTTTTTGCCCTGTGAAAGGAGCTTTCTACGGGTTTGCTCGATTCTGTTTATACTCATTCGTCGCGAAAAATGAATTCGAGTATTTTGTCGGCGGTTTTGAGATATATGCTTTTTTTGGTTTCACTCAGCCTGACTTCTTCGATGTCGGCGATGTCCGGGATATTTTTAATGAGACGCACCTGGTTGCTGATGAGTGAGTATTCAACTATTTTCGGACTGTCGGCGTTGACTGTAATGACTGAAGATATTACAGGTGAAATATTGGCTGTTGCTTCGTTTTCACTGAGTATTACCAGTTCTCCTTCGAGCTCTGTTGGGTCGTTGTTGCCTACAATAAACTGCTTTGTGACGGCCAGGAGATTATCGTCGTTTTCGATTGTAACGTTTGTTAGATCTGCCTGAAGACTGAGTTTGGTGATTTTTTCAGGAATTTTATTTTCCGTATCGGCCTCCTGGTAGTGAAAAATTGAGGTGCTTAAGTCGCCCGTTTCACGAGCTTCGAAGATAAAGTTGTTACTTTCCGGAAACCATTTTACGTCTTTTATGTATGGATAACTGAAGAGATTGGTGCGGGATTTTTCTGTTGTGTCGATAACGTAAAATGTTGAGCCGTCATTGGTGTCGTCAATGACTCCGATTTTTGTGTTGTCCTTGAGATTGAGGATTATGCGGTAGTTTTTGAGTGATCTGGTGAACGATGTTACAGCGGTTTCCGGACCGATTGTTCCACCTTCTGTTCCGCGGACATAGAGTGTTTGGCGATGTGTGTCCGGGTTGTTTTTGAGATAGGCGAGGTAACTTTCACCGACGAAAACGGGTTCAAAATCTTTGAGTTCATCTGGTACGGAAAGTTTTTTGAACATTTCGGTAACCGAAGCTTCACTTACTTCACGCATAAGTGGGATGAATTCAAGCACAGGGTTTTCCGTGACTTTGCCGAAAATACCCAACTCAATATCCTGCTCAAATGGCTTGTAACCGTCCTTGCTGATTTCGATGTGATATTTGCCTGGGGCGAGATCTATAACGCAAGTTTCTTCCGTACAAAATTCGTTTTTGAAATCGTTTATCTGAACTGTGAAGGGTGCTTTTTGTACTATTGTTAAAGTGGCGCGGTTGAGAAATACGGCGAAGATGAGAAACAACACAGCACTGATTCCGATAACTATCAGGCCGATGATTGTAATTCGCTTTTTTACTTCAGGAGCTAATTCCATTATTCGCAGGTGAAAATATTTTTATAATGTGTGATGTGCGCCTTATTGCCCGGTTGGTATTGAATGGTTACCACATGAATTTGCCAAGGGATCTGCACTTTGTTTTTGATGAGATAGGTTGCAGCTGCGCGCAGTAACAGACGTTTTTTTTGGCGGGTTATGGACTCAAGTGCCGTGCCGAAATGACTCTGGGCGCGCGACTTTACTTCAACGAAGGTCAGTATACCATCTTTTTGCATTATGAGGTCGATTTCTCCACCGGGTATACGGAAATTTTTCTGGATGAGCCGATATCCCTTGTTTGTGAGAAAATAGGCGGCTATTTTTTCAGATTCGTGGCCCCTGCTGTAGGATATTTGAGCTTTTTTGTTAGCCATAAATACGGTTTTGATTGTTGGAGGTGCGTATTTGGAAAATCTTTTGAAAAATGGGAGGATTTGTGTAATTATTCCAATCCCATAGAGCGTACCGTGGGAGGTTAAAAGTTTCTTAATGAGATCTACATATTTTTCATATGAGTGAATCGTTTTTAAAAGTTCCGCCGCACAGCCTGGACGTGGAAAGATCTACGCTCGGTAGTTTGCTGATTGATAAGGAAGCCATTATTAAGATTGCCGATATTGTGTCTGCTGAGGATTTTTACCATGAAAGCCATGGTGCGATTTATCAGACGATGTTTGATTTATATGAGCGACGAACGCCGATTGATCTTTTGACGGTGACGAATTTATTGGCTGAGAGAAAGGCTCTTGATCAAGTCGGGGGGGCGTCTTATGTGGCAGGACTTATGAATGAAGTACCGACTTCGACTCACGTTTTTCAGTATGCGATGATCGTGAAGCATAAGTCGACTCTGCGTAAACTGATTAAAGCCGGAGATATTGTGAGTGGCTTGGGTTACAACGAAACGGATAATATCGAAGATCTTTTGGAACAGGCTGAAAAATCTTTATTTGGCGTATCACAGACGTTTTTGAAAGATAAATTTGTTCATATTAAAGAGGTTTTGAATGCGACGTATGACAAAATTACCGAGTTACATGATCCGGCTACTAAAGATAAGTATCGTGGTATTCCCACCGGTTTCCATGATTTGGATAATATTCTTTCGGGATTACAGCCGGCTGATTTGGTTATTTTGGCGGCACGTCCTTCTATGGGTAAGACTGCTTTAGCGCTGAATATTGCCCAAAACGTGGGAAAAAAGGGTTATACTGTTGGCGTGATTTCTCTGGAAATGTCCAAAGAGCAGCTGGTTGAACGTATGTTCTGTTCTTTGCTTGAGGTGGATTCGTGGAAGCTTCGAACCGGTAAACTGACTGAAGAAGACTTTATGCGCATTGGCGGTGTTATGGATGAGCTGTATTCGATGAAGATTTTTATTGATGATTCAGTGGGTAACTCCATAGCTGAACTTCGTGCAAAGGCGCGTAGATTGCAGATGGAAAATAGTTTGCATGTATTGATTATCGATTACTTGCAGTTGATGACGGCCGGCGGTAAACCGGGACAACAGACGAATCGCGTGCAGGAAATTTCTGAGATTTCGCGTGCACTGAAAGGTTTGGCGCGTGAGTTGAAGATTCCGATTATTGCTCTTTCTCAGCTTTCCCGTGCTGTGGAATTGCGTCCAAGTAAAGTACCTCAGCTTTCTGATTTGCGTGAATCCGGTGCGATTGAGCAGGATGCTGATGTGGTTATGATGATGTACCGTGAAGATTATTATGAAGAAGATACAGATAGAAAAGGTATTACTGATCTGTATATCCGCAAGCATCGTAACGGTCCGATCGGGCGCGTGGAACTGGCGTTCAAGAAAGAGCAGATGCGCTTTATGACTTTGGAAAAACACCGCAAGTCAGGCGATTACGGCATGGAGGATTAGCTCACTGTGCGGAATCGGGTTACGACGAATTTTTTGTCGAGAGCGTCGAGGAACCAACCGGCTTGAGGGCCGGACTCTTTGCCGAGCAATGCTATATAAATTGCCTGGAAAGCTGTTTTTGCCTCGAGTGGGGAGGCTTTGCGAAGTTCGTGAATAGCGCCGTGAAGCTCTTCTCCTTGCCATTTTTTGCTCTCCAAGAGATCTGCTATTTTGTGAAGGAAATCTTTTTGGTCAGCAGTAAGGTCTTTAGCTTTTTCCGGGAGACTATCTTGAACAGTGAAGAGTGAGTTTTCGTCGGCAAATTTTTTGAGCCAGATTTGAGCGTACTCTTTGCGCTGCTGAGCCTCTTTCAAATCTTCAGCAGTCAGTTCACTACCCTTGAGTTTTTTTATTTCTTCTTCAAAAATGAGACTTGGAATTTGAAGGAGGAATGCTACACGGGAGAATCTTGGGAAGAATCTGTTTGGAACGTTTTGTGGATCGACCTGGGAGAAATGGTAGGCGCGTTTGAGGTCATCCAGACTGATATTTTCGAGCTTTGATCTGCCGAAATAGGCTTCCGCAGATTCGTCATGACGGTCGTATAGGCGAAGCATGGTTTGACCTGATGGATCGAAATCGATTGTTTGGTGTGGCCATGTTCTTACCATTAAGAAGCGTAGTAATTCCGGGGGGAGTGTGTCGGCTACTTCTTTTGCGGATGCGCCTAGGCCTTTACTTGAGCTCATTTTTGCTCCGCCAAAAGTGAAGAATTCGTAGGGGAAATAGAATGGTGGTTCTTTGCCTAATATTTCACGACAAAGTTTTTCTGCGACATCGTGCGAGCCGCCAGATGCTGAGTGATCTTTTCCGGCGCCTTCTACGTCAACCGGCCAAATGTTCCATTTTACCGCCCACTCAACTTTCCATGGGAGTTTTCCGCGACCTTTGTAGGGTGTGGTTTCGCCTTTATGTCCGCATCCTACAGCCCATTTTACTTTATGTGGTTCGCATTCGTAGACAACTTTTTTGTTGCCTGCTTCGCCGGTGGAAGATACCACTGTAGTTGTTCCTACTCTGCCGCAATTTTCGCATACTATTTGGAGTGGATTCCATTCTTCGCGTTTTTCCGAACCGCTGATCTCTTTATATGCGAGTCTGATTTCATTTGGTTTTTCTAAAACCGTGTCTATCCACGAATCGTATTTTCCTTCTTTGTAGAGGTCGCTGCTTTTGTAGAAAATTGGTTTGAAGCCAAGGTTTGTTATTACTTCCATAAACTCCGCCGCGTAGAAGTTGGCAAAGTTGTTGGTGGGATCTTTTTCAAATGCTGCTTCGTTTGGTTCACCTTTTTCATCCGGTGGGGGGACATCTTTTAATGGGCGTCCCATAAATTTTTCAAAATTTTTGCTGAGATTACTTGGTAAACCGTCCATTGGGTCGGCATCGTTCATTTCGTAGTAGAACTTGGCATCGTAGCCTTTTTCACAGAGTGCCTGGGCAATAATTGCATGGATAACCACGCCGCGGAGTGAACCAATGTGTACACGACCTGACGGTGTTTTTTCGTCACGAACGATAAATGACTTTTTTCCTGGGAATGCTTTTTCGATATCCTCAACGATTTGATCTGCCCAAAACATAAAAAATAACTAGGTAATAAGCGCAGGCACAAGTGTACTCTAGGCCTAGTGTATGGGCAAGGGCTAAGAACCGCGCAGATTTGACTTAGTCCGGGCAGTTAGCTTTTGGGGATTAGTCCTGGTGAAGTTCTACTATTTTTCTAACCGTTATCCTTTGGTTCATTAACAGCTGCGAAGATGCCTGAAATTTTAGTCCGCATTTTACGCATACCATTAAGTACTTCACCATTTTTTGGAAGCATAGTTCGCACATCTGTTGTTGGTGTACGGCTGCTTTCCGGTGCTCTATCGCCCGCTCCTTCTTGTGGCGAGGAGTTGCTTGATCCAAATGCCATAAGCTTTGGTGTTAGTTTTACTATCATGTTATTGTATAATATTTTAGCATTTATGTCAAATATGTTCGTTTTGGCTTTTTATCAGGGATGAATTAAGATGTGTGGGTGAAAAAAATGTATGAAAAACTGGTTTTATTTCTGCCGTGGGCAATCCTGCTTGGGGTTTTTCAGGTGAATTTCCAGAAATTTTTGCCGTTCCAACGGATTTTTAAAGGTGCTTATTTTTTTGATTATTTTACGGTTACGGATGTTTTTGTTTCTTTTTTGTTGGCGTTTGTAGTGGTTGGTATTGCGACAAAAAAAATAGGATTTACTGAACGGAAGTTGCCGTTAGAGTTGCTGATTGCCATTGGTTTATTGTTGTTGGCTGGCGTTTTGGAACTGGTTTTTCAGGCTACTTATGAGCCGATTCTTACGACACCTTCGGAGTATTTTAGAGGGTTGTTTTTGTATCCGATGTTGGTAACTGTTTTATTGATTCGAACATTGAATGAATCGATGGTGGAGAGGTTATTGAAAAGTTACGTGGGTATGGTGATGACATTTGGATTACTGGCTTTGTTACAGTTTGTAAGCGGGATTTTTCCCGGCGCTATGCGGGATTTCACTGGTCGCCTGACGTGGCCATATATTGATTTTCTTACGCTAAAATCTGGGAGCGCCAACTGGGCGGCGTTTTTTGTTATGCCAACGGTGATTCTCTCATTTGCCAAACTGGTGCAAATGTACGAGGCGAAAATGCCAAAAAAAAAGAAGGACGTGTTTTTTTGGATAAGTGCTCTTGTTGTTAGTTCGATGGTTTTAGCTCTTACGCAGTCTTATGGTGGATTTGTTGCGGTCGGTTTTGTATCGCTTTTTTATTGTTTGAGGGCACTGCCATGGAAGAAATTTTTGGTGATTTTTGTTGCATGTTTTTTGGTGGGAGCCGTAGGTCTTGGGGTTGTGATGCAGACGAAGAAATTTCAAATTTTAACGGGACAGCAGGAGTTCCGGTTTGATACTTCGGCAACCAGCCGGGTGGACATTTATAAGATGAATTTGGCTATTATTAGCTCAAATCCGCTGCTTGGTGTGGGGTTGAATCAGTATCAAAGTTATTTTGCTTCGCATCAGGAAAAAGTTTTGGGGCATAAGTTAAATGAGTCACATGTTCCACCTCATGCCCATAATTTCTTTATGAGTTTTTGGACGAATTTAGGTATATTTGGAGTTCTGGCGATGTTTGTTTTGGTATGTGGTATTTTTTGGAGATTTAAATTTTCTTCGCATTCACCTGCGGTTTTTGTGCTACTGGCGATTATGATTCATGGGCTTATTGATTCTTATTATTGGCAGCAGGAGATTGCTTATGCGTTCTGGATTATGGTTGGATTATGTTATCTGTTTGAAATAAAAGTTATTCAGAAAGAGGAAAAAAAGACCGAGCATCATCATGAAAAAAAGTTGGCGATGTAGTTTTTGCATGATTTGGTTGTTATAAGAAAAGCCCTGCTGTGTGCAGGGCTTTTGTGTATATTTGAGACTTAGTTGATTCTTGGAATTTGCTATTAGAGAGCCATTGGAGGGAAATCGAAGCTGGCGTCTGTATAGAGAACAGTTTCACCTTCCCAACCGACGATCTGATCCGGGCCACCGAGACCTTCTAATACTGTGGTTTGTTCTTCTGTAGCAATGTCGATGGTGTAGATAGCAGTAAACTCTTCTTCAGGGTTTGCAACGATGGCTGCGTAGGCTAATTGTTTTCCATCTGGTGAGAATTTTACGTCACCGAATTGTCCGTACATTTCGTCTACGTTGAAGATTTTCATAACGCCACTTTCATTTCCTGGAGCTGGTAAAACGTAGATCTTGTGCTCTGTATCCTGGCTTGTCCAAGCTGTCCACATGCCATCTGGAGATGCGTCCATGAAGTTGAGGTGGAATGCTGTGTCTGTTCTTGAGTCAGCATTTACTACTTCACCTGTTGCAAGGTCGATGCGGTAGGTAGTGCCGTAGCAGAAACCGTACCAAATGTATCCGCCGAAGCCTGTAGCGCAGAGTGAAACGTATGCGTATTTATCGGTGATTTTTGAGATTGTGGCATCAACTTCTTCGTTTTCTGTTACTGTTTCAGGGAGTTCAGCAACTTCTGTTTCGCCAATATCATTGAAGAGAACATATTTGTTCTTAACTGCGTCACGGCTTACTGAGTAGTTGGTGGATTTTTCGTCGACTTTATACATATTGTAGATGGCCTGAGCGAGTTTGCCACGGGTCATGCCTGCTGATGGATAGAGCTTGTTGCTTGCATCGGCACTGATAACTCCTTTTTCACGTGCATAGGAAACATATCGAGCATACCAAGAGTCATTTGCAACATCGGAGAATGCTGGAAGTATTTCTTTTTGTTCTTCCAAAGCTTCGGGGTCTACACGAAGGAATGTGTGTTCCATGAGCATTTTGAGATTTTCAACGGTGTTTACTGTTTGTTCTGGTTTGAAGGTGTTATCTGGATATCCTTTTACTACTCCGTCGTTCATGGCGCGTTGGAGGTATTCAAAGTACCAGGCGTTTTTGTCGATGTCTGTGAAAGGAACATCAACTGTTGCACCACCGAAGATTGCGCCATCTACTGGGCTCCAAGTTTTGAGATCATCAATGCCATAGATCATTTTGAGGGCCTCGGCACGATTTACTACCTGGTTTGGTTTGAAAGTACCATCTGGATAACCGCTGATGATGCCTTTTTCTTTTAGGGCGACGATGGCCTGGAAATTTGGGTTGTCCATTGTGACATCTTTGAAGGGCAACATTTCTGTTTCTGCAAGAGTTACGCCTACGTTAGCCATGAGTGTGCAGAGTACCAGGCCGACGGAAAGAAAACGATAAAACTTCATATGAATGAAATTAAGATTAGTGATGTTTGGTGAGTGTTAACGGGTTTGGTTTCTAATGTATTACAATATTCTTTTCAATTTGGCTATTTTGGCTTCCGTAAGCTGTTTTCGAGTTGATTTCTTGAGCAATTTGAATGGATTTTGTGGTGTTTTAGGGGTTGCAGGTGTTCGGGGACCAGAGACCTTTTTGGGAGGCTTCGGCCTGGGTTTGGGCGAGCTTGAACTGGTTTTGGTATTTGTAGGGTTTGTTGTAGGTGTATTCGTGGGCGTAGCCGGACTGTATGAGGTGGAGGTTGATGTTGGTACCGTCTGGTAGGAAAATGTATCGCAGAAGGCGGCCGTATTTGTCGGTGTTGCCCTGGGTTGGATCGGATTCCAGGATGACGTTTTGGTTTTCGAGGAGGGATTTGGTGTAGTTTGAGGCTTCGAGGCCGAAGCATTCAACTGGGCGGCGCTGGTCGACGGATTCTGGGGTGTTCACACCGATGAGACGGATTTTCTCATCCTGACCGTTGATGTTTACTACTATGGTGTCGCCGTCGACGACGCGGGTGACTTTGTACTGCGGGGCGTCCGAGGCGCTGAATAATGCACTTTCTGTTAGTGGTGGAGTTTGGGTTGTGCCGGGCGGGGTACCCTGAAAAGAGATTTGAAGAATGCTGGTTTGGAGCTGGGAGAGCGGCTTTTGGAGATATTGAGGGATCAGTAAAATCAAGCTTATGACTGAAACCAGACCTGCAAGCGCAATGAGTATGAGCGGCCAGGTGCGGATTTTTTGTGGTGGTTGAGTGGGTTTTATATTGGTATTTTGAATTGGGTTCATATGGAGGAGAATTTAGACTTGGGGCTACTCCTTACAGTACGGCTCGGGGCAGCAGGACACATTTGTTTTTATTTTTTATATTTATTGTATTGAATAAAGAGGGTTTGGTGAATATATTAGGAGTACCTTTTGTTTTTTATGGATAAGATAGCAGTTCTTGATTTTGGGGGACAGTATGCACATTTGATTGCGAATCGTGTGAGAAGACTGAATGTGTATAGTGAGATTTTGGAAGCTGAAACTCCTGCGGAAAAATTGAAAGAGTATAAAGGGATTATTTTTTCGGGGGGGCCGCAGAGCGTGTATGATCCGGATTCTGTGAAATGTGATCCTGAAATTTTGAAGTTGGGTGTTCCGATTTTGGGGATTTGTTATGGGCATCAATTATTGGCATACCTGCAAGGGGCTAAAGTGGAGCCGGCGGACTTTCGCGAATATGGCTTGGCGGAGGTAAAAGTGCTGAAGGCCGAGGGGGTATTTAAGGGCTTGGGGCCTTCGGAAACTGTATGGATGAGTCATGGGGATTCGGTGAAGGTTCTTCCTGAGGGATATGAAGTGATTGGTGAGTCCCCTGGTGAGAATGCGGCCATGGCAAATTTTGAGAAAAATTTTTATGGGTTTCAGTTTCACTTTGAGGTGACTCATACGAAAAATGGTATGAAAATGTTGGAAAACTTTTTGGATATTTGCCAGGTGAAACGTGAATGGAGTATTCAGATGTTTATTGATGATGAGATGAAAAAGGTTCGGGAAAAGGTTGGTGATAAGAAGGTGTTTATGTTGGTGAGCGGTGGTGTGGATTCGACTGTGGCGTTTGCTCTTTTGGATAAAGCTTTGGGTGCGGATCGTGTGTATGGGCTGTTTGTTGATACTGGCTTTTTGCGCTTGAATGAGCGACAACAGGTAGAGGAAAGTTTGATCGCTCTTGGTTTTAATAACCTGCATGTGAAAGATGCGCGCGATAGATATTTTGATGCTTTGAAAGATATTTATGATCCGGAAGCGAAACGTAAAATTATTGGTGATCTGTTTTTGAAGGTTCAGGCGGATATTGCGAAAGAGTTGGAATTAAATCCTGAAGAGTGGCTGCTTGGTCAGGGAACGATTTATCCGGATACGATTGAAAGCGGCGGAACGAAACATGCAGCGAAAATTAAGACACACCATAATCGTGTTCCGGAGATTGAAGAGCTTATTAAACAGGGGAAAATTATTGAGCCTTTGGCACAACTTTACAAGGATGAAGTGCGTGAGGTTGGTATGAAATTAGGTCTTCCAGAAGCCATGGTTTGGCGACATCCATTCCCTGGTCCCGGGCTTGCCGTGAGGTGTTTGTGTTCGTTTGAAGCGAACCTTCCGCATAATGCAAATTTGCTGGAACAAAAATTGGATAAAGCTTTTGCCGCGGAAAAATTGAAGACTAAAATTTTGCCGATTCAGAGTGTTGGTGTGCAGGGTGATTTTAGAACTTATCGTCATCCAGTTGTGATGATGGGAAGTACTACTTTTGAAACTTTGGAGCGTTTGGCTACAGTGATTATCAATGAAGAAAAAGAATTGAATCGTGTTTTGTGGTTTGTCTCAGGGAATTCTATTCAAAATGTGAAAGCACATAAGAGGTATTTAACACCCGAACGTATTGCTGTTTTGCAGCAGGCTGATGATGTGGTGATGAAATTTATTGTAGAAAAGGGATTGAGCCGAGCGATATGGCAGTTTCCTACCGTGCTCTTACCGATGAGCGTAAACAGTGATGCCGGTGAATCTATTGTGCTTCGTCCGGTGGAATCTGAAGAGGCGATGACGGCAAATTTTTACCAAATGGATTTGGCATTGGTGAAAGAGTTATCCGACCGATTGATGAAAATACCCGGCGTGACTGCGGTGTTTTATGATGTGACAAATAAACCACCGGGGACGATTGAGTGGGAGTAGAGTGAGAGGTTAGTGGTTAACCGAGTACTGTCATAACCGCACCTGCCACCAAAGGGATGAGGAGATTGTCATCGATTATTCGATCTATTTTTCGGCTTGTGATGGATTCAAAAGCCATGCCTATGGTGCTTGCCAAAAATGCCTGATGAAAATCGACTATGTAGAAAGCGGCTATTGTTGAGGCAAAAATGGCCAGCACTGTTCCTTCCAAATGCTTTTCCGGATTTAAGGGGTTTTTGAGGCGTCCAAAATATGTACCAATGATTGTGGTTATTGAATCCCCTACGGCCATTATGACAATTGAAGCCATGGCGATGTTTATTTCATAGAGATGTAAAACTACGAGTGTTCCGAGCGCGAAGAAAAATGCTCCTTTGCCCGGGAAAAGTTTCATCTCTTTTGGACGTTCGAAGAAGCGGAGAATTGGATATACGAGCGGTACTTTTATGAATCTGGATATGATTGAAATAAGTCCGCCGACAACTATTACGGCTGTAATAATAGGAATATTTAAAATCCCGTATTTCAGTAAAAGGACTATTGTTATTCCCATGACGAAGTGGGCGATCTGACGACGTAATTCAAGTTTGTCTTTTACGTGGTGAATGAACCAATCGATGGCTTTGTACTTTGTTTGCAGGTAGAGGAAGAAATATCCTGTCAGGTAGCCGAGCGCCGCTCCCGCTACCAAGTCGCTTACATAATGAACGCCCAAATAGAGGCGACTGAATATGATGAGTATGATGTAGAGGAAGACAAAAATTTTAAGCCAGATATTTTTGAAAAGTTTGCAGAAGAGCGGCCACACGGAAAAACAAACTGCGGCATGCAGGCTCGGAAAGGAGTAAAGAGCTACCTGTGTGAAGAGAAGTTTAGCTAAATCTTCAGTGGCGGAAGGGCGGGGTATCTGAAAAACTTTCTTGAGCAGGTATGCTGAGGCGATGGTAATAAAAACTGACAGAACCAGTAAAATCAGATCGTTTCGTTTTTTGTGGAACGCCAAATAGGCAAGTAATCCGGCCAGGCCGACGAACAGTAAATTGTTCGTCAGAAGTAACATGGTGCTAAACAGCTGGTTGTTTCGGGTACTCAGGAAAAAATCGAAGACTGATTGATCGAAGGCGAATGGCATCTTTTTAATTTAAACATACTTTTGCTTTTTGAGCGATCCTGAGTACACTCTAAGTAGACTCTCTTTTATTTATGAAATTCTCAGAACCTAGTTTTAGAACGCAGTTGGTGTTCGTGGCATCCGGTGTATTTATCGGACTTCTCATAACTTCACAGTTTAGGAGTTCCGTACCTACGAGCTCGTATCCATCTGATGAACTCGCCATTAAAAAGGAATTGATCAAGAATTTTCTTGATGATCAATCTTTGCTAAAAAGTAAGATCGTTGTTTTGCGTGATGAGATTGGAAAAACTCAAGATCAGTCTAAAAACCTTGGCGATCAAAAATTGATTGAAACACTGAATGAATTGAAAAAAAGCGTTGGACTTGAAACCGCGAAAGGCGATGGCGTGGAGATTTCACTCAATGACGGGGTACTGGTAAAACGTGATGAGGTAGACTCAATCGATCAATCTTTGATCCATGCAGCCGATCTTCGTGATTTAATAAATGTACTGAGATCGGCAAGAGCTGAGGCTATTTCCATTAACGATCAGCGCATACTTTCGAATACGTCCATTACTTCTGTTGGTAACACCATTTTAGTAAATAATTTTCATCTGCTCCCGCCATTTACAGTAGTAGCGATTGGTGACACTGAACTCATGAGCCAGAGGCTTACTGATGTAAATGCACTTCCAGACCTTTATAAACGCCAGAAATCCAAGAATATTCAATTTTCTTTTGCGATAAAAAACGGCTTATTGGCTCCTGTTTATAATGGAGATTTCTCGGTTAAATATATGAAACCAGTTAACAATCCTACATGACCATTCGTGAGCGTGAATTATCATTATTGATTACATCGATTGTTGTGGGGTTGCTGATCGCAGTTCAATCCAGGGCGTTTACCGACGTTGCTTCCGTATTTGGACGTGATACCCGCGCAGATGCTTTTCGTGAGCTGCAGATTTTGAAAAAATCCAATGAGAAACTGGAAGACGAAATATCCGATTTGCAGAATCAGCTTTTCAAGACAAACGATCAGGAAGAGTCACTGAAGGCAATTCGTGAGGAGATTGAAAAGTACGAGATGTTGAGTGGAAGAAGAGATGTTTCCGGACCGGGAGTAAGCGTTACCATTAACGGAAAAGTACAGGATATATGGCTCACTGACATGACAAATGAGTTGTTGAGTGCGGGCGCTGAAGCTATTTCTATTAACAATATCCGACTGGTTGATGCCACCAACGGCTTTGACACGATTCCAAACGGCGAAATTGTACTGAACGGATCTATTCTGAAACCGCCATATGAGTTTCAAGCGATTGGAGATAAAGCGACTTTGAGATCCGCGCTGGAACAGCCACAAGGAATATTTCAGCGTATCAATCAAAGTCTTTCGGGACTTGAAGTGAAACTAATGGAAAAGGACCTGATTACTATGGAAAAAGTGCTTTAATTTTTGAGCGCCAATAATAACCAGAGGGGCTGGAGGAGCATGATGATGAAAAGGAAGATCATGAATACTTTTCTGTTCAGCTTTTCATCCTTTAGTTTGGTTTCTGTGGTATTTAAATTTGCGCTTAATTCGATGATTGCATTTTGAGCCTGTTCTTTTTGACTGCGCTCCTGGATAACCATTTTTTGGTGCTCGAGCAGGGGAATGGCCTCCTTGAGCATCGCCTCAAGTTGTCCTACCCTATAATTTGCGCCCTCCAGGCGCTCCTGTTTTACTTTGAGTTCTTGCTGGGATTCTTCAAAAAGTTTCTTATAAACCCCCTCCTCACCCTTATAGCTATTTTGAGCGCGTGGAGACTTTGGTAATTTCTCATCGTCCGACATGACGTGGACAGAGTCGATAGACATGTCTACCGAAGTGGACACTGATTTGTCTATGGACAAATCAGTAGTAGACATAGATTCTCTGTCTACTTTGGCGCGGCTGCGCATGTCATCAATTTCCTTTCTACTGAGCCATATTCTTCCGTCTCTTTTTTCTATAGACAATCTGTTACCCGCGATCCATCTGTCTACTGTGCGCGTGGTAACTTTTAATAATTTACTAGCAGTTTTTCTGTCTACATTGAACATACTATTACAACGGTTAGCTCTCTACCCATGTCCATAGACATAGAGTGGACACGAAATGGACATCCTTTGCTCGCATTGTAGACAGTGTCCATTTCTCTGTCTACAGTGATTTTGGCTATTTTTTTATGCTTATAAGGGCAATTACATCTCAATAGAACTTTAGCGACTCGCTATTATTCCCTGTACGTAGGCTTGTTCCCTTTATTTACTTTTAGGGTTGAAAGGGTATAATGACGCAAGCCCTAGAAACTCAAAAAGCCTTGTTTAAACTACGTCCAACCATTGTCAACGTACTGTCTACCGTCTGTCTACTTAGTCTGTCTAGTATGCCGATGGCTTTTGCTGCTCTTAGCTTCGAAGATGAGGTTTTGACAGTAGACAATGTCACTGACATTCCGGTTTCTTATGGTTCGACTCATAGCGATGAACCACTTACGCGCGGCGAGGCGGTTCAGAGAGTTGTGGATTTTTTTGACTTGGAGACATTGAACGAAAAATTTATTGAGAGCTGCTTCCAAGTTCCGGACGAATGTTTTTTTGTTTTTAGTGCAATATCTGATTTTGACGGGATTACGTTTGACCCTTTGACTTTGTATCCTGATGTAAAAATTGGGAATAAATATTCTGAAGCGATTCACATAGCGACTCTCTTGGGACTGGTTCACGGCTATTTGAGCGAGAGCCAGACACCCTTTCACCCGAACCATTATCTGACCAGAATTCAGGCTTTAAAGGTGATTTTGGGTGCAACCAATCAACTTTCGTGGAAGGAAAAATTTGAAATGGATGAAGATTATTGGCATACACAAAGCCTGGATGAGAAATATAGTATTGGTGATATAGACCCAAATAGTGAAGATGAATGGTGGTATGGACGTTATGTAGCCTTTGCGATTGACGCCGGACTGATAGTGGATCAAGAATACTTCCGCCCGAATGACGCTGTAACAGGAGCGGAAATGACTGAATTTATGGACAGGGCGAAAGAATTTATGGATCAACCAACCGTAATTGATGAACAAGCAATTCAAGAAACACAGCAGCAAACAGTCACTATGGAGCAAACCCTCAATTGAGGAGATTTTGAAAAAAGAACGAATGCCGCTGTTTGTTGTCCTGGATAATATTCGAAGCACTCACAATGTGGGGGCTATTTTTCGGAGCTGTGATGCGCTGATGGCTTCGAAAATATTTTTGTGCGGTATTACCGCTCATCCGCCACGCGCTGATATTGCAAAAGCTGCCCTGGGGGCGGACTTAACCGTGCCGTGGGAATATGTTCCGACTACCCAAGAAACGCTTCTTAAACTCAAAGAAAACGGGGTTAGGATTTGTGGTCTGGAATTGGCTGAGGGAAGCCAGCATTACAAGGAGGCGCGTTACGATTTTCCTTTGGCTTTGGTTTTAGGTAACGAAGTGGATGGTGTAAGTGATGAATGTATGGAACTTTTGGATATGTGTGTGCAAATTCCCATGCTGGGCCGGGCGAACTCTTTGAATGTGGCGACGGCGTTTGGGATAGTGGGTTATGAAATTTTGTGGCAGTATGGGCAAAGCAAAGGTTAGGGATTTTTGTTCGTGCGGTGCGATGAAAAAGTGAGTACTTTAATAAATGAGGGAAATGCCGAAATATACACTTGAATTTAGTAAGGGAAAGTTGACTACCCGTGCGGGGTCTTCAGATTTTGAAAAATTTTTGGAGAAGGCCGTGCGTGTTTTGAAATTGCAAAAAGCGCTGGCGAAAAAAATGACAGGGGGTGTTTTGCAGTTGATGTTGGTGACGGATGCGAATATCAAAAAATATAATCGGGAGTATAGAGGGATGAATAAGCCTACCGATGTGATTTCTCTGAGTTATTTTGATGAACCACATTTCCCAGATGGGGGGCGTGAAAATTTAATTGGAGAGATAGTTATTTCTGTTGATACGGCGAAAAAACAAGCGAAAGAGCATGGAAAAACTGTATTGGAGGAGATGCAATTTTTGTTTGTGCATGGCGTTTTGCACGTTTTTGGTTATGACCACGAAATACCGGAGGAGCGTAAATTTATGTTCGATTTGCAGGACAAAATCATTGGCAATAAGAGCTGGAGGCCGATGATTGAAAAGGCCTATGATGAACTGAGGTAAAATTTTCCGCGTTACTTTTTTGTCGGGGTTTTATCTTTATCCGGTGCTTTGACGGAGGGTGGGCTGGTTGTGCCCGGCTGGCTTTTTGGTGTCTCGGGAATACTACTGATGCGATTATCTGAATCGGCAAGGTCCGGATAAGATGGGGAACGTTTATCATTGCCAAACAGCGGAGTGAGGACTTTGTTTACTTGATCGAGAAGAGAATCACGGCGTCTTTGAATTACTATAGGTGGATTGTTTGCTCCTTTAGGTTCTAAATCTTGACGTACTTTTATCGCACGTTTGTCGATTTCTTCAATCAGGATGCTTGCTAAAGTGCAACAACCATTTGATACCAGACGTTTTATGAGGGTATTGAAATAGGCAATTTTTTGGTCTTTTGCAACCAATCCATCAATTTGGTTTAGCAGTTCAACCTCATGATGGAGAAAATGTTTTCTTTCATTGACTGCTGATGATGCCTTACTTGCACGAGCTATAATTTCCCGATTAGCATCTGTGTTTACCGCTAAAACAAGGCACGTGGTTGCCCTGAGTCCATTTATGGTACGGTGCACGTTTTCGTGCGCTCCATGCTCTGGTCCGCGAGGAGTATCCATTTGGCTTCTATTATTGATTGCTATTTTAGCTTATTGATATGTAAATGCGACTTCAATGAGATTTGGTGACACTATGGTGAGAAGTTGATTTTAATACTTAATCCTTGCTGATGCTGTAATTTTGACTTATGTATTCATCCAAGATTTGGATGAACTCTTGAGGAATGTTTTGGCCTTTCAGGACGGTGTATTGGCGGCCGTGGACATAGACGGGCGCGATGGGGGCCTCGGTTTTTCCGGGTAGAGAGATGCCAATGTCAGCGTGGCGGGATTCGCCGGGGCCGTTGACGATGCAGCCCATGACGGCGATTTTGAGGTTTTCTATGCCGGGATATTTGTGGCTCCATTCTGGCATTTTTTCGCTTATGTGGTCGTTGATTTGTTTGGCGAGTTGTTGGTAGAAATCGCTGTCGGTGCGGCCGCAGCCCGGGCAACTGGAGATGAGGGGGCGGAAATTGCGGATGCCCATGGTTTGAAGTAAGAGCTGGCAGGCTTCGACTTCACGCGCCCGGGCTGCCCCCGGTTCCGGCGTAAGCGATATTCGAATTGTATCGCCGATGCCTTGTTGCAAAAGGATGGCGAGAGCGGCGGATGAGGCGATGAGTCCTTTGGCTCCCTGGCCGGCTTCGGTGAGTCCTACGTGGAGCGCGTAATGGCAACGAGAAGCGAGTATTTGGTAGACTTTTACTACATCTTGGACGTCGGACATTTTGACGCTGAGGACGATTTTATCTGGTGTGAGGCCGGTTTTTTCGGCGAGTTCTGCTGAATTGAGAGCGCTTTGGACCATGGCTTCGTAGAGGACTTCTTGGCTTGAGAGGGGGGATTTTTGCCACGAATTTACATCCATGAGTTTTGTGAAGAGTTCTTGGTCTAGGGAACCCCAGTTCACGCCAATACGGACAGGTTTTTGGTGTTTGATGGCTATTTCAACCATGGTGCGGAAGTTGTAGTCGTGGGCTTCTTTTGTGCCGACGTTGCCAGGGTTGATGCGATATTTGTCCAAGCTTTGAGCGCAGTCTGTGTGGTTTCTGAGCAGAGTATGACCATTGTAATGGAAGTCCCCGATAAGCGGTGTTTTGAGCCCATGTGCTACCATTCGCTCTTTAATAAATGGGACAGCTTTCGCGGCTTCCTGATCGTTTACGGTTATTCTAACAAGCTCCGAGCCAGCCTGAACGAGTTCTACGATTTGTGCATACGTAGCTTCTATATCAGCGGTTGGCGTGTTGGTCATTGACTGTATTGCGACCGGATTTGTGCCGCCAATGGTTACTGAGCCGATTTGAACCTGATGGGTTTGATGGCGCATGGATTCGATTAAGCTGAAGTTGCAGCGTCCGTGCTGAGCTTTGGGCTTAACTTTTTAGCTTTAACCGGGGTTAAACGCAAGGGATCTTTGATGATAATTTTCTCGACGGTGATTTGTATTATGTCTTTGTGGGCGACATTTTTTTTGTCGTAATAGAAGCCCAGAAAGCTTTTTCCTATGAGCAAAACGGTGAGCATGAATGTTTTGGTATTGAAGGCTATGTCGCCAACTTTTCCCATGTATTCTCCGCTTTTTGTGAATACTTTGGTGCCTCTTATGTGAATGTTTTTCTCTATTATCTTGCTCACTATTTGGATATCGTCGGGCTCTAAGATTGATTCTTCGTCGTTAATGATGAGGGCGCTATTCCAGGCTAAAACGTCGATTGGCGATACTATTTTTTGTCCTGTTGGACCGAGGACAAAAGCGACAATTTTCCCGGTATCGGGGTTTATTATCATATCGAAAACCCGACCAACTACGTGGCCGTGTTCGGTGACAACGGGCTGACCGATAGTTTGAGTGTAGAGTTTTTCCATAGGCATAAGAAAAATGCCATGAAACACGAAGTTAGGCAAACACGCGGGTTTGACTTTAGAGAGGTTTTTGTCTATAAGTTAGGGGTCTTAAAATTGGAAAAATAGATAAAAAAGAAAAACATCGGGGTGTAGCGCAGTTGGCTAGCGCGCCTGGTTTGGGACCAGGAGGTCGAAGGTTCGAGCCCTTTCACCCCGACCAGTACAGCAAAGCTGTACTAGACTCTAGTAACTAGATTCTAGAATCGAGAGTCTAGTGTTTTTTTAGTTTATATTTTAGTTTGGTTTCATCTTGGTGTGGTTTACTGGTTTGTATCATAAATTCCAAGTATGTTCGATTATGAAAAGCTTATTGCTTATCAAAAAGCCAAAATCGTAAACCGTAAAATACAAATTTTTGTATCCCATAATAAGATTAACAGTATTCTTCGAGACCAATTGTATCGAGCTTCAACAAGTATACTTTTGAATATAGCAGAGGGTACTGGCAAATTAACCAAACAAGATCGTAAGAACTTTTATGTAATTGCTAGAGGTTCTGTTTTTGAATGTGCTTCGATTTTAGAATTACTTAATGACGAAGACATAATCAGTGCCCAGAATCTCAAAAGTACAAAATTAGAGCTGGAAGAAGTTTCAAGATTGCTATCCGGTTTGATAAAAAATCAAACCAATAATCGTATCATTTAGCCGGCAAAACTGATGAACATGCTTAGTGTTCAATCATTAGCATTGGTAACCTGCAAAAATCATAAAAACAAGGATATAATCAATCAGAGTAGCCAGGATAATAAGACCAAGGCCCATCATTTGCCATGATTTTTTGTGTTTTATTATTCGAAAATAACCAGCTACTGAGCTCAAGCTGATTAAATGAAGAATTAAGTATAAAAAGATAAAATTTAGATTTGTAGTTACTACAAAAATACTCATTACAGAAGCAGAGGTTAGAATTATTGCTATGTCCTTTCCCCCCTTTTTAGTAATTAATAGAAATAGTGAACCAACGTATAATCCAAGTAATAATATAATTGAAAGTCTCATAGAATTAATTTCCGCCATTGACACTGGAAATCCGGTATTTTCACAATCCGATGACCATCCATTGCTTATTCTATTAATTTCAACTAGGGAAATGGGCCATGTTAAAGGGGCAATTAAAACATCGACTTCTGGAACAGATAAAAGGTTTGATAACTGATAAGCTGGGGACGCTGGATTATCTTTTAGGAATCTATTTTCTTCAGGTCTAATATTCCAATTTATTAAAATCACAGCAAATAGTGATCCAATAATAAACCCTTGTATAAACTTATTAACTATTGTCATTAAGGAAATTGTTTAAGATTCCGCTTGTGATTATAACTAATTCTTAATAGAAATCCCATGAAACCCGTATAATTTGCTTGGTCAAAATGAACCTTGAGTTCGCGTATAGCGTCTTCAATAAAGCCAGAACACCATGCGGTCGGTGGTTCTAGGTATGCCTCATCACCCCGACCATTTGTTTCGACAAATAGTAACCCGGGTACGATTCTCTCGAATCGCCCGACCATTTTTAATCTCATTTCCCTATGAAGAAAGTTCTACCTTTGGTTTTACTGAGCTTGTTTTTGAGTACGTCTTTGGCGTATGCCGATGCGCTTCCTGAAGGCCAAAAATCTCTTGCCGGGTGTGCGGTTTTGCAAAATACTTCTGCTTTTGCGGGAGTGAAGTTTATTGTTTCACATAAGGATATGGATGCAACTTTTCCTACTATTGAGGTTTTAACTGATGAGACTTGTGCAGAGGGTGGTAAGTACGAAACTGTTTTGTTGTTTGCGGTTGATGCGGATGAGTTTGAAAAAAAACGCCGATACACAGGGTTATGATCCTGCAAAAGATGTGAATGCTTATCCGGTTTTGGGAGGAGACGGCGCATATGCTTTTAATGTTTATGATACTTACGTTGACATTATCAGTAACGATACTTATGTAGACCGTTTTTACGCCGTAAGCGGTATTGATAATGAAAAACGTGTTATTACCCTTGATTACTTAGGTGAAAAAACTGATACAACAGATACGCGAACTGAACCTGCTGTTGTTCCTGCAGATAAGAGTTCCATGGAAATTAGCACTCCGATTTTTGATGACGTTCCGAGCACCAGCTCGTATGCATTGGCTCTTGCAAGCCTTAAACGTAATGGTTCAATCCAAGGCTATGATGATGGAACTTATAAACCCGACAGCTTGATCAATCGAGCTGAATTTACGAAAATCATGATGGGGAATGCCACTCAGTCTTTGAAAATCTATGACTGCTCTGTGAAAATCTTTTCGGATGTTTCGACTTCTGAAGACACATGGTACAGAGATCCTGTTTGTCATGCATTTAATGAAGGTATTATCGCAGGTTATAGTGATGGTACTTTTAAGCCAGAACAAAATATTAATTACGCAGAGGCGGCAAAAATTATTGTGAATGCTTTCAATTCTGCACCAAACGAAACTACTGATCCTTGGTATCTGCAGTTCATAAACGTATTTGATTCTATCAATGGCAAACCATCAACTGTTGAGTCTCCAGATCAGAAAATTACACGAGGTGAAATGGGCTTGATGATGTATAATTTCATGGATCACGCACTTGAACTTCAGTAATATTGCACTACGAAATTATCTTTCTTAAGGGTCTTCTTTTTACCATCGTTGCCGAGCTTGGTGCTGGAATTTTATTTAGAATTCTTGAAACCAAGCTCGGCTTTTTTAGGAAAAAGGTTTTGGGTGGAGTGAAGTGGTGGAAGTTTGTTGTGGTGATTGCTATGGCAAGCGTGATGACTCTGCCTTATGTGTGGTTTGTTTTGCCTTATATTCTTGCGCCGAAGATTGTTTTTCAGGTTGTGGCTGAGTTGTTTGCGTGGCTAATGGAAGCTGTTTTTTATGCTTTCTGTTTTAAGTTAAAAACGCGGGAGGCGATTGTGTTCTCGTTTGTTTTGAATTTAGTTTCGGTGGTTTTGGGGCTTTTGTTTTTTAAGCCTTAGTTGGAAATTCCTGATTGGTACTCTTGCAATCTTGCAGTGAGATTTTTGTTGTTGAATTGAGTAATGCTGACTTGAATGAGTGAGTCTATGCATAGCGGACGGTGTTCATTTTTCAGTTCATTGCAGAGAGTGATCTCTTTTTCGGCGTTTTCTGCTGTGGCGATTACCGCACGTTCGGAAACTGCCAGCATGCAACTTGGAATGTATTCTGCATCGCTGGATAAGCAGAAGTTGTAGGTGGTTTTGAAATCTTCATGGCTCGGATTGTATTGGCGGTATGCTCCTTCTGAGGCTATGCATGTTTTTTTGTATTCGTCCGGGAGTGTGGTACAGGGGAGGCGGACGAGGCCAACGGCGTTGTGGGAGTGGCTGCCCGTGCCTGGTTTGCCCTTGGTGTATTCCATAAAAATACCGCTTTGACATGCGGATAACTCGCTGGCGTTTTCTGCAATGTCTTTGCATGTGGAAAGTACTTCCGGTAAATCTTTTTTTATTTTGGCGGTGAGTTCGTGGCCTAAACCGTGGATGCAGTTTATTTTTGAGAGAGGATCTTTGAGGTTTTCACATATTGTTTTGAGTGACTTGGGATCTATTTCGTTTGGGTATTTGTCGTCGATATAATCCATGATATAGCCGTGCATACAGCCTTGTTTGAAGGTTGTACCGCAGAATGCAAAAGCCTCTTCTAAAGGGATTTTTTCAGATGCTAGCATCATGCCGGCTTCGTGGGCTGGGTCTAGGAATATGCGGGGGTCGTCGGAGATTTTTTGTTTTACTGCGAGATCCCAAATGTCTGTGAAAATTTTGTTGGTCTTCGTTGGGTCTTGATTTATCGCAGTGAGGATTTTGGATTCGTAACAGTTTTTTCGGGCTTGCTGGGTTATTTCCGGAGCGCATTCTTCTGCTATTTTTGCGGCTGATACAATTTCTGTTGTTATGTTTTCCTGGCTTATTTGTTGATCAATATTGATATCCTGCTGCGTGTTAGGTGCATCGATATTGATTTGCTGAAATGGTTGAAGTTGAAAAGGCGATTGTGATTGGAGTATGGAAAATTCGATCACGCTCATTAGTCCCAGGGACAGGCAGACAATAAAAAGTGTTGTGACATTTCTTTGATTCATAAAGCGATGATAACAAAAAAGCCCCCTCGAAAACAGGGGGCTTTTGTTGTTATTGATTTGGTGGATATGCACCAAAGCGCCAATGATCCCAACTGATGAGATCACATTGGGTTTTTGTGAGATCATCACCGGTGACTTTTCTGGTTATATTGCCCTCTTCGTCAGCTTCGTCATAGGACATGAGATTATCGTCGCTTCCTGCGCCCTGTGCCGCTCCGCGTTTTGGATCTTCGATTCTTTGGCCGCTTAAATGGTGTGCCAATTCATGAGCGAGTGTTCTTCCGTCTATATCATTGGCGTTGTTTACCATGATGTTGGCGCCAATTTTTCCCTGTGTACTGAGATCATCTGTTTCGCTGTCACGGAAACTAGATCCACGTTCCGTGATGTCATCTGTGTAGATTACCGGTGTGCAGGCGCTTCTTGGTGCTACTGGAAGCCTGTTTTTTACCATATCCGCGATATTGGCGTGGGAAATTTGATTATCGTTATCGGTAAGTGTTTGCCAATCAGCAGGGCTTAGGGTCATCCCACTTACATCGATTTTGAGGAAGTGCGGGCAGTTACAGTTGAGTGCATTTTTGTAAAAAATATCCTCCGTCTGCGCAACGTCAGATTTTACCTGATCGAGAGTTACTCCTATTCCAGGCTCTATGAAGGCATCAATGCAGATTGTTTTTTGGGTTTTACCGGTAATCGGCGAAAACGGACGTGAATAGATTGGTACATATACTGAGTTTTCACCTGCCTGAACTATGGTACCGTTGCCTGGCATGTAGAGAGTTTCGGCGTAATCCGGTTGCTCTGATGAAAGTGTTATTGAACCGGCTATTTCATGCTGACCTTCAGGGATCTCTTCGAACATGATATCGCCGAGTACTCCACTGAATTCGCCTTCTTCTGAAGGATAATTCCCGCTTATGAAAATCTGATGAAAATTGGTTTCTGAAAGTATTACTTCAACGTTTACCAAATCACTCAATACACCGGTTGGACTAAACCCGATGAGTGGAAGTTCGGCAGGGATTTCTAGCTGGATTTGAAATTCGTTTGCGTCACTTGGGTTTTCTGGGATGAAAAGTAAGAGCGGTATTTCTGCAGAATAGTCAGCTTCAGTTAAATGTCCTGGCGCCCCGCCGAGGCCGAAAGGCAGCACATCCACGAGTATTTTTTGCTGTTTGGTTATTCCGTTGAATGAGCTGGAAATATTGAGTTCGGCCATGCCAAACTTTTCTGCCGTAAAACTTACTTCCGCAGTTCCGTCTGTCATCTTTTTTACGGCTGTGCTGCCGGTATTTGATGTTACTTTGATTTCGGCACCCGGAATGATGTTGTTGTAATTGTCATGCAGCGCCACTGAATATTTTCTGGTTTTGATGGAGTTTTGAGCAAGTCCATGTGTTTCGTGAATATCAATTCTTGATGGTGTTCCGGGGAGGTAGTTTATGGCAACACTCTGTGTAGTTCCTGAAATTGCATCTTTAAAAACAATGGCACCTGTGCCACTTTTGGTATTTTGTACTTTTACACTGTAGGCATCATCTGTCAGTTTTTCGGCTGTGAAATATTCCAGCGGTGAGTTCCCGGCTTCATCTGTGTTGACGTAGGGTTGAAGGAAAAATATTTCCAGATCCTGAATATCAACATCTTTTCCTAAATCCGTGCCAGCCGTGAAAATAATCTCGTATGGTTGGTCTACTTTTAGTGAGCCATTTTCCGGTGTTATAGATTGAACTGTTATGATTTGTTTGCTGTTTTCAGTGTTTGAAAATGAAAGAATAATTTCCTGAATTTGAGTAATTATTTGGCTTGAATAAGGTTTTTGGAGATATTCGGGTGCCAATGATCTAAAGATGAGTTCGGCTGTTTTTGCACGTGATATTCCTTGTCCCGGTTCCAATTTTGTACCGGTTTCTTCCAGCAGATTCTGCTCTTTGGCAAAAGCTACGTAGGGAGCATACCAAGCGTCTAAAGGAACATCTTCAAATGTCGTATTTGTGCTTTGCACGAACGGCCAATTCTGAAGTTCACCCAACATTTTGAGTGTTTCGGCTTTGTTGACCAACTGTGATGGACGGAATGTGGCATCTGGGTATCCTTGTACAATACCTTTTTCTTTTGCGTAGCAGACGTATTTTGCGAACCATTCGGTTGTGACATCGGGGAAGCAATTTTTGTATGTGTCAGGATTCGGACTGACGCCGTCGAGGAGCATGAATACCTTGAGTTGTTCAGCGCGATTGAGTACACGATCTGGTTGAAATGTACCGTCCGGATAACCGGTAAAAATACCATTTTTTTGTGTGTATTCGATTGCGGTATAGTTTGTGTGGGTTGTTTCTATATCGGGAAAAATCGATATGGAGTCTTGGGCATTTGTGATGCTGATAAGTACCGTGAAGAGGAGAATTGGTGCGATGAGTTTTATTTTTTTATGAGCCATATTGTTGTGTGATGAAAAACAATATGGCCATTATATCGGCTTTTTGAAATGGTTACAAAAAAGCCCCCTGTTTTCGAGGGGGTTTTTGTTGAACTTTTGGTTTGGGACTACGCGTCTGCACCTGCACCTGCGCCACCGAGAACTGTGTTTACGATAGCGAATGAGAGGAGGATGATCACGATACCAACGATTGCGTACATGATAATTTTCTTTCCTTTGTCGATTTTGCCTTCGTCACCTGCAGCTGATACATAAAGTACACCACCATAGATGATCATTACTACTGCGAGAAGACCGAGGAAGCCGAGGAAGAAGTTTAATACTGTAAGAGCTAATTGACGGAAACTACCCTGACCGCCTGTAGCGTCAGAGATTTTGGATGGAACATCGCCTGGGTTAATAAGACCCTGAGCTGAAACCGGAAGAACTGAGAAAACCATAAGGCTCATAGTTGTAACACCAAGCATAATGATTGCCTGCTTAGCGAACTTTTTCACCTTAGAGAGTGTTGTTTTTGACATATGTTTTTTTGGGTAAAAATGTGTTTTTAATATTTACTTCAATCAATTGTACCAGATTATTGCTTAAAAAACAAGTGGGTGGTGGGGTGAATTGCTTGGTGTTAGGGCTTTAATGGACCAGTTGTACTTATGAATTGGACTTCTTTTTCCAAAGTAATATCGAACTTTTGCTTTACCAGAGCCTTCATTTGGTCGGCGAGGGTAAGGACGTCTTTTTGGGTGGCGTGGCCGAGGTTCATGATCCAGTTGGCGTGAAGCGGAGAGACTTTGGCGTCGCCGACCTGGAGGTCTTTGCAGCCTGATTGCTCTAGCAGGTATGCGGCTTTTGCTTCAGGTTTTTGAGGGTTTGAATAGTCGGGAGGGATGGGGTTTTTGAAGAACGAGCCGGAGCATTTGCCCTTTGGTTGTTTGCTGATGCGGTTTTTTACGATATCCAGAGATTCCTGGAGAGCTTTTTTGGCGATTTCCGGGGTGGCGCGTTTGAGCTTTAGCCAGACTTTTAAGATGATATCGTCGGAGGTTTTTATTGTTGAATGACGATAATCGAAATTGAAGTAGGGTTTTTGTTCTTCGCGCAGGCCGCGGGTGGGGCTGTAGAGAAGGGCATGTGAGAAGATATCTTTTGTTTCTATGCCGAACGCGCCGGCGTTGCCGCGGACTGCGCCGCCGATGGTTCCGGGGAGGGCCGTCATTTTTTCTATTCCGGTTAGGGAGTTTTTGAGAGCGAATTGGATGACTTGGGATAGTAGTGTCCCGGCGTCAGCAACGATTATGTCTTCATTGTCCATCGCGATGTGGCGGGATGCCACGTGAATGACCAAACCTCTAAAGCCTTCATCGGCGAAAACCATGTTACTGCCTCCGGCTAGGATAACTGTTGGGATTTTGTGCTCTTGTGCGGCTTCGGCGAGATAGGGGAGCTGTGCTGTATCTGTGAGCTTGAAATAGAGGTCTGCGGGGCCGCCGATACCCATAGTCGTGAAAGGGGCTAGAGGCTGGTTTTGAACCGTCTCAGGGAAGTTCTTGATGATGTGGAGGTATGGGTCGATCATGGGGGCTGCGCCGGCATGGGGTATAAAGTAGATAGGGCTGTCGCCAGTATACAGTATAGAGGTTCCGATGAGGCTTTTTTAGCTATGCCTTCAAATACGCCCGGAGGGCGCGGAGGGTGGATTTTTAGCAAAGGGGTTTGACAGTTGCGTGCAGTTTGAATATCATCACTTTTGCGTTTTTGAAACGTGTTTCAAAGTGATATGGAAAATTTGTGCCGCTTTAGCTCAGCTGGTAGAGCAACAGTTTTGTAAACTGTGGGTCGTCGGTTCAAGTCCGACAAGCGGCTCCATGGAAATTTGCAAGGGCGGATTTTGTGTTCGCTGAGCTATATTGACAATATTGTATTTTTATGTTTAAATAGAAGTCTGTTCTTTAAGAATTTGATTGCAGTTTTGTGGCCTCACATTCGTTCTTTTGAACGTTGTGAGGCTGCAAAACGGCACCTCACAACTTACCGTCAACTCTTGCTAGAACAAGGAGGATTGTATGCTGTACACGAAGTCGTATGCATCGGTGAACATCCATCGACTGGGTCTTGAAGACCTGGAGGTCGAAGTTCGGAATTCGTACAACAACGAAGTTCTCGCGACCGGGGCTAGCCTGGCTGAGATTCTCACGAATCCTGAGTGTTTGATTCAGGAGGAAGGTCCTGATTCTTTTAGCCTGTGGTTCGAGGGCAGGATGGTCTGCTGCCTCAACCAGCGGTCCTACGGACAGTTTACGATGCGCATCGAGCCCTTTGTCGAGTTCGAGGTGGCCTTGAGGTGGTACATCCTGCAGCTCACTAAGGGTGTCATTTCCGAGTCGTTCGACCTGAACGAGCGCACGGCGTTCTTGCTGAGTGTTGCCCGCTTTGGCGGCACAGACAAGTTGGCCTACGACCTGTGGTTCTCGGCCTTGCGGCACGTTATGGAGGTTTCGGGAGTTTTCTTCGTTTCTCTCCTGCCCGCCGCCGGGTGCTTGTGGGTTTGTGCCCACCGCACGGTGTCCAAGAAAAACGTACCTAAACCCTTGGGTTACCTCCCGAACATCGGACGCACCGTGATCGTGGTGGCCTTCGTGAGGATGATCTTCAAATACTTCGTTGCCCGCTACGTTAAGCGGGAAAAGGTGTTATCGCCTCAGTCATTCCGACTGGCGGCTGAAACCCTTCAGACATGGTGAACGAGCGCGAACAGAGCTCGTTCGTCCCACTGAGTGGTTTTAGAAAGGATATGAGTTTTTTAGGCTTGGCCGCGTTTTCTTGGGTCGAGTCCGTACTGAAATTCGACTACGCGCATGGCTTCTTCTCCCGCCCATGTTGTGGCTTTTTCGATGATGGTGCCGGGTTGTTTTTGTGTTGTTTCTTGCTCGTGTTCTGATTCTGAAGTTGTCCAGAGTGTTTCGATGAATCCTTTAAGATGCAACCAAGCTTCTGTGTTTTCGGTGAAGAGATTGTTAAGGAAGTCGAGCGCATCAGTGTGGTTCATTTTTTTTATTGAGATGAATTGGTCGCAGGTTTCGCGGCTTCCGATCTCCAATTCTATAAGTGTGCGACTTAGATGTTCAAAGTACTGCTCTACGTTTCCGTTTCCACTTACGGCCATGCCTTCTATGAGTTTTTCAGCCTGTGTGACGAGCTTGTCGTTTATGGCATTTATTTTTGGATTCTCTTGTGCAAAATTTGGTCTGGGAGCTTCTGACATAGTGGCTTTGTAGTTATTGGAGGGTGATTTAATCATGTTTTGGTCTTTTTTTCAATGTGATCGTATGGAATGCTGCCTCTCTGCTCGTTTGCCGCAGGTTGGTTTAAAGTTCATTTGCCTTCAGGCTTGTTTTCGATATAATCTCTCTGCTGCTTTTGCAGTGATTGAAAATTTATACATGGGCAGATACTCAAGTGGCCAACGAGGGGAGACTGTAAATCTCCTGGCTTACGCCTTCCTAGGTTCGAATCCTAGTCTGCCCACCATTTCTGGGAAATACTGTATTAAGTCATCAAGTATGAAAAATACTATCGATAGGACGCATAGAATTTATACTATGACTTTTGCTAGTGTTTACCCCATGTATATTCAGAAAGCGGAAAAGAAAGGGCGCACAAAATCTGAAGTTGATGAAATCATATTTTGGTTAACTGGATATGATAAGAAAGGTTTGCAGAAGCAACTAGATAAGAAAAATACTTTTGAAACATTCTTTGACGAGGCTCCTCAAATAAATCCAAACGTTTCACTAATTAAGGGTGTTATTTGTGGATATCGGATAGAAGATATTAAAGATAAACTTATGAAGAACATTCGTTATCTTGATAAATTAGTTGATGAATTAGCTAAGGGGAGGGCGATGGAGAAAATATTGAGGAAAAAGGAAGACTAAAAATTGTGGTGGTTTACGCTGTTGATGGTTCCAATCTAGCCTGCCTACAATGAATGACTGCTCAATGACATATTGCGGCGGATTTTTGACAAATCATTAAAAATGATTTATTAAGCACTCTTATTCCATAATCATAATTGTATGGGACTCGAAGGTTTATCGGATGATGTTGAAATGGAAGGTGTAAATGTTTCACCACGGGATATTGATACAAGCACCAATTTGCCTGGCCTTTATGGAACCACCGAGGAAGAGTATGCGGCAACTGCCATTGTAAGGGCATGTGCAGTTAACAATAGTTGGTCAGCTGTTGATGTAAGCCAATTTAGACTACCTGTTCCTGCGGCTGTTATTATTAATGGTCTTAAGGCTCTTGAACAAAGACAGATGATTCGGATTGAAGGAACTGTTGTTACTCCACTTGCTTCTTTTGTTGATCCAATACGAGAACTGGCGAGGAAAAAGTAAGCTTTGTTGTTCTGCCCACTATTGAATTTCAGTGTTTGACTTGCTTGTTTAATTGACAAATAGTATGTTTAATGTACTATTGTGTGCCTCGTCTAGACGTTTTCTGTAATTTCCTTCTGCTGCGTGCGTTAGAATGAGTTAGAAATAATTATTCTTATGTCATCAAGTCAGCCAGAATTTCCAGCTGTTGTACCTGCGCCGCTTAGTAGGGTACAACCAAAGACAAGTGCGGATCTCGATAGATATGCAAAGTTTCTTCGCATGTCTTTTCTTACGAATTTGAAACGTGCAAGTGTTGCCGATATGGAGGATCCAGACTTTTTTGAACGCGTTGTTCAGTTAACATTTAATCAACTGAAGGAGCGAATCACTCATGTGGGTATGAATGATATGGCTGAGGCATCTGGCCTGGCAAATGACAACGCCTGGATTGAGAAGGCTGAAACTTTGGTTGTTTTTGTTCAACTGAAATTGCAGTTTGATGTTTTTAAGGCACTTTGTGCTCAGGCTTTTGAGGAGTATCAGTGGGATACTGATTTGAGTCGATAGTACAAATTTGACTACCCAAGCCAACCGATTCTTTACCGTAAAACTTATGGGAGTTTTTTTTGGTTTGCGACGTAATAGATACTGCTGAGAGCTCCAAAAACCAGGCTGAAAAAGACGAATGAGAAGATCATGGCAATGTATGTGATTTCTTCTGTTGTGCCGTCCTGAGCGCAACTTATAACTCCAGGGGGCATGTTTTGGGTAGTCGAAGTTGTGATGGTTCCACCCATGCATACGAGTGACGCTCCGATGGTGTTGATTACCGGTATGAAGAGCCCGAGGACCACCATGATAAGACTGAGTATATCTGCGCCGATGATGTACTGTACCAGCGGGTGGATTTTACCGAATGGAGAGTTATCGTTGGGTGGATTATTTTGATTTCGCATATTGTGAAGTGAGGCAATAGTTTTTTGTGTTTTTACTATAAACGAATGGTGGCTTTGTTGGAACTGTGATGTTTTTTTGTATAGGGAAAGCGCCCGAGCGAGTGTGAACTCGTCGGGCGCTTGTTTTTTGGTCGAGGGCGCGCCTCGGGCTTGTTGCGGGTTTCAGGCCCCAACTCACCGGAGAACGCCTCTACACGGGCGCGCTTATCTCGACTGTACCCTCCTCGTTGTGAAACGAGGCCGTCACACTCACTCGCCGGGTGAGCCCATGTATCCGTTGCGAAACCCGAAGGTCTCAGCGCCGGAATTCCACGGTGATTCCCTTGCCGCCCCAGGTGGGCAAGGGGTCGCTGCGGTAGATGAACTCACCGCACTTGGCGAAGCCGGTCCCATCCTGCGAACCGATGTCGCACTGGAAGGGGCCGGGGCCCTTGATCCACTCGCACGGGGCGAGCCGCACACCATCCGTGAGGTAGTCGCACTTCGCAGAGATCACCTTGGGGGGCTCGGCGGGGGCGACGGGGACGGGCTGCGCGGTCTGAACGGGAGCGGGCTGAGCCGTGGGCGCCGGTTGGGGCTTGGGCTTGGTCAGCTCCTTGAACGCCGTGGTGATGGAGTTGCTGTTCTTGGCGATGAGCACCGTGATGCCGAACACGAGCGCGAGGGCAGCCAGGATGGTGACGGCGATGAGCGCGTACCGCTTGCGGCGGGCGCGCTTGTCGGGGTCGATCGTGGATGCGGTCATGGTCGGGGGCACCTGATGGATCGGCATCGGAGCCGTCGGGGGGTTGAGCGCCGGGGGCGTGAAGCCCGTCGGCGGACCCGAGACGGTTCCGTCACCGGGGATCGGAGGTGCGGCGGGGATCTGCATGGACACCGTCGGCGGCACGGCGGGCGGAGGGGCGGGCGGATCGGGGGGCGGGAGGGAGAAGAGGGGGTCGGAAGGGAGGGGCGGATCGGGCGGCGGGGCGGGAACGTTGAGGTCGGGCGGGGCGAGCGATACGGGCTGGGGCTCTCCGAGCAGCGCGTCGATGTCGACTTGCTGGCCGGGGGGCGGCGGGGGAGGCGGAGCCGGAGCCGGGGGGTTTGAGGCCGCCCAGCGCTGGAGATCCGCCAGGGTCATGGGGGGCAGGCCTTCCTGGCCGGCGACGCCCTCGAGCTTCTTGGACATGGACTTCCAGCAGCGCGTGAAGCGCGTGGAGTCCGGCGGCCCGTTCTTGAACATGATGTCGAGGTCCTGACCGAACAGGTTCGTCACCGCGGTCATGTCCATGGGCATGCGCGTCTTGTCCGGATCCGTGCACATCATGCTGGGGAGCTCCTCGATGAGCCACCTCACCACGATCTCGCGCGCCAGAGGGAGCGGAGGGGCGGTGGCCGGCAGGACGCCGGTGCCGGTGGGTCCAGTGGGAAGAGCTGCGGGAGGAACGACGGGGCTGGGTTGCGTGTTCATGGTTCTCGATTCTGGGCTTTCGCCCGGTGAAGGGCGGCGAAGCCCGATGGGAAAACGTGGGTCGGGTAGACCCGAGACGACTGGCCTTGCGGGGCCGACACAATGATTGCGCGGCCACGTGGCCTTGGTCTCCAAAAACTGACAGGTGAATCTATCGCTACACCCTCATGGTGCAACTCGGCTCAACTTTGTAACGACTTTTGATTGTCGAGATAAGCGAGCCTAGGATCGAACGACGAACTTTTTATTTTTCGTCATGCGGTCCCAGGCTCGGCTTATAAGCTTATTGTAAAAGAGCTAATCGTTCCGGTTTGAAGTGTAACTGTGCACGGTATCCTTTTTCGATCAGTTCGTTTCCTACTATTTTCATGTATTCGGGGTCGTTTCCACTCTTGATGTTTTCGAGAATGCTTTCCATGCGGATGTAACTGATTGTCTCGATTATTTCCAATAATGCGTTTGCTTCAACCGGGTCGTTGATGCTGTCTAAATCTACTTGATCAAGGTATTCCAAGTTGTCGGCACTGAGTCCCTGATGTTGATCGAAGAAAGATTTGTACTTCATGCGGAAAGTTTTTTCTTTTCGCTTGAGCGTGTCTTGATTTACTTTTTGAGCGAGCTGGTCTGCGGTATAGCCAATGTCTGTTGGGCTTACGATACCTTTCTGTATTGCTTCCTGAAGCAGGTCTAATTGGTAATCTGCGTCGGGGTCTGCGGCCATGATTTTTTCTGCCGCAACTCGTGCTGATTTTATTGCTGTGGTGCTGAAATCAGCTTTTACCGTGTGCCAGCCGACCTGTTTTCTATCGGCTACTATTGCTACGGCACGGTTTTTGAATTTGGAATGTTCTGTCGGCAAGTCTTTTGCATAACGAATCATTTCCATGGAGATTCCGTCGCCATCCATTTCTTCTTCTACTTGCGGGTCGCGGATGATGTCTGCGACTTCGAGTAATATGTCGAGTCTTACTTCCTGTTGTGCACGGCCCACGGTGTCTACGACATGTGCGAACTTATCTACCAGTCCCTGGCGATATTTAATTTTGAGTGCTACTTGCTGCTGAAATGCTTCAGCTTTTTTTGTACGGATTATTGCCTGTTCCTTTTCAGTTTCTTTATTCATTTGGGCAATGTATTTTGCCTCTTCAATTTTGCTTTGTACTTCACTGCCAAGCAGGTATGGCGGGATGATTAAGTCGTCGTAGGTTACTGCTTTTATTTCGAGCAGTTTTTCTATGGTTGTGATGCTCTTTTGATTGTCTACGTTTCCAAGGAGACGCAGGTGTTTTCTTCCAAGGAAAACACAGAGTTTTTTGAGGTATTGGATGACCGGAGTTTTTGCGGTTACGTTTACTTCAATGTTTACGTTGAACGCAGCTATTTCGTCCTGGCCAAAAATTTCTTCCATGGTTTTTGCACCGCAGAGTTTCATGGCGTCTTCCAGGTGTTCTACCTCTTTTCCTCCTTTGCGGATTTCATCTATGAATTGGCGGATGCGGTGAACTTCGTTGATGCGATCACAATATTCTTCACTGATTCCCGGATGGCTATTTACAATTTCCTGTTTGAAAATGCCCATATCCAGGAAACGCGCTATCTCCAGTACACCGACATCGGCGCGGAGACTGGCTTCCGCTTTTTGGCTTTCTTGTTGAGCTATGCGAGCTTTACCCATACTGAACAGACCCATGATTTTTTTGAATTTTGGGCCTGCCTCTTTTGCTTTGGCATCAAATTTTACGTAGGCATCAAGTCGTCTTTTTGCTTCATCGACTACGGCAGCCTGTGTAATACCTTCTACCTTTGGTATGAAGCTACCTCTATCTGCCAAGAGTAAGTGGAGTGTTCCAAGGGCTTGAGCATCGGCTAAAATCGACTGATGATCTTTCCCGGGCGTTACCGGAGCGGCGTCTGGATCTACGGTTTTTTGTATATTGAGATCCGGATTCCAAGCGGCCAAACGATTCCATAGTTCTGTTATTCTTATGGTGAGGTGTGATTTCAGTGCTGTCATGTTTACATGACCAGTAGTCGCGAGCGTTTTTAATTCGTCGTATGTTGTGGCGGTTTGCTCTAGAGTTGTAATTGCATGGTCAAAGATAATTTCGGTAAGTTCTTCCACCTGCGGGTTTGCATATTCAGCAGTAATGCTTCCGGCAGTGAAAGCATGATTTTGTTCAATTTTTACCAAATACTTTCCCACACAAACCGGCTTGCCGTTTTCCAGAGTGAAAACCGGTGACATTGGAATTTCTTTCGTGATGAACGCTACGGCGCCGTCGATCCAGGTCATGCGATATTCACCAAGTTTTTCATCGAATTCGATTGATACCATGAAAGGTTTTGCGCCACGTTTTGGATCGTGATCTGGCGGGAGCTCAATGGTATTGATGTCATGAGTTCCAATGGTTTGATGGTCAATAAGGAGTGGTCTTAAGCCATTTTCAACTATGGCTCCCGTACTGTCGCATACAACTATTACCGGACCTACGTGGGCGAATTTTGTCTCCATGGTGAGTAACTCTTTGCCGTCACCGTGTTCACGATAATGTACACCCGCATATTGTTTGTTGAAATGTTCGAGCGCCCTTTGGTGTTCACGCTGAGGGCGATTTTTTAATTCATCTTCAAGTTCAGCTTTTCTTTTATCTGCTTCTTTCATATCGGCTTCGACTTTTTTCTTTTCGGCCAAATATCTTCGTGCTTCTGATTTTGCACGATCCAGTTCTTGGTTGTAGTTTTCTTTGCTGAGATGAATTCCGTGTGAGCGGGCGAAATTGAAATAGTCTGTAAAGAATTTTGGTGGAGCTGTCTCTATTTCAATTGAGGCAATTTCCGTGCCGCTATCAAAGGCATCTTGAACTCTGCGTTGCATGGATTTTGCCAATTCCTCGCCATAATGAATGATGAGAGTTGTGAGGCGTTTTGATAATAGTAATTGCGCTTCTGATAAGGCGATGTTTCTCCAGGTGTTGAAATCTTTATCTTTTACTTCACCTGGTAATCGCATTGTTAAAGCCTGGAAAGCTTCGGAAGCTTTTTTTGTCAGCGCTTTGGCTTCGTCGCTATTTTTGTCTGCGAGATCAGGTTTGTCCAGATCCGCTTCCTGAAGTGCTTCAACGATTTTTTGACCGGCACATCGCAATAAATTTTTGCAGCGTTCACTGAGTTGAGTTTTAATTTCTTCGTTCAAAAATACCTGATCGAGTTTCACATTCACTACGACATACTGATCAACTTTTCCCTGATTTACCCGTCCGATCATAATCGGTTCGCCAGCTTCAACCGGGACATAACTGTGCATAATGAGCCCTCTTCGATCGGGTTTTTGAGCTACCTTCATGGGCCCTTTTAGGCCTTTTGCCATGATTTTGTCTCCGCTGATTTTTATTACTCCGTGAAATTCAGCAACGCTTTCGCTGCCGGGTGGGTTTTGAACTACGATATCGTTTCTTGGATTTGTTCCGATTGTGAACTCACCATCTTGCAGGAGTAATGGGACATCTATTGTTGATGTTAGATCATCCGGGTTACCAATAATGGTAACTGCGTGCATGGCTTGATATAAGTTTTCATCAACCTGATCAATACTTTCATCGTCGGTTGGCACCGGTGGCGGGAGGTGTCTTACAGTTTGGTCGGAGCTGGATTTTGCTACACCAACCGGAGCTGGTGGCGGAACTATTGCCGCCTGAATTTCCGGAGGAGTTGCAATGATTTGGATATCATCTTTGGTCTGGTCACGTCCTAATGCTTCCGCCGTAGCTGCACTATCAGCGATAGTTGCCATTGCGGCGCGCGTGTCTTTTGGTGAAGTTCTGCCGGCACCTTCACGCACGGTGAGTGCGGCCTGACTGGCTGGAGGTGCTTCTGCCGGATCTACTGATCCCAACATAAGAGTTGAGGAGAATTTTCTTGATGGGTCGGTTTGCGCTGAAGGTGGTGGCGGGGCAATGACACTGCTTGGCGCACCGGGAGCTGATCCTATGGCTGGTGGCGGTACTGCCATTGTGGGTATGGTCGGTTTTCGTGCAGCGCGCTTTGGACCTGGAACCCTGAAATTTGGATCAGGCGCAGCAAGTACTGCTGGGGCAAGGATTGGTGTCGGGAAAGCTTTTTGACCCGGTTTTACTGCCGGTAGATTTATTTCATCCAGATATTGTTTTATGAAAATATCCAATTCCGGATTATGGTTGTATTCGAGTACGTCTTCAGGAGTTATGAAATCTGTATCAAAAAGTGATTTTAAAAATTCACGTAACTGCAAAGATTCCAGTTTTCCGTTGGGTAATTTTTCAAAGGTTATGACGCCGGCATCTATTCTGGCTATAACGTTATCTACCAGGTTTCTTTTGTGCTTTTTAGATTCCGTGTAGTACCTTGCGGCTTCTCCTACCGGAATAATTCCTTTTCTCATTCTGCGAAGCAGTTCGTAAATTAACTGCGTGTGAAAAGGGTTATTTTCAACTTCTGCAAGGAATTTATCATCGGTCAAACCCTCTGGTTTTATCTGAGCAAAGCGCTTTGTTTGGTCAACAGGGAAGAAAGCTTCCTGTAGAGCTTCTAATTTTCTATAAATATCACTGGTAACTGCGGAATGAACATCCGGCAATTTATCGATGTCGTCGTGCGTACGTCCCGTACGCGGACTCACGGGTGGTTGAGTAGGGGTTTTGCCCTCTAACTCGGCCACTGCTGCTAATTTGGGATCTGATATTTTTTCAGACATAAAGATCGATCAAAAGTTTTCGAAGGCCGCACTCTAGCATAAATCATTTATTCTGTCAATACTGCGGCGGGGGATTTTTGCCTTGTTCGTAGCTTTAGGTAAATGCAGAAGTGAAGCGATTATTACAGATAGTGTGTATGCAAAAAGCCTTCCGTGGAGTGGAGGGCTTTTTTGTACTTTGATGATTTTGGGTAGTCAAAGCTTTTGACTGCTATTCATGACTGACGGATTTGTCTTATTTCTCTACGATAATTGGAATGATCAAAGGGTGTCGTTCAATCTTCTGGTGAACAAATTTATCGATAGTTTCACGCAGATATTTTTTGACTTCGGCACGTTTGGGATCCTGTCGTTTTTCAATAATTTTTTTGTATGACTCACCAGCAAGCTCCGCAATGGCTTTAATCAGTTCCTCTGACTGTTTCATAAAAATGAATCCACGGGATATAACATCCACTTCACCTTTCAGTTTTTTAGTTTTTTCGTCGGTTGGAACCATGATAATGAGCACGCCATTTTCGGCTAATGTTTGTCGATCCATGATTACCTGCGCTCCCACATCGCCTACGCCCAAGCCGTCTACCATTACGTAATTGCATTCCACTTTTTCTTTGGTGGCACGAATAAGATTGTTTTCCATATCCATGACATCGCCGTTTTCAACTATTAAGGTTCCGCTCTCCTGGTATCCGATGCTCATGGCTACTTCTTTGTTGCCATAGCGCATGTAGTATTCTCCGTGCACCGGTACCACGCATTTTGATTTTACCAACATCATCATGAGCTTCAGGTCTTCCTGTTGGGCATGGCCGGATGTGTGAACATCCATGATTTGGTTGTTGATAATACGGGCGCCAAGGCGGCACAGGTTGTTTGTTACTTTAGTCACAGCACGTTCGTTGCCTGGAATTGGTGATGAAGAAAGTACGACCAAATCTCCTTTTTTAATTTTCACTGCGGGATGTTCTTCAGATGCCATGCGGGTAAGAGCCGAAACGTCTTCGCCCTGACTTCCGGTTGTGAGGATCAAAGCATTTTCCTGAGGGATACTTTTTACTTTGCGGATGTCATGGATAAGGCCGTTTGGGACGTTGAGATACCCAAGCTTTTGCGCCATGGCTATGTTATCAATCAAACTGCGGCCACTTAAGAAAATGGTTCTGTTATATTTTTTTGCGTAGTCGATAATTGACTGTATGCGTCCGATTTGTGATGAAAAGGAGGCAATGAGTATTCGGCCGTCGTTATTTTTTATGATTTGCCCGAGTGATTCACCAACTTTTTTTTCTGAAATGGTGTATCCCGGTTTCAGAGCATTGGTTGAGTCAATAAACAGCGCGCCAATGTCCTGTTGTGACAGACTTGAGATTCGGGCAAAATCCGCAGGTTGTTGTGAACCTGAAGGTGTGAAATCGAATTTAAAATCTCCCGTATGCACGATGTTTCCGGCAGGTGTTTTTACAACTACTCCGACTGCGTCGGGGATGCTGTGATTTACCCTGAAGAAACTAATATCGAACACCCCAAGCTTGATGGTGTCGTCTGCAGTAATATTGTGAACCGGGGTTTGTTTCAGAATACCAAACTCTTCCAAACGTTTTTCAATGAGACCCATGGTGAGACGGGTTCCATAGAGCGGAGGGAAGTTGAGTTTTGGCATTAAATACGGAACGGCACCAATGTGATCCAAGTGACCGTGAGTGAAAATTATTCCACGGATGCGATCAAGTTTATCTTGAAGATACGCAGTGTCCGGGATTACATAATCCACGCCCAACATGTCTTCTTCGGGGAATTGAAAACCTAAATCTATTAAAATGATTTCTGATTTAGCGTTTTTATTTACGGGGAAATACTCAAGCACCATGCAGTTTTTTCCCACTTCATCGAGTCCACCGAGTGGAATGATGCGGAGTTTGCCCTGCCAGTTGGTGCGACCACCTTGGGTTTGCTGTTTTGGTTTATTTCTATTGAAAAAGAAACCACGTTTTTCGTTTTGTGATTTTGGCAAATTCAACTTGGCCGGTTGATTTCCGCTGTGAGGTTGAGCCGGTCGTGCCTGGTTGCCGGCATGATGTTGATAGCCACCCTTGTGTCCCTGTTTGTGCGGGGCTTTGGGATGTTGTCCAGGGTGACCTGGTGTTTTCTGGCCATTTGTATGACCGGATGTTTGTGCCTGAGCCGGGTTTGGCTGGTGCACAATTTTGGTTTCCGGTTTTTGTCCTCCGGAAAGGAGTGTTTGCCTGATCCATAGATCAAGCTTCGATTCACGCTTTTTATCAGCGTTATTCTCTTCGCTCATCGCTTAAAAGAGTTATGAAATATTTTTGTTTGATCATCTGAGGGCGCCGCGACAGATGAATGTAAGTCAATTCATCATAGCATGCTTTTTGGGGTAGTAGCAAATGGAGGCTGTTAGTCTTAATGTGTTTTTTCCTCTATTTGCAGCTAAAAATTCTGTTTCTAGCTTTGGTTATTTTGCGTTACAATGATGATGTTTTTAAGAAGATTTTATGAAAAATTTACAACAATTTCTGGAAAAATGTCCGTGTCCGGTGGTGGGTGTAAGCGGGGGAGAAGGACGAAAAACTGTTTCGAAAATGGTTTATTTGATGATGAAAGAGGCGGAGAGAGATGTTTATTTGGGTAATGAAACTGGTTTTGAAGGTGGTAATGCTGATGAAGATCAGGCTGGGTATGGGGTAGATCGTGCACTCGATAAACTCAATAAAGAGTCTTGGGTGGTTTTGGATTTGGCTGCAATGGATTTGAAAGATGTTACTGTAAGTCCTCATGTAGCGGTGATTGTTGGTGAGGCGGATGCGCAGGAAGATTTGGACGCGCTAGTGAATTTTGTAAAATTACAAAAGGCTGAAGATTTTTCTGTGGTGAGTTTGGACAGACCTTATGGTGAAAAACTTCAGGCTGAATCGGGCGCACAGAAATTCCCAGTGAGCCGTACTCAGGCCGTGACTCATGGAGCTCACATTGAAGGACCGGCAATTATTTTTTGTGCGCCGGGGGTGTGCCAAATGGCGGGGAATGTGAATAAGGTTTTACTAAAAGGCGAGAATGACCAGGAAAATATTTTGGCTGCCGTAGCAGTGGCTCGGGTTTTGCAAATTCCGATTCCGGCTATACAGAAGGTTTTGTACACTTTTGAGGGTGATGGACAACGATGAAAGACAGCGAATTGTAGCGCACGAAGTTGCTGAAAATGGTCCCCTGATGCCAGTGCCCAAAGAAACATTGGGGTGTATTTGTATGACTGAATTTATTTGCAGTTCACTTCTATTTCATCTGCGTTTTTTGATGCGTGACAGATAGTGTAGTCGTTATCTGTGAATGCCGAAGCGATTTGGGTGCCGGCATTTTGATTGTTGCACTTGATGGTTTGTATTACTGTTCCGCCATTGGTTCCTTCTTCGGATTTGAGGCATTTCATTACGTATAATTTGCTTTGTGTGCATATTTCTCCTGCGCGGGCAGGACCGTCGATATTTTTTATTTCACCGCCTTCCATTTCACAAACATCACGCTGTGTTTCAAATGGTCCACATCCTGCGGATAAGAGAGCTGTTGTGGTGCTCATTACTGCGGCAAATTTTCTGAAATATTCTTTCATATATTTGGTTGGGAGTTATTTGCGGGTGGTGCATTGTATTCCCATTTGGCAACTTGTCAATATTGGTATTTGATGGTACAATTATTTGATTTATTGAATCTATTTTTTGTGAGTAAATTTATTTTGTTTTTATGATCTTTGGTTCGCATTTTGTCTTTGATTCACGTTTCTTTTCACCGAAAAGATTTGTTTTTGATAAAAATGAGAAGCCGGGTGGTGCTGAAGCTGAGAAAAAGAAACCGGCTGATTCTTCGGCCAGCAAGACACTTGATGCTCCTGATGATCCGGAAAATGGTAAGCTTGCCCAAAGATTTAAATCTGAATTTGCCAATAAATTGAAAGGGGATTCTTTTTCTGTTTCGTACAAGAGCGGCGCTATTGATTATAGCTATGTTTTCACCGTCATGGCCGATAATACGGTGAATATTGTGCGAACTAACGAGAGTGAAAAGAAAGAAAAAATTGCCGGAGGTTTTCCGGCACCGACACCAACAGTTGTTACTGTTACTTTTTCGCGACTGTATGCGAATAAAATTTTTGGTATGAGTGAAATGGATAAGGTTCTTGCTGAAGCAAGAAAAGCGCCTGCCGTGGCTGCCGTACCGGCACCAAAACCTGATGAAAAGCCTGCTGTGCCACCAGCGCCAAAGGCAAAACCTGATGAAAAACCGGATAAGAAAAAAAGTGCAAAAGGACTTAAACATCTTGAGGTAGGTATTTTCCTTCCACAGTCTCATGTTGAAAAAGAACACGGGAGAGTAAGTGATACGGATTCTTATGCTGGTGAAGTAAATTTTCGCTATATTTTCACCGACTCTAAAAAACCTTATATCGCGTTCATTCTTCCTGTTGAAGGTGAATTTAAGGTGAGTTCCGTGGTTGCTTCAACTGCGCCGCAAGTTGTTGATACCGTTACCTACTCTTTGAAGGTTGGCGCGGGAATTGAGGTAGGTTATAAAATTTTTAAACCGTTTAGTGTTGCCGTTGGAGGCGGTGTTTTGGGTGATGCTTCGTACAGCCAATTCTCCAGAATAAGTACCAGTCCGAGAGTACAGGTTGTTGATGGAAGTAAGGTTGATTTTAAACCCGGTGTTTTTTTCGTAGCCGGAGGACACCTTCAGTTAAATCCACGATGGCATTTTTATTTGGATGTCCACGGTAGTAAGACTTTCAGTGCGGATAGTCACGGCCTGCATATTTTGCCGGTTGGGGGTCTGGGCTACTCATTCCAATAGAGATTTGCCGCGTCGGTTATTCCGGGAGCGGGCTTGCAGCTGCTTTTGGTTTTTTGAGCAGGGCGATCATGTCTTTGGTGATTGTTTTGGTGGCAAAAAGCATGCCGACATAGATTGCTCCGCCTACCGGTATGAGGAGGAAAATGTTTTTATTTTGAATCCAGGCGTAGGTGGGGTCACGCAAAAGGTATACTGTTACGCCCATCACCAGCGCTGAAAGTGCCATCTTGAATGTGCCTTTGAGATTGATGCTGAATTTTATGTAGTGACGAGCGATAAAATATGAGGCGAGCGCTACATATAGTTCTGTTATGACATTGGTTATTGCTGCGCCGCGTACGCCGAGCCATGGGATGAGGAGAAGATTGATGATTATGGTCAGTAGCGCTCCAATAGCATTACGGCTGAGAATTTTATTTTGTCTGTTATCGGCAACGAGGATGAAACCAAAGAGACTGTTTATGAAAGAAAAGGCCAGGGCAAAAATGAGAATTTGCAGTACTATGTCTGAGCCGTAGAATCCGGCGCTGACGTTACTTAAGAATTCAGGTGTACTGATGAGGTAAACTATTGGATAGGCCAACACTACCGTTCCTGCAACTATTGGGAGGCTGCCCATGACGAGGAAATCGAATGCATATTGAATGATGCGCTGGTGGCTTCCATCTTTGCGTTGGATGGATTTTGTGAGAACCGGGAGAACGGCGTTCATGAAGTAGAGCGGGATGATGCCGACCGCTTCCAGCATGCGCATTGGCACACCATATATACCCACTTCATTTGGACCTTCAATGAGTGACAATAAGACTGATCCTATGCGGAAATAAATAGTGTTGAGTACCAGTGCAATTCCGTAGGGAAGTGCTTTGAAGAAAACGTCTTTGAAAAATTCTTTGTCCAGGCGGTAGCGGATTTTTGCGAACTTTGATGAGTAGTACCATGTGAGCGCCAGCATAATGGAGTTACCGGCGACGCCCGCCCAGATGAGCTGATAAAAGCCTTCTTCAGTGGTACCCGGGTGGATTATATATATGACGAATGCCATATAGCTTACGGTAATTATTTTCCCTACTACCGAAGCGAGCGAGTTGTACTCCATTTTCAGATGCACCTGTAAAACGGTGGATACTGTTGAAGTAAGAATGTTTAAGGCCATTGCAACGCCCACGATAACTACACCGAGCGGGACTAGCGTGCCCTGATATTGGGGGATCAGGAATGCGGCGGTTGAACCGATCAGTACCATTACGACACACAGGAATGTGCGTATGCTCAAAATATTCCCGACGATCATGGGGATTTTTGTTTCGTCTTTGGCCATTTCACGGACGCCCACCGTGTAGAGCCCCAAGTCTGCGGCTATGCTGAAGAAAGCCAAAAATTCAAAGGCTGTTGTGTATTGGCCGTAGCCTTCGCGGCCTAAATAGCCGGTAATAAGTTTTACTGTTACTACGCCAATAATGGCGATAAATCCCTTACCGATTATTTGTGAAATGGTGTTCCAGAATATTCTGCGGGCGACGGACATGGAAGGGGATCGGGATTATTTCTTCTTGGATATTTTCTTTACGCTTAATTTTCCGTTGGCACTCTTTTTTAATTCTACTTCGATGTCGATTTTATTTTTGGTAGAAATTTTTGACAGTTTACTATCTTCAATGAGCATTTCCAGGCCTTCTTCGAGCTCTTTTATGTTTTCACCCATTACTACTGCGTCGATATTTATAACATTTGCAGCAAAGCCTTTTTCTTGGCCATCGCTGATATCTTCCAGCATGTAATAAAGTGATTTGTATTTTCGAGGGGTCATATTATTTCAATTGAGACTTTAAGGTATTTCGGATTGTTTTGAGATAAAATTTTGTTACTTTGTTGTGGTGAACCGGGAATACTATAGACTTTCTATTGGGCTTTTTAAAGAGGAAATGGCTTCCTCTGATATTGAAGAGTTTGTATCCAAAAGCTTCTAAAATGCTGCGAATTTCATCAAGAGACATTTCAGTCGGATTTTGGTAAAAAAGTTTTTGAAAGCTCTTTTTTAGACTCATGGCTTATTTGATTAGCCAGAGCAGGCTAGTCAAATGTTCTAATGTTTTCTTAATGAGATTCTCATTTATGGTAGAATGTTTGTATGCACGAAGTGAAACAACAACTGGAAACTATTGATAGCGAGATCAAGGCGGCACTTAAGAGTATTGATCTGGAAGCCCTGCGTCATAAGGTAATTGAACTCACTGCACTTACCCAGGAAGCTGATTTCTGGAAAGATCCGGCGCACGCCCAGAGGATCAGCAAAGAATTGAGTCAGGTGCAGAAAGAGGTTGAGTCATGGGAAAATATCCAGAGTGATGCGGCTGAACTTTTGAATTTGTTGCCGGATATTCACCCTGAGGAAGATCCGAAAGGAGCTGAAGAGTATAAAGCTATGGTTCATTCTTTGCAGGATACTTGGCGTAAGCTGGAGATCCGAACTTTTTTGAATGCTAAGTATGACACTTATAATGTGATTATGAGTATTCATGCTGGAACTGGGGGGAAAGATGCGCAGGATTTTGCGGAGATGTTAATGCGAATGTATATGCGCTATGCGGAGCAGAATGGTTTTGAGGTTGAGATTGCCGATAAGTCCATGGGCGAAGAGGTTGGGCTGAAGAGTGCGACGCTTTTTATTCGTGGATCTTTTGCTTATGGCTACCTAAAGGGCGAGAGAGGCGTGCACAGACTGGTGCGACAGTCACCATTTAATGCCAAACATACGCGTGAAACTTCTTTTGCGATGATTGATATTTTGCCGGAAATTCCGGAAGAAGAGGTGCCGGAAATTCGCAAAGAGGATTTGAGAATTGATACTTATAGGTCTTCCGGAGCGGGTGGGCAGAATGTGAATAAGACTTCTTCGGCGGTTCGCGTTACTCACATACCTACGGGTTTGGTGGTGGCGTGCCAGGATGAACGTAGTCAGCTTCAGAATAAGGAAAGGGCCTTGAAAATTTTATATGCGAAATTGATTGATTTGCAGGAAAAACAGCAGGTTGCGGAAATTAACCAACTGAAGGGTGATCGGGTGGAAATCGCATGGGGAAATCAGATTCGTTCCTATGTACTTCATCCGTATACCATGGTAAAAGATCATCGAACGAGCCATGAGGAACATGATGTGAATTCGATTTTGGATGGAGCGATTGATGGGTTTATTGAGGCTTGGTTGAAGAGGGCTTGAGGAGGTGGCTGCGCCTGTATAAAGTATAAGGGTATTTATTTGTTTTCGTATGGCAGTGTTACCAATAGAAAAAGGGGCAGATAACGAAATTCTTCGAACCGTTTCTACGAAGGTGAAAGCGGCCGACAAAAAATTGGGAAAGTTTTTTGATGATATGAGAGACACTATGTTTGCGGCAGAGGGTATTGGACTTGCGGCTCCTCAGGTGAGTAAGAATATTCGGGTAGTCGTTTGCCGTTTTAACAATGGGACTAGCCATGAATTGATTGTGGACATGATCAATCCCGTGATTACGGAACATTCCGATGATATGAGCGTGCATGAAGAAGGGTGCCTGAGTTTGCCGGGTTTATGGGATAAAGTCGCGCGTTATAATTCTTTGACTGTGAAGTATTTGGATCGAAAGGGGCGCGAATTTGTTTTGAAATTGAAGGGTTTAAATGCCCGCATTGTGCAGCATGAGTTGGATCATATTGATGGGATGCTTTATATAGATCGAGTGAAGGAACAGGCTATGGGGAAGAAATAATTTCTTGATTCGAAGGATTTTAGTGTGCGGGCAGCTTTTTGCCGTTTGATTATTTTTCTATTTATGTTATAATTCATAGATGGCTTTTTATATATAAACTTCATTATATGAAATTCTTAAAAAAATGCTTTGGCAATTTTCGCTTCTCATTGGCGGCTCAGAGGGTAGTTTTTGCTGCTGGTGGAGAGGGCATGCACGATGACGTGAAAAGTGCAGACGTTGCTGAAAAACACGACTCAGCAAAAGAGGGTACCAGTGAGTATTATCTTGATGCTGGTAACAGGAAAAAATTATACGAACGTGTGTGGCAAAAGGTTGATGAATTAGAGAAGAAGGGCGATGACCGAAGTGTGAAACTTGCCCAAAGGCTTCGTAAATTTATGCAATCTGTTGAGAAAAACAATGGCGTTAGCAAACAGATGGCAGCTCAAGCTGAGAAGATTCATCAGAGACTTTCGGTTATTGCTGATCGTTCAAAGGGTACGCCGTTATCACCAGAGGAGGCAGATTCTCTGACAGCGTGGCTTGATCAACAACTGGAGGAAAAAGGCCCGCTTGCAACTTTACGCGCTGATTTGGGTGCTCAGGGTGATGAAGGGAAAGGACCACTTGCATCACTGCGATCTGGCCTTCTTGAGGATCAGGGGGTATCATGGGGTCTCAAAAGCCTGATAAGAAGCCGGCTGATGGTGCTCTAGCCGCTCTCCGTGGGGATCTTCGTGATAGTGAAAAGAAAATTGATTCTGGTAATAAGGCTTAATAATTTATGTCTCAATCAATTCTCCAAAAGAAATTTTTTGCATTTCTGCAGATTCAGAAGGGATTTAATTTGCTGAGTGAGGAACAACAATCCGATCTTTTGAAAAAATTTTCCAATGCTTCCGATGATCAGCTTTTGCGTGCTATCGGAACACTGAAACTATTGGAAAGCGAAGTTGATGAACTTGAACAAACTCCTGATGTACAGAAATATTATGCGGAGAGTGCGGTAAAAATTCAGCAGGAAATGAAGAAAGTTGACCGTGAAGAGCTTAAAATTGCTGAAGAAGATGATAAGAAAAATATTGAAAGTGAAGCGGAGAAATTACTGGATGCTTTGGACAAAATTGATGTTTCTTGAAGTTAGTAATGAAATATTTCTCAAAATAAAAACTTTTTTAAAACAAAATACATTATGAAAATGTGCAGACTATTTACGGATGATGGCTTTAAAACTAAGCGCCTGGTTTTTAAGGAGGGTGTGGAAGCCAAAGGAGAAGCGGGACCTGCTAAACCCTCTGAAACTGGCAAAGATGAACCTGTGGATAAGTTAAATCCAAAGGAGGAAGAACAGGCAAAAAGTAAAATTGATGAAATGAAAAAGGGGCCAAAGGCCAAGGGAAAACTTGCTGAGGCTCAAAAAGCTTTTAAAGAAAAGTATGAGCAACTGAAAAAACTTGATGATAAGGAGGTTAATGTTGAAGAAAAGCGAAGAGAATGCGTGCGATTTTTGCGCGTTGCTTTGCAAAGCGGTTTGGAAGCAGCTTTACAACAACAGGAACAGTTGAGTGTTTTGCATAATCCTGAAGAGTTGAAGGCACTGCAGAGTTATCTTTTAAAAGATGGTTTAAATGCTGCTCTTGGGGTTGATAGATCCTTAACCGACTGGCGTTTGAGAGAGGGACATTTTCTTTATACGAACTCTTCAAACCCTGCGTTTGTTGAAAAGTGGAACAGTTCAGTTGATCAGAGTCAGAGAATAAATGTCGCTATTCAACGTGTGTATAAGCTACGCGATGCAAAGAGTGAAAATGCGCAAGAATGGTTCGATGCTTATATGGGCTTGAGAGCTGCGGTTGGTGATGCGCAGGTAAGTTACGCAAAACTTGATGGCGCTGGAGAGAAAAAGGCTGATGCCGGCAAGAAGCCCGAGACTCCGAAGAAACCGGAAGCCGCTCCTGCTAAGCCTCCAGTCAAAAAACCCGAAGCTCCTCCGGCTAAACCTCCAGTTAAGAAGCCTGAGGCTGCTCCTGCTAAACCTCCAGTCAAAAAACCCGAAGCTGCTCCTGTTAAACCTCCGGTTAAGAAACCCGAAGCTCCTAAAAAACCTGATGCTGTTGCTGCTCAACCTCCTGCCAAGAAACCAGAAGCTCCCAAAAAACCTGATGCTGTTGCTGCTCAACCTCCTGCCAAGAAACCAGAAGCTCCCAAAAAACCTGATGCCGTTGCTGTTAAACCTCCCGCCAAGAAACCAGAAGCTCCCAAAAAACCTGATGCCGTTGCTGTTAAAGCACCTGAAAAACCAAAACCTGGTGAGCCGAAGGTCGATAAAGAAGGTAAAAAATATTTTGACAGTTACGATAACCTGAAAGTATATCTTACCAATCAGTTTGGCCGTGATGGGATGAGAGATTTGAATAGAAGGCTTGGTATAAATGCAGACTCGATTGCTCGAAGTGTTTTAGCTTCAGATGCTCCGAATGACGGACAAGTGAATGTGCCGGTTAAACTGAATGTAGAAGGGCAGCTGGTTGCCTTTACAATGGAAATTCCTAAAGCAAAGGCAAATATTAATAAACTTGCGAACCGCGCAGATCTTTATAAAATTTCCGGGATTAAATTTGTCTTAAGAGAAGCGAAACCAGATATAGTTTTACCTGATCAGCAGATAGGAGCATAATTTATTTTTTTATGGCTTCACAAGAACTACTCAATAAGTTGTTTTCGGCGCTCGAATCTTCATCGCTTTTTCAGTTGATGAGTTCGGATGAACGTTTGGCTATCCGCGAGAAATATGCAAAGAGTAGCGATGTGGACATCATGGATGCCATGAAAGCTCTTGAGGAAGCGGAAAAAATGAATGCGGACATTGACAAGGAGGAGAGCGAAATTCAAAGTCAGAAAGTTGAACTGGTGAAGGATGTAAAAGAGTCTATGCATGTACTCAAAAAAGTTGAGCTGCAGACTGAGGAAGATAAGGATGCACTAGCCACCGATAAGGAGGCGGAAAGTTTGATCAACGGATTGAATCAGGGTAGTTCGGATAAAAAGAAGAAATTTTTGGGAATATTTTAAATTCTCCGGTTTTGAGATGGCTTCATTGTGCTTTGTCTTAGAGGCGCCGGGTTGTTTATTCTTAGTTTCCGTGGTATAATTTTGTGATGGCTAAGAATGTCTCTCAAAATTTGCTGAAACGGGTTTTGAAGAAGTTTAATTCGCTTTTGTTTTTCTCACCGGAAGAACGAGCCGTGCGTTATGAGCAGGTTTTGAAAATGCCAAATGACGGACTTATGGAATTTATGAAATTCCTTGATCAGGCGCATGCTGAACAGGATAAATATATCCGGGCAATTTGTGATAGGGACGGAGATTTTTCCAAAAATGTTTATGAGATGTTTGGGCAGAGTAAGGCTAAAAAAGGAGCCAAGAAAAAATTAAAAAAATTGAAAACAGAAATAAAAAACGAATCACATCATGATGAAAACGTTTCTTAAAACGAGAAATGCGTTTTTGATTTTTGCGCAGAGACGTCTGGTGTTCGACAACAAAGCTTCGTCTGCAGAAAGCAAAACAGATGCCCCACCAAGTCTGGAGAAAAAGACCAAGGCTGAAGCTTTGAAAGAGGTGAAGACTGAATCTGATAAGCGTGTTGCGGTTGTAAAAGGAAAACTGGATAAGATCGGTGGGAGATTTACCGGCGACCTGTATGACCGACTCTATGAGTACTATCAGAAATCTTTGGATATGGCGGCGAAGGACGGCACTCTGGATAAGAAAGCTTTTGATGCATACAAAAAACAGGTACTGGATAAGACAGATGAGATTTTGAAAAAATATACACCAAGTGAAGCTGACCAACAGGCGGCTAAAGAGGGAAATGCAGCGGCCAAAGATATTTTGAAATTAAAGGACGCTTCTCCGGCAAAGCTGGATAATATTCCGAAAGAACTTCCCGAAGATACCCCGATTGAAAAGTTGAATGACCACATGCAGGAATATGCGGTTTTGAATGCTTCATTTCAGGAGGCGGTTCAAAAACGTTTGGGAGATATCAATGGTTTTTATGAGACCCTGCAGCAGTATCAGGACTCAAAAAAGGGCTTTTCCAACCGAGCGTCCCTCACATGGGATAAGTTAACCGGAATACTCCCGGGTGTTGATTGTAACGATGACAAGAAGGTAGAAAAACTTCAGCGAGAACTGAGAGAATTGAAAGATGAAATGGAATCAAAAAGAAGTAAATATAAAAAGAAAAAAGAGGAAATCGAAAAATATGGAAAAAGTATTTCGAGGGTTATGCAGGCGCGCCGTGGTGTTATTTTGAAAAAGCGCAATGAAGAGATTAAAAAACTGGAAGAGCAAAAAGGTGAGAAGGCAGACGCAATCAAGGCAAATGAAAAGCGATACGGTGAACTAAAAGCTCAACAGTTGAAACTGGTTGAGCATCAGAAGGCGCTGAGTAAAAAGAAGGATGATTTGGAGACACTTCGGAACGCGGATGATTCACCTGCAAACGTTGCAAAAAAACTTGAACAACGAAAAATTGCAGTGGGAAAAGTGTCCGAAGCTGAAAAGGAAAAAGAGAGTGCTCTTGCTGAAATGCTGAAGGAGCCAAATCTGACTGATGAACAAAAGGAGGCAATCAATCAGGCACTTGCTCAGGTTCAGGAAAGAAAAAGAAGAGCCAACGTTGGCGCGACTTACCTGGATAAATCGGCTGAAAAAGCCAAGGGAGTTGACGTTGCGATGAGTGAAGAAGAATCAGCGGTGGAAAGTGATCTGGGAACTGTCGGAGACACTATTGATAAGGTTGTGGAGCCTTCGATGATTTCAACCGAGGAGCAGATTCTTGTTTTGGAAACACAGAAGCAAGCTTATGCCGAATGTATTGAAGGAGTTAAAGATAAGTATGATTATCATTTAAAGAATCTGGACAGTATCCAGAGAGAAACAGACAATCATCTTTTGGATGCGAGTTTGGCAAACAGTCTTTCGTTTTCGGTTTTTGATAAGGCTTGTTCACAACTGGATAAAGTGAAAGTTGAAACAGAAGGTGTTTTTGGCGTGATGTGGAATAATGCGAAATATTTGTATCAGGACACTGTGGGCCAGATAGCAGCTATACCCGGTGAATGGCTGACAAAATTTGGTAAGTGGATTATTGAACAGGGTAATGTGGCTACACAGGGCGCTTATGATATTGAAAGCGGATGGAAGTATCCGGCTGGTTTCGGCGCTAATGTCCTTTCACTTTTCACAGGCGCGTCCGGTGGTCTTTTTGAACTGGCCGGCGGACTTTGTACTGTTGTTGGAAAACCTTTTGATACTTTAGAAGGTCTGGGGGCACTGTTAACTATAAATGCAAAAGAAGGAACTGTGGGCGATACTGAACTGGCCGGTAAAGCATGGAAGGAGCTTGGAAAGGCTTTGATTTCGTATGAAGAGTTTGAAAAGGGAAATGTTGGATCGGGTATTGGTAAAGTTTTGGCGAATGTTGCTTCATTGTTTGTTGGAGGCGAAGCGGCTCAAGCTGCAAAGGTTACGTCTACCGCGGCTCGTGCCGAGGTTCTTGCCGCTGCCGGAAGCAAGGCCGGAATTTTTACCGGTCGTGTTGCTGAAGCCAGTACCTTCTTTAGGACATTTGCGGCTGAAGCTTTTAAGAAGCCAGGATTTTTGAAAACAAGTGCTGAAGTAAGCCAGGCCGCTGAAATTGCTAATTTCTCCAAAGGCGCTTCTGCAGGCATGAAGGGTCTGGTGGAGGCAAAGACGGTTGCCGAGTTGGGAGAGAGATCCGGTACTGTTGTACAAAGTTTTGAAAAGGCCGAACAGGCGGCTAATGCTGCACATCGACTCAAGGCGGAGCGCGCTGCGGAACTAGCCAAGAGGGCTGAAGCGGCGGAGAAAGTCGCTGCAAACTCTAAATTACCGAAACATATTAAGGCGGCTGAAGAGTTGCGCACGCTGGCTCATGAGTATGCGGCTCAAGCAAGTAAGGCTGAAGAAGCCGCAGTTCTTGCCAAGCGGGCACATGAAGCTGCCAAAACAGCTGATGATGCTATTAAGTCATTGCAGGAAATTGAGAAAGCAAAAGGTCCACTTTCGACTGAGGCTGTTGCAGCAACGGCAAAAGTTGAAAATTTATTAAAGGAAGCACAACTCGCCGCTGATGCCGCACAGGTAGCTGCAGAGGCTGTGGGTGGCGGCGGTAAGCTTGCTGCTATTTTCAAATATTATGGTGAGAAAACTCTTGAGCGATTGCCGGGTGGGACAAAGGCTGCTGACCGTTTTGCAACAGCTGAAGGCGCCGGAGCCAAAGGATTGGCTGTTGCGCAAGGTACAGCTGAGGTGGCTTTAAAGACTGCCTGGGAAACGGCAAAACTTGGCGCTAAAGGAGTTAAATTTTTAGGTTATGATATGCCGATAGGTATAGTGAGATACTCTACCAGGCTTTTCCGATCTATCCCACAACTGACGAAACTGGTATTAAAACAAGGTGTTGCCGAAGGTTCACTTCGTTTTGCCCGTGTGAGTAAAGCGTTGAATGTGATGGAACATGAGGCGGAAAATCTCGGTGCTTTACGTGCACTTTGGACAGAAAAAGTTTTGGGGAATGAAAATGTTGTTCAGGGTATTTTGAAAGGAATTAAAGAAGATAAGGCTCTTGCTGAGGCTTTCAAGGGTACAAACTTTGATGATATGGCTAAGCTGATCAAAGAAGATCCTTCACTGATGAAACTTTACGAAGCACACCCTCAGTTTCATAAAATTTTTGAGGGCAGAGCTTTGATTAAGTTTATGGAGTTTGATAAGCAATCAGCGGTATCACTTTCGAACATTCAGGATGCAGCGGAAGTTATTTTTCAATTCAGTGCCAAAGATGAACAGGTGGCCAGAATTTTGGATAAGATTTTTGAGAAGGGTTTGTATCCGAAAGTTGCAAAAGCATCAAAAGCGAAAAAATCTCCTGATGCCGCCAAGGCTGAACCCGCTACCGTGGAGATTCTCCCGGAAACTAAAGTTGAACCAATTATTGATGTTACCATTAAGGATGGCTATGCGCGAATGCGCTTTGAGGCAGAGATTCACCCCCATATGATTGATGATCTTATGGCTGGTCCGGAGAAAAAACTTGTTGAATCTTTTGAGGCAAAACATTCTGCAGATGCAGTTGTTGATCCTGCACGTCTTGCTCGTTCTCTTGAAAATGAGTTTGAAAAAATCCAGTTTCTTCCTGATCGCAAAATTGGTGAAATTAAAATTAAGGATACAGTTTTTGAATTAAAGGCCAACGGCAAGGGGAAGATTGAGCTGTATGAATCAGGTAAAGCAGATGCTATTACACCTGCACCAAAACCTGTTCCTGTCGGCGGTGAACAGCTGGATCTTTTCACTCCGGAAGGGAAGCCTGCTTACGAGCCAAAGGGAAAAGCTGCTCCGGGTGCCAAAGCGGCAGAGGGAGAACAACTTGATTTGTTTACTCAAAAACAGCTGAATTTGACTGCTGAGGAGGCTGCAATTGAAGCCAGAGCCGCTGCGACCCAGGATTTATTAATAGATATGCGAGCAGGAAAAGTTCCTACCAAATATCCATCGATCATTGATGATACTTTGATGTCAGACAGATATTTTGCTGGTGCTCAAAAACCTGATGTCATGATGGCGAGTTTGGATAGGACTATTAATGAAGCTCTTGCTGCCGGTAAAAGTGAAATTATGCTGGATGGGCTTCACGCCAAGACTATTGAGAGCGGATATCTTTCCGCTTTGCGCAAACGCGCAGCCAATCAAGGACTCGAAATAGGTGAATTTAAAATTACTGAAAGAGTGGTTGGTGCAGATAAAATGTATGAAGTGAGCGCACCTGTTGCCAAGATGAAAGCTGCTCCATCTCCTGTTGCCGGGTTATCTCCAGAGCTTGAAAGTATTTTACAGCAGTCCCAAACCTATAAGTTTGGTCGATATTTACGCGGAAAAATTGATAATGCGAAAGGCTTGTATAAATCCTTAAAATCCAATCCTTCAGAGAAAACAAAGCTTACGCTGGATAAAATCCTTAAGGATAATGGTGTTTTTGTTACCAAGGCTTTGGGGCGCGGCGCATTTATTCATGGCACTATTGAGGAGCAAATTGCTTCACTTGAGTATGCGGTTGTTAAGATTGAAACCCTGGGCGAGTTTCCACCTGATTTGACTTTCCCACAGGAATTTTTGGATTGGCAACAGGAGAATGAAAAACCTGCTGAACCGCCATCAGATAAGCCCGGAAACCCGCTTGAGGTTGCTTCTGCAAATATTGAATCTTCGCCTGAAGATGAAGAGAAGATTAAGTTGTCCGCTGACAGAGCACTGGATAAATTCCGCTCTAAAGATCCTTCCGGTATAACTGTTGATGCACTGACGGCTGCTTTGAATATTGAACTTTCTACGTTTGATAAAAAGGCTTCAAAAGATGTTCAGACTGTCCGTGATGGCATTAAAATTACCATTGGTGCCGGCGGCAAAAAGAGCTATGAGGGTTTGCAGGAATGGATTGAAGATTTACCTTCAAAAAAGAAGGTTGGGCAGGTTTACAAAGCCGCTTTTGAGCATGGTATGAATCCGCAATATTATGTGGATTTACATAAGGGTGCAGCTTTTAAAGACTCAGCTGAACTGCAACAGTTGATGGTGAAAGATCTTCAGGATCAAATTTCTCCACTGGTTTCTGGTATGAATTTGACACGGGAATTGAAAGTTTATTCCAAGAGCGGCAACTTTACTACTGTGATTTCTTTGGACAAAAATGTGACTGTGACTGTCCAGGATCGTTGGGCCGAAGAGACGTTCAGTAGGTTGGCGAACACAGCGGCTGGGGCCTAAAACGCCTTAAGAAAGAGCAAACACAGTCCTTTTAAGAAAAGGGTTTTTGTGTTATAATTAGAAGATATATTTTAAAGTATACATAGCTATGACAACTGCTTCAGCATCACCAGAATTTTCTTTGGAAGCTTTCCGTGAGCTTTTTGAAAATTCATTGGCAAAAAAATATATTCCAAAAGCGGAAATAGACCGCGTGTACAATGGTTTGGAACAAAAGGATGTGTCTTTATTGAAACCGCTTTACGCAATTTTGCTTCAAGCAAAAGCTGCTGATTCTGGTATTGTTCATGATTTTGCGGTTGAACAAAAAAAGATCATGGGAGATTTTACCGCTGAAGCGCACGCCATTGATCGCTATTATGCGGCTGAACCTAACCGCAAAATGGCTGCGGCCGCCGAGGAGAGAGAAAGGTTTGCGGCTGAAAAATTATTAAAAAAATTAAAATAAAAAACTATTAAAACAAATTTATGAAAATACTTTCTTGCTTCAATTCGTACAACACACTTTCGCTTCAAAAACGTTTTGTTTTTGAGAATGAAAATTTTGATAAGTCTTTTGATGCTGTTTTTGAACAAACTGCAAAGGATGCAGAAACTTCTGAAACAAATCTATACTTCAAAGACATACGAGATAACGCCGTTCTGGTAACCAATGGTGTTATTGAAGGTATAGTTTCTGAAAGAAAAGCTGCCGCACAGAAAAAGATTGAAGATCTTGATGCAAAAATTGCCGCGCTTCCAAAAGGCTCTGCGCAAGCAAAAAAACTTGAGGCAGAAAAGGCGACTTTTGTTGCTGAAAAAGCTGATCTTGAGTCAAAAGACGGCGCTTTGCGTAAAACTCTTGGCGAGGCGCGGAAAAGTGCCTTGGGAAGACTGGAAACGAAATTTAATGATGCTAATACAAAACGTGAGGAGGCAGCCAAAAAATTTGCGGATGAATTTAAGCAATCTTTGCAGGCGCAGATGATTGACAGCAAGTATGCTGATCAGGAAAAAGAAGCGTCATGGAGTAGTGTTACTACATTGATGAAGGGTATAGGGCTTGAATATCAAAAAGGTGTGGCTATGCCGCGTTGGGAGAAAAAGGCAGATGGTGGTATTGTGAATACTGGCGGACCAGATTGGAATAAAGATAATGTTTTGGAAGCGACCGCTGAAATGCTTCAAAATACTTATGTGGAACTTGGACCAAAAGCTGCAATGGCGAAACTTAAGGCTTTTAAAGAGAACCAAGGAGACAATGGGATTAATTATTTTACCTGGGATAAAGTTTTTGGAACTGAGACTGGAAGAGGTAGTTTCCGTTACGTTTTGGATACAATGTATTTTGATACTAACAAAGGCTCAAAGCTTTTTGGTGAAGTTGTTGGTAAAATGAATGCTGCCAATGAGATTTTTAAGGGTGATAAAAATGCTAAATTTTTCGACCAGTACGAAGCAGCTGTAAAAGCGGCTATTGATAAAGGTGAAGAGGTGCCTTCTCCAACTATGTGGGCAAAGGAAAATGCCCCGGAAGTATTTACCAAGCATGAAGCTCCTGAAGAAGCTCGTGACACTCTGATTAGTTCTGTTATTGAACGTGTTACCCGCCAACTAAATTATAATAACAAGGATAATGGCGATAGATTGCGTGCCATTGAATGGCATTTGCGAGGTGCTTTAGCCGCAGAACCGGATCCAAAAAAATATGATGCGATGGTGAAAAAAGTTCTTCTGGGAATGATGGGAGCTGAAAGTGGTGATGTTGATTTCAAGAAATTGGCTCAAGACCTTGATTATACAAAAATCGTTGGAGGCCGTGAAATTTATGGCGATGTAAAAGGTAAGTTGCCGGCGAAATTTCTTTATGCACAGTCCGGATTAATTCGTGGACTTGATTATAATTATGGCGGCAAAGAAGTTGAAGTTGTGAAAGATGGTAAAACCGTAAAGATGGACTTTGTTGCTTACTACAAGGAGTACCTGACAGGCGTAATGAAACGAAAAGGTGAAGTGGGCGAGGCAATTAATGATGAATATACCGAACATGTTGCCAGACAAAATGCACTTCTTTTGAGATACAGCGGCAAAACCGTACCTCAGGAAGAACTGGATAAGCTTGAAAAGGAGCATGAAGATGCCGTGCGTCTTATTATGCAGACTAAAGTTGTTAAACCTGCTGATCTTTTGGATCAACTGGAATCTGCCAAGAAAAAAGAGGAACCAAAAGTTGAAGAGCCACCAAAGGATGACGAAAAATCCAAAGGCAAAAAAGCGACCGGCGGCGGTGGTGCCAAGGCACCTGCAGCTAAAGGTGGAGATGCTCCTGCTCCAAAACCGGCTCCGAAAAAAGAAGGCTCAGGAACCGGAGGCCAACCGGTTGCACAGGGTGGAGATAAAAAAGCACCTGACGCACCAAAGGGTAAGCCGGACGAAGGTGCTCCAAAACAGCCAGCGCCAAATCCAGATGCACCGAAACCTGCTGTTGAGGTTGCTTCTGCTTCGGCAGAAGTTCCGCCTAAAGTGAAAAAACGTGTTATTAAAATTGTGTCTGATGTTGCTAAAATGCCTCGACCTAAGGCAGGGTATACACCTCAAGATGCACAGGATAAAGTCAATGAGGGTGTTGCAGATTTACCTGCTGGCCTGGTGCAACCAAACGGCAAATTAACATTCAGACATCGTGACATGACTATTGAGGTAACTGCTGATGATCAGGGCAAATATCAGGGTAAAATCGTGGCTGCTTCACCTATTGTGAAGGGTCGCTTTGGATTGGATGTTCCTGAAATAGCACCGAAAGAAAAGCCTGGGAAAAAAGTTGCCGGCAAAAAAGGTGAGTCAGATTCCAAAGCTTCCTAGTTTGTAATTCATGGCGGATACAGCAGAAAAAAATCCGATAGAAATTCTTGAAACTCAGATCCAGGCGGAACCTGAGAAAATTACTGCTGACACTGTTATTGAGGCTTATAACAAGGAAAAAAAACGGATTGAAACCGGAACATACTCACCTGAGAGAAAAGCAAATTTGTTGGTGCGTCTTGAAGAAGACAAACAACTTTTGCTTCAGGAACTTAAGGTTTTGAAAGAGAGCCGCGACATTGGTAAAAGCCGCGCGTTGCAACGAAGTCGTCAGATGCGAATGCAGCTTTTGCTTGAAAGTATGCCGGAAGATCCAAGGTATAAAAGTTTTGAGGCGGCGCGGAAATGGGCACTGGAGAAGAGTGATCCGGAGAATAAAGCGAATAAGATTCAGGATTATGAAGGTACGGGAATTCATGATTCTTTTGGCAGAACGCGTTTTCTTTTTTCAGGATATTTGGCCGCAATGAAACGTTATGATGAGGCGAATAAATCTTCGCATGCGGATTTGTTGAACGGCCTTGCGGAGAAAGCTTATGATAATTCTTCCGTTGATTCTTCTGTTGATGAAAGTGATTTGATGCTTAAGTTGGACACATTCAGTATGAAGCCTTACGTGGATATGTTGGCTCAAAACGGCATTGCCATGGAGCAGGCTGATGGGGACTCGAGTGATAAAAAATTGTCTCCGGAAATGACCGGTTTTTTTGTGGGTTATTTGAAACTCACCGATTTGCATTTTAAAGATGCAGGGCAGGCGGAAAAATATCGTCAATATTTGTACGGTGAAATTAAAAGTATGCTGCAAAGCGGTCTGCCCGATTATAATTTTCACGTTGATCCGAGTTTTCAAAAAAAAACCGGGACATTTTCTGATGAAAGTGATTCCGATGCAGCTTTACGTAGCCGCGTAGAGAAGGGGAAATTTCAACTTCGTCTTTTTTCGAAAATTAAAACGCCGGATGAATGGCAGGGTGAACTTGGTAAGGTGGAACAGATGAGTATGACGGCCAGGGAGCATCATAAAAAGTTTGTTGATGATGCCATGAGTGCCAGCAGAGCTCTGGATCTTAAATATCAGAACCCGATTATTCAGCAGGTTTTGGCGCTTGATAATAGTACCGTAAATTTGGGACATGATCCTTTGATAATTGCCGCTGAAACTTTTGCGGCTAAGGAGGCTGCAGCAAAATTTCCGGATTTGATGAAAAAAACTTTTGACCGAATGACCGCGGTGGGAGCAAGAGTTCAACAATTAAAAGAGAAGACAGCTTCATCGGGTCAGTTTGATCCGAAGGAGTTTACCGATATGCAATTACGTCTTGCTGCCGCTCAAAAACAACTGGAGTCCCTGGGGGTAGAAGATACTACTCCGCTCTCTACTTACGTTAAACATGTCAGTGTTGTGAGTGTTGTCAGTGATGAACTTGAGAACACCAATTCCCGACTCAGCGATATTGAAAAAGGCGTTGGAGCTACGGTTCCCGTAGGGGGAGCCCCGGGAAAACCAGGAGAGAAGGTTCCCGCCGGAACAGATATTTATCAAAGTGAATGGAGTAAGGCACAGTCTGTTGACGGTAGATTTAAGAATAATAAATTAGTGGTTTCACCGAATATTTCTGAGGCGGCTTATCGTGATGATAATGGCGCTATTGTGGGCAAAATGAAGGGTGGAACTGAGGTTTCTTTGGTTGATGTAAACGCCAAAGCGAAACAGATTAACGATACGGTTTTTGTGAAAGTGAAATTTGAGGATAAAGAGATTTGGGTTGATCAATCACAATTGGAACTGGCTGTTGCTCCGGCTATCAGCGGTGGCGCGAAAGATACTTCTCCTGAGGCTAAGGAGTTTGACCAGTTTTTGGTTTCACATAATCTGCGTGAATTTACCGAACCTGGAACAGGAAATATTGTTTATGGACTGGGAGAAATTACTGATAAACCACTTAATCCGGATTCTCCGGGCATTAAGAGTACCGGTAACTATGATGTTGATCGTACGCTTATGCAAAAATATGTGGGTAAAAAATTATCTAGCAGCGATGCTGAACGGTTGAATGTTTTGCTGCAACAAGGGATTGCGGCTTCGGGGTTGGTTTTTGCAAAAAAACCTTCCATGGCTGAATTGCAGAGTGCCTATAGTTCGAAATTTATTCCTATGTGGGAGTATATTGGCAAGTATGAGAAGATTCCTTCAGGCGATGTTGATGTGGCTCCTGTGGCTGCTCCAGCGGAGAAATTTAAGCCGGTGATTGAACTTGGATTTTTGGGTACGATTTATCAGGAATATGCGGATGCGCTTCTTGCGATGGTTACGCACGGGAATGATCCCGACGGTGCGTCGTTTAATCTTCGTTTTAATAATGGAACGCTGCCTTGCCGTTTGATTCAAAATGGCAATCAGTTTGAATTCCGTTATCCGAACGGAGTTTTTCAGTATCCGAATATTCAAGAGGCGGCAAATGCTTTGAACAAGGGCTTCATTCACCAGAGAATTATGGAGTTAACGGTGGGGAACGAGTTGGCGTATAAGGATTATGTTGAGCAAACCGGTGGTGTTGATGAAATTTATCCCAAGGATAAGGAGCCACATAAGTTTTATTTGGAGTTTGACTGGAATAATCCGGATCCGGATATTGATATTGAAGTTCTGCCGCATGGTAGAATTCTTTATACTGTTGGCCGTGAAAACATTGGTATTTACGGTGAAGAAACTCGTAAAGGTGCCGCTGAAGATTTTGATTCTTTCATGAGACAGATGATCCATTTGAAGAAATGGGCGGAGGGAACCAAACACACGGCTATTGAAACACCTGAGACATCAAAGGAGATTACGTGGCAGGCGATCAGCAGCTACTATTCTTTCCGCAAACCTGAGATGGAAAAGGTCATCGGCAGGGTGGTGAAGATGAATATTGAGTTTAATGAGGTGGTGCAGGTTTATCTGGATTGGGGCGGCGGAAATAATCCAAAACATCCGGATAATGTGATGGTAAATATGTGGGTGGGGAATGACGGAACGATTGTTTATATTGTGAACGGCCACGGCACGTCTGAATCGGGAAGTGCTTTAAACTTTGCAAGTCTGGTAAGTAAACTTCGGGAGTATAGAGGAAAACCTGCAGCGGCGCCTGAAGGGAAGAAACCTGACGCTGCTGATGCTGCAATCTTGAGTTCTATTTATTAGTTTTTGGAGACTAACGGCCAATAATTTTTTTGGCGAATTTTGCGATTCTGACTATTGTGTACCAGCATTTTTTGTAGATTATTTCCTGTGCCGGGAAATAGTTTATAACTTTTCCACCGAACTTTTTTTTGAAATCGGTGACTTTTGCCCAGGGGTGGTTTGGTTCATTTTCCGGTGCTATGCCGAAGAAATCGTAGTATTTATAGCCAAGATCTTTGGCATCGATCATGGCTTTATAGTGCAGCAAATAGGGTGCCATTGTGTTGCGGTGTTCGCTGGACGACGCTCCGAAATAGTAGGTGGCGGTGTCTTTGAAATAGGTGACTATACATGCTGCCAGCGCTTTGCCCTGGTATTTTGCGAGGTAGAGTTTTGCGTGCTTTTGCCCTAATGTTTTGAGCATGCTGAGGTAATAGCTTTTTTGGTGGCCGGAAAATCCGTCACGTTCTGTGGTTTGACTGAATAAGTTGTAAAATTCGTCGATGCCTTTTTCCGGATCGTGGCATATTTCGATTTCGACTCCATGTTTTTGTGCCACTTTTATGTTGTATCGACCTTTTGGTTTCATCTGTTTTAAGATTTCTTCCGGTGAAACCGTGAGGTCAACCATGAGTGTACATTCAGGTTGGTAATGTGCGTGCGCTTTGTGGGCACCCAATGTTTTGAGCGTATTTATGACCAGTTGATTTTGGCTTGTTTCCACGTTTTTAAAGGGTGGGTCAAAGCGGAAAAACACAGCTTTTTCTTTTTTTGCAAGCTCTTTTATTGATGCAAAAAAAGCTTCTGTTTGTTCCTGATTCTCGAAATTTATCAGTGGTCCGCGCGGTGCGTAGAGCCAGCATTTATTGAAAGGCAGTCGCTGGCGGATGACCAAGCTTGTTGCTAACAGATTATTTTGTTCATCCTGGAGTGCCAGAATCCAATATTGATCGCGTTTTGCAGCGGCTCTTTGAAATTCACCCCATTCGGGAATCTGATGAATCGTGCCCAAGGGGTGACGTTCTATGAATTTTGGTAAAAGTTGCGCGGGGCCGGTTTGAATTTCTATGACTTTCACAAATGACTTTTATTGGCTCTGGTACTGTACCATATCGCCTTTTTCCTTTAGGGGCAATGCCGACTGAATAGTTTGAAAGGTTTGGGTTTTTATGTTATAATTATGTGAATAATTTACACATTCCTTAAAACAAAAATATTTATGAAAAATTGTCGTTCACTTCTTTCATCTGATTTGGTTTCACCACGACTGGTGTTTTTTAATCCTGGTGAAAAACCACCGGATGACGCTTCTGAAAAAGCAAAAGAGGGTCAACCAAAATCTACTGAGCAGCTTATGGCTGAGGCAAAAGTCGCATTAGAAGATGCGAAGGCTGAGAGAGGTAATATTGAGGAACATTATGGTAAAGCAGATGAAAAAGGGAAGCTTCCAAGTGGGACTCCTGCTGCTATTCAGGAGCAGTTTACCAAGCTCGGTGAAACGGTTAAGACTCTTGAAGCTGCACAGAAAAAGCCAAAGGCTGTGATTGAAGCGACTCTGGCACAGGTGGATGCAATTTTTGCAAATCTTGATTCTGCATCTAAGGCGGCGAAAGAGAAGGCTCTGCCTGGTGACCCAATGGCAGGTCTGGAATATACACCTAGAGGGAGATCAGCTAAGCCTGATGTTGCAGCTGATAAGGCAGATGCTGCGAAAAAGGCGGAGGCGGCAAAACCGGCTCCAGCAAAGGTTGATGGAAAAAAGGATGTAATTGCGGAGGAACAGAGCAATTTTGTGCAAGTACTTGATAAAATTGCAAACGGCGCAAAAGAACTTTCGCCCGAAGATAGATCCATTTTGAAAAAGGGTTTGGTTGCCGGTGTACTTCGTTTGGAAGATGGTCAAAATGGTGAATCTTTTGACGTTGAAATGAGCAAGGATAAAAAATGGGTGCGCGTTAACGTTAATTTCCAGCCAAAAGAAGGCATGAAGAAGGAAGCTATTACCAGGGTTTTTGCACTTGAAGATAATGTTAAGAGCCAACCTGAATTTAAGTTCAAATCTCAGGAAGAGATTGATCAAAAAGGTTTGGAACGTAACCAAAAAGATTTGGAAAAACAACTTGCCTGGATTGATTCTAAAGATGCACCGCTTGGTTCAACAGTTATTGTGCGTTCTGAACAAATTACCAGAAAGAATGCAGAAACAGGTGCCGATGAAACTGTTATTGTGGCTACAGGTGTGCGTAAAGGACTTAACGGTTTACGCGTTGTTTATCTTGAATCTGGTACGAATGAAAAAGGCGAACCGGTTGTTAAAGAGGTAAAGAGCGGTCCTTATAAGAAGGAAGATGTTATGGTGCTTGCTCCAACACAAGGTTCAATTACAGCAGTTGAAGGATCTGCTCAGGAAAAGAAAGCTGAATTGAAAAAGGGTATGGACGACCTTGCTCATACACTTATGGCTTATTTCCTGCCTCCGAATGGGGTTGGTACTAAGGGATTCGAGCAACAACTTTCAACAATGAAAAAGGTTATTTCTGAATATAACATCGGAAAATTTGTCCACAAGGATACTTATATTGGATATCAGGTACGAGTGGAAAATGGCGCCGTTTCAATTGTAAACCCTAAGGAAAAAAATCCTGATTATAAGAGTCCTGAAGAGACGCCAAATGTTTCCCGTTACGCGGTGAAATATGGTCCTAAGGATGTTAGTTCTATTGCGTAATTTTGCCTTAAAAATCCCGTAAATGCCGAATACCGAACTCCAAAATCAACTCATACAAATAATGGAATCTTCACCAAGTTATTTGTCGCTTGATGCGATGAAGAAAGGCGAGATGAAAATGAAATTGTTGAGTTTGCCCGAAGAGCAAATACATCAGGCTATTGCTGTTTTTATGGAGGAAAAGAAAAATATGTACTCTGCTGAACAAGAGATTTCTCATGCCAGCAGTTCGGTTAAACAGGAAGGGCACCGTCTGCACACTCTGTTGCTTCAAAAGGAAACAGACGAAGAGCAAGAGGAGTCTTCCAGATCCAGTGAAGAAATATTGAAGCAACTCACAACTGCTACCAAGAAAAAAGGATGCATGGGTGTGTTGGCAATTTTGGCTCTCCCTTTCGGAGCGCTTTTATTGTCGAATTTCTTTGGAGTTCACCTATTTTAATATGGCTTACTATTACCCGATACAAAACGAATATCTGCGTAAGCTTGTGATGCTTTCAGAAAGTATTCACAGTTTGAACGATGGCGATATTCAGGAAATGGTAAAGCAAATTTC
>JADZCU010000031.1 GCA_020851415.1 Candidatus Peregrinibacteria bacterium | reverse complement strand
TCATGTAGTACACATATTAAAAATTTCAGATTTCCAATTTCTCCACCCCCACAGTTTTTTCCATTCCAACCTGCTCATCAATGCTGCTCCCAATGTCACGCTGTTTTCGCTCATCTGTAAGCCTCTTATCCGTACTTCCAAAACCGCCCCTTGTTGGCTTCTGCATAACCTCAACCTCGTTCCATTCAAAAGTATCCACTCTCACAAAAACCCCCTGCGCAATCTTGTCTCCACGCGCAATCACAACATCCTTATCCGAAAAATTATAAACCTGAATCTTAATCTCATCCTCCGGTCCGCAATAATCCTTATCAATAATACCAATACCGTGAGGCGTTAAAAGCCCTTTCTTCAGCGGTGTAGAACTCCTGGAAGCAACGGTAAGCATATAACCTTCTGGAACCTCCACAATAATATTCCCAGGAATCAGCGCAATTTTTCCTGCGGCAATAACCGTCTCAACACGAGCCAAAATATCAAACCCAACCGAACCTCCTGTTTCATAAACGGGCAAGGGGAGCTCTTTATCCACGCGTTTAATTTGAATCTTCATATTTGGCCAAATAACAAAAATTTGATACACTTGAAAACCAAAGGCATCATAGCAAACAGTGCGGTGATGCCAAAGCTAAAAAATCACTCAATTTCACCAATGAATCAATCTCAAAAAACATCAGCAGTAAAGCATGAAATGCCACTCATCGATTTCGCGGTTGGCGGCCAGGCCGTCATCGAAGGAGTCATGATGCGCTCCCCAAATTTCGTCACCGTAGCAGTCCGAAAATCAGAAGGAAACATCAAGGTAAAAGAAGAAAATTTCCGCAGTTTTTGCACGAGAATAAAACTCTTTGGTGTCCCGCTTGTCCGTGGCGTAGTCAACCTCTTTGAGATGATGGTGGTAGGTATGCGCATTCTCAACTACTCGGCAAACGAGATGTTGGAAGATGTCGACCAAAACGAAGAAGCGAAAGCAAATGGAGGAACAACCCCTGCCAAACAAAAAGAGGCCGACCCCGTTGCAGAAACAGAATCAAAACCCGGCCGCTTTGAAAAAATTGCCACTGCTGCTTCTTTTGCCCTATCAATAGCTTTCGCGCTCGGCATGAGTCTTTTCCTTTTCAAATTCATGCCGCTTTGGATTACAGATTATCTCAGCAAACAGTTTAGCGTTATCAACGAAAACTACCTTATCTTTAATCTCATCGACGGCGCCATCAAGACTGTTTTCTTCATCGTCTACATCGCCATCATTGGCGCCATGCCTAGCATGCACCGCGTTTTCCAATATCACGGCGCGGAACACAAATCTATCTACACCTACGAACAAGGATTGGATCTCACCGTAGAAAATGCCAAAAAAATGACTCGCTTCCACCCACGCTGTGGAACAAGTTTCATCCTCGTAGTGTTCATGATCAGTATTTTCGTATACACCTTCGTCCCACGCCAACCGGACTTCATGATGAACTTCCTTGTACGCGTAATGTTCTTGCCAATAGTAGCCGGAGTTTCCTACGAAATCCTCAAATGGAGTGCCAAACAGCGTCGCACCTTCTTCGTCAAAATGCTCACAGCACCAGGCCTCTGGTTCCAGCGTCTTACCACCCAAGAACCTGACGACAAACAGCTGGAAGTAGCATTATTTGCACTCAAGAAAGCCCTCGAACTCGAAGAAGAACGCCGCAAAAATCCCGAGTTTCAACTGGCAACAGCACGAGTAAGTTAAAAACACTTTACATCTCCTCAAACCAAATTTCGATTCACTATATTAAATAGAAGACTAAATCGCAGTTATCAAAAATCTATGAAAATTACTAAAGAACAAGCACCCTTCTTCATTGCACTGGCCCTTGGCGTTGTTGCACTACTGTTTTACATATTTACAGGACGCGGCAGTTACGACACCAGCGTTCGTGAACTCACCAAACAACCCAGCATCGAAAACATCGACGCCAGTGACACTCAAAACATAAAAATCACCTGCAAGAGCGGCGAAAACTACGAGATCACCTTCAAAGAAGGTCAGCAAAATTATCAGGATCTCATCTTTAACGCCTGCGGCCCTGAAGGCACTCAGGAAGCAATCTAAAAGAAATTCTAAAGAGAGTTTAAAACCTTAACAATCAAATTTTGTCGAAGGTGTTTTTTTGTAAAGTACAGTTTGTAAGGGCAGGCAATACTGGGAGGTTTACTCAGTCGAATCTCTTAAATTTTTTTTATGTCTCATCTGGATACAAAACTACATAAAAAAGCCGCATTCACATATGCACTAACCACTGCAACTATTGCAGTTTTTGTAAGTGCCTGCTCACTATTGTATTCATATATCTTCACAGGAAGATCATTTCAAAATTTATTCTTCAGTTTATACGGAGTCATATTCTATTTTGGTATAGGTCTTTGTACTGGCATCTACATGAGCACACTTCAAAAAGACCTGAAAACAAAATTAATATTTATTCTTTGCACTGCGATCGGCTCTGCTCTCCCAATGGCAAGTATCTGCATTTTTACTAAGGCTGGACCTATAAGTTTAATTTTTTTCTTAGCAGGTTGCGCAGGTACAGGATTGCTACTTTCACTCACACTCAGAGACGTAAGGGCAGCCGTGGTACTTTCGTTTTTAGCACTTGGTGGGCTTATTTCCTCATTGTACCTCTGCTCAATTGTGTTTTCACTAATTACACCCAATATTCCAAAAATTGGAAACTATCTAATAATTGTTGATCTCTATATTATATTTTTCAATTTCTTTTATAGCTTCTTCATGGGGCTTTCTTATTACTTAATCTACAAAGAAACCCGGGGAAAATTATTATCAGCAAGATCAAAAATAACTATAAGCACAACACATTAAAATTCAATCTTCGATAAAGCATAAATAAAAAGAGTCCTCTATAGAGGACTCTTTTTAAATTCAAATTGATAAATGACTATTTTAATCCAGCCATAGTTTTCTGAAGATCCAAAGTGATCCCAGGACCCATAGTAGTAGCCAAGCTGATGCTCTGGATAAATGTACCTTTTACTGAAGTTGGTTTCATTTCGCTGATGGATTTCAAAAGAGTTACAAGGTTTTCCTGGAGCTCTTTTTCGCCAAAAGATGATTTACCAAAAATATTGTGAATCTGACCAAGTTTATCAGTACGGAACTCAACACGACCCTTGCTGATTTCAGCAATAGCCTTACCGATGTCCATAGTAACAGTACCAGCTTTTGGGTTAGGCATAAGACCTTTTGGACCAAGTACTTTAGCCACTTTACCCAAATTTTTCATAGTGTCCGGAGTAGCAACAGCAATGTCGAAATCAACAAAACCTTTGCTTACTTCTTCAATAAGTTCTTCAAGACCTGCTTTAATAGCACCAGCAGCCTTAGCTTCTTTAATTTTATCTTCTGGAACGAAAGCAACTACACGAACTGTCTTACCAGTACCATGTGGAAGAGCAACAGTAGAACGAACCATCTGGTCGGCATGTGTAGGATCAACTCCCAATTTGATGTGAACCTCGCAGCTTGAATCAAATTTTGTTCTCGCAGTCTGTTTAAGAAGTGAAATGGCAGTTTCCATATCACAAGGAGTTTTCCCTTCAAGTGCTTTCAGGGACTCCATATATTTTTTACCGTGTTTCATAATGAATGTAGTTGCGTGGTACAAACGGCTTTCGAGGCCTCCCACTTAAATAGTTTATAAATATTACGCCTTAGTTTCTTCCTCATGCTCATCCTCTTTGCGACGATACTCTTTCTGGATAACACCCCAGTGATAGAGCCAGATAGGAAGACCAATCAGGATTTGAGCCAGAGAGATGGAAAGCTCGCGTCCAAAATTGGAATTACTGATTCTCTTGTTCAGTTCTTTTTCAGCCACTTTGCACTCTTCAACTTCCTGTGTGGTAGGTGCAATCATACGTTTACCTTCCGGATCAGCCGGATCAATGTAAGACTGTGCGCATTGACCTTTCATACCAGGATAAATTGGCTGTGAGTAATAAGCATCCTGATCAACCTGAAAAACAAAATGTTGGAGTACGTTATTGATAATGCCAACAGCACCAAAAATAAAAGTTACCAATCCCACGAAAGTAACCAGATACATGTAAACATTACGAATAACTCGCATCGCTCCGCCTTTATGTTTTTGAGGTTTGGTTTCCATGAGTCAGGAAGGTTATTGATTAAGCTTCTACTTCTACACCCATATTACGTGCAGTACCGGCAATAATTTTCATACCAGCTTCAACATCATGGCAGTTCAAATCAGGCATTTTCTTCTCAGCAATTTCACGGAGCTGAGATTTGGTAATTTTACCAATCTTGGTCTTATTTGGTTCACCTGAACCCTTTTGCTGGTTCAAAGCCTTCAAAATCAGGTAAGAAGCCGGAGGCGTCTTCATGATAAAAGTGAAGGTTCGATCTTCAAAGATTGAAATTTCAACCGGAACTACAGCATCGCCCATGGCTGCTGTCTTCGCATTGAACTGCTGACAAAATACTGGAATTGCAACACCATGCTGACCAAGAGCTGGACCGATAGGAGGTGCTGGATTGGCCTTACCTGCAACGATTTGCAGCTTAACGACCGTCATTAATTTCTTCGCCATAGAGATAAAATAAAAATAATAGTTTTCAAGAAGGTAGAAGCTTGAGCAGCGATTGAACGTTTGAATGCTCACCTTTTTTGTAGGTCAAAGCATACACATTCTCTCCCTGCTTGACAACAAGAAATGCGTTATCTTTAAGTTCCAGGAAATTGATATAAAAAGACCTCTCTCCGAATGTGTTTGTTTCGTTAACAGAAGCCCCAATCAACTTTCCGCTCTTTTCCTTTAGATAGTTAAAAATTTCATCCGCCAGATCACGACTTTGTGCGTGAAATTCGTTCATAGTTCCTATCTGGGTTCTGTTATGCTCCAAAAAATTATTGGAAATAACATCAACGCTCTTAAAATCACGTAAATCTATGGTTTCGAACAATATGCCGTTAAAAGGAATCCGTTGCAGTGCAGTATCTTCAAAACCGGCACTCTGAACCAATCCAAAACTCAAATAACTCAGATTTGGATCCGGTTTCTCATTCACTGTTCCTCCGGATTTTGCCTTACTGTCGGTTCCGCCGGTAGGATCTGCAACTTCCATAGTTTGCAGAACGCTCGCCTGGAACTGCTTTACCGAATTTGGTGTATCAACGTAATCGTTAACCAGCATTTCTGCAACAACCACCATAATCATGGTGCACAGAAACAGCGTAAACAGAGTGAACTTGGACATAAGCCAAAGCTTTACTTTTTGCGAACCTGCGTGAAATCAAGTTCCACAGGAGTTTCACGTCCGAAGATAGTGATCAGAATCTTAACTTTACCCTTCTCTTCATCAACCTTGTTCACAATTCCATCATAGTTAACAAACGGACCATCCAAGATAACGATATTGTCTCCAACAGCGAAATCGATCTTGAACTTCGGCTCGTTCTCACCCATACGTCTCTTAATAACCTTAAACTCTTCAGGTGAAACAGGAACCGGAATAGTACCGGAACCAACGAAACCGGTAACGTTTGGAGTGTTACGAACCACATACCATGAATAGTCGGTAACAGTCATATCAACCAATACATAACCCGGGAATAAACGCTTTTTTTCAGTTTTCGGTTCACCTTTTTTAATCACAATCTGGGTTTCCTTTGGTACTACTACATCAAAAATATAGTCCTGAAGTCCCAAAGACTCCACGCGCTGCAGAAGAGCTTCGCGAACAGCATCCTCATATCCTGAATAAGTGTGGATAACATACCAGTGACGACCTGTATTTTCGGCTTGTTTTGGCATAAATCGGAGGTTGAGCTAAAGATTATTGTTGAGTCCCTGTTGGCTGTTCAGCAGGTTGAATAGTACGAGGTACTAATTCTGTATCTGAACTTGAATCTGTTACTGCAGGAGTAATGGTAACCGGTTGCCCGTCAGCATCGGTGGCTGAAACGTTATTTACCTGTACTTCATCTCCTATAAGAGAAGTAGGTACAGTAGTCTCAGGAAGCTGATCCAGAATGCTTGGTTGTGAGCCTGCAGGGGAAACCTCAATCAGTTTGCGATAACCAAAGTTAAACACAAAATCAACGGCACCTAAAATGAGAGCAGCCACAAGACAAAAACCAATAACCAGTACAGTCATGCGTACTGCCTGCTGACGTGTTGGCCATGTAACTTTGCGGATTTCCTGTACGCTGGACTCAAGATAATCAGCAATAGGATTAGGTTTTTTAGTTTTAGTAGGATGTTTCGTTTCACTCATAAATAAGAAGAAAAATGAAGATATCTCGAAAAAGCCGGGGCCAAACGTTGTTAGTATACGTTGGTGCTCCTGCTATTTCAAGAGTTTATTAGTAAAGTGTCAAAATGAATATTGATATTACACAATAAAAATGGTATTATGTAAAGAAACCGAAAGTACATTAACAAAAATAAAAAATTATGGAAAATCAACAACCCCAGTGGCCACTTTTTTCAAAAGCTGAATCTTTTATAGTTGCTGTTGTCGTAGTGACAATTTTTTCAATGGCATTTGTAGCCAATTTGAACAAATCAAATATCCTAAGTTCTGTCTTTAATGAGCCAAATAAATACACTGATCAAAACTGCGATCAGTTGGTGGAAAAAATAAATCAAAGTGACAGCAAGGCCATAGACGAATTTGAATCCAGATGCTTGAATTTTGATTCAAATCAGCGGGCGGAATAAAAATTGAACGGCCGATCCAACAATCCGTGTCCACGATCCTTTGCGGAAAATGGATTTTTTTGCTATAATAAAAAGATTATTTTACTTAAGCGAAGCGTGAAAAAGTTTCTAAAACAATTTCTTGCAACCCTTGGCGTGATGGTATATCTGCTAGCATCGCTGACTCTTTCAGCATCTGCCGCAGATCCGGCTCCGGCACCACCAACACGTCTTTTCCCGCTTGCCGGAAACAATGTTTACGGAAATTTACCTGCGCCAACACAGGGAACGGCAACTGCTCAAATTGCAGAACTTACCTGGGGCGCAGTACAGGTGGCGCGCTCAATTATTGGAGCTGTTGCGGTTGTAATGGCGGTCTACGCTGGCATCCGCATGGTAACGGCATATGGCAACGAGGAGGTTTACAGTACGCAAAAACGCAATCTGTTTTACTGCGTGGTAGGCCTGGCAATCGTTGGGTTGGGCGGTGAAGTCTCAAACATTCTTGCGGTAAGTTGTCCGGATTTCACGGCGCCGGGACAAACAAAACTTTCCTGTACCCAGGGAGGTTTTTTGAAAGATCCAAATGCCATCGTTCGTGCCTCTACGCTCTTTAATCAACGAACAAAAATTATCATTACATTCATCAAATATCTCATCGGTTCAGTTGCTGTATTTATGATCATTCGTAACGGTTTCCGCATGATCAC
>JADZCU010000030.1 GCA_020851415.1 Candidatus Peregrinibacteria bacterium | reverse complement strand
TCAGCGATTTAAACGCAATTAGCGGAATGGAACAAAACAGTTTTCTGTTCCAGGCAGGAGCACTTGTAGGCTTAAGTCACAGACAATTACTGAACTACATAATTGAAAAAAAGATCGACGCACCATCAGAAGCCGAAGAAAAACGTGAAGCAATTCCGGTAATTTTTGGTGGCAATACAGCCGAAAGACAAATCTCGGTAATGAGTGGAACCAACGTCTGGATGAAACTCAAAAACTCCAAAAAATATAAACCGATTCCGTTCTTTTATTCATTTGAACAAAGGCTATACCGTGTACCACAGTTCCTTTGTCTTCATCACACTGTAGAAGAAATTGAAGAAAAAATTTCACTCTTCAGTCAACCTGGATTTTTTCAGGAATTAGTCAGAAAACAACAGGATGTTTTTGGAAAACTGAATATTCAAAGTGAAAATCTGGAAGAACAACTCTTCATGCCCGAAGAAGAAAAATTTGAAGATATAAGCAAAAAATACTCATTTTTGTTTTTGGGACTCCATGGTGGAGCAGGAGAAAATGGCACCATACAAAAGAAACTTGAAGACTTGGGCATTGCCTACAACGGCCCCGGACCTGCCAGCTCCAGACTTTGCATGGATAAATACGAGACAGGTTTGACTATCCAAAACGCCAACATACCGGGGGTAACAACAGCAAAGAAAACCGTAGCAGACTTAACAAAAAAAGCGGATGAAATTTGGGCACAATTGGAAAAAGAAAACTTCAAAACACCGCTTATACTAAAGCCGCGCGGCGACGGTTGCTCCGCCGGCGTCATCCGTATCAACACCCAAGATCAATTCCAAAAAGCGATAGATTTTTTCCACAGCGGCCGCGCTTGCATCCCGGAAAAAGCCATCCATGAAAACCACGGTCAAATAGACCTTCCAAGCGGAAAACTGGACGAACTGCTGGTAGAGGAGTTTATCATCACCGATAAAGTAGTACTCAAAGATTTGGAAATATCATGGCAACCGGTTACAGATTTAGTTGAAGTAACCATTGGCGTCTTTGGAGCAAAAGGGAACTTACACGTTATGAATCCAAGTCAGACCATTGCAAGTCAGGAAGTGTTAAGCCTGGAAGAAAAGTTCATGGGCGGCACAGGCGTCAACTTGACACCACCTCCAGAGCCTTTTGTAAGTAAGCAGGCAATTGACACAGTAAAAAAACATATAAAACTTGTTGCCGAATCATTAGGTATCGAGGGTTATTCACGCATTGATACATTTATGAATACCAAAACCGGTGACCTCATAGTTATTGAAGCAAATACATTGCCGGGTTTAACACCATCAACAGTTTTTTATCACCAGGCCTTGGCTGAACCAGTACCAATGACACCCCGTGAGATTTTAGAAAAAATTATTGAATTTGGTAAAAAACGATAAAAACGAATTTGAGTTGAGCAGTCGAAAGGTATAGAAACACCAAAAAAGAACAAAAACCTCTATAAACGAAGATTTAGACAGGAAGGCTTAAATAAGCCATATTGAGCACATTATTTATTCATACCCACCTTTTTATTTGCACAAGATATATTGTGCAAAATAAAAGATGCATCGAAAGTCCTAAGAAAAGTCGAAGTCGACTACCCTATTGAGTTAAATTTTCAAACTACGTTTTCTTTTTTCCCTGCTGATCCAATTTTGCTTCAGCAATTAATTCATCAAGTGTTTTTACAACAGATCCTTCAGATTTCAAAGCCTTGCGAATAAATGGGATCAGACCATCATTGTCTATAGCCACCCTCGCCTTCTTAATCCTCTCCTGCAGCGAACTCTTTTGATCATCTCTCAATAATACGGTCAAGAAATGTTTGAATAAGGTAAACTGTTCATCCAACATACGTCTTTCGCTGAGCTTAAAGCCAAAAAGACGCTCCGCCATATGAATCATATCCTGGTCTTTTAACATATCGTTTGGACCAATGGATTCAGTTGGAGATGACTTAAGCGGGATACCTTTATTTAAAAGGTAGTCCAAGATCATCATATTGATCGCCAAAGGGACTTCAGCCGCAGAGTAGGAAATAGTAGTTTGCTTATCTATTGGTTGAGCCTTACTTTCTGCATCTTTATCAGCCCACGGCTGCTCAATGTAAAAACGAGCTTTGTTAATATCAGTCACTCCCGGAGGAAAAACTACCTTTAAAAGCGGGGCGAACTTTTTATCCTTAATAGTAGGGAAGTCCAAATAAAAAACGTTATTCCCCTTTCCTGGCGCCGGTCGTAAATTAACTCCGCTTGAATGCGCTACATCTGTAACTGATTTATAAGAAGATTCAGACAGAGCATTATAATCAGGCAGCGCACCCGCAGCTCCAAAGTCCGGCAGAGGAGACTTTTGCTGCTGCAAATATTCTTGCAACTCCCCTTTTGCATTTTTCTCCAACGCCTTCTGACGCATCATTTGCCACTGCTCTTCCGACAAGTTCAATTCAGCAGCATCACACATGTCATCGGATGTTGATTCATAATCGCTGATTGCCAGATATTCATACTCAATGTGACCAATAAGTTCCTCAAAAAACTTTTTAGATTCAGCATCAGTTACCTTAAGGCCTGCAGCTACTAAAACCCCACTGAATGCTGCATAAAGTTTCTTTTGTTCTGCTGGTTCCAAAGAATAATAGGCGGTAAGTTTTTCTCTATTTATTTTTACATATGAACTAATTTTTTGATTAAAATCTTTCAATTCTGTTTCTGTCACTTTATCTTTACCGGATTTTTGCTTATAAAAGTCCTCATTACTTTTGCGGATAAGTTCTTTGCCTGATGCCTTAATAAATTGAATACCCTTCTCTTTCAGATACTCATGCATCGTCATTCGCAAAGCAAAACCCGGATCTTTATCACAGATTTTCTGATACTCAACCTTCCACTTATCGTAATGAATTTTATAAAATTTCTGAACTCGCAAAGAACCCATAGTAGCTTCACGCACAGCCTCTAAATCGGTTTCATTACTCCCCTCCTTTTTCATTTCATCAAAAGTTTCTTCAACCGTTTGTTGTTCTTCATCACTTAATCCTTTAGCACCTTCATCTGGAGCTCTCAAACCAAGGGCAATTTCCATAGTGGCCAAAGTCCTCTCCTCTGCCTTTCTGGAAGCCTCTTCCACGCGTCTCATTTTTTTGGTTCGATCATGAATCTGCTTCATTTTCTCTAGTGTCTTTCCAGATGGCCTGAACACCATAAATTCCTGGACACGATCCAGAGAAACTTTAGGCTGCGCAGCGACCTTTTCTGATGGTCCATTCGGATTACCCATAACGAAACATTTTACATATCAGCAAATTATATCATAAATTGCTATATTTGTAAAAACAGGCAAAAAATGGTAAAATATACCTGCAAATAAACAAAAACTCATGGGAGATAAGAAAAAAACAAACAATCCTGCCGAAACACCAAACGAAAAACAAAATCCGGAGGTGAAAAAGGACGGACAAGGCGCTCCAGAATCTCTTCCGCCAACTTTAACGAATATAAAAAAAGAAGAAAAAGAGACAAAAGAAAGTACGGCAGAAAAAGCTTCAAGGCTTAAACGAGAACTTCTCGAAAAAGAAATCACCGTAGAAGATTCAGAAACAATTGGCTACATACAAAGTATTAACGCTAATAAAGAAAGTAAAGAGCAGGCTCCGGCTTATCAACGTCTCGAATTGGTGATGTACACACTCATAGCCAAAATTCTTGATGCAGGGAAGAGTGCAAATGAGCTCGCCGATTTTGACAGTATCAAAAAAATAACCTTTGTAGAAAAACTCAATGCTGCTGAGAAAGCTGCACTGACAAAACTGCAGGAAATTGCAGGAAAAACGACTTCCCCACTCTATCGCGAATTGAAAGTTTACTGGAGCAGATTTGTAAGCAAAGCAACAGCTATTTACGAAAAAAGCGCTTCAACAAGAGATGTTTTATTAGGAAATAAGGAGGATTCAAAACCGGAATCAAAAATTGATTGGGTTGTAAAACAGGCAAAAAAACATCCGTTCATAACAGCCGCACTAATGGCCGGCGCAGCATACGGTGCGTACAAAATCTTCTTTTCCGGAAGCAAGAAAAGTGATGAACAAGGCGAAGAAGGAGGAGAAGATAAACAAGGTTTTTTTGAAAGCATGTTGTCGAAAGTCGGACTCAATTCAACAAAGAAAAAACTGATCGCGGCTGCAATTGGAACATTGGTCTTAGGAGGCATTATCGGTCATGAAAAAATAGGTGAAGTGATTTCAAAGCTCACCAATATTTCTAAAAAACATATAGATGGGTTTATAGCTTTGATCAAACAGGGGAAGTATAAAGAAGCCATGGCCTTTTTGTTTGGCTTTGGTGACATCAAAGAAACAGTAGAAAAAGATCTGGCTTGGCTTGATGAAAAAATTCATTTTTCAGAGGCCAAAGAAAGTTTCAAAAAATTCTGTCAGGATAAAGGAATTCAGGTTCCGGAAGGTGTAACAAATTTTGTTAAGGATTTGCATCTGGGGGAAATTGCCAAAGAGCTTGGCATTTCACAAGGTGATGAAAAGTCATGGCTGGATTACGTAGGGACAGGAGGCGGAGCTCTGCTCATATACAAATTCATGGGGAAAAAGGGATTGGCAATCAATGCCGGCCTCTACATGTTTATTGTGAGCCAGGGAAAAGATAGCTTTGGCGGCAAAATACTCCACGAATTAGCCGGCGTACTGGACACCGTAAAAAACAAACTTATTGAGGGTGTGAAGAATATTCCCGGAGCCGATTTAATCGTCGAAGATGCAATGGAGGGTTACCAAATCCAAAATGGCGTAGATGATATTCTCACCTGGATGAAAGAACACCCGCTCGAATCAATGGCGGCCATGAATGGCTTATGGCTTGGACGACATTTATTATTTAAAGCATTAAAGAAACTATTAAAAAGCGGTATAAAATTTGCGAGTTACGTTGCTCAAAATCCCGGGAAAGCGGCCGCAATTACTGCTGTGCTTGGTGCACTCTACTTTTCAAGAAAAGAGCTTATCCGTGATGCAGTAAATGCAGCTTACGATAATCCAAACAGTCCTGAAGCAAAAGAGATGCTCAATTCACTCTATGGACTGGCGTCAGTTGACCCTGAAAAACCGACAACACTAACCGAAAAAGCAGCACCTTCATACCTGAAAGCGATTATGGACGACCCATTAAACGCCTTGAAGGAATCAGCAAATATAATTCGCTATAAAAACGGGGAGTTTTCCATCGGATTTGATAGCCTGGGAAAAACCGCCTTTCTGCTTGTGAAAGGAACCAATATACCGGTTGTTCTTGGCAAACTCACTTGGGAATCCTTCAAACTTATGGGAAGTGGATTTTCTCCAGATACAGATGGAAATATTTTAACTCCAATGGTCTTCGGAGGAACCATGATGTACATATTTGGATCTGCATCATGGGAAGGATTCAAATCTTACAAAGCGATCTACGAATCTGCCGGAAGTGCAGGTGGAGGTATATGGAGAATTATGAAATCTTTAGTGCCTGGAAGTAAAGAATGGCGGTTTGTCATGAAGTCCGCAGCTATTGGTCCATTCACCCCAATACTAAGGAAATGGGACTCAATCCGTCTCATGGGCTTAAACAAACAACTTGAAGAAATTATTGAGCTTTCGAAAGATGCAAAAAATTTAGACAAGGTTAGAAAAATGAGCAACGACCTTATGAGTCAGCCATATTTCAGCGATTTTAACGCAATACGCAAAGATCTAGTTGGAACAAATTTCTCTTACAGAACAGCTGAAAGATTGGATGACATCAATCGTCGTTTAAAAGACATTGAAACAAGTTGTGTCTCTGGGAAACTGGATGACGTACAAAAACATGCTAGTGATGCAAAAAAATCTTTGGATGAAGTGCGAAAAGGTACCGCCGGTGTTTTAGAAAGATTCAAAAAAATTGCCGCAGGAGATTTGAAAGGAGCTCAAAATGGTATTGAAGCTGCTGCAGATTTAAACCGAGCCGCAAAAGAAGCGGAGCAAGGTGTAAAGGAAGCGAAAGCTTTAAATGTTTTGAATATTAAGCAAGGACCTCTCTTCCGCAACAAAGACGGTAGTTTTAAAGCGACAGCCGAACTTGAAAAAGATGCCGAAAGAATTGCCAAAGAGGTTGCAGCACTTGATCCTTCAGATGTAAATCGTATAGCAAAAGAAAAAGAGTTAATGGCACTTGAAGTGTATCTGGGTAAGCGAAAACTCAGTGCAGTAAAAGTAAATGCATCAGAAATCGGCAAACTGGAAGGTGCAGAAAAGGCAAACCGCATTCATACACTCGCTCAGGAAATGGAAGCCACGGAAAAAGGTCTTCAGGCTAAATTTAATGCCGAAGTAGAAGCAATTGTGAAAGAAGCAAAAGCCAAGAACATCGCACTTGATTCAGAAGAGGTTATGGGTAAGTTAGAAAAACTTGATAAAGAAATCACCATACCTCACGCCCAGGCAAAACAAAAAAACCTACAAGAACTCTTAAAAGCCTACGAGGAACTACCTTCTCATCTCAAAACGCCAACTCTCAATGCACAACTTCGACATACAATAGAAGGAGTAGATGGCACACTGATGACACGAGTAGTAAAGGGAGTGAAAGGGCGCTGCAAAATGATGGCATTGATGGCAGTGGGTGTTTTTGCTCTAGATCAATACATGCACAGAAACGACGCTGAACGCGATCTCTATAAAATTATGACCGATTTGGGCCCTGAACTTGGTCAACTTGTTCTGGATGTAGCACCAGTGACCGGAACTTTTTCAAACTACTACTCGGCAATAAGTGGAAAAGAAATTATCACAAAACGTGATGTAAGTGGTACGTGGGATCGTGTGTCCAACGCTCTTTGGGGAACAGTTGGATTGGTTGGCGACGCCGTTACGGTAATTGAAGCTGTTCCATCGGGCGGAACCTCCGTTTGGGGAAACATGCGTTTACGTCTTTTGAAAATTGCTGCCAGCGAGGGGAAAATGGCAAATTCTGCAAAAAAACTTATCAAATATCTTCCCAAACTAGAAAAAATTGCAGAAAGAATGGGAGGCATGACTAAAATGATCGATAAAATTCATGATTTCTTAAAAGACGATCGCATACTCAAGAACATGAAGCGTTTTGAAAAAGCTGGTTTGGTGGTTGGTACCGCCATGGTGGTGGGAGGTCTAACCTACAACTTAAGATATGCCTTTGTAGATAAAGACACAGAAATAAAAATACCTCCCGAACTGATACAAACATCAAAAATACCGGTGCCGGACAAAACTCCGATGGAGATTACCAGCCTGGAATACGTTTCCCCAGAAAAGGGTTAGAACAAAAATTACATATAAGTGAACAAACCTAACTTAAAAGGGATCAAATCTCTTTTACAGTTCTTTTATCATGTAAGTCCCCTCAAGCACATAGCCTAATTTACGGTAGTATTCACGTACTCCAATACCACTTATAACGGCAAGTTTTTTATAACCGTTCTTTTTGGAAATCTCTTCCGCTTTCAACATCATACGGCGTCCCAATCCAATATGCTGGGAGACTCCTCTTTCCCGTTCTTCAATTGGCACCTGTTCGCCATAGGTGTGAACTTCACGAACAAGTGCAGCTCCCTCAAGCTCTTTCATAAAGTGTTTCTTCCCCTTCAAACTGTAAGAGCTAAATCGTAAACGTAAAAGAGAAGCAAGTTTATCAGTCTTTTCATTATCAAAACTAATAAAGAACTCTTTTCCCTCTGAAGCATCAAACTCATTTACATTCAACGTCAGATCATCAAAAATAACTTTTTCTGCCTTTATTTCACGACATCGAATACAGCGACAAACAACTCCCCTTTTTTTCATTTCATCCTCAACCAATTGTCGGATATTGGAAATTTTGGAACCTCCCAAAATTGTGGGGGCAGGAATATCTCTGTAGAGACGTGTCACCCGAACATATTCAGGAATAATCCCCTGAATTTTAATGAGCAGTTCCTGCAAAACTTCATCAGTATAAGGAACATGTTTTCCTTCTTTATGTACTTTCTCAAGCATTGACCAAGGCACCACCATGCATGGGTAAATTTTTAACCAGTCCGGCCTATAAGCCGGATTACCAAAAAGTTCCACAAAATCCTGATAATCATTTTCAGGATCACTGCCATACAAATTCGGCATCATGTGGCAGTTAATCTTGTATGCCGCATCCCGAATCAATTGAATTGCTTTAGCGGTTTCTGCAACGCCATGACCGCGTTTATTCATTTCCAACACTTTATCATTCAAACTTTGCGCACCAATTTCAATTTTAGTACAACCAAGATTTCTCATACGAATAAGCTCCGCCTCGGTAATATGGTCAGGCCTTGTTTCAAAAGATAAGCCAATACATCTTCGCTTGGCTTTTTCATTTATTTTCTGTGCTTCGGCAAGCGACCTCGTTTTTGGAAGCGGATAGTTTAAAGCGTTATAAATACCACGAGTAAAATCTGTTTGATAACGATGTGGATAAAACGAAAAAGTACCTCCGGAAACAATCACATCAATTTTATCAGTATGATGGCCGGTTTTTTCCAAACTCTCAATTCTATTCATCGTTTGCCTATAAGCATCAAAATCGTTCAATATGGCACGCATCATGGCCGGCTCATTGGAAAGATAGCTTTTGGGCATTCCGGGCTCTGTGGGACAAAATATGCATTTCCCCGGACACGGATACGCTTTCATAATCACAGTGATATTCGCAATTCCCGACTGTGTTCGCACACTTCGCTTACGTAGTAATTTCCAAAAATCACGGTCGTCCGGTAACTCTCCTATTTCAATAAGTTCACGATAAGCTTTAATCAACTCAACATTCGATAGCATACTTCTTTTGTTAGCCAACGAAAATTGTCCTTTCAAAGTTTGGATATGATCCCTGCTCCAAACCTTTGAGTCATAAGCATGACGCAACATTTGATGAACCGGTTGAAGGGTATCTTTGGTTAAATTCATGTTCTTGGTTAACTGTAACGACGAGTTAAATACAATTTTGAGGATAACAGTCTACCACAAGCCAAACCCTCGAAAAAGTGCTAAACTTTCGGTATTATAAGGACATATGAAAGAAAAGAAAGCCAAAAAACAGCACCTGGAGGTCAAAAAGACCTATAACGACATTGCGGGAGAGTTTCACAACAGCCGCAAACATATGTTAAACGATTTAAATTTTCTGTCCTCCCACCTTCACCAAGGACTGAAAATAGCAGATATTGGCTGTGGAAACGGCAGATTGATCAATTTTCTTGAAATTCACAAAATCCATAAAGACAACTATATTGGCATAGATAACAGCGAAAATCTTATAAAAATAGCAAAAGAACAGCATCCAAATATCATGTTTTTAGAAGGCGATTTTCTCAATCTCCCACTCGAAGACGAAAGCGTCGATCTAATTATCAGCATTAGGGCATTTCACCATTTAACCAGCAAAAAAGACCGCCTTTTGGCACTGAAAGAAATCAAGCGGGTACTCAAAAAAGATGGGAAAGCTATCGTCACCGTCTGGAACCTATGGCACTTAAAAAATTGGTCTATTCTATTAAAAGCTTTCGCCCGATCAATATATACATTCGGAGGATACTCCCCAAAAGACACCATGGTTCCATGGGGACAAAAAATCAAAAGGTACTATCACGCTTTTACATCGTATGAAATTCAAAAACTGGTAGATCAAAGTAAGTTTCGCACTCTGGAGCAATACGGAGTAAGTAAAGGCGAAAAAGTACCAATCAAGAAATCAGATGATTTAGTAATTATTTTTGAAAAAATCTGCAACTAAAATTCACAATGATGAACCCAATGCAAAATCCGGAATATGAAAAAATCGACGTCCTTGGGGTCGGGTTTCATAAGGTAACTTTTGATCAAGCACTAACTTTATTATTACAAAAGCTTGCGCATAAAAGAGATGATCATCCATTTTTTGTCGCTACGCCAAATCCGGAAATGATTTTAGAAAGTAAAAAAAATAAACAGTTTCAAAAAACACTCGCCAACACGGACCTAAACATTGCTGATGGTATTGGAATTTTATGGGCCTCATATTTTCTGAAAAAATCCCAGAATATAAAAAGTAGATTCCGCATGAAGATAACGTGGATCAACAGCCTTATGAAGGTAGTATTTTCATCAAAAAAAATACATTCAGTTTTACCTGAGCGTGTAACCGGCACAGATATGATGCAGGCGCTTTGCCAAAAAGTAACACCGGAAACAAAGATTTTCCTACTGGGAGCAGGAGAAGGTGTTGCCAAAATTGCCGCAGAAAAAATGCAGAAAATCCGTAAGCTAAACATTGTAGGTGCCTATTGCGGCAATGCAGGGACTCAGCAAGAAAAAAATATTCAGAAAATGATTAATGAAGTGGAACCCGATTTATTGTTCGTTGCCTTCGGAGCGCCAAAACAGGAGTTTTGGATCGAAAGAAATCTTCCATATCTCACAACGGTAAAGGTCATTATGGGTGTGGGCGGAGCATTTGATTTCATAGCCGGGATAAGAAAAAGAGCACCTAAAATTTTTCAAAAACTAGGAATAGAGTGGCTATTTCGTTTGATTATTCAACCATCACGTTGGTTAAGAATCTTTAACGCTACGATTAAATTTCCTCTCACAGTATTAAAAGTTGCACAAACAAAAGTTTCTAAAAAATAGATTTTACCATTCATACATTCGCGTCCCCTCAATCCGAAAGGCTTAAAGAAACAACCAAAAAAGCATCCCTATCCGAGATGCTTTTTAAGAAAACTCATCAATGCGCTACTTTCTTTTTTTACCAAAGCTGCGTCGCTTCTTTGATTTCTTAGGGGCTTCCTCCTCTTCGTCTTCGTCGTCCTCCTCTTCATCATCACTTAAATTAGAACCTTTCTTCTGAACCATATCCAAAAAGGGTTTAAATTTATCCATAAAAAAGTGAACCATGGAAACAGGTTTTACAACATAGGTACTAACCTGATCCGCCACCTCCACAACCTTATCCGCCACCTCGGCAACCGTTTCATTCACCTTCTCAGCGGTTTCTTTCACACTATCCGAAGCATCTGCAACATCACTCAATATACGAATGAAATGAAAAAGCGCGATACAAAGAAATATAACAAGAGCTATAACACCAGCTCCCAATGAAAAATATAAAAATTGAAGTCCATCCATAAGAAAAATTTAAGCAATAATTTTTTTAAGAATTTCATTAACCATGTCGGCATTAGCCTGCCCCTTGGTCGCTTTCATGACCTGGCCAACCAGGAAAAAGTAAGCCTTATCCTTACCAGCCTTATAATCAACCACAGATTGAGGATTGTCAGCTAAAACCTTTTTACAAATTTCCTCAAGCTGTCCTGCATCACTGACAACTTCAAGCCCTTTTTCTTTAATAATAACTTCCGGATCAGTCCCCTGTTCATACATAACGTCAAACACCTCAGCCTTTGCGCTGTTCATTGATAATTTTCCTTTATTGATAAGATTAATAAGTTTGGCGATCATGTCAGCTGAAACTTTAGACTCCTGAATAGATAAAACATCTCGCTTCAATTTGGACATCAAAATGGTCCCAACAAAAGATGCAGCTTTTTTCGGATCTTCTGTCTTTGAAACTATCTCTTCAAAATATTGAGCAAGGGATAAATCTGACGTAAGCAACAAAGATTCAGCCTCGGAAATTTTCCAATCATTTCTATATCTCGCCTGCTTATCAGTCGGGAGTTCGGGAACCTCTTTTTGCAATTCGGCGATAAAATCCGGAGTAACAATAAGTGGCGGCAAATCTGGTTCCGGGAAATACCTATAATCATCTGCCCCTTCTTTATCGCGGAGGAAATAGGTTTTTTGCAGTTCATCCGACCAGCCGACGGTAATATTGCCCTCCAATCCTTTTCCTTCCTCATACAAGGCAGCTTGACGTTCAATTTCATAATCGATCGCAGATTCCAAAGATCTAAACGAGTTCAAATTCTTTATTTCAGCACGTGGATTTAATTTCGCTTCGCCTTTCAAACGAAGTGAAACACTGGCATCAAAACGCATCTTCCCCTTTTCCATATCAGCATCGGAAGAGCCAACATATCGAAGAATTGTCTGCATAGCCCGCGCGTAAGCTCCAGCTTCGGCGCTACTTCGAAGTTCAGGCTCGCTCACAATTTCCATCAGGGCGATTCCTGAACGGTTATAATCACACAATGTTCCATTTTCAATATGCGATAATTTTCCGGCATCATCTTCCAAATGTAGTCGGGTAATATGAATCTTCTTCATGGTTCCTGCTACATCAATATCCAACCATCCCATTTGAGAAACCGGCTGGTCATATTGGGAAATTTGAAAACCTTTCGGTAAATCCGGATAAAAATAGTTCTTACGGTCAAACTTACTAAATCCTGGAATTTCACAATGCAAAGCCAAAGCCGCAATCAAACCTTTTCGAACAGCCTCCTTGTTAATAACGGGGAGTTGTCCGGGAAACCCCATACACACGGGACAAACATTCAAATTCGGCTCCTTATTAAAAGAGTCACTGCTGCATGAGCAAAACATTTTGGTCTGAATGGAAATCTGGGCGTGTATCTCCAAACCAATCACTACTTCATATTTACTATTTTCCATAAAAAAACTTTAGACTTAAGTACCAGTTCACTATACCAAAAGTCATAAAAAGCCTCAATGATGGTTTTTCTCCTGAATCTCGTACCAAAGATCTTTTAATTGACTGGTAAGCTCATCCCGGCCGTTGTTATTTGTTACAACATGATCGATTTTCTCAGGCTTCTTCTGGCATCTCATAATCTGATCAAAAAGCTTGCGATCAATTTCATCTCTCTTTAAGGCTCGTTTCCACAAAATTTCTCGTTCACAATCTATCCACAAAACTTCATCCACGTATTTCAACAAACCTTGCTTATCAAAATATGTCGCCTCAACAACAAGAACATCTTTTTCGCAGTGGTCAATGATTTTCATAACCTCATGAGCAACCAATGGATGAATCATGTGGTTTAAAATTTGTAACTTACCGGGATGCTGAAAAACAAATTTAGCCAGTTTGCGTCTATTGATTTGATTCCCCGCCAGCAAAAAATCACGGCCAAAATAGTTCATAATCTTCAGCCAACCATCGTTATTGGGTTGATACAATTCATTTACAATGTCATCAGAATCAACAAACTCAGCTCCCAAATTCTGAAAATAATCTCCAGCTGTGGTTTTTCCCGAGCCGATAAAACCGGCTATACCAAGGACAAAAGGCTTCATATACAAAAAATTTACGAAAATAGTCCTAGGTCTTTATAAGCTTTTTCAAAAGATTTCAGTGCGCGTTTTGCCATCTCCGGTGAAACATGAAAGCCCAGTTCATGAGCAAGTCTATTGCGAAGCTTATGCGCTTCCCAAACCGAATTCACATCAGTGAATATCGCATCAGCCCTTTTCAGTTTATCCCCCAGTGAACCGCTGTATCCCCTGTGCTCCAATAGCTTATCCAAAATCTTATCAGCCTCCATAATGGCCTCCTTGTGGGATTTTTGGCCGAGAGATCTCCAAATTTTTAAATAATACATTCGCTTCTGTTCCGGAATTTTGTTTTTGCGCTTTTTAACAAACACATACCACAAAACAAACGCATCAAAGAGCAAAAATAAAACAATAATGACCGTCCAATTGAAATCCAGACCAAAATTCATAAAAATTAATCAGCTTCAGGCGCCGGTTTAGTTTCAGCGTGCCTTCGAACCACATCTGTTAACAACGTCTTAATGGCATTACTGTCGCTCATATGAAGGTTATGCATATAGTGTTCCTGCTCCTGCATCACCTTACGCTCAATTTTTTTCGGATTAACGGCATCCTTTAAAGTCAAAGTCGTACTCCCAGAAATAGTTACATGACCATAGTTAAAAATGGTGCGCCTAAATCCACGGATTTCACATGAAGTTCCATCAATATTCTGATACTCAAGCCTACTGGAAGTACGATCAAAAAAACCGTTCCACTGTACGGCAATCAAACTCACATTTGTGGCCAACAAGGCATCATGATACCAGTTAAAAAACACATACATTATACGAATAAGACTCACCACCACCCAAATGGCAAAAAACAGTACAAACTGGGGAAATAAATAATACAAAAAAGCCGGAATTGCTATACCGAAAAAGCTGATTCTAAAAAGATCCTGAAACATGACAAACGGATGCCGGTGAAAGACATGAAGAACCTTTTCACCCTGTTCAAGATATGGCGCAAAAAAGAAAGTCGACAGATACATATCACATAAATTGTATCACGAGCTTCTCTTGTAAACAAAGGGAAAAACGGGTAGAATTTAATTTGCTTTGTACATTTTTTTGAGCCACACCAGATGAATTTCCCAGACGAACAAAACCCAGGTGAAATAGCAGAAACTCAACCAGTCAATCAAACATCAGAAAGCGAATCTAAACCGCGCGTCACCAGCAAGAAAAAGATGATCAACGCGCAAAATCGTGAATATTTGGCCTTTTCATTAGATCTTTTACTGAATATCGTCATAATAGTCGGATTGGTCTTTTTGATCAGAACCTTTGTTATATCCCCTTTCCAGGTATTCGGACCTTCCATGTGTGACACGCTTAACAATGTGGATGGAGTGTGCCAACGCAGTTACGGTGAATATCTGATCGTAAATAAATTCGGTTATCAAAACTTCCTGGGATGGCAGGTGGGACTACCAAAACGTGGTGACATCATTGTTTTCCATCCACCCCAAACAACCGATGAGTTCTTTATCAAACGAGTTATAGGTGTACCCGGCGACACAGTTCAACTGAAAAATGGCAAAATATACATTTTCAATGAAGAACATCCGGAAGGGTTCGAACTCAAGGAAACATATTTAAACAGCATAAATTCAGGAAACACTCACCCATATCGTGACGATTTAACCCTTTTTGAAGTACCAAAAGATCAGTACTTTGCCCTGGGAGATAACCGCGTAGCCAGTTCCGATGCCCGAAGCTGTTTTAAAGAAAAAGCCGGTGGCGAAATTTGTAAGGGTGAAAACGAAAGCTCTTTCCTCACCATGGATCATATTGAAGGGAAAGCCTGGCTGATTCTTTGGCCACTCAACAAACTTTCTGCCATACCGGATCCAACCTATTAAAATTAGTGATATTTCATTGTAATATCAGGGACGAAACCGTCTTCAAGTAAGATGGTAGTTTTCGCTACGGTGCTGAGATCAAGCCTCCGACAGCTTGACAAATAAGCAATTTGGCGTTAAGATTACCCTCCTTTGGCTATAAATGTGCCAAAGATGTGTTTGCACCTTGAAAATCAGCTACGTAAGCAGAGAGCTACCTGCCTTTGATTCAGGGTTTTCCAGTACTACTGAGAAAGCCATGTCTTAGGTAGATATACTCTCTGCTTCGCGATCAAATCACAAATACTCTCCTTTGAGGAGCTAAGCCTGATTTTTTTGGGGACATTATCATGAGCAATTGATATGTTTAATCAACCAAAATCAATAGTCCAGAACAGTCAGACTCAGCTCTTCAAGGTTGAAGAGTGAGGGTTCACACACACCCGGGCATGCGCCCAAAGCAGTGTCAACGTGCATCACAAATGCACGTTCCCAGTCTCGTTCCATAACCCATCGTTCGGTCCCCATTGACCTCTAAGGTCAGGAAGGTTCAGGTTCATCACAATGTACAACGCCACGTTTCGTTCCGCGCTCGTTTCGCTCATCGTCACCGCCGGCCTCACCGCCTGCGGCAAGGACGCCCCCATCGGCCCCGATCCCGCTCTCACGGGTTCGGCGTCCCCGCCCCCGGGCATGGCGACGTCGCCGCCCCCGGGCACGACGTCGCCGTCGGCGCCCAAGGCCCAGCAGCTCGGCACGCTGCAGGATCTCTGCGGGCAGTCGCTCGTCAAGGACGCCTTCGGCGGAGTCGTGAAGTCGTTCGTGCGGTTCACCAAGGACGGCAAGACCGTCGTGGTGGATCCGTGCGTCGTCGATGGCGCCACCCAGGTGAGCTTCGAGAAGTTCGCGGTTCGCGGGCGTGAGGATCTCCTCATCGCCTCCAGCGTCTGCCCCTCCACGGGCACCTGCTGGTACCGCATCCTCGATCTCTCCAAGGTCGCCGCGGCCAACGCCGGCACGCTCAAGTACGCCACGCTGGACCAGTTGAAGCTCGCTGGCCGTTACAAGGACGGCGAGACCACCACGGCCATCCCGGGCGACGCCCTGTTCACCATCGGCGCGCTCGTCGACGACCGCGGCCAGCCCACCGCCCAGACCGTCCGCTACATCACCACCTACAAGCCGGCCCCCGTCCCCGACGGCGGCTACTTGACGGTCAAGCGCTACGAGGAGGACATGGGCAAGCTCGATGGTCGCCTGGCCAAGATCGAGAGCAACACGGCCACGCTCATGGCCAACTACAGCGACTGGCTCCGCGCCAAAGAAGCCAAGGCCGAGTGATGTGCCCCTGGCCGAGCGGCGTCCCCCCAGCGCAGATGATGCGCAAGTGGCGATGGCCGCAACCCCGTGGTGATCCTGGCCTCAGGAACACCCGGACACAAGATCGCGAAGGCAGAGAGAATGAGCGCCGGAATACCCACAAGGTACAACGGCGCTCTTTCTCCTATCCAAAATTAAATTTCATTACAAATTGCGTCTGCACGTGCAGACCTAATCCACTATCAACTGGCAAAACAATCAAATCCGCTTTCAAAAAGGGAAAGCGCGAACTGACAAAAAGTAACCGTCCCTCCATAATTGAACGTTGGGCTATTCAGTGACGCTGCTCATGGAAAAAGTCTGCACACTCTACACCTGCTCCCTTGCCATAAAATAAAATTCGAAAGCGGTAATCGCGGCAATAAACAAAAGTCCCGACCACCAGGTGAGCACTCCCAATAATTGAAACGTCAGACAACCCAGTGCGATTAACGTAAGAAAAAGCCCCTGACGCAAAGCAATATTGATATGGTTATAATAAATTTCATTTCGATTCAGCCACAGTCGGAAATAAAATCCGATTACGGTAAATGTGCAGGTAAGCGCAAAGAAAAGACTCAAATAAAAAAGCCCGAGCGCGAGTCCGGTAGACTCAAATGGATCAAGTTTATTGATCACAACTGTCCAGGCAACCCAGCTCAATATGCCGGCAATAGAAATAATGGCGAGGTAACGGTGGTGTGTCATAGATACTCAAAAAACTTCTCGGAAATTATAGTGCGTTTTAACAATTTGGGCAAAGATCTTCGTCTGCGATCAACGCGCCGTACAATTATGTCATCACACTTGCTCAGACCTGTAGCGGCTGATCATGAAAAATCTCACCAGTAGCAGAACTCCACCCAACGCCAAAAAAGTTAAGGAAATTCTTTGCATCTCATCAATCAAAAAATCGAAAAGATACTGCAGGTAAGCGGCTAATTCAGCTGTCTGTTTTGATGGATCATCTTTCGTGATCTGTTCAAAAAGATACTGAGGCATAGTACCAAGTCCATAAGCCATAAAATAACCCATAACACCGCTGATCAAAAAAGCAAAACCTTCATAAAAAACTATTAACGAAAAAGGTTTATAAATCAAAAACGCAATAACGATCAACAAACAGATCAAAACAATATACAAAATAAATCGAATGGTATCGAAATTTTTCAACCACAGGGCTGCCCCATTTTCGCCACCCGTAGCGGTAGCCAAGTCCAGCTGAATTTGCTCCGGAACAGACTGATAAATCGCCGACTCAAACTGACTGGAAAAAGGAGCTGCTATTAAATTATATTCAACACCCACTGGTACACAGGTAGGTAGACCATTTTCCTTATATTCTGGAAAAACCGCTTCATCACATTTGGGGAAACTCTCGAATAAAAGGTACGAAAGACCATGCGAAAGTGTCACCAAACTATCACGAAACTTTTTCATGGAAATTGTCACCGGCTTAGTGGGATCTTTTTGAAACTTCTCCATCTGTACAGCCATATCATCCGCGACTGCCTGAAACATTTCACGGGGAAATACTTTTTCTATCTCACGTTTAAGATCGGTTTCAGTAAAGTGTTCCTCAATGATTGGATCGGCGGTGTGAAGATTTTTTGCCGTAAAAGAAACTAGAAAATCATAAGTCCCCTGCACTATTTTCCCGCTGTAAAATTGGGGACGCAAATAAGTATTCGAAACGCTATAAACAGCGAATGTGGGTAACGAACTGAGGATAAAAAGGAAAACCAGAAGGCCTGCGAGAATCCGTCGAAAAACGACCATAAAAGATTGTTATCTCGCCTATTATATAGAACCTTCTACTTTTGTAAAAACGGAATTTGAGTTGATCCAGGAATTTGTTGAAGCTGGTCGTCGGAAAGTTCAGGATTTATTTTCCAATGAACTTCACGGTGAAGTCTGCCCGGCATAGTAAATCCAGCGGCTTTTTTGTGCCCTCCGCCACCAAATTGCGCAGCCAGCGCCGCAACATCAACATCTTCACGCTGAGTACGGAATGATCCTTTAATTTTTCCACCAAGATCTTCGTTTAATAAACAGGCATATTTAGAACCGGGGACGGAATTTAATAAATCGATCACGCCGGAAATTTCGTCCGAACCTGCATCACATTCTTCAAAATCTTTCCAGGTTACCGCAGAAACCGTTACACCTTCATCATTTATATAGGCATTATCCAAAACCTTACCCCAAAGTTTTAATGTGGAAATTGGGTTGGTACGGAAAAGATTTTTGGCAACCTGATGAATGCGTCCACCCAATTCCATCAACTTTCCGGAAATTTCAAAAACTTCCAACGTAGTATTGGAATGCATCAAACTACCGGTGTCATTATATATACCGGTAAGTAACGCTGTTGCCATCTGCGGAGTAATGGGAATACCCACAAACTTGAGAAATTTATAAATGATAATGGTAGCTGAAGCACTTTGAACACTGACAATGTTACAGGTGCCAAAATTATCGTTTGAAGAATGATGGTCAAAATTGATTACCGGAACATCCCCTTTAAAAATATCCGGGTAGATTTCATGATAGCGGGTCATATAAGAAGCACCGGCATCTGAAACAATGATCAAATCGTAATCACGAAAATTGAACTCATGAATAACTTTATTCATGTCGGTCAGAAATTTAAAACGATCCGGAATTTCATCTATGCACGCCATATCAACCTTTTTACCCCACTGTTGAAGACCGAGGTACAAAGCACATGAGGCTCCCAAAGTATCTCCATCGGGACGTTTATGCGAAATGGACAGGATTTTATCCGCCTTATCAATCAGTTTTTTTGCTTCAAGAAATTTATCTTCCATAAGTTTTGTTAACATCGGCAGGCTGTTTTGTATTGAGTTCGCGCCGCGATGGGTGTATTTGACCGTATTAGATACGGATTGTAGACGACCATTTTCCATTTCGCAAGAGTTTTTGATACAATAACCACATGGAAAAGATCAAAGTTGTTTATTTTGGCACCCCGGAGTTCGCAGTTCCTCCCCTGGCAGCGCTTACAGAAGCGGAAGATATAGAGGTTGTAGCTGTCGTAACCCAGGAAGATAAGCCGGTGGGACGCAAGCAGGAACTTACAGCACCTCCTGTTAAAAAACAGGCTGAACTGGACATGATTCCAGTACTCCAACCAAAAAGCCTTCGCAATAACCAGGAAATAGTAGATTTATTGAAAGGGCTGGACGCAGATGTATTTGCGGTTGTGGCTTATGGCAAAATCCTGCCACAGGAGATTCTGGATATACCCAAATATGGATGCGTAAACCTGCACGGATCTTTACTTCCGCAATATAGGGGTGCGTCCCCGGTGGAAGAAGCATTGCTTCATGGAGATACCCAAACAGGGATTACATTTATAAAGATGACGCCCGAGTTGGACGCCGGAGACATATTATTGATTCAAAGGCAGATCATCGAACCTACGGACACATCTGTCACATTACGTCAAAAGTTAAGTGCTCTTGGGGCAATCCTCTTCCCTGATTTACTCAGAAATCTGGTTGATGAAACAATCAGCGCCATTCCCCAAAATCATACAAACGCCACATTCTGTCACAAAATTCGCAAGGAAGATGGGCTAATAGATGTGTATAAAGAAAGTGCCGAGCAAATCATCAATAAAATACGCGCTTATACACCATGGCCATCATGCTACCTACTAGTGAAAGATAAAAGACTCAGGGTATTGGAAGCTGTAGCAGATCCCACCAGCAACGCAGCAAAACCGGGCGATATTTTGGGCGGCAAAGACGATCAGGGAAAACCAACCCTTGGAATTCAAACCCAAAAGGGTGCTCTTTGGCTTCAAAAAGTCCAGTTGGAAGGGAAAAACGCCACATCAATTCAGGACTTCATGCGCGGCAACGCATCCTTTTTCTCAGTGTAACAAAGAAAAGCCATCAGAAAAATAAACAGAAACTGCCCCTGCTCCAACGTAAAAAAGTAATGGTCAAAAAGACCGATCACCAGGAAAGTAAACAAGAGAGCAATTTTTAATGAGGTTATACTAAAGTTTAGCCCTTTTTTTGAAAGTGCGCCGCTACTCTCAAGTTGATGATCTTTTCGCTCATGAATAACTATAAAAACAAAATTTCCCGCCATCAAAAGAAATAGCACAAGACCCTGAACGCCCAGTTCATTCATCGCCAGCATATAGACGTTATGCACTGGCTGAATAACCCATGGAGCCAATTTTTGTTGAGTAAAATCCTGCATCATCAAGGTAAAATTTCCGAGTCCCACACCCAACGGATGCTGCAAGATCATCTCTTTGCTGATGTTCATATAGAGTTCCCTCTCTAGCGATGACTGTCCGTCGTTTCCCAAAATACGCTGAACCAGCGGCCCCTGAAATTGAGTAAACAAAATCCCACAAAACACAAAAACCAATGAAGCAAATACCACCAATTTATGCCTTACCCGGGTAAACACCAAACTAAAAATAAGCGCTATTAAAAAGCCCAACCAGGCGCTACGGGAAAAAGTAAGAATAAGCGCAGAGCCAAAAAATAAAGTACAGATCAGAATAGATTTAAGCGATTTCTGATACAGATACATACAGGCAAATAGAGCAAAAACAATAGACCCGGCCAAAACATTCGTATGCGGAAACGTTCCGTAAGGCCGGATAAATTTAAGCCCCTGCCAATCAATTTTCGCAATGCCCGGGACATTTGAGTTCATTAAAGGTTCACCCAATTTTCCAAGTCCAACAGATGACTGAAGCGCTAACTGAGCAAACCCAATTACAGACTGAAAAACCATTGAACCAATAAAACATTGAAGCTTCACTCTCCATGACAACAAATCACTTACCAACAAAATAAACCAGACAAAAATAATACCCCAATGCAGAGCGGTATACCAATGCACCTGCGAGTTAAATGACCAAAAAGATACCAGGAGTATCACTGCTCCAAAAGCACCCCACCACCAAAAAAAATCCCTCTCATTTTTTTTGAGAAACAATCTTTTTTTTAAAATCCAAAAACCGTATAAAAGACCTGCCAAAAGAACAATCAGGTTGTTGAAAGAAAGAAAAACAGCAGTAAAAGGATTAAAATTTCCACTCAAAAAAAGATCCGGTGAAAAAATTAACGTCCGAATTTGAAAAGGAAAACAAAAAATCGAAAGCAACAAAAGTAACTTTGCAGCATTTTTCAATGGTTCACGCTTGAACCACGCAATATATGCATGCAATGAGAAACTTTTCATAAAACTACTGTTGTGTGGTCTTTGAATCGGTTGAAGAAGTTTCCTTTGGCGCTGGCGGAATCAATCCGTCTTTAGGTAACAAAGTGTTAATTTGACCTTCCGCTGTTCGCATGGCTTCCGTTGGTGCAACAGTGGCCAGAACAGAATCTATGGCCTGACTAAAAATCAATTGGTAACGAGCCGCATCATAAACCTGCAGACTTTCGGCAAATCCAATCTGTTCAGCAAAAACTCCATAGATAGGATCCTTCATTTGATCTTCAATCATGTCACGACGACTGGTTGGCCTGTGTGTTTTTTCATTATAATACTGAAGGTTCTCTTTTGAAGAAGCAAAGAGGAGAAAATCCCATGCCGCCGCAGGATTTTTTGAAGTACGGCTCACGGTTTCCGCATAGTAGTTAGCAAAAGCGACACGCTTTTCGGTAGAAGTTTTTGGATCGTTCACCTGTGGGACAATCGAAACTCCAATATCTTTCGTATCGATAGTGCTGACACCTTTATCTTTTAAATCAGTAACCTGCGCCACTATCTGATCATATAAATATGAATATCCAAAAATCATACTGACCTTTCCCCGGGCAAAAGTGTCCATCTCCTTAACCGCAGATTTAGAATCAGAAAGATATGCATTCCAGGAATAATTTTTATTCGTAGGAAGAGCAAAACTTGAGTACAGTTTCAAAGCTTCCGCCGCCGGGTTCAAACCAATACCCGTGGTGCTAACCGCTTTCTGCTTCGTGAATTGCGCCTGAGAATAATTGGCGTTATAAAAATCAACGTTATACTGCAACATCAGCATATATAAAATATCGATAGCACGGGCAACGTTGTCTGACCTGCCCATGGCCACACCAGCAACTTCAAAACGCTCAAAACTGTTATCTTTTTTGGTCAGTTTATAAACATCCTCTTTCAAACCCTCCCACGTTGCCGCAGGTCTCCCCTGTGAAGGTATTTTGTCGTTGTATTGGGATTTATTGAAATACAAAGCCAAAGTATCAACACTAAACGGAATACCAAAAATTTTATCCTGACCGTCGGCAGGATCACGAAGAATTAAATCGTTCTGCGCAACAGTTACAAATGTTTCGTCAAAATCAGAAATCTGCATGGCTTCAGCCGGCATTGGTGAAACCTTTCTGGTGTTTCTCAAAAACCAGGAATTTGGCATTGAGAAAATATCCGGACCTTCTCCCTCGGCCAACTCATTTATAATCAAATTCTCGTACTCAACAGGATCCGTAAATTTTTTATAAATAATATCAACATTCGTATGTGACGCCTGATACTGTTGAATAATCGGACGCATAACATCTTCATCGTCAAAAAGCTTGTAGTAAACCAAAGTAATGTTTTCCGCCTTCTCTATTTTCTGCGGTTGCTCCTTGGCAATACAACCTGAAAGAAGTGACGTTAAAATCACACCCAACAGGGCTGTGGCTACAAATTTCATGTTTATTGAGAATTTATTTTGAGTATTTCGCATGCAAGTCAGATGAAACTTTCATCAGTATAGAAAAAAAACGCCCGAAAGTGAAGCAGGAAAATTATTAGACACGCTGGCCAGCTATTTCCCCTGCGAATACAAACCTTCCAAAAAGTACTTTTTGGAAAGAGCGTAGTAATAAAGAGCTGTCCACTTTCCCTGAGACAAATTACGCAAAAATTTCAGTACAAAAATACTGACCGGATTTGAAAGTAACCAAAACACAAACTGCTTGGAAAGCGGTGGAACTTTCTGAAGCTCCGGATATTTTTTATGAAAAACGTGAGCCGAAGCACCAATCGCCTTCATGCGCCCGGATAAACTGTCTTCCGTCATGGCATGGTCATGATAACCAACCGCCTGAGCATTATAGTAAAGTTTAAGTCCTACGCGTTTATGCAGTCTGTAACCCAGCTCTATATCTTCCCAACCATATTTTGAAAATTCAGGGTCGAACGGAAATTTCTCAAGCAGAGTTTTTTTGAGCGAAATATTGGATGTATAAAAAAAATTATAATCCGCCTCAATTTTTCCTTTAAGTTTCTCATAGGCAAACTGATGCCCCCCAAATTTCCCCATTACCGATGATCCGTTCGTAAGCCAGTTCATGTAGGGAGTAAGTGTGAGTTTCGGATGCCAGGCGGTAAAACCAAGAACTGCCTGGTTTTCTTGTGGGTTGCGCAAATGAAAACGCAAATGCTCAGTAAGAAAATTCGGTGCGACAATGATATCGTCACCAATCAAAACAACAATTTCACCACGCGCCTTTTGAACTCCATAGTTACGGGCAATCCCCTGTCCCTGATTTTGCTGATGAAGATAAATAAAGTTCTGTTTTCTTTTAGCAAAAGATGCAACAACAGCTTTAGTCGTATCCTTACTTCCATCATCAACAACAATCACTTCAAAGTTTTTCGCAGGCAAATCCTGATTTTCCAAAGCCTCCAGACAATCCCTCAGGATTCTGGAACGGTTGAAAGTCGGAATAACTACACTCATTTGCATATCACCTAGATTGTACTCAAAATGCCCCCGCACAAGCAACAACTTATGCGGGGTGAAAGTATGATAACGTACAAAAATCAGATTTTATTGTTCCGGTTGTACCTCAATGAGTGTTACCTCATCTTGATTGCTGTCAGCACTTTTTTTGAGCGAAATAAAGTTTACAACATCTGCAACAATCTCTGTTGCAATACGTTCTGTACCATCCGCAGACTGATACTTATGATTGGTAAGCTTGCCTTCAAGATAAATGCCCGCCCCTTTTCTCAAGTGCTTCCCGCAAATCTCAGCCAGCTTACGCCAGGCTACAATACGGTGATAATCGGTTTCCTCATGACGTTCACCGTCAGAGTTTTTCCAGTCACGATTGGTGGCCAGACGGAAACGAGTAAGAGAGTTACCGCCCGAAGTGATCTTCACTTCTGGGTCGGCTGCTAAATGCCCCATCAGGGCAACACGGTTTAAACTACGCATATCAAAATTGGTTAAGAAATACGTAACTGCAAAATAGCCCATGGTTCTAAATTATTTTTAATGACATCCACACTTCTGGATGCATAAATTACACAAGCTATTTTTGGCTCTAATAAGCCATTGACATTCCAAAACCCATGGAGTAAAACTTTAGGGCACTAACAGCTCAAATGTATGTTCACCGGAATTATTCAGGAACTCGGCACAATCCAAAAAATTGAAAAACTGGAAGGACTCAGCAGATTAACAATCCATGCTCCAAAAATTCTCAGCAATAGTCCAAAAAAAATCGGCGACTCCATAGCCGTAGATGGTGCATGTCTCACTGTGACAGTGCTCACCCCTGAAACGTTTACTGTGGAAGCAATTCCCGAATCTCTAAAAAAAACCATTATCAATACCTACATTGAAGGCGCAAAGATAAACCTGGAAAGTCCGGTAAAAATCGGCGACACGCTGGACGGCCACATGGTTCAAGGGCATGTGGATTTCACCAGCACAGTAAAATCCATGCAAAAAGATGGGGATTCCTTAATTCTTGGAATCAACTTCCCGATTGATCAATCACGATATTTTGCACTTAAAGGGAGTGTAACAATCAATGGGACAAGTCTGACTATTTCATATCTGGGTGACGATTATTTTGAAGTTTCCTTAATACCTGAAACCATCAACAACACGAATCTTTCACTATTAAAAGAAGGATCAGTCGTGAACATTGAAATCGATTTGATTGCCCGTTACCTAGACCGCCTGCTTGAAGGAAAAGAAAAAGAGATTAAATATAGTTATTTAAAAGAAAGAAATTTCATCTAATATATTCGCTATTTATGCGTATTAACAAAGACAGCTCCAAGAAAGAGCTTAACGGAAAAGATCTGAAAATTAGCATTGTTTTCAGCAGATTTAACGATTCTCTGGGAAACACGCTTCTACAAAATACCCTGGAAACACTGAACAAGCTTAAGGTTCCAACAAAAAACATTCTGGTTACCCGCGTCCCGGGGGCACTGGAGTTACCGATCACCGCAAAACTTATAACAAAAAAACAGAAACCTGACGCCATCATAGCTTTGGGCATAGTTATCAAAGGTGACACCAGTCATTACGATCATGTTTGTACAGAAACTCATCGGGGTTTGATGAATGTATCTCTGGAAACACAAACACCGGTAGTATTTGGAGTCATTACAGCATTCACGGAAAACCAGGCTGTAGAGAGAGTTCAAAAAAATAAACTCAACAAAGGCCAGGAATATGCACAAACCGCGGTTGAAATGGCACTCCTCAAAAAAGATCTACAATCGAAAAAACGCGGCAAATAAAAATTTTAGCGAGTGGGCGCACGTGGCTTATCAACAGCCTTTTCATTACAAATAACAATATCACCAAGCGGATACGAACTCGGATCATTTGCTCTTACAAAAGGTCTTTTTGGTGCGTAAATAGAAACAAACAAATCAATTTGAGACTTTTGAATACCAATTATTTGCATGGCTTTTTCAAGTTCAGCATTTCGATTTGCCTTCAACATTTTGAGAGCACGTTCAGTAAGAAAAATCCCCAGACCTGTATGTTCAATAATAAAAACCGATTTATTTGTATTGTAAACCTCCTGCTTTAATTTCAAAACACTAGCCACGTCCGGAATCCCCTCAGTAAACGAAGCCGTTGTTACCGGAATACGAAGTCTATCCAATCGTAAAGAAAGTTCTGTTAAGAGTGTTGATTTCCCAACATTCACATCAGACCCATCAAGGCCAACTACAACAACATCCTGAGTAGCCAGCAACTGTTGCACACGATCAACCGCTTCTACTAACCCATCCTCAAAACATAAATGTTCAGGCAATCCTTCTCTTGCATCTAAATGCTTTTCGCCATTTTCTGGCATAAACAAGATAATAACAGTAAATATAATTATAAATCATTTAACAAATTGAGTCAATAATCAGGTTTTCTTCAAGAAGCAAATAAGGTACAATATATAAAACAAATTTATTCTCAATTCTCATGAATATCCGCACACTCAAAAAAGCCCCGGTAGCAAATAAACGTGTCCTCATTCGCGTAGATTTCAATGTACCGGTAGAAAAAGGCCAAATTCTGGACGACAGTCGTATTCTGGCGACACTCCCAACTATTAAATATCTCCTCAGCAAGAAAGCAAAAATCGTCATCATGTCACATCTCGGCCGTCCTGATGGAAAAAAAGTGAAAGATCTCAAAATGGACTCAGTGGCAAAACACCTGAGTAAGCTCCTGAAAAAGCCGGTTCTGAAAATGGACGAATGCGTAGGACCTAAAGTTGTAAAAGCCGTATCACAAATGAAACCGGGCGATATCGTTTTTCTAGAAAATACCCGTTTTTATAAGGAGGAAGAAAAATGTGATGCGCAGTTCTCAAAAAAACTGGCCGCTTTAGCCGACATCTATGTAGTAGACTCCTTTGGAACAGCACATAGAGCTCACGCCTCAACCTACGGCGTAGCAAAGTATCTTCCCGCATACGCAGGACTCCTCATGGAAAAAGAGGTAAAAACTCTTACCGAACTCATGAAAAAAACCGTCCACCCATTAACCATTATTATTGGTGGAGCAAAGATCGACACCAAAATTGGACTTATCACTAATTTCTTACCAACTGCGGATTATTTCCTGATTGGCGGTGGATTAGCCAACACATTCCTAGCCGCAGAAGGGTACGACATTGGTCAATCTCTTTATGAAAAAGATAAAGTTCCGGTAGCGCAGGAAATCATGCTCGCAGCAGAAGTCCTCCAGGACAAATTCATCATTCCAACCGACGCAATCGTTGCTGATGAAATTTCCGACACGGCCAAAACTCTTGATCTTCCTGTGGAAGATGTCATGGGTGATATGAAAATTCTCGATGTCGGAACAAAGACCCTGGTAAAGTTCGTCGATGCCATAAAAAAATCTAAAACCATAGTTTGGAATGGCCCAATTGGACTGTTTGAAAAAAAACCTTTTGGCATGGGAACAAAAATTATTGCCCAAACTCTGGCCAAGGCCAAAAAATGTAAAACTATCATCGGCGGTGGAGACACCGTAGACGCTCTCAAGCACTTTGGCATCAGCGAAAAAAGCTTTACTCACGTTTCAACAGGCGGCGGTGCTATGCTGGAGTTCCTTGAAGGAAACAAACTTCCGGGAGTTGAAATTATTTTTGAAAAGGCTACACCTGCGAAAAAACCTTTATCCAATGGTGGAAGTAAAGTTGTAAGAAAAGTATCGCGCCGTCCCGTTACCAAGAAACGTCGCTAGAAACTTACTCTACTTTTTTAGGACCAGTACGCTTCAACTTACGCAGAACCTTTTGCATTTCCAAATATGCAGCTTTTTCTTCGTTGATCCCATAAACACTCAATCCACCTTCAGCATACTTATCAAGTTTCGCCTGTTTGTGTGGAGCCGGGTTATCCATTTTAGCTTTCACTTCCGGCAGAGCGGCCATGATTTCGTCATGAGTGCTTCCAGAGGCAAGCTCGAGCTCCAAATCGGTAAGATCATGAAAATCAACAGATACAACCCCAAGAAGCTCTGGGATATAAGCGTCAAACTCTTCCCATTTCATATGCTCGTTTCTATGCGTCAAAATTGCCGTACTCAAATTGGTAAGCACACGGGTTAAATTACCAAGTTTGGTTTTCACAATTTCTGAATCTAATGTGTTATGACGCCAGCCAAAAGTAAGAATCGTATCAAACTCCAACGCAAGACCGTCAATCAATTTCACCAAGTTACTACGAGCAGAAATTTGGCTCTCAAGCAAAGTCTCCTTTGCCTGATTCATAAAAACGCTCAGCCACAATCGTAAATTGTCAGAATTCGCCAAAACATCGGTCTCGTTCGGAGACTCTGTCTGCTCGGGAGATGTAACCGTAGCAACAGATTCAGCATCTTTCTTTCGAACCACCAAAGGCTCCGTAAACAAATTCGTAGTTTCTAAAAGGCGGGTATAGAGATCATGCAGTGCCTTTTGCTCCTTAATAAAAGCAGCCATTTCCGCATCCTCTTTTTCCTTTAAGATTTTCTCCTCTTCCGCACGTCGCGCCATTTCAAGAGAAGAAAGGGTAACAATACCCGAATGATCCTCTTCCGCCGGTGGCAATAAACCAACCAGAGTCATATCATCATCAATCAACCCATCATCAAACCGTTGTTCATGTTGAGCTTCATTCAGATCTGAAAAGCCGAATTGATCATCTTTAGTACCTTCCGACATAGACATAATAAAGAGTGTAGTAATAAGGTGACATTAAACCATGATTCAGCAAATTTGTCAATATTCCATCTCTGAACCATAATCACCAGAGACGTGTAAACCAATCATGACATTTCTATTACACCACCCAACTACACTCTACCTATTTAGATCGTCTTAAACAATCAACCACCTGCGCCTGAAACGCCCGAAAAACCGACTCTCGTGTTTCTTTAATAACATCAACAGACCCCACAATACGATCACGCAGCGCTTCAACACTCCCAGCTCTAAAATGTCGATCCGCCAACTTCTCACCGGCTTGATTCATCTCTTCGCCAATAGTTTCATGGCGAAGCATAAGTATAGATGTAAGAGTAGAGGCAAGAACTTCCGGGTGGTTCTGAATAGTCCAGAGGTTGGAGTTATCATAGGCAATAGCCTGAGCCCGACTTACATCATTTGAATAGGTCACCATTCCGGTTGAAGGGATTTGGACAACATGTTGCGAATGTGACGCCGGCATTTACCAACTCATCCGGAAGTTGAGAGAAAAAAGTACTGCTATTTTTCCCCTGCGCTGCTTGGACAGTACTAATACCAAACTCCCGCACATTTTTACCATCTGGTGATTCAATCCATTTCACATCTCCACCATTTCGTTGAGCTTCCAATTGATGGGTAAAACAAACAAAAAGAGCAGGGATTCTCCTTTGTTCGCGTTCATCCAGCACTACCTCTAATTGCTGCATCCAGGGTGTTTCCCCATACTCAGTAGCCATGGCTCCGGAACCAGTTGCCACAATAGCGATAAATCTACTCAAATCGTTTGTAAATTCAACTCCATGACTGGTATACGGTTGCCAAACGCAAAAGCGATCATCGCCCGGCTCGTAACCAAGCATAGATCTAAAAAGCGGCGCTGTACCACCCTGACGCGATTTACCTTTCTGAGCCGCAAGAAACAGCTCCTGTAACCTTGGAGGCAGATCGGTAAAATTTCGATTATTCGGTTTTCCGGTGATCGTGGGCGCGCCGCTGTTATCAATACACAAAATTTGATGTTTTCGCGGGAGCATGTCAGCAATATAGCTGGTCTGTTCATGCTGAAACCGTTCAACATCAGAAGCTTCCCTTTCGAGATCCGTATAATGATTTTCTGACAGCATAACTCAAAAAAATTACGGTCGATTATTGTTCCACCGTAAAAAAGAGTCAATAAAATCTATTATTGATTATCATCTTTTTATAAACTTTCAACCAATTTTTCGCTGCAAATAGCGGCTTACAACATCCTCATTCGCCGCTAAAATTGGCGGCTGAGGTAAACTCATCAAAGGAGTTTGAGGATCTTTTAGGCCATTCCCGGTAGCAACACAAACGATCCTCTCTCCATTTTTTATCAATTTCCTTGCAAACAAGTGGGGTAAAGCTGCAATCGTAAGAGCCGAAGATGGTTCAACAAAAAGCGCCTCTACCTCCGCCAGCAATTTCTGTGCTTTCAAAGTTTCTGTATCGGAAATCGAAAGCATAGTTCCACCGGTTTGATAAACCGCCTGCAAAGCAAAATCGCCATCAAGCGGATCAGCGACTGCAACCGCAGAACAGATCGTCGAAGTTTTTTTCCATGTACCGCATCTGGTTAAGTTCTTATCAAAAGCCTCAACAATCACAGCCGACCCATCCGCCTGCACGCCAATCATGCGCGGCATTTTGGTAATGAATCCGAGTTGGAAATAGTCCTTAAAACCTTTCCATATTCCAGCCAAATGAGTCCCGGCTCCCATAGGGACAATCACCACATCAGGAGCATCAATTTTTTTACCGGAAAACTTTTCCATGCGTTGAAACTCATCGCAAAGTTCATAAGCCAAAGTTTTTTGCCCTTCACGACGAAAAACAAAATCCCCCGCCAAATACAAATTATGGAGCGGTGCCAGTTTTTGAGCCAATCTCACACAATCCGAATACTCACCTGTAATTTTTACCACATGGGCTCCATACTCAAGCATCTGTACCAGTTTCCCAACGGGTGTAGTTTCAGGCACCAGCACATAACATGGCATTTGAGCTTTAGCAGTATAAGCCGCACAAGAAGCTGCCATATTGCCGGAAGAAGCCACAATCAAAGCTTTTTCACGCAGCTCTTTCGCTTTCAAAACTTCAACATACGTTCCACGATCCTTAAAAACACCTGTCGGATTCGCCCCTTCATTTTTCACATACAAATTTCGTAAACCCAATTTTTTCCCAAGACTCTCCAACTTATACAAAGGAGTATCCCCTTCTTGCAAAGTCAGGTTCGTATCAAATTTTTGTATGGGCAAAAGCGCCGCGTACCGCATAACGGCTCCTTCAATGGTGGAATCGGGCATCCAGTCTTTCAAGTTCGCGTAGTTCCAGGCCAGATCAAGAGGGCCGCCGCAGGCACCACAAAGCGTTTGATCATGCCGTTCGTCCACCGTTTTGCCGCAACGGACGCACATGATTAAATATCGCTGTTTTGAATGTATTGTGTTTTTCGGCATACCTTTTATTTTGAAACGTACACCAGATTTTTTTTGTAAAACGTTATTCAGTTACGGCCACACACTCAATTTCCACCAGTGCGCCTTTGGGGAGCTCATTCACACCAACCGTTGCCCGTGCAGGTTTGTGCTGACCAAAAAAAGTTCCATACACCTCGTTAAACTCCTGAAACATTTTCATATCTTTCAAATACACCGTTACTTTCACAACTTTATCAAAACCACTTCCGGCCTCCTGAAGAACCGCCTGCAAATTTTTCAAAACCTGAGTAGTCTGCTCTGTAATATTTCCATCAACCTGACTCCCATCCGGACGTAAAGGAATTTGCCCCGAACAATAAACAAACCCGTTCACTTTTACAGCCTGACTATATGGGCCGATCGCGGCCGGAGCGTTATGAGTAACAATAGGTTCCATTATTTCTTAGGTTTATGAGTTGGTTTTGAAGATTGTTGTTTTTGCTGAACTTTTGGTGCAGACGGTGTCTGCCTTTTTTCTGGTATAGCTGTCGGAGCAGATCCTGGTGGGGGTAACTCTTTCTTTTCCGGAGCCGTATCAATTTCAGCCTTTTTACCCATAGGTAACTCTTCTGCCGAAGCATTTTCATGCCAGCGACGAATCTTATCTTCAACCACTTCACGACGGCTGGCATATCTTTCACGGGACATACGAATAACTTTTTCACGGCGACCTTCTTCCGGCTCAAATTGAGGCGGAGCCAGCGTATCCAAAGAGAAAGTTTTGGTAGGCATACCATCAACCAATAAACGCGTATACGCCGTATATTTATTCAAAGAAACAAGGTCAGGAGGCAGCACCTCTTCACCATACTGTGAAGACAAATATTCAGCATCATCAAAACCCACCTGAAAAGACAAAATACTACCCACGTTACCAAACACCGCATCACGAACCTCTTCAGGCATCTGGGCAATATACTGGTTTGCCATGGTTAAGTTCAGTTTATATTTACGAGCCTCGGACAAAATTGTCGCAAAAGAGTCGGTAGCAAAGTTCTGGAACTCATCAACATACAAATAGAAATCCGTACGATCTTTTTCAGGGATATTGGCACGACTCATAGCATCCAACTGAAACTTGGTAATCATCATGGAACCGAGCAGTGACGAAGTATCTTCACCAATTTTACCTTTGGAAAGATTTACAATAACGATCTTTTTATGATCCATGGCAAAGCGCAAATCTATGGCACTCTGCGGCTGTCCAAGAATATTACGAATAATTGGAGAAGATAAAAACTGACCAACTTTATTCAAAATTGGAGAGATAGCCTCCACGCGATTCTTTGGATCCATTTTTTCAAACTCATTCACCCAGAAACTTTTAACAATCGGATCAGAGATCTTCCGAATCACACGCGCTCTAAAGTCTTTATCCTGCAAAATGCGGGGAATACCAAGCATTGTGGTATTTGGATACTCAAGAAGTGAAAGAATCGTATTACGCAAAATATGTTCCAAACGTGGACCCCAGCTTTCCGCATAAATCTTTTTAAAAATTCCAACAAGGCCCGAACACACAATAGTATTCAAGGAAGGATCAATATTTTCCAGCATGTTAAACGCCACAGGGAAATCACGATCCGACGGGTCAAACAAAACAACATCGTTGGTACGGCGTGCCGGAACAAAATTCAAAACCGCATCCGCCAAATCTCCGTGCGGATCAACAACTGCCAACCCTCGGCCCGCCTGGATATCTGAAAAAATCATATTTTCAAGCAAAGTAGACTTTCCCATACCTGTCTTACCGATGATGTAAATATGACGGCGGCGGTCCAGTGTCTTAATACCAAACGTCTGATTGGACGAGCGGAAATTTGTACGACCCAAGATCGTCAAATCCTCTTCCGGAACACTTCCCGGTAATGGAAGATCAATCGGCGGTTCTACACGTTTTGAACGAACCCAATAAATATTTGGAGTGGTAACGGTTGTATTTGGTAAATGCCAAATAGTGGCAAGTTCCTCAACATTCAAAATAAAACTCTTCTTCATATCACGACGGTGATAACTCTCAATCGCCTCTTCACCATGAAGAGTTTCTTCAATCTCAAATCCATTTAAATGAGGAATATTAAACTGCTTAAAAGAACCGGCAATTTCACGGAGTTTTGCCATGGCCACTTCTTTATCTGGTATACGGGGGATGTAAACAATGCGGGCAGTAACCTCATACATCAACTTACCTACTTTATCGATGGCAGCAATAGTACTGGTTTCCTTATCGTGTGTACGTGAAGTCTGTTCCTCAATCTCACTTTCACTATGCACCGGATGTTCCAGGTTCACACCTCCACCTTTGAAGGATTGTAAAGCAAAAAGCCAATAAACCGGGAAAAATATAATACGGGTAACACGATTTCTAGTGATATAGGCACGGGCATGCATCTTCTGCAAAGACTCAATATGCATATACATGCCTTTACTGAGCATACGAATGCACTTGGTAAAAACCAGACGCCATTTATCTTCCAATGGTCGTACCACCAACTGAATCCAAGCTTGTTCATCCGGATGATTGAACTTGGACAGCGTTGAAGTAATAGCCGCCAAGGGATCTAACGCCACTTTGGATTTCTTATCCTCAAACTGAGGATAACGCTTAATTGGAAAAACATCAGGTTCACCAAGACCGAGTTCCACACCGACTGCATTCTGGAAATCTTTAATAACAAAACTATCCTTCTCCCCTTTTTTATTCAATGCATTCACTGGTACCAAAGCTTTTGATTCGCGACCTTCAGCCGTATCTTTATCTTTTGGAATAAGAACCTCAGCAGACCTTGCGGCAGAATAATCAGGGACATCAACAATTTCCGCATTGGCATACTGCGCGTAAATCTGTCCTTCGACCAAATTTCTAAGCCTCTCAGGAAAATGAACATAAAACTTAATGTTCCTGTCCACATTAGCAATTTCAAAACTTACCTGATCTTGTGACTTACCGCTTAAACGATCCCAAAAACTAAAATGCTTCGCGATACTGTGAATAGTCGAAAACATTTGTTCCGCAACTATTGGACCGGTTTCATTATCCTTCGCTACGCGAATCTGCAACGTCATCATCTTTTGCCCGCGACGACGCTTCTCCTGTCTGCCGGCAATAAATTTCTCCAAAAAAACACGGAATGCTACAAAGCCAATAATGGCTATAAGTCCGTTCAAAATCAACGATAATGTGTCCATAAACACGAGTTCTACAGTCTTCTATTATTATAACCTAAAAACGGCTTTTAATTAAGGCTATTTGTGCTTCAAATAGCGCTCCAGAATCTGCACCGCAGCCATCTCATCTTCATGAGGCTTACGATTTGAACCTTTTACGCCTCTGGAAGCCAAAAACTCACTTGCTTCATAGCTTGTAAAAGACTCATCCACATAATGCACCGGAATATCACCTAAAAACGCCTCCAATTGCGCGCCCAGTCGCTGTATCCGTTCACTCTGTGAAGTGGCATTTTCCTCTTCATCAAGAGGTAAACCCATAACCACCAGCACCACCTTCTCTTTCACGCACAGCTCTTTCACCGCCTGAAATATCTCTTCCAGCCGCTTAAAACCTCGCAAAGTCCCCTTACCAAAAACAAGCACCTGATCAGGGTCGGTGAGAGCCAACCCGATGTGTGCTTGTCCTAAGTCTATAGCAAGAATTTTCCCTTTATTTTTCACCTTTTACCTCCAAAAGTACCTTAGCTGATATATCGTCAGAAAGTTTGAGGGTAATTTCATAGTTACCAACAACCTTGATATGGCCTGAGAGAACAACGTTCTCTTTTGAGAGAGCAATCTTTGCATCCTTCATGATAACATCGCAAATGTCCTTTTCAGTGATAGATCCGTAAAGCTTATCGCCCTTGGATTTCTGCTTAAGTGTGAACTTCTTGTCTTCAAGCTTGTTTTTAATTTCCTGAGCTTGTTCAGCTACACGTGCCTTTTCCAACAACATCTGTTTGCGGAGAGCCTCAACACGTTTAAGCATTGCTGGTGAAGCCATAACAGCAACCTTATTAGGAAAAAGATAATTACTGAAATAACCGTTTTTAACATTTTTCACATCACCTTTTCGTGCCACTTTTGCCACGTCTTTTAAGAAAACGACCTGCATAACTACTAAATTAGAAATAATTGCCTAACTTTTATAGTGGAAAACAGACAAAAAGTAAAGCTTTCACACTTGCCCGCACCACAGAACAGACATATCTATTGTTGCGTAGTAACCTGAGTTGAAACCTGCTGCGTCGCAGGAGCCGGCTGCTGAGTAGTAACTTGTTGCTGTGTAGTTGGGATTTCTACAACTGAGACCTGCATTGAAGACGACGACTGCTCCAGAGAGGATTGGCTACCTGCCGGACAGTTAATGCACCAATCACTTACATGGGCAAAACGATCAGCCTGGAAAGCCAAATTTTCAAGTCCAATATTTTTCACTTTACCATCCGTCCCAAACACATAGCTTGGTCTGTAAAGGAAAATAGCCGGATTATCCAAAGAGATCTCACGGGCAAGCTGAGTTAAAAGCTCAGTCTTTTTATCATTATCAAATGTGTCACGGATACTCTCGATTAAACTATCCACGGCAAAACTTCGATAATTTGAAAGATTCAATCCTTGTGCCTGCGCCTGACTTGAATGCCAGAAAGAGTACGTGTCAAAATTATATCCCATACTTTGACCAGTAAGGATCATATCGTAATCACGTGCCTGAAGTTTTTCATCAAATACACTCTTTGGTTCAATCTGAGCGGTAACTTTAACACCGATCACCTCCCAGGATTTCACAAGGAAATCGATGGTTTTTTGCGTTTCATCAGCCTGCGTTGTCCCCTCCTCAAACTGTCGTGCCAAAAGTCTTATTTCCAAATCTTTTCCTTCAGCATCTTTTCTATAAATAGCACCTTCCTCCTTTGAAAGTTTGTAACCTGCGTCATACATTGATCCTTTTGCTTCATCTACATTTGGTTTATAAATCCAGTCGGTTTGCTGTAATTCCATCAAAGGCGTATCTACTGCAATTTTCCTGGTAAACAAAGCCAAAAGTTGGCTTTTATCCACCGCTTTCAACAATGCCAGCCTTACCTTTTCTTTTTTCAAAATCGGCGAGTCCATATTAAAGAAAACTGCCGTATATTGAGGTAGCTCAAAGTTCTTGAAAGAAAAACGTCCAGACATTTCCAGACTTTCCTGAATTTCACGGGGAACCTTAGTAATAACATTATTTGCGTTTTGTTCCTTCAGCAAAGAAGCATTGTCGGGGTAGACGTTAAAACGAATGTTTTTAATCTTCGGTAATTCCGCATAAAATTTATCATTCGCTGAAAGAATGACACGCTGTCGACCATCATTAAAAGTTTCCATTGGTGAATCAACGCGGTAAGGTCCGGTACCGACAGGTTTTATATTAAACGGATCCATAACTAAATCTGCAACTGCCACATTTTCCAAAAGATGTCTTGGCAAAATACCAACATTGGTATTGGTTATGAAAAATGAGTTCGGTGAACTCAAAGTAAACTCAATACTCTTCTCATCTACCTTTTTAATCTCCACACCGGCAAAATTTGCCTGCAGTGACTGGTTATGGAAATCAGGATTTTCAATAACGTCATGGTAGGTATAGTAAACATCATCAATAGTAAGAGGCTGACCGTCATGCCACTGAATATTATCCTTCAGCGTAAATTTATAAGTCTTTTTATCCTCACTAATCGTCACATTAGCTAAATCGGGCACAAAAGCTTTCACTTTTGGATCATATTTGGTAAGTCCCGAAAAAATCAGACTCGAAATATCACGGTTGGCATCTGAAAGATTAAAAAACACCGGGTTCAAGATAACCTGTGCCCCCTGCGAGTTCACAATACCTTCACTATAAATACCTCCCTCACTAAAAAGACCGGGAGTCTTAAAAATTTCCACAGCCCCGTGGACTACGCTCACCAATACCAGAGTCACCGCAATAATACTAATGACCTTTTCCTCAATCGAGTAGGTACGAAGGACCCGCAGGAGAACCTGCCAGAATCGTGCCATGGGAAGTTTTAGCTAACAAAAAGAAACGCAAGTGCAGAAAGCACAAAGAGCACTGCCAAAATAACGGTTGCATTGAAAACAACTTTCTCCGCACCGCGTTTAGTAGTGTAAATAGTTCCGGATCCACCCATGCTTTCAGAAAGACCCGCGCCTCGTCTCTGAATAACAATGGCTAAAATCAGGAAGATAGAGATAATAAGCTGAAAATATTTGAGGGCTGTATGCATAAAAAAGAAAGTTTTACTTATTGCGGATAACCATGTGAATTGCGCCGTTTACCAGGCCAAAGAACAAGGCAGCAATTACGTAAGTCCAGGGACTGCCAACCACAACGGACACATCAGCAAGATTTATACCATTCACGACCTTGGTGGTCAACCAGAAGATAATAGCGTTAATCACGATAGAGAACAGCCCAATGGTCATAATCATCATCGGAAATGACAACAATTTCATCAAAGGTTTCACAAACGTATTCAAAATACCAATCGTCAAACCACCAATAATAAAAAACTTCACACCACCAGTATATTGTATGTCAGTCAAAAACAGCGTCACCACATAAAGCGCCAAACCATTCAGCGCAATCCCCAAAACAATTTTTTTAATCATAGAAAAAACAAGAAGTTGTTAAACCGATTCTAACACAATCACTTACGCACCGCTACTCTCACCTTAGTCCCGTCAAGATCCAACTCTTTTTCCTTATCCCATTCAAAACTTCCTTTATCCTGAAGTTCCTGAGCCAGGGTTTCACGCTTGATGTAATCGGCAAACGCCAGGACAGCCGCATCAATCGGTTGAGCAGCTTCCACAAAAATGTAAATTCGGTCATCAACTTTATAATCAGCATCTTTACGTAAATCCTGGATCACGCGAATAATTTCACGGGCATAGCCTTCATTTTTCAGTTCATCCGTAATGGTTGTATCAAGAACAACCGAAACACCATCAGCACTGGCGACATCAAAACCTGCCTTGCCCTGGAAGCCCATTTCAAACTGTCCAACTGACAGTACTTCACCGGCAACAGTCACTGATCCATCCTCACCTACGGTAAACTCACCCGCTTTTGCTTTCTTGATAATCTCCTGAACTTTTCCACCATAGATAGGTCCAAGAACCTTGGCATTCGGAATCACCACGCGGGTTACAAACTCAGCGGCATCTTTTAAGATGGTCAATTCTTTAACATTCAACTCTTCACATATTACCGCTTTCTGAGCCTCAACAATTTTTGAGCTCAAGTTTGCCGGCAACCCGATTTGAACAAGCGTAAGCGGCTGACGAACCTTAATATTGGCCTTATCACGAACGGCATGACCAAGTGTTACCACCTGGCGCACCACGAAATTTTCACGGTTAAGACTCTCCTGAATATAAGCTTTTTTCGCCTTTGGCCAATCCGCCATATGAACAGAAGCTTCTCCTGTTAAGTTTGTATAAATTGTATCTGAAACATAAGGCATGAATGGCGCTAACAGTTTTGTGAACTCAACAAGAACCGTATAGAGCGTCTGATACGCCTCATCTTTATCTCCATCATTTTCGGATTTCCAGAAACGGCGGCGACTTCTGCGCACGTACCAGTTGGATAAATTATCGACAAAGGTAGTCATGGGACGGGTAGCCTTTGTCAGGTTATATGCATCCATCTCTTCAGTAACAGTCTGAATCAACTGATGAAGCTCAGACAAAATCCATTGATCGAGTTTATGACTTGGGTCAAAGTTCTTTTTCATTTTCTCAGGATGCCATTTGTCAATGTTGGCATACGTCACAAAGAAGCTGTAAGTGTTCCACAAAGTCAGCGTAAATTTCTTCACAATCTCTTCCACGTGTTTTTCAGAAAAACGTACATCCTCCGCAAGCGGAGCGGTACTGGAATACAAGAACATGCGTGTAGAGTCCACACCCTTGGTCTCAAACAAAACATTCGGATCCGGATAATTTTTCTTTCTCTTGGAAAGTTTTTCCCCGTCTGCAGCAAGCAAAATTCCGTTCACGATAACATTTTTAAACGCCGGTTTATCAAACAAAATCGAAGACAAAACATGAAGCGTATAAAACCATCCACGAGTCTGATCAAGTCCCTCCGCAATAAAATTTGCCGGAAAATTCTCTTCAAACTCCTGTTTATTTTCAAAAGGATAATGGAGCTGTGCGTACGGCATGGCGCCACTTTCAAACCAGCAGTCCAAAACTTCCGGAATACGACGCATAACTTTTCCACATTCAGTACAATCCAGAGTCACATCATCTATATATGGCTTGTGTAAATCAAGTTCACCGTCACGCAAAGGCAATTGACCATGCGAAAGTTCCTTCAGTTCAGCAATCGAGCCAATACATTCTTTATGTGAACAGCTTTCACATTCCCAAATTGGGATCGGACAACCCCAGAAACGGTTACGAGAAATCGCCCAATCACGAGCGCCTTCCAACCACTTACCAAAACGTCCCTGCTGAATATGGTCAGGCTGCCAGTGAATTTTTTTATTGTTCTTTAAAAGGCGTGGTTTAAGTTGCGTAACTTTCACAAACCAAGATCTGGTTGAGTAGTTCAAAAGTGGTGTGTCACAACGCCAGCAATGAGGATAGCTGTGTCGTACATTCTCTTTTTTCCAAAGCAAATTTTTTCCGGCCAAAAACTCCGCGACATTCTGATCCTGACCTTTGACAAACTTACCGGCAAAATCTTTTACCTCCGGCTTAAAGTTTCCATCCATACCAACGTGCTGAATCAACGGCAAATTATATTTTTGCGCTACACGGTAATCGTCCTCACCAAACATTGGAGCAATATGCACCACACCGGTACCATCTTCCGTTGTCACATAATCATCAAGCACCACACGATAACCGGTACTCCCCTTCATGGAGAGATAATAATCAAAAAGCGGTTCATACTCACGACCTTCCATTTTTTTAGCACTCACTTCTTCCAAAATATTGTAACTGTAACCATTGGCCTCTTGTGCAGCCGAATCATTTTTGCCAAGAACTTTTTCAACAAGATCTTTTGCCAAAATATAAATCTCCTCGCGTCCATCATTAAATTTCACACCAACTTTCACATACTGAATCTTCGGTCCAAAACAAAGACCTATGTTGCCAGGCAAAGTCCAAGGAGTTGTCGTCCAGGCCAAAATATAAGCATCTTCGTCAACCAGTTTAAACTTAGCAAATACCGAAAGATCGGTAACATCTTTATATCCCTGACTTACCTCAAAATTCGACAAAGGTGTCTCACAACGAGGGCAAATGTGCATGCTCTTATAACCCTGATACACCATTTCCTTAAGCCAGATCTGCTTAAAAACCCACCAGATGGATTCCATGTAATCATTGTCCAGCGTGGCATAGCTGTCGTTAAAATCAACCCAGCGTGCAATACGCTTCAAAAGTTGCTCCCACTCCTTCGTATAACGAAAAACACTTTCACGACATTTCGTGTTGAATGTTGCAATCCCCATAGCCTCAATATCTTTTTTACCGTTCAAACCAAGCTCTTTCTCAATCTCATACTCAACCGGAAGACCATGGCAATCCCAACCGTTGGTTCGAGGAACGTAAAAACCTTTCATAGTGTAATAACGCGTCACGGCATCTTTCAATGAGTTCGCCAAAATGTGACCATAGTGAGGCAGGCCGTTAGCAAAAGGAGGTCCGTCAAAAAACACGAACTTTTTCTCTTCCTTACGCGCGGCAACAGATTTCTCGAAAATCTGATTTTCCTGCCAAAATTTTAATCGCTCATTTTCAAGCTCCGGAAACGACTGCTTGGGATTAACTGACTGAAACATACAAATACGGGGTAAATGCCTGATGTATTCTAGTAGTAAGCTCCGTTGAAAACAACAGAAAACCTGCTATAATTCTAAGCATTCCCGGTTTTATCATTAACCAATCGATCTATGTCTCAAGAAGGTTTCACTACCGATCCAGCGAGCGCAACTGAAACGATTGAAGTTATTGGCCAGGAAAATGAAGAAGCTATAGCCCAAAAAAAGGCCGAAGCCGAGAAAGCTGCTGCGGAAAAAAGAGCAGCCGAAGAAAAAGCCGCCGCAGAGCTGGAAAGAAAACGTCAGATAGAAATCGTTGGAGAAACATACCGCAACAGCATCAACGCCGAAGTTCTCACCAGACGCCTGCTGGCGGATGAAGTGGCCCGTCTAAAATCCAGAAGTAAGCTTCCACCAGAACAGGTGAAGGTAAGACTTCAGGCTTATTTAGAGCAAAATGTTGGCGTAAAAGCGCACATAAAACCTGTGACGGTAACCAATATCGGCACCATAAATAACGAACTCAAAATAGTGGACGGAAACAGCACCAGACAACCAACAGATGGTATGACACTCTACTTTGATGATGCGAGTGTCGAGAAACTTCAGGTAGACCCAAACCAGTTCAGCAGGACAAAGCGCATAACTTTTATCGGGACGGATCCAACGCCAAGCCTGGAAGAAAGAATACAGCTTGAAGAACAACGCATCCGTGAACTCGCACCTTTGATGTCAGCGGAGGACGGCGAAACCGGAGAAATAACTCATGTTCGCCGAATCGGCGAACGAACGAAAGCCGAATCTCTTAGCTTAATTTCTGATCGCACCAGTCGGCCTAAATCCGCATAAAACAGCGGTAGATTTACTGGTTTTTCATCATTGAAAAAATCAGATAACCGACTGCAAGAATAGCCACAAATAAAAGAACCTTGGGCAAAAAATGTCCGGAACCGCCACTCACATGACGGATCTGTTTAATAAGCTTAGCTGCCTCCCTTTCTGCTGACCTTTTTTCGCTCTCTTCAAGTTTCCTTACATTCGCTGCCTTTTGAGTATTTTTCATTAGCAGTTCATGAGCTTTTTCAGCACTTGCCCGCGCCTGCTCAACATCCTTCGAGAGAAGAGCGATCGCAGACTGAATTTTTTCAATGGAAGAGTTTTGAAAATTCTTTTGTATCTGCTCAAATTTTTCTTTTGGCAAAGTCTGAATATTTTTCGACAAAGACATCAACTGAAACAGTTGTCTCAAAAGCACTGTCTTGTCAGGTGTTGCTTCAGCCATAATGTTAAGAATTGTGACTACAGTTCACTATTCCTTCTTTGAAGACGCACGATAAGCCGCAGGAGCGTCACTTGTTTTGCAAAGAATAGTTTTAGTTTTAGTTTTTCCGTCAGAATCCTCCCAATTGGTCACATCACCTTTTTCCATTTTTTTCCCACTATTACTATCAGAAAAAAACTTTTCCGCGTAGGCGATATCGTCTGGGGAAATAGGCTTTACCTCCTTATAACCCTCCTTTATTTTGAGTTTCTCATCATAGTATTCCTTTGAAAACTCAGTACTGACTTTTGGCTTTTCCTTTGCATCTTTTTTATCACCATCAGCAAGTGAAATTGCCTCAAGTTCCTTGGCAACGGCGTTCATTTCCTGTTTCTCGCCACCTTCCTTAATTGGTTCTGGCATAATATAAAAGTTAATAATAATTTTCATCACTACCAAAACCTCAATACGGATTTAGCAGAAATGTCATACTATTATAATACAAAAAGACCATAGCGTAAACATCGCAGACTGAAGCACCTTCCTAAAAGCCATGAATGTTCTCTATATACGTGAACTCAATTTCTTGGCCAAAAGCAAAAATTCAGGATCGTTGGCAATGCGACTTTCTTCCGGATACAGCTGCCCCTGATATTTAGAGCTCTTCTTCATCTGATAAGGTACATCTGCCACCGAAGTCATTTCTTCAAAAGCAAGCTGGCATACGCGCATTCCAGGATACAAAGCCACCGGCATTCGATTGATGTTCGTAATTTCAAGCGTAATAGTTCCTTCAAATCCCGCATCCACAAAACCTGCAGTGGAATGAATGATAATACCCAAACGGCCAAGTGAACTGCGACCTTCAACACGAGCAACGATGTCATCAGCTATTTTAATCTTCTCCAAAGTCACACCTAAAACAAACTCCCCAGGTTGAACCACAAATGGAGATTTTTGGTCATCAATCTCAATAAGTTTGGCCACATCCTTAAAAGTTTCCGGCTTCATAGGATCAAGCACGGCATATTTAGTATGGTCATAAACTTTGAAAAACTTTCCCAGGCGCAAGTCCATGGAAGACGCCCCAACGTTTGGCATATGGTCATTGTCAGGAGAAGTGATCACAATATCACCTGAAGCAATTTTTCGTTTAATATCGCGGTCGGAGAGAATCATAGAAGGGCTTACTTAAGAAACTGTGGTTCATAGCTATCAACCAGTTCAATAGCCAGGCCAATATACTTTGCCGGAGTGAGAGATTTCAATTTTTTCTTTTCATTAGGCGGCAACTTCAAGTTGTCAATAAACTGAGATATGGTGGCTTGATTAATATTCTTGCCACGCGTGAGAGCTTTTAACTGCTCATAAGCTCCCTCAATTTTATACCGGCGCATCACTGTCTGGATCGGTTCGGCCAACAGTTCATAGTTATTCTCCAGATCCTCTTCCAAACGAGCTTTATTCAAATCAAGTTTAGACAACCCCTGTATACAGTTTTTGTAGGAAAGCACACTATAACCAATAGCCAACCCCACATTTCGCTGAACTGTGGAGTCCGTAAGATCACGCTGCATTCGGGAAACTGGGAGTTTTGCTGAAAAGTGTTCCAAGAGAGCGTTGGCTATACCCAAATTTCCTTCGCTGTTCTCAAAATCTATAGGGTTTACCTTATGAGGCATGGTCGAAGACCCAACCTCCCCTTCTTTCAGTTTTTGCTTGAAATATCCCAGGCTGATATAGGTCCACATATCACGATCCAGATCCATAAGTATGGTATTAAACCTCTTCAAGGCATCAAACACCTCCGCCATGAAATCATGGCTCTCAATCTGGGTTGTATAGAGGTTTGGAGTCAAACCAAGCTGTTGAATAAATTTTTTACTCACATCCATCCATTTAACCTCTGGATAAGCCACGGCGTGAGCATTAAAGTTGCCAACTGCGCCATTTATTTTACCCATAATCTTCACCGAACTCAGAACTTCCAATTGTTGCTCCAATCGTGCCAGGAAATTAATAAACTCCTTACCCAAAGTCGTAGGTGTCGCCGGTTGTCCATGTGTACGGGACATCATGGGTACGGTTCGGTATTTTTGAGCAAGATCGTGAACTACCACAACAACGCCCGTAGCCAAAGGTTCAACTACAGATTCCAGTGCCCCCTTCAACATGAGAGCATAAGACAGGTTGTTGATATCTTCAGAAGTGCAGGCGAAATGAACAAACTCCAAATAAGGTTCAATGGAACTATCGACCAGGTTTTCTTTAATAAAGTACTCAATGGCTTTCACATCATGATTCGTAGTACTTTCAATCTCTTTGACGCGATTGGCGTTCACATCGTCAAAATACTCATACAATCCGCGGATCTCTTTCAGTTCCATAGCTTTCAGAACCTTGGTTCCCGGAAGCTTTAAAGTATTGCTCAAATAAATAAACCATTCAACTTCCACCAGGACACGATACTTCATTAGAGCAAATTCCGAAAAAAACGGACGCAGCTCCTCTACCTTACTGCTATAGCGACCATCAAGCGGTGAAATATTATTAACGGGATCACGCATAAACCAAAAAATTAGAGATCTAGTTTGAAAGAAGCCTTTACCTTTGCCACATGACTCTCGTACTTGCTGCGAAGCTCTGCATTACCAAGGGAGAAAATACGAACAACGCACAGAGCCACGTTTTGAGGATCAAGTACAGTTAGGACTGGCGTATCCGTAGGCATCTGAATGGTTGAGTTTAAATTCACCATCATATCGTCCTTATCGGAGAACGGTGGGCAGGCAATCACCGGATGAAAGCTGGAACCCGCGGTGCAACCGGATAAACCGTTGGATCTGCCGGCAATAGTCACATAACAGAGCAAACCGTCAAAAGCATTGTAGTGTTTGATAACTTCTACTAAAAGTTCCGGAACCTTGTGAGCCGAAACAACCTGAACCTTATGAGGGATACCCCATTTATCCAGCTCATCAGTAATTTTCTTTGCCCAATCGCGATCTTTTTCTGATCCCAGAAGGAGTGGAACCAACATTTTGCTCTCTGCCATGGTAGGAAAATGATAAAAAATAAATGGTGTAAGAAAACATCAAGCTGCAACACTTGAATTACAAAGTGGCAAGATTTTTTTGAATACGTTCAAGCACAGGACCTACTTCAGACACAAACTGCTGACCGGTAATAAGCTCAAAAGCCTCAATATAACGGCGGGCAGTTTCAGCTTTAATATCAGCAGGAATTTCCGGGATTTCACCATCACCACGGAAACCTTTTTCAGCCAACCATTCACGAAGATACTCTTTATCGATCTTCTTCTGCTCTTCGCCTGCCGCAAAACGCTGGTCATACTCATTGGCAAACCAGAAACGAGAAGAGTCCGGAGTGTGAATTTCATCAATCAATACAATTTCGCCTTCCGGAGTCACACCAAATTCGTACTTGGTATCAACCAGAATAATCCCCTGCTTGGCCGCAATTTCTACACCACGCTGATAAAGTTTCAATGATGCATCAGCGATCTTATCGTATTGCTCTGGAGTCAGGGTTGTTCGTTTCAAAATCTCCTCACGAGACACAGATTCATCATGGTCTCCATGCTCAGCCTTGGTGGAAGGAGTCAAAATTGGTTTATCAAACTTTTGGTTCTTCTTCAGACCATCCGGAAGAATATTTCCACAGAAGTCACGAACACCTTTTTCATAGTTGTACCAGGCACTTGTAGAAGTCACTCCCGTGATATAACCACGAACCACCATTTCAATTGGCAATGGTGTGCACTGTTTTCCAATAACCACATTCGGATCAGGATAACTCATCACATGATTTCCAATGATGTCCTTGGTTTGTTCAAACCAGAATTTTGCCATCTGAGTAAGAACCTGTCCCTTGAATGGAATCAAACAAATAACGCGATCGAAAGCCGACAGACGATCACTACTAATAAGTATACGACGATCACCCTTTATATAATTATCACGAACTTTCCCTTCGTATTTTTCACCAAGGTTCGGAAAATCGGTCCCAGCCAAGCAATGTGGAATCTGGGCGATGAGATCAGGAGTCGAAATCATAAATGGAAGAATTTTTAAAGTAATTCCAATATATCGGCTGATAAGGTTTCACGCAAGCCCCAAACCGAATATTCCAACTCAATGAAATAATCAACTAGTCAAATCTACCGCAGATTTTTGCAATAAGGTGGTGTGATATAAAATCGGTGTGATAAACTGCGGCCGTATTTAAACTGTAATCTTTTATATGAACCAAGATATCATCAATAAGTATGGAAAAGTTTGCGCAGTAATTGGCGGACAATGGGGTGATGAAGGGAAAGGGAAACTCATCGACATCTTGGCTCAGGAATATGATTACGTGGTACGCGCCACCGGTGGTGCAAATGCGGGTCACACCGTATACATTCCGGATCCAGTTGAGGCAGGCAAAACCAAAAAGTTTGTATTTCATTTGATGCCATCCGGGGTCTTATATCCAAACGTCACAGGAATTATTGGTAACGGCTGCGTTGTTCATGTACCCACCTTCTTTGAAGAGGTGGCGTTTTTAAAAGAGAACAATATCGAAGTCGAAGGGCGAGTCTTTATCTCCGACCGCGCTCACCTGGTTTTTGAATACCACAAACTCATCGACAGAACCCTGGAAGAACGCAAAGGAAAAACCAAAGTAGGAACAACCGGCCGTGGAATCGGACCAGCCTACACCGACAAAATCGCCCGCAGCGGTATCCGCGCCAACGATCTTTTAGATTTTGAGTCCTTTGTTACCAAAATCCGCACAAACGTCGAAATGCTTAAAAAAATGTATGACATAGAGTTCGATGTAGAAGCAGAAATTGAATACTACCGTAGCGTTCTTTCACAAATCCGCCCATATATTAAGGATACCGTATACATGGTAAACAAGGCTCGTGAAGAAGGAAAAACTTTGCTCATGGAAGGCGCCAACGGCACCCTGCTCGACATTGACCACGGAACATACCCATATGTGACATCTTCAAATGCGACTATAGGTGGTATCGTTTCCGGATCAGGCGTCAGCGCCCTCAAAATTGATTCAGCCATCGGGATTATGAAAGCCTACATGACGCGCGTTGGAGCAGGTCCATTTCCATCCGAATTAGAAGATGCAGTTGGTGAAAAACTTCGCACAACCGGTAATGAGTTTGGTTCAACCACAGGCCGTCCGCGCCGTTGCGGCTGGTTTGACGCCGTTGCCTCACGCTATGCCGTTATGATCAATGGACTTACAGCTATCAACCTCACAAAACTGGATGTATTGGATGAATTCGACACCATCAAAATTGTTACCAAATACCTGTACCAGGGCAAAGAGCTCGATTCAATTCCAGCGTCACTGGACATTCTGGATCAGGTAGAAGTTGAATATGAAGAACTGCCAGGTTGGAAACAACAAATCGACAAAGCCCGCAAAATTTCCGACCTCCCTGAGAACGCTCAAAAATATGTTAAACGTATCGAAGAGCTCCTCGGCTGCCCAGTAGATTTCGTCGGAGTTGGCGTAAGCCGCGAACAGCTGGCGAGCAAGTAATCACCTTTGAGTTTAGTCAAAGTGTTCAAAAGTTGGCTATTACGAGGCAAAAACAAAAAATTAACCGGAGCGTATTCGCAAATACGTGAGGATTAATTTTTTGTTTTTAACGAAGTAAGAGACAACTTTTCAACACTTTTGTAATTTATTAGATAGCCCCATAAAGTTCCGTCCTCTCGTACATCGCCACCCAGCAGAACCAATAAGTGTTTGCCACAGGCACAGATTTTTTGAGTACGGCATCTTCCACTAAAAACTTTCCACCACCATAGGTTATCTTCACCGGATGCCCGCCGACTTCGTCCTCAAAAGTTCCACCTTCAGGAAAACTTTGTTGTAAAACTGCCACAGGGTAAGCTTTGAACTGATCGTACATTTGAACTCCATATACCTGATCCTTATTCGCTAAGCGCGAATCGGAATGTTCAACCGGAAACTCAATACGAGGACTCTCGGCATAATCAGCATACGGAGAAACATTGTAGTCATGCTCAAAACCTGTGTCGGTAGAAAGAACAACCGTTTGCGGATGTGAAGTTTTCCAGTTCTTCCAAGACATAACAACCGATGGAACCTGAACCAGTTTTTGTGGATACGACTTCCCTACCAAAGAATATCCCTGCAATTGAGTCCACAAAGTTTCGGTCAATTTGTCATGCAACACCAGGTTATTATTCAACAACGAACCTGAAACCCCAAACTCAGAAACCTTCCCATCAAACATTCTATTATATACAGCCGCGCTATTGCACAGTGGACAATACGTTATAACCACTGGCGACTCATTCAAAAAGTCGTTCACCACCTCATGCCAGTTCAAAATCTTGATCGGATAAGCCTTCACCGGATCATCTTCTGTCTCCCATCCATCAAAATCCAAACCAATAACCAGATCATCATCATTCAAAAATTTTGCTGCCTGTTTAGCGGAAACAAATTTGGGTTGCTGAATAGATTGAATACAATCCTGGCCGGTGAGACACCCCTGAGTTAAGCGCTTTTTATTCTCTTCCTGCTCACGAAAAAGCACCGGGTCAATCTGCTGGGTTTCCTGAGTGGACATTTGAGTTTCCTGCGTAACCGGTAAAACATTATCAATCTGCGGCTGAATGGGTTTATTCATAAGTAACGGCAGCAGCTTTGGCCCCCAAAAAGCGAGGGCGGCAAGACTCAAAGAAACCACGAGTACAACCAGTAAAAGTACGGATAATTTTTTCATGGATTTTATTGCATAGCGAAAATAACACCAGTATAGTACCACCGAAAAAACACATTCCCTATCTTTATTTATATGCAGTTTTTCCTGGATACCGCCAACGTTGAATCAATTAAAAAGTTTGTCTCCTGGGGTGTAGTTGACGGAGTAACAACAAACCCAAGTCTTATTGCCAAAGAGGGAGTTTCACTCGAAAAACGTATCAAAGAGATCGCCGAAGTGGTAGACGGCCCAATCAGTTCCGAAGTTATAGCAACAGACGCCGAAGGAATGATTAAAGAAGGACGTGAATACGTAAAGTGGCATAAAAACGTCTACGTAAAACTCCCGATGACACCAGCCGGACTCGAAGCCTGCAAAGTTCTCACAAGCGAAGGCATCAAAACCAACGTCACACTGGTATTCTCTTCAAGCCAAGCATTACTCGCGGCAAAAGCTGGCGCTACGCTCATTTCCCCGTTTGTCGGAAGACTCGACGACATCTCTGAGGACGGTATGGCACTCATCGCCGAGATCGTGGAAATTTTCAAAAACTTCGATATTCAGACAAAAGTATTGGCAGCCAGCATTCGTCACCCACGTCATGTAATAGATGCAGCCCGCCTTGGTGCAGACATTGCCACCATGCCTCCGGAAATTTTGGAAAAGATGGTCAAACACCCGCTCACGGACAAAGGTATTGCGGCTTTCCTGGCAGACTGGGAGAAAGTGAAATCTCTCCAATAATTTTTAATACCAACTTCCAACCCATGATCACTCTTGACCCGTCGAACCTCCTGAAAATCGGAAAAGAACATGGGCTAACTGAACAGGAACTCACATCTCTCAACAGTCACATAGGTGGTTGGATCGAAAACTTCAAAAAACGCGGACAAGGCTTTTACCAGGTGATTGATCACATGGATGAGCTGGTTCGCATCAAGGATTTTGCCAACAAAGTACACGGTCGTTACCGTGACATTGTGGTTCTTGGCATTGGCGGTTCATCACTCGGGACCATCTGTTTGCAACAAAGTCTCAAACACCTTTTTGAAAACGAAAAACACATAAATGGAATCCCCAAACTCCACGTGCTCGACAATATTGATCCGGCACTCATGCGTGAAATTCAGGACGTGATCAGTCTTCCCGAAACACTTTTTTTGGTTGTGACAAAATCCGGATCAACCCCCGAAACGCTTGCCCAATATTGCTATTTTCGCTCACTGACGGACGCATTGCACTTGAGTCCAAAAGAGCACTTTGTCTTCATCACCGACCCGGTGAAAGGCTTACTCAGAGAAATCGCAACAAAAGAACAAATCCCCTGCTTCGATGTACCGTCAAACGTGGGCGGGCGCTTTTCCGTACTCACCGCAGTCGGACTCCTCCCCGCGGCACTCATCGGCCTGGACATTGAAAAACTCATTCAGGGCGCCCGCACCATGCGCGACCAGTTCCTAAGCACCGACCCGGGAAAAAATCTCCCCTTCCAATTGGCGGTGATCCAATACCTCATGGCACAAAAAGGCAAAACCATTCACGTGCTCATGCCCTACGCCCAAAAACTGATCCGACTAGCCGACTGGTATCGCCAACTCCTGGCCGAAAGCACCGGCAAAACCCTCAACGACAAAGGTGAAACCGTAAACGTAGGCATCACACCGGTCAACGCCCTCGGCGCCACTGATCAACATTCCCAAACCCAACTCTACAACGAAGGACCTTTCGATAAACTCATCATCTTCATCAAAGTCGAAGACATGGGCGAAGACCTGATGATTCCACAAAATGTCCAAAGTGAAGCCACTGAGTTTTTGAAAGACGTATCGTTCACCAAACTCCTACACACAGAACTGGAAGGAACAGCCCGCGCCTTCACCGAAAACAACCGCGCCAACGTAACCCTGGAAATCCACTACATCAATGAAGACTACATCGGCCAGCTCTTCCTGCTCTTTGAAGGAGCCACAGCTTTCCTTGGAGAAATGTACGGCATCAACGCCTTCGACCAACCGGGCGTGGAAAGGTCAAAGATTATTACAAAGGAGCTCATCTTGGCGCACAAACAATAAACGAACCGCCTCGGCGCACCCGGCCCGTAAAGGCGTAGCTAAGCCCAAGCGTCTACGCGACGTCACCCAAAAAAGAGTCGCACCAAACCACACCAATCAATTTTTCAATTAACAATCACACGCAATGACCGACGCAAACTTTCCCCTTGGCACCGCCCTCACACCGGAACAGATCGAAACACTCAAAGCCATTGCCAAATCTTGCCGTCGCACCATTGTTGATATGGTCAAAAATTCCCAGAGCGGACACCCGGGCGGATCTCTTTCTTCTATTGATTATCTCACACTCCTCTACGCAGGAATCATCAGTAAAACCGGCGAAGATGTCGTAGTTTCCAACGGCCACATCTCCCCTGGCGTATACAGCATCCTTGCAGAAATGAACTACATCCCAAAAGATGACGTCATCAAAACCTTCCGCAAAATCGGTAGCATGTACGAAGGTCACGTCACACGTCACGTTCGCGGAATCACCTACGGCACAGGCCCGCTGGGAGTCGGCGTTTCAGTAGCAGGCGCTTTTGCCCTGGCAGAAAAGCTCAAGCACAACAACCGCAAAGTTTACGGACTCATGGGCGACGGCGAAGCCCAGGAAGGCCAAGTCTACGAAATGATGCTCTTCGCCAGCAAATACAAACTCAACAATTTTGTCCTCTTTGTAGACTACAACCAAGTCCAGCTCTCCGCATCCCTGGAAGAAATCATGCCAATCGATCTGGTCAATTTGTTCAAAGGCGCACACTGGGAAGTACTAGAGGTCGACGGCCATGATGTAAGTGCGATGTGGAATGTTTTGGGCAAAGCCGCCTCGGTAACAGACAAGCCGGTAGTAATTATTGGTAACACTATCATGGGGAAAGGAGTGCAATTCATGGAACCCGAAGGCGCAAGCAAAAAAGCCACCTGGCACGGCAACGCCCCAAAGCCTGAGCAAGCCGACGAAGCCCTGGCGCTCCCGGAACTCACCCTCACCATGGAAGAAACCAAGCGCATTGTAGATTTCCAACAACAAATCACCTGGAAACCGGAAGAAACCAAATTTGTGGAAAGCCTCACCAAACTCGAAAATATCAAAGAAGGCAAACCACGACTCTACACCACAGAAACTCTCACCGACTGTCGCTCAGCCTACGGCCAAGCACTCTTAGACCTCGCTGACGAAAATCCGGAAGTCCTGGCCCTCACCGCCGACCTCCGTGGTTCAGTCATGACCAAGTTCCTTGCCGGAAAATATGCAGAACGTCATATTGAAGTAGGCATCGCCGAACAAAACATGGTCTCCATTTCCGGAGCATTGAGCCTACGCGGCTTCATACCGTTCTGTTCAACCTTCGGCGCCTTCATGAGTAGTCGCGCCAAAGATCAAGCCCGCGTCAACGACATTAATAGAACAAACGTCAAAATGGTGGCAACCCATTGTGGTTTGTCAGTAGGCGAAGACGGCCCAACCCACCAAGCCATCGACGACGCCGGCAGCTTCCTAGGCATGTTCAACACAATGGTCATCGAACCAGCCGACCCAAACCAAACCGACCGCATCATCCGCTACATCGCCTCCCACTACGGCAACTTCTACGTACGCATGGGCCGCCACAAATTCCCAGTCATCACCAAAGAAGACGGCACACCATTTTATGGAGAAGACTATGTTTATGAATACGGAAAATCAGATGTAATCCGCTCAGGCAAAGACATCACAATTGCAGCAACAGGTGCATGCGTCACAGAGGCATTGAAAGCTTACGAAGCACTGAAGAAATCAAAACCGGAGCTTTCCGTAGAGGTAGTGGCAGTGAGCAGTATTAAGAAATTTGATGAAACACTTTTGAACTCAATTAAGAAGACGAAAAAACTTATCACCGTAGAAGACCACAACATGCTGTCAGGCCTCGGAGGACAATTAGCTCACGAACTCGCTATGCAGGGTATCCACACCGAGTCATTTAAGATGATTGCGGTGAAGGAGTATCAGCTGAGTGGTAAGTCAGAACAGCTTTATAAGGTGGCTGGCATTGATAGTGAGGCGATTGAAAAGGCGTGTTTAAATGCAAAATAAATTTTCTTATTAAAATAAAGCAAAATATGCAAGTTCAACAATTACCTATTTATCAATTCCTAGAAGGACAAAGGAAAAGTTTTGTTATACCCGTATATCAAAGAGATTACGCATGGACAAGAATTAATTGTCAAAAACTGTGGGATGATTTGGTTGATTTAAACAACAACGATAGAAATGATCATTTTTTAGGCGCAGTTGTTACTATTGGAAGTGGATTTGATGAATATACCGTAATAGATGGGCAGCAAAGGATAACAACTATTTCGGTTTTATTAATTGCTTTACAAACATATTTAAAAAATAAAGAACATAAAAATGACTCAGAGAAAATATTAATAGAGCAATTATCGGATTTCCTAATTAATAGATACTCGAACCAAGAAAAAAAGATTCGATTAAAACCGAACAAGCAAGACAAAGAATACTTTGAAAATCTTTTTACAGATAATAGAAACTTAAATATTAATTCTAATATAGTTAATAATTATAATTTTTTTTACAAAAAAATAATTTCAGAAACGCTAACCCCCCAACAAATATTTGAAGCATTCAGGAAATTAAAAATTGTACTAATTGATTTAGTTCGAGTACAAGATGATCCTCAATTAATTTTTGAGAGTTTGAATTCTACAGGTGTAGATTTAACAGCAGGCGATTTAATACGCAATTACATTTTAATGGACTTAGAACCACCTGAACAAGAAAAACTTTATAAAAGTTACTGGATCGAGATTGAAAAATTAACTGGAGATATAGCAGAATTTGTCAGAAACTATTTAATCTTCAAATTAAACATTTGGGTTAAAAGAGATGATGTTTATGCTATTTTTAAGAAATTCTCTACAGAAAAATTCTATAAAAACAAAGAGGGTATTTTGAAGGATTTATTATTTTTTTCGAAAATTTACAGTTGGCTAGTACAAACACAAAATCACCCCAGTAGCTCCATCAACAATGAATTATCTAAATTAAATAAATTAGAATTCACTGTTTGTCATCCATTTTTATTAGATGTTTTTAATGAATTGACTTTAGGAAACTTAGATGGAGACACAATTAAAAATATTTTAATTATAATTGAGAGCTACGCTTTTAGAAAAATTTTAGTTGACAATACAACACAAGGCTTAAATAAACTTTTTATTTCTCTTGCAAGAGATATTAAAAAAGAAGAATCGTGGAAAAAGCAGTATATTAATATTCTGTCTTACATATTGTTGGAAAAGAGAATTTCTCAAAGATTCCCAAATAATGAAGAGTTCGAAAACGCACTTATAAACAAAGAGACGTATAAACTTCAATCAAAAAATAAAAATTTCTTACTGGAATCGCTGGAAAGTTACAAATCCGCTTATCAAGTAAATTTTGATGATCTAACTGTAGAACACATAATGCCGCAAACTTTAACAAAAGACTGGAAGCACAAATTAGGAGAAAACTGGCAAGAAATTCACAATAAGTATTTACACACTCTTGGGAATCTAAGTTTGACAGCAAAAAACACAGAATTATCAAACAATTCATTTGAAGATAAGCAAAAAATTGACTTTCAAATTAGTAAATTAAAATTAAATTTCAAACTCGAGGGGTTAACTCTCTGGAACGAAGAAAAAATAGTAGAGAGAGCAAAAGATTTGATAAAAAATGCTAAAAATATCTGGCCATATCCACAAACAACTTACACAAAACCAATACCTGAGGAACAATTATTCGATTTAACTAGTGAGGATAGCTTCAGTGGCAGTAAACCATCGCATTTATATTTTGAAGATGATCAAAAAGGTATTGAATTAAAGACCTGGAGAGATCTACTTATAAATACATGTAATTATTTATTTGAATTTTCCCCAACCCAATTTAAAGAAATTCAAAATAATCCTGAATTTAAATGGTATTTCGATCTAAAAAAGCCTATGAGACACAAGCTAGAATTCCGCCCAAATGAATTTATAGAAGGAAGCAGCAGCGCTAACGGCATAATCTCTTTTTTAGCAAAAATGTGTGATCGATTAAATTATCAGCCAGAAAATATACAATTTTCAATAAACGTGGTAAATGATTAGCTATTTAACACCTCGCACCCCCAACTAATTAGAAAAACTAATAATTTAATTACTAAACAATATGGACATCGCAATCATCCAATTCATCAACCTCGCCATCGCAATTGGATTCATTTATGGCCTTTATGTATTAGTAAAGAACTCAATAAAATCGACCAAATATCTAGAAAATATTGAAAAAGTCTTAATTGAAATTGCTGAAAAAACGAAGAAATAGCAGTTATCACATTCAGAAACAACGCTTTGAAATAATAAAAATTTCAGAAAATTATTAAGTAAAGCAAAGAATTCGTTAATATCCATAAGCTAGAATCAAGCGATCTAAAGAAAAGATCGCAATTATGGCAATTCAAGCTTATTTAACAAAGACCAAGAAACTTTCAGGAACTAACTATGCCGAAGTCTATAAAAAGGCTTTTGGCGTATACTCTCAAATAAAAAAACGGACAAAAAGACGACCATATATAAGATCAAAATACTTTAAGAAAGATAAAATATTTTTAGGTATCTTTTGGCAACATCTTAACGAAAAACTAAACAACAAAGATAAAATCCGAAGAGTTAAATACTTTCCTTGTGCAATTGAACTAATTCAAAATACAAAGTTCGAACCGACATCCAAAGAAAACCCAAACAGGAAATCAGAAATACTCCATAGATTTGCAGGGATAACCTCCGAGAAAGAGATCTTCTTTGTTCAAGTTAAAGAAAGCAAAACAACCTCTCAAAAGTATCTAATTTCTATCTTCCCCTTTTGATAAATAAGAAAAAAGCTCTCCGCCAGTTTGTGGTTTATGAACCACGGCCGAAAGCTCTTTTACAACAATATTCTATCAAAACACATAATCAAAAAGCAAGACTTGAATAACAATGATGATACAATAGTCACAACATAAGCTCATCGCTTCCTATGAACAAACTCGAAAAAGCCATTCAGATCGCGCTTAAAGCACATGAGGGTCAAACGGACAAAGGTGGAAACACCTACGTGCTCCATCCACTGCGCTTGATGGTGCAGATGCCAACTGAGCAGTTGCAAACTATTGCCGTTTTGCATGATGTTGTGGAAGACAGTGCGTATACCTTCGAAGATCTCGCGAAAGAAGGCTTCCCCGAGGAAGTTATAAGCGCCATTCGCGCTCTCACAAAAAAGGAGGGTGAACAGTACAACGATTTTATCAATCGCGTAAAATTAAATCCCCTAGCCGTCCCAGTAAAAATCGCTGACTTAAAAGACAACTCCAATCTGGACCGCATTCCAAACCCAACAGATGTGGATTTGGAGCGGGTAAAGAAATATCAAAAGGCTATTGAACTTCTTTCCGCAGATTAACTGAATAATCAGGGTTTGACGTGACGTCTATAAAACCACTATAATAAAAGTAAGATTATCTTACTTTTTCAATATGAACAACTTCGACATCACAAGCCTTTCATCGAAAGGACAAATCGTTATCCCTAATAGTATTCGTAAAGAACTGGGGATAGAAACAGGGACAAAGCTGATCATTTTTACTGAGGGATCTAATTTACTCATAAAACCAGTGACTAAACCAAATTTAGAAAAATTTAAGAAACTTATTAAGGAAAGCAGAGAATTCGTTAAGAAGAATAAGATAAAATCAAGTGACCTAAAGCGAATAATTAAGGAAGTAAGAAATGAAAATCGTACTTGATACCAACGTTTTAATCTCAGGAATATTCTGGGGTGGAAAACCATATACAATCATTGAAATTTGGTTAAATCATAGGATACAACTATTCGCAACAAAGAAAATCATAAAAGAATATTTTGTTGTACTGGATAGAATCGATAAATCTAGAAAATCTGCTAAAAAGTGGCAAAAATATATATTAGAAAACATTCATATTATCAATGAAAAGTCCTTTATAAAGCTTTCGAGAGATCCCAAGGACGACAAGTTCGTAAACTGTGCAATATCAGCAAATGCAACATATATAGTAAGTGGAGACAATGACCTTTTAGAATTAAAAGAAATTGGCAAAACAAAAATTCTCACTCCGTCAGCTTTTATAAAAGTTTACGAAAAAATGATATAAAAAAATCCATCGAGTTTCTTTCCGCTAACTAAAACTTCCCATCCACCCAATCCTGCGAATCCACAACCACGCCACCAATAAACTGCGTAAAATGTAAGTGTGAACCTGTCGCAATGCCCGTAGCCCCCATAAGGCCAATCAGGTCGCCTTTTTCAATCATCAGCCCCTCCTGAGTTTTGAGCTCGGACAAATGTAAATACATGGTGAAAATATTTTGGCCGTGGTCTATAACAACAGTATTCCCATAAGATGTTGTCCAGGCAGATAGCGTCACCTTTCCGCTATTGGAAGCATAAACTTCCGTACCTTCGTCATTTGCCAGATCCCAGCCAAAATGTGACCCGGAATACACTCCGTTAATATAAAGCTTGTCACCAAAGCCAAGAGTCATTTCACCACTAGTAGGAACTATAAAAGCACCTTTCCACAGTTTTTGACTATCCGGATTTGCTTTTGCAGCGTCAATCATTACCCAGGTGTTGTCCTGTTCCTCTTTCCCGAAAAGTTTTGTTTTGTCAGCAGCCAGCGAAAATGAAACTACCGGGAAATCTCTTTTGACGATATTCATGTGAATAGCCTGCTTTTCCACTTCCTTGTCTCTAAAAAGATCCAGTTGTAGATCTTTAGTCCCAATCTGGCTGAGACGATTAATCCCTACAAAACCGCGGAAATAATTGCGATCACCTAGATCTGTAAACTTATCAAGCCCGGCAGCACGACGAATAACAGTTTCCGCTTCAGAAAAATTTATATCTCGATCCGGACGCATGAGACCGTCAGGGTATCCCTGAAATATTTTTGCCCGAACCGCGTGATTAATAGATCCATAAAAAATGTGCCACGCCTGAACATCAGGAAATTGCGGTGCTTCATCAAGTACTTTATGGGGATCAAAGGCGTTCACCAAAATTTTGGCGATTTGCCCTCTGGTAACAGGAGTATATGGTCGGAATAAACCATCTTCATATCCACTAATAATATTCAGTGCCGCAGCCTTCTGAATCACGTCATAATAGGAATTATCCTTCTGGACATCAGGGAAATCTTTAACCAAAGAGACATCGACTTCACCAAAATCATGATTCAAAAAAATCAGTTTCAAAAATTCAGCTCGGGTAATTGCTTCATCAAATGGAGGTTCCTTTGAGTAAGGGTAAAAAAACACCTCATCGCCATCAAAAGTTCCTTTTACACTGCTCAAATCATGTTGCGGGATAAGAACTTCAACCGTACTTCCCTGCTGCACCTCACGCGCATCAAAAGTCCCGGCATGAGCTGTGGATGAAAAAAGAACAGCATAAACGCAAACAGACGCTAACCAGAATCTTAAATTACTTAACCTATTAAATATACTGAGCCCGGTTAACATATGTGATGTTATTTTTTAGAGAGTTGAAAAGACTTTCACATGTACCTACGCGCATTTTTCGCATCTGTATTAGCTGTCAGAAAGATAATAACATGTCTCATAAATATGATACAATGAACTCACAATGTACTCCACAAAAGGTCTCATAAAACATGATTACTAAGTCTCCAAGTAACGGAATAAAGTACCTTGCATTGCTGCGGGGCATTAATGTCGGTGGAAACAACATTATCAAAATGACTGATCTCAGAGCATGCTTTGAAAACATGGGGTTCTTTGATGTGACAACCTACATTCAAAGCGGCAACGTTGTATTCACCTCAACCGAAAAATCTCAGGCAAAACTGATAGAAAGTATAGAAAAAAGTCTAAGCAAAAAATTCAATTACAGTTCCCGAATCGTAGTTATCAGTCAAAAACAACTTCAACACACGGTAGAAAAAGCTCCAAAAGGATACGGCAAAGCACCGGATAAATATCGATATGATGTCATTTTTCTAAAAGCCCCGTTAACTACAAAAGAAGCCATAAAACAAATTGAAACACGAGAAAATATTGATGCAGCTTCAGCCGGTGATGACGTTCTCTATTTTTCAAGACTCATCAGCAAAGCAACTCAAAGTTATCTGCCCAAGATCATCAAACTGCCAATATATAAAAGTATGACTATCCGCAATTGGAATACCACCACAAAACTGCTTGCCTTAATGCAAAAAGAAAATCTATAAACTCATAACTTCGCTTCTTGTGATAGCGGTTTATTCAACGGACATTCAACAATTATTGAAATTAGCAAAAACTTTAAACTCTTAACCGCAGACTTATGAAAGAACGCTTTCCAACAAAACTCAAAGAAGCATTCATGAAGATACGTTTAGGTAAAGTAGAAGAAGGAATCAAAATCATGAATGAAGTAAAAGGACTCGAAGCAAAAAAAGCTATAGCCATGGCTGAACTTGCTTACTTTCAACATGACTGGGCAAAAGGCCTTGAATTAAGCTGTTCATTTCTTCCATCTACAGAGGCTTGTCATTATAGCAACATCTATGACGAGCATTTTGCAATGATTATATTAGCCTCATATCACACGGATGCCTGGGATAAGACAGAAAAGTTTTTGAAAGACCTACTAAAAGGTCTCCAAAAATTGAAAAAAGATGACCAGCCCGAACAACGTATGTTTCAGATAAAACAAAAACTTTCCTGGATAAAAAACAAAGCCGCTACAATGAAAGCGTACAAAGAAAAACCCAAGCCACGCACCAAAGGGAAATCCATTGAAGAAATAGTGAAGCAACAGGAGGAATATAAACCAAAACTCAACAATAAACCCATAGAGAAAGCTGACTATATCCTCTATTTCCTTAATTTATACGGAAAAACTGAAGATTTCATAAAGGTCTATGAAAATGCCGGTGAAGGAGTTGATTATCTAAACCACGAACGCGCAGCACATGAGTACATGGCTTTAGGTGACATAAAAGGTGCGCAAAAAACACTGTTGATCTGCGCAAAAAATTGGTGGCCGGTTGAACATATGCAAGTTGAACCGGTCGCACTGATGACAGAAAACACTCTGTTACCCGCCCTCACCAAAGATATTTGTCTAAAAATCATCAAAACACCAAAAGGACAAACGAGTATTTAAAACAAGAACATTTAAGGGTTTTAATCTTAATCCATTCACAATGGAAATCGAAAAAGAGGTAACCAAAGAAGAGTTTAAAGTCCTCTATTTTAAATACGCCACACCACACAGCGGCTGGACCCAGGATTACTGGAATCAATTTTTTGAAAACGAAACAGGCAAAAAATATTTCTTCACCGCACCGGCTTCCGCAAACCATGTAAGCATGTTCATCACAACAGACAAGGACACCAGAAGAATAGTGTTCATGACTGAAGAATCAGAAGAATCTTTTTTTGATTACCCGGGGAAAGAGTAATGCTTAAAACGTAAAAGGAAGATCATATGTTTTCACAACAGGCTCAGAACTGCGTGTTTTAACCTCAACTTTCGCTTTCAATGGAGTACCGAGCACAAGTGATACCTTCACATACTGATCTTCATAGGCCATCCAAGAATCATTCTCCAAAAGCACTTCAGTTAAACCTGCTTTTTTTGCTTTATAAACCATTGGTTCAACATTCAAAGGCTCAAAAGTAACGATTCTGCCCATAAAATGAACTTGAATGCCCGGTTTAGAATCGTTGCCAATTTCTGAGCAACTCTCAACCATAATGTTCAAAGCGGAATTATCCTCAAGATCCTTTACAGAAAACTCCTCGATAACTTTGCGAACATCTGCCATAAAATTTTTATGTTAAGATTAACAAGGCAACAATATCATATTTTCACAAAATCAACCACGAACTAACAAACCGATATACGTTAATTACAAACCAGTCTATACTTTATATAATCACTTTTAATTAAAATTCATGTTTAGTCTCCTCTTCGCCCGGACATTTATCATCGTTGGAGTAATGCTTCTCATTACAGCGGGAACAGCACGCATAAACAAAGCTTTTGAGACAGCCAAAGAAATGTGGCTCACCATCATCAGTACATTTGCCATTTTGATTGCGGTAATGGTTTTCGCTGATTCATATCCAATAAATTTAGTACTTGTTGCGGCCTTTTCCGCAGTGATGGGATGGGAAATCGGACCAACAATTGAGTACTACGGCAAAAGATTTAAGCAAAGAAAATTTATAAAAAATCAGGGAATTTCACTAAAAAAAGGCGAATCACTAACAGAGGAAAAGCGAGCCGAATTTGAAAATATTATCAATTCAGATCCACACGCCAACGAATGGCATAACATAGTATTCCAGGCACTCCTAGGTACCGCTCTAGCAGTATTATCTACTGCCGGGATGGTATTCCTCACCAATATAAACTTTGGATTTTTAGGAGGGTTCTTATTCATCGCCCTCATCATTTTAATAGTTATGAGTCTCCTCAACGGCTTCTTCTTCCATTCACCACTTTTTGCAATGGTGAGAGCATATTTGGGAGTTGTTATTTTCACTCTCTATCTGCTTTTCGACTTCGACCGACTGGAAAAAATGGCCAATGATCAATCCTGGGGAGCCGCCATAGACATAGCCATAAACATCTATCTGGATATCATCAATCTCTTCCTGGAATTACTGCAAATTTTGGCAGAATCATCAGACTAAGAAAAAGGGAGCCACACGGCTCCCTTTTTAATTACGATCACTTCCCTTCCTGAACATCTGCGTAATACACCATTCCGTCACGCAAATACTCTGCGAGCCCAACTGCCACTTTTTCATAGTTTGCCTTGAAACGCGGATCAGCGACATACATTTCAGCCAACCCACGATACATTTCAAAATTAGGCTCATAAAAAGCACGCAGTCCATCATAATGACGTGCTATCAAAACTTGGACTTTATCGCTTTTTGGATCTTCACCTGCTTTCATGGCAGCTGCAATCTCTTGGGTCAGTTTACCGCTTTCCTCAAGAACTTTTTTCAGTCCTTCTTTTCCCATTTTCTTTACACGTTCCTGTGATTGCTTATAGGCATCTGTATGACCCCATTTCTGACGAGCTTCTTCGGTGTACTTCTCCATCTCCTCTTTGGTGAAGTTACCGTATAATTCATCATCTTTCATAGCAATTTTATGGTTAAGTTTAAGAATCGTTTTATCAATAGTTTTAATTAACCGGCTTAAACGTTTTTTGCGGAGCTTAATAAGTTTTCTCTGATCAAGAAGCGCCTCCTTCATATCAAAGCCCGGTGATGACATGATTTTTTTAATATCTTCCAGAGAAAATTCCAGCTCACGAAAGAATAATATTTGCTGAAGTGTTAACAACTCCGTTTCTTCATAATATCGATATCCGTTTTTTTGAACCGACGAAGGTTTCAAAAGATCTATTTGATCATAGTAGTGAAGTGTCCGGACACTTACACCAGCCAGATTTGCGAGTTGTTGAACGGTATATGACATACAATTTACAAAAGTTATTCTCCTATTCTTAAAGGCGTCGACCGCACCTTCAAGTGTAGCATAATCTATGACGTAACGTCAGGGTCAAAGCTTTTTTTTACTGTGAAAGAATAAATTGCACAAACCGCTCGCCACTTTGCCTTTTCTAATCTAAGATAGAACCATGAAAACAATCACCTCCGCAGTATTTATCAAAGGCATCGTCAAAGAAGACAATCTACTGGAAGACGGAAGAAAACAGGTAGCTTTTATTGGCAGATCTAATGTGGGGAAATCCAGCACTATTAACGCTGTAACAGGCAAAAAAGGTTTAGCTCGAACCAGCGCTTTTCCAGGACACACAAAAGAAATCAACCTTTACCTTATCAACAACAAATTCTACTTAGTTGATCTCCCGGGTTATGGTTTTACCAAAACTTCCAAACAAAGACGCGAAGAGATTCAGGACCTGATTTTCTGGTATCTGATCGATTCACACTATCAACAAAAGAAAGTAATTTTCATCATTGATGCCAACATCGGCCTCACCGAGAACGATTGGGAAGCGCTCCAAGGACTAGAGGAAAAAGGAAAAGACATTGTCATAGTCATGAACAAAATCGACAAAGTAAAACCATCACAAAGAAATAACGCTCTTATAAAGCTACAAAACAAGGTTGGAAATCACAAAATCATCCTCTTCTCTGCCGAAAAAAAAATCGGCATAAATGAATTAACAAGAGAAATCCTAACATAAAAAGCCTCTCTCTTATGAAAAACGCCCAAATCGGAATTATAGGACTTGCAGTCATGGGAGCAAATCTCGCCCGCAACTTTGCCAGTAAAAAAATTCAAACCGCGGTATACAATCGTACCGCAAAACGCACAGAAGAGTTCATAGCCGAATACGGCAACGAATACATCGAAGGATGCTACGACCTGCCAGGTTTTATCCAAAGCATTGAGCGCCCTCGCAAAATTATCATCATGGTACAAGCGGGTGAAGCTGTGGATGCAGTAATAAAGCAGCTCGAACCTCTTCTTCAAAAAGACGACATCATCATTGATGGCGGTAATTCACATTTCAACGACACCATCCGCAGAGAAAAAAGTCTCAAAGAAAAACATATTCACTTTATGGGATGCGGCATATCCGGCGGCGAGGAAGGCGCACTTAAAGGTCCAAGTCTTATGCCAGGAGGTTCGGAAATCGCCTGGAAAAAAGTAAAACCCCTATTGGAAAAAATTGCCGCAAAAGATTTTAAAGGCAAACCATGTGTTGCACACACCGGGACAGGTGCCTCAGGCCATTATGTAAAAATGGTCCACAACGGCATAGAGTACGCTGTCATGCAGCTCATAGCAGAAGCATACAATCTGCTCCAAATCTGGCCACCGCAACCCGCGCCAAACATAGCCAACATCTTCGACAAATGGAACAAAGGAAAACTCAATTCCTTTCTATTTGGAATTGTCCCGCCAATCCTCAGAAAAACGGACGAACTTGATACCAGATCGAAAAACAACTATCTCATTGATAGAATTCTGGATAAAGCAGAACAAAAAGGTACAGGCACCTGGACTGTACAGGAAGCGCTTAATTTAGGAGTAGCCGTACCAAACATCGCAGAAGCAGTCTTCGCCCGCGCGGTATCCTCACGAATCAACGAAAGAGAAAAACTGAGTCACAAGTTTGATTTCATGTCTCCACATCAAAAAAGACATGATGAAAAAGATTTCCATAAAATCCTCGAAGACGCCTTACACATAAGTATCTTGCTCACCTACGCTCAGGGTTTTGATCTCCTGCAAACAGCTTCGGAAAAACACCAATGGAAGATCAATGTAAGCGAAATCGTTCGCATTTGGCAGGGCGGATGCATCATCCGGGCAAAAGTACTCGACGATTTACAAAAAAGCCTTTCCAGTAAAAAAGCTTCAGCGAAGCACCTACTCTTTTCCGCATATCTCACAAAAGAAAGCAAAGTATGTATACCCGGACTGAAAGAAATACTTCACATGACATCAGAAACATTTGTTGCTACTCCCGTTCTTTCAGCTTCTTTAAGCTATTTCAACGCATTCACAACACAATGCAGTCCAGCGAACCTGATCCAGGGAATGCGCGATTATTTCGGAGCACATACCTACCAGCGCACCGACCGCGAAGGAACTTTCCATACCAATTGGAACTAAAAAAAGTTCAAAAACACCGATCTACAATTTTACTCAAACATTTTCGTGAAACTATACCGAATTCAAGATCCATTCATTCTGACAATATTTGGCGCATCAGGAGATTTGGCCAAAGAAAAAATCTTCCCGGCGCTTTACAGTCTTATGGAACAAAAGCGCTTCCCTGCTGACTTTTGGATCATCGGTTACGCCAGAACAGAAAAAGATATACAAACTTTTCGCCAGGAGTTTGAACAAAGCGTCATTCAAAAAAACAAGGGAGGCGTAGATAAAAATATTCTGAACAAACTTTTAGATCATGTTTTTTACTTCACCGGGCAATACGATCAAAAAAAAAGTTTTATCGATTTTCAAAAATACCACCGGGAACTCATCAAAGACAAAAAAATCATGCACATGGCTTACTTCTCGGTCCCACCACAAGCCTTCAAACCCATCATTCAAAACCTGGGTGAAACCAAAAAGGCCAGTGATGACGTTCGCTTGATTATAGAAAAACCTTTCGGTGAAGACACCGCATCCGCAACAGACCTTTTTCACTTCATAGCAGGTTATTTCGAAGAAGAAAAAGTATATCTCCTGGACCACTATCTGGGCAAAAGTGTGGTACAAAGCATACTCCACTTACGTGAATGCAACCGCATCCTCAACACATTACTTGTAGGCGACGACATTGCCAATATTCAAATAACCGCGTTCGAAAGCGCAGGCGTGAATAGTCGAATCGGCTATTTTGACCAGGTAGGTCTCACTAAAGACATGATTCAATCACACCTGCTTCAGGTACTGGCGCTCATCACCATGGCTATTCCCGTAACAGACACAGCCGAAAGCCTTCACCGTGAAAAATACAACATTCTTTCATCCCTCAGTTTCATTCCAAATCCCAAAAATATCGTCATCGGTCAGTACCAAAGCTACTGCCAGAAACGCGACGTCGATAGCTGCTCCCCAACCGAAACCTTTTCAGCCGTACGACTCTTTATCGACAGGCAAAACTGGTATAACGTTCCCATCTACATCCGCACAGGAAAAATGCTCAAGAAAAAGAAAACCAGCATCGTTATTGAGTTCAAAAAATTTGCCTTTCAACCAAAAGAAGATCCTGCAAATCTTCTGGTAATAGAACTGTATCCGGAAGAAAAAATGTCACTTAAACTCATCACCAAAAATGGTGTAGGTAAAATGGAAAACAAAGTCATTACAACATCTGACTCACTGGCCTGCAGCGGTGACGACTGTCTCCCGGAACATGGCTTACTATTGCTGGATATCGTCCGCGGCAGAAAAACGCACTTCCTCAACTTTCCACAGATAATTGCCGCATGGCAGGTAACAGAAAAAATGCTCAAAACCATGAAAAAAATGAAGCCGGAAATTTATAAGGACGGCTCCACCGGTCCCGATTCACAAAACAATCTCACGGCAATGGATAAGTTCGCATGGCATGAGTTATAAACAAGCTTCGCTTCAAACTCAAAATGAGTAATCAACTTTTTAAAACCACAACAGCAACAAAACATCCAAAATTATAGCCATGAAGCTCAACTACTACTCATCCCTGAAAAATTTCCAAGCCGAAACCGTTGAGTTCATCGAATCCATCTGCCAAAAGAAAAAAGGCACCATCTACATTGCCCTAAGCGGAGGAACAACACCCGAACCAATCTACAAACTTCTCAAATCTTCAAAAAAGCTCCCGTGGAATCGCATCCATTTTTTTTTAGTGGACGAACGCTACGTACCCATCACCAACCCGGACTCCAATTATAAAATGATCGCTGCAGCTCTTGGGAAACCGCAAATCCAGAAACTCAAAAACTTCACCTACTTCCACACCGATCTTGAAATAAAAGACTGTCTCAAACAGTACGCCACAGAACTCAAAAAAATCCCGCCCTTCGACCTGGTAGTGCTCGGCATCGGCCCCGACGGTCACACGGCCTCCCTCTTTCCAAAACAGTCTGCACTCACCACCCGCCAGGCGGTTGCGCATACAACCACCACCGAATTCAAAGTAAAAGACCGCCTCACCATCACCTTCCCAGTCATCCTAAAAAGCAAAACCATCTTAGTCCTCATGAAAGGCCAGGAAAAACTCCCAACCCTCAAAGAACTCACCGAAGGCAAAAAATCGGCAACCACCTTCCCCTCCAAAAAACTTTTGAAACACAAAAATCTGCAAATTTACTTCTGCGAGGCCTAATTATTTTGTAGGCCATTGAATTTTCAATTCAATGGTGGGCGATAAAGGACTCGAACCTTTGACCCTCTCGGTGTAAACGAGATGCTCTACCAACTGAGCTAATCGCCCATGTGCTGTGCCCAAACTAAGATCTTGAGCGGGCAAAGGTTATCACAGGCATTTTGACTTTTCAATAAAAAATAAAAAGCATAAAATACCTGGGTCAACAAAATCTCTTAAAAACGGGACATGTACAAGATTTATAAGACATCACGTGGCAAATTATTTAATCCGGAAACACCCGTTGAGGACTCCTGGATTGACATAAGTGCACCCAACGATGACGATCTCAACGATCTAATCAAGCATTTTGAGATCCCGGAAGAAGCAATGACCTCTGTAAAAGATCATCAAGAAGTGCCAAAAGTTGAAGAAGTTGATGATTTTCAGTTTATTCTTGTTCAAACACCATACGACCCAGGCGAAAGTAGCCCGGGTTACATGGTCAAACCGCTTGGCATCCTCTACAACAAAGAACATGTAATCACGCTCACCGACAGCTCAAATGACGTGATAACCTACATGAAATCAAAACTGAAAAACTTTGATCGAAATAAGATTATCAATACATCCCAAAAACAACAGCTCATTCTCAAAATGCTGCTGTTTGTTTCAAAAATATTCTTGAGCTATCTCAAAGATATGAACCAGAGCATTCTCAAGGCTCAGGAAGAGATGATCAAGAATCCCGACAATAAAGACATTATCAAGCTGATGGAAATCGAAAAATCGCTTACATACTTTAATCGCGCGCTGAATTCCAATTACCTCATCATCCAGAAAATCGCCAAACGCAAGTCATTCAACATGACCGAAGATGACGAGGAGCTTGTCCAGGACGTAATCGACGAATGCAAACAGGCGCTTGAAACCACCAAAATCTACGAACACATAGTAACTGATACAGCCAGCGGTTTTGCCACTATCGTTTCCAACAACCTCAACCTCTCCGTACGATTTCTGACATCAATCACCATTATCTTGATGTTGCCAACGCTGGTTGCCAGTGTTTACGGCATGAATGTGAAATTACCCTATATGGATGACCCGCTTGCGTTCGATTATCTCATGTTGATCATGATATTAACCGTGATCATAGTGGCCATATGGTTTTATCGCAAACGAATCTTATAGAATGGGCTTGAAAAATCCCGGGTATTTGCCTAATATTTGGTGGCTTTTGACACGGAACGTTGTTTTTTATGCGCGGGTGGCGAAACTGGCAGACGCACTACCTTGAGGTGGTAGCGCCTTCACGGGCATGGAGGTTCAAGTCCTCTCCCGCGCACCAATATATGAAACACTTCCTACGCCAAACAAAGCTCATGGAAAGACTTCAGCATCAAGCTGAAGAGAAAGAACAAAAGGATAAAAAAATACTGGCTACCCTCAAACGGATGTCGGTATTTCAGCATGCACATAACATTTTATTGTACCTTCCAATTCACGGAGAGGTTGATTTAAGCAAACTCTTCCAACCACAAACTCATGGGGAACTTGCCCCCATGAACAAAAAATTTATACTACCAAAAGTGAAGGATGAAATCACACTCCATCTGTATTATGTACAAAGTTTGGATGAAGTGGAGTTAGGACGCTATAAAATCCTCGAACCCAAAATACATCTCAAACAAGCGTTGCCAAAAGATATAGATCTCGCCATTATCCCGGGAGTCGCGTTTGCTGCAAACGGACACCGAATAGGATACGGCAAGGGTTTTTACGACCGTCTACTAAAAAAACTCACCTGTCCAAAGGTTGGGGTTGCTTACGATTTTCAAATCGTTGAAAATATTGCAGGCGAACTTCATGACACACCAATGGATATGATCATCACTGAATCAAAAACTTACAAAATTCATACTCTTTAATCCCCTTCCACCATGGATATGTCAGCCATCAAGTCGTACGATCCGGCAGTCTACGACGCAATTAAACATGAGGAAAAGCGCCAAAGCGAGGGCATGGAACTTATTCCTTCGGAAAACTACGTTTCTTTACCGGTGCTTGAAGCAATGGGGTCACTGATGACCAACAAATATTCAGAGGGATATCCGGGTAAACGTTACTATGGTGGTCAGGAGTATGTGGATGTTATTGAAAATCTGGCCATCGACCGCGCCAAACAACTGTTCGGTGCAGAGCATATAAATGTGCAGCCATACTCGGGAAGTCCTGCAAACACCGCAGTGTACTTTGCACTTTTGAACTATGGAGACACTGTTCTTGGTATGAAATTAGATCATGGCGGCCATATCACTCACGGCTTACCAATAAGCTTTTCAGGTAAATCATATAATTTTGTGGGCTACGGTGTAGAAAAAGAAACCGGACGTATAAATATGGATGAAGTGCGTAAACTGGCTCTTGAGCACAAACCAAAAATGATCGTCGCCGGTTTTTCAGCCTACTCAAGAAATTTGGACTGGAAAAAATTCAAAGAGATCGCCGATGAAGTGGGGGCACTAACTATGGCAGATA
>JADZCU010000029.1 GCA_020851415.1 Candidatus Peregrinibacteria bacterium | reverse complement strand
GATGTGGATGCAAAAACGCGTCCCGCTGCCGAGCTTGGTGGTGACAACTTCGACTTCTTAACTGTTGGAAATAATACTTTTATTTATGTTGGTGATGTGACCGGCCATGGAGTTCCGGCGGCGATTGTGATGACTATGGTAAATACACTGGTTCATACTTTGGTTAATGTGTATGACAACGCGTATGACATTGTAGTTCAGACAAATAAACAACTGAAAACACGTATTAAATCAACCATGTTTATGACTATGTTGATGTTTCGATGGAAGCACATGGAGCAGAAACTGACATTTGTAGGAGCAGGACATGAGCATCTTGTTATTTACAGGGCTAAAAGTGGCAAGTGTGAAGTGAGACCGACGGGTGGCATTGCCCTGGGTATGGTTGCCGATAACAGTAGGTTGGTTAAAGAAGTGGCCGTGCCGTTGGAAGTTGATGATGTGGTGATTATGTACAGTGACGGTTTAACGGAAGGTAGAAATATGGCTGGAGAGATGTACGGCTTGGAGAGATTGGTGGCTGCTGTAGAAAGGTTTGCTCCGCAATATAGCTCTGATGGTATCGTTCATCACGTTTCACTCGACTATTCACGTTTTGTTGAAAATCATAAGCAGGATGATGATGTTACTCTTATTGCCATGAAGCATGTGGGTATCGGTCAGGAAGGTAACTCTTCCATTGCGGGTATTGATACTGCTACTATGGCGTGGGTTGGACAGGCACCAGAGGTCAAGGCGGCAATTCCAACCGTTGAATCCCCACTTGCTTAGATATGAGAGTTTCAGATTTTGATTTTTTTCTCCCTGAGAAGCTTATTGCACATGATCCGGTTTCACCGAGGGACTACTGCCGATTGATGGTTCTTGATAGAGATAATCGGCAGATTAAACATCAGCATTTTTTTGATTTAGTAAGAATATTGCAGCCGGGGGATGTTTTGGTAATGAATGATTCCCGTGTTATTCCTGCCAGGATTGTTTTTGAAAATGTGGGGAAACAAATAGAGATTTTTCTGCTTCGCCAGGTTTACGATAATGTTTGGACGGCTATTGGTAAGCCGGGAAAGGCGATGCGAGTTGGTGCGATATTAACAATTGATGAGGAGTTGAGCGTCGCGGTGGTGAGCATAGATGAGCATGGTGTTCGCACTTTACGTTTTAGCTTATCCGGGAAAAAGCTTATGGATAAAATTTATAGTTTGGGGGCAACTCCTCTGCCTCCGTATATAACGCAAAGCGTTTCCAAGCCGGAGGAATATCAAACTGTTTATGCCAAGAAGGAAGGAAGTGTGGCAGCTCCGACAGCGGGACTTCACTTTACCAAGAGGCTTTTGTCGCAATTGCAGCAGAAGGGTGTTGATGTAGTTTTTGTAACTTTGCACGTTGGGTTAGGGACATTTTTGCCACTTAAAACTCAAAATGTGCATGAACATCATATGCATCATGAGGCTTTTTATCTGTCTCCTGAGAATGCGGTCACGCTCCAAAAGGCCAAGGATTCAAAGAAACGGATAATCGCTGTTGGTACAACTTCGGTGCGTGTTCTTGAGGCTACCTGTAAGAATGGTGTTTTTGAATCTGGCTTTGGAGAAACAAATATTTATATTTATCCAGGCTATAAATGGAAGTGCGTGAATGGTTTGATTACAAATTTTCATTTACCGCAAAGTACCTTGTTGTTGTTGACCTCTTCTTTCGGCGGTAAAGATTTTGTTATGAAAGCTTATGCTGAGGCAAAAAATAGAAACTATAGGTTCTATAGTTTTGGCGATGCGATGCTGATTTTATAGTTTTTTGGTGCTTTTTGTCGTGCCGGAAGTGTGTTTTTGATATAATTCATGCTTTTTGTCTATATTTTACTGTGACTTCTTTGGTGTGATGGTTTACCTGAAGGCTTCTTTATGCTAAAATATTAAGATAAATAAAAACCAAAACTATGAAAAACAAAACTTCATTTTTCAATAAAAGCGTATCGGTATTTACGTTGATCGTTGCATTTGGATTTCAAATGTTCAGTGCTTCAGCTGCTTCTTTTGATCAGTTGCAGGCATATGGCGTTGATACGATTGCCGGTTATAGCGCGCTTTTGCAAACTACCAAAACTTATCCGAATAAGGATGTGTTTTTGGTTGTGGAGAAGCCGGACGGCTCCCGAGTGGAAATTCCAGCCAAGACCGATGCGAGCGGTGTAGCGAAACTTGATTTGTATGATTATCACACTCGACGTGCAGGTGTATACAAGGTTTCCGCACACTTTAAGGATCAAGCTGATACCTCAACCAGAAGTTCATTCACTGTTTATCCAGATGAGGTTTCTACTGATCAGTCTTCAATTGTCGCTTCCAGATCTGTGGCGAAAACTGCCAATGACGCAGTTTATGTGAGTGTAAATATTCGTGATCAATACGGTAATCCTTTTGCGGGACATCAAATTCATGTTATTTCCAGCCGTTCAAGCGACTCGATTGATCTCCCGGCTTCTAATGCTTTGACTGATGAAAATGGAAGTTTAACGTTTACCGTTTCCAGTAGTGAATCTGGAGTTTCAATCCTTTCTGCTGTTGATGTGACTTCTGGTGTTGTGTTGAGTAGTCGTGCTCAAATTGCTTTTATGAGCGGAGCAAACTATTTGGCGGATGCAGGCGGTTCTTTGTCTGCTTTTATACCTCTTGCGAACGCTGCTGCAGGTACACTTCATCACTTTGAAATAAGCGATATCCCATCTTCGATTAGCGCTAATCAGAATGTAAGTTTCCGTATTACCGCTAAAGATCAGGATAATGTTACGGTTGAAAATTATACCGGCACAGTTCATTTTTCTTCAGAGGGATCGAATAGTACGAATGTAACTCTTCCTGAAGATTATACTTTTAAGGCTGATGATCTTGGAACCCATCTCTTCTCACTTGGTTTAAGTTTTACCGCCAATGGAAGTTATAAGATTGTGGCTACGGATATTAACAATACTTTGATTAAAGGTGAGTCTACCGTTGTGGTTGGATCCGGCGGTGAAAATCCTGAGCAACAGGAAGGCGAAAAACCTACGATAGCGGCTCCATCTGCCGGAACTTATAATAATAATGTTCAAACTGTTACCGGAAGTGCACCGGCCGGGAAAACTGTTAAGATTTTTGATAATGATCAAGAGATCGGTTCAACACAGGCAACCAGCAGCGGAACTTTCAATTTTCAAACTTCTCCTCTTTCTGACGGCGAGCATGAAATTTATGTTGTTGTTTTAGATGCATCACAAGAGGTTTCCGGTACATCCG
>JADZCU010000028.1 GCA_020851415.1 Candidatus Peregrinibacteria bacterium | reverse complement strand
GATTCGCCTATATATGGCAAATTTGCCACAACTACATCATGGGGATCTTCAACCAAAGATAAAAGATTCGATTGTAGAAAATGGCAACGTCCCAAAACACCATGCTGAATAGCGTTCATTTTTGCCACTTCCAGCGCATCGGACGAAATATCAACGCCCGTAACCTGCGCATCTGGTAATTTGCAAGCCAGCGTAATAGCTAAACAACCGCTCCCAGTACCCACATCAACTATTTTTGATATATTGGCATGTAACTGAGAAAACTCTAATAATTTATCCACCAAAATTTCACTTTCCGGACGTGGTATTAAAACTCTTTGATCAACAAAAAAATCCAGTCCGTAAAACTCCTTATTCTGAATAAGATAAGCCACCGGCTCGCCTTTCAAATATCTCTCTGTTAAATCATAAAGTTGCGTAAGCTCCGGCTCATTTATGCGAAAATCAGGCCGCAAAAAAAGCTCCTCTTTACTTTTCCGTAAAACAAAAACCAATAGAACCTCGGCAGCCAACTGTGCATCTGACATCCCGGATGCCGCCATCAAAAACTGTTTTTTAAATTCCTGAATAGTCATACTCAACAAAAATACACCTGAAAGCCACACATATCAAAAGACCCCCGATATTCTCGGGGGTCCTTGTAAGTCTTAATAAAAAGACATTTTTTGGCGTAGATTGCGATAATGTGTACGCATCATAGCTGCCATACGTTGTTGACGTTTAGTAGCTTTACGCTTGAAATAGCGGCGATTACGTACCTCAAGAATTACGCGGCTTGCTTGAACTTTTTTGTTAAAGCGCGAAATCATGCGATCTAATGACTCTTTTGGGTTGCGGTATACGGATACTGCCATGCTATATCACCTCCTTCCATAGTGCGTTAATGAGTACTTATTACCTCTTAAAGAGGCCAGACCAGTATAAAAAGCCCTACGGAAAAGTCAATTCATAATATTGAGTAATTGTCATCAACCAATATTGACAAATTCGCAGAATAGTATAAAATAACGACCTTATTATTGTGTCAACTATGAGTGATAATCTCGATCAACATATCTTTCGTCAGGAGGTAGACCTCTGTGGAGGACACTCGATTATTATAAATGATAAAGAACAGTTAAGGGGCACCATTCAGGTCAATGCTGCAGTTTTAAACATGAGCGATACAGAATTAAAGGATTTTGCTGAAAAGGCAGCTAAAGAAGAAGTAGTATCGCCAGAAATTAGAGAAGAAAGGAAGAAAATGTCAGTACCGCTTAGCGATGACCAATTAAGAGCAATTCAGGAACGTTGCGACTCGCTCGTCGTTGCAGACGGGTTTGATCACAATAGGAAAAATCGAGTAATTGCCAAATGTCTCAAAGTAATTCAGCAAACCAGAGGAAACGACCTCCTCCGAAAAATTCTGGGAGAACCGGTGGAAACATTCATAGGTAAACACATGCAAGATGATGAAGTGTCATTAGTGACACTGGTAAAAGAAGCCAACAACGCAGCAAAAGAAAAGCTGGTTCGTGAAGAAATATCTATTGATGACTACTCACAATTCAGAAATATTAAAGCCCTGCTTGGTGATATCGTACGCGAAAAAACACTTGCCAGCCGAGTAGATAACGCCGAAGAGTTGGCAAACATGTTCGCCGAGGATCTGAAAGATGCCAAGAAAAAACTCGAAACTCAGGAAGCACTTGAGGAGGTTCGCACGCAAATTGATGGAATTATAGACACGGAAAGAAATAAATCACTCCATTCAGGGCTTGCCGCCATCGCGAATTATATGAGAGGGACTCTGGGGAAAAATTGCGAATCTGTGGCTATTGCCTATGTAAATGAAGATAACGATTACGAAAAATTTGACCGTCTTACCAGAGTAACGCCACGTGCCGAAGGAAAAAGTAAAGCCGGCAGCAAAGGCGAAACCAAACACACCGCAGAAAGCTTAAGTTCTGAAGATTTCCCTGCTGAAATTTTTGCCAGCCATATCAATACAAAAGTTGTTGATGTCGAGCATGGTAAAAAATATTTCAGCGTAAAACTTGGAAAACAGTGTCTTGGCATCATTGAGGTGAAAATGAAGGAAGGTCAGCAAATGACGGAAGAACAGGAAAAGAAATGTGAAAAAGCTATCTCTGTCATAGATACATATTTGGACGCCAGACTCATGAATTTACGTCTAGATAAACTTCGTAAAAAAATTACCCGTATGCTGGATCGCTCGGGCACAGATACGGTTATCCAAGATGGTAAAGTTGTGAGAGGTTTAAGAAAGGGTCTTACGGATGCCTTTATTTATCTAAGTAAAAAAACCGGCGCGGAACAGGTGTATCTGACTTTGGATATTATGGGTGATAAAAAACAGGAACCTCTCTGTCTTCTGGTTTCAGCAGACGGAGAACTTGAGATGACGAATCTGGAAGAAGCTTCTTCCATGGAAAGTATCAAGCGTCCAATTACCATTCCAAAAGGAATGATTATTGATGATTCAACCGAAACTCAAGTAGATGGTCAGATCATGTTCTATGGTCACGATCTTGATGAAGAAGACCAGAAGGCTCTCTCCGTTGCAGCTGAACAAATTATATCCGCTGTACGTAATTTCCGCGTAGATTTAAACAATACCGTTCGCTATGGATTGCCTCCTCAGGTAGCCCTTTTATTAAAAGAAGGTCGCCTACAAACAAGTTCGGTTGAGAACCTCAGTATGGGTTTTACAGACATCTATGGATTCACAGGTATATCCGAAAAATTCCGTGAAATCACCAGCAAATACGGACTGAAAGAAAACTACATGGTACGTTTAGTGGCCGCCTACGACCAAATGGCTAAAGATATCGCACTCGATTACGGTGGCTGTTACGACAAAATCGTTGGAGACTGCGTCATCGTCAACTCAGGTCCTCCATACACAACAGATGGACTCGATGGTTTGGGGCTCAAGGGAAACAACGATGTTTTCCATGCTATGAATAGTCTCAAAATCGCTCTGAGAATTAAACAGGGATTACCAAAAGTTGAACGGGTCTTCCACGATCTGCTCATAGAGATGGCTGAAGAAATTGAGAATAAAACTAGAGGAGCCAACTCAGATCGCCCAAAAAGAGACAGTTCAAACCCGGAAAGATCTATTGATGAAGTTCAAAAACGTGAAGCTCGCCTTCAAGCTTTCTGCAAAAAATTCAATTTTTATCCGGTTGTTCGAGTTACTCAGGGTATCTCTTCTGGAGAAACCAGCGTTGGCCTGGTAGAAATACCCGACGCAAACGGCAGGGCTTACAGCACGAGTTACACCGTAATTGGAGATGAAATGAATCTTGCGGCTCGCTTACAGGCGAAAGCAACGCCTGAAGAAATAATTGTCAGCAAGGCAACAAAAGATCTGATTGATAAAGCCATCAGAGAAAATCTCCCGGTTCCGTTTAACGGCAAAGGCCAAACTGAAACATGGGAAGAGTTCAAGAAATTTTACCTTGGTGAAGAGTACGGCAGATACGACTTAAAACCGGTCTATGAAGCAACCATGCTCGAGTTAAAAAATAAATCCGGTTATGAGTTCGCCTACAGATTAAGTCTGGAAAAAGTTTGCGTAGATAAGGACAGTCCGGACAGCCTGCCTCCAATTATATTGGAAGACTCACTCAAGAAGATGCAGGGATACTTCAAAATAGTTTCACAAGATCCTCAGGGAGATTTTGTAGAAATGACCTTGGAAAACATCAATCAGCCTGCACAACGTTTCAAGGCAAAGATTAAAAACGCCAAACATGAAGTGCGCTACGTACCTGATGAAGATTGCGATGAGCGCATCGACAACGGAAGCGATAACGTGATTCGGGTACAAAATGGAGAAATTATACTCACAGATTATGTATCAATCGAAAATCTCATTGTGCAGGAAATCGGCAAACTGAAAGAGACCGAGACCTATTTGCCAAGTCAAATTCCACATGGAATTTATACAGTAAAGCAGGTTTTCAGAATTAAAGATTCAGAAGATGTTGTCTACGTGATTGAACGTAACGGAAAAACAGTTAAAGTACGCATCGATAAAAACAGCATGCTGGAACTAAACAAACTTCCGGAAAAACCGAAAGCTCAAGCACTATACGATGTTCATCGTTACTCGTACGATAAACGCCGCAAAGCACAATACGACAATTTGCGTAAACAAGGGGTGGAAATCGACAAACCTGAAAGCGAAGCTTTCATCTATATCCACACCAACGGTGAATTTGTAGGCACCACAGAAAACGACCTGAATTCCTAAAATGCGATACAGCTAAATCAAGCAATATCGCGCTTACGAACTAGATATCCAAATTTCGTACTCGTTTTGCGTGGGATTGAATAAACTTTTTACGTGGGGCTACTTCCGCTCCCATCAAAGTTTCAAAAGTCTTATCAGCCTCTTCAGCATCAGTGATCTGAATTCTAAACATTTTGCGATTCTCGGGATCCATAGTGGTTTCCCAAAGCTGTTCCGGATTCATTTCACCAAGACCTTTATAACGTTGTACATTCACTTTGGAAGTATCACTGAAGTCCTTCAAAACTTTTTCCTTTTCCTCTTCAGTATAGGCATAAGCCACTTTCTTACCCTGTTGAAATTTATACAAAGGTGGCTGAGCAACATACAAATATCCCGTTTCAATTACTGGACGAAGATATCTATAGAACATAGTCAAAAGAAGTGTTCTGATGTGCGCACCATCAACGTCGGCATCCGTCATGATCACCACACGGTGATAACGAATTTTTGAAATATCCATAACTTCGCCAATACCGATACCCAAAGCAATAATCAGATTCTTAATTTCCTGATTACCCAAAATCCTATCCATACGAGCCTGCTCCACATTCAAAATCTTACCTCTAAGTGGAAGAATAGCCTGATATTCACGGTTACGACCCATCTTTGCAGAACCTCCAGCAGAATCTCCCTCCACCAGGTATAATTCAGATTTAGTTGCATCACGACTTGAACAGTCAGCCAGTTTACCCGGCAAAGTCATCCCCTCAAGGGCGCCTTTACGGATAACTGTATCTCGCGCTGCACGGGCAGCCAAACGGGCACGTGAAGCCAACGCACATTTCCCAAAGATGGAACGTGCATCGGTTGGATGTTCTTCAAGATATTCAGAAAATGTTTCACCAAAAACGTTTTCAACAGCCGCACGCATTTCAGCATTACCCAACTTACTCTTGGTCTGACCTTCAAACTGAGGGTTACCAAGTTTAACTGAAATAATGGCGGTCATACCTTCACGAACATCTTCTGAAGTAAAGTTCTCTTCCTTCTCTTTCAAAAGATTATTTTTACGACCGTAGTTATTGATAATACGAGTGAGCGCAGAGCGGAAACCCGTTAAATGCATACCACCCTCTATTGTGTGGATGTTGTTGGCAAAAGTAAAAATATTTTCCTGGAAAGACTGGGTATATTGGAGTGAGACTTCAATCATACCTTCAGGAACCTCTTTTTCAAGATACACAATGTCTCCAATCGTCTCTTTATTCAGATTCAAATGTTGAACATAAGATTTAATACCACCCTCAAAATAAAACTGATAACGCAAATCACTGCGTTCATCCGTCATACGCAAAGTAATGCCTTTTGTCAGGTATGCCTGCTGACGCATACGGTTTTGAATTGTCTGAAAATCAAACTCGGTTTTTTCAAAAATAGTCGGATCTGGCCAAAACCAAATCTTTGTTCCGGTTTTATCTGATTTACCAACAACCTCAACATCTCCCTGAGGTTCACCAATTTTATAAGTCTGCTCATATGTTTTACCGTCTCGATAAACGGTAGCAATCAGTTTTGTTGAAAGTGCATTCACAACGGAAGAACCTACACCATGAAGACCGCCGGAAACTTTATAACCACCACCTTCGCCAAACTTACCACCAGCGTGAAGTACGGTCAGCACAGTTTCAAGGGCGGATTTTCCAGTCTTTGAGTGCTTATCTACAGGGATACCACGGCCATCATCCTCTACTGAAACACTTCCATCCTTATGAATAATAACATCAATATTTTTACAAAAACCCGCCATCGCTTCATCAATCGCATTGTCCACAATCTCCCAAACCAGATGGTGAAGACCTGCAATATCGGTAGTACCAATGTACATACCCGGACGTTTGCGTACAGCGGCTAAACCTTCCAATACCTGGATATTTTCGGCACTATAACTTGCTGAACTTTTTGATGGTTTTTCTTTTTCCATAGGGCAAATATTCGTAAATTTCACACGCCAAAATAGCGTCCGGGGGGACTATAGCACAACTATTTACGCTTGTCAGGCTGAAAAAAAGATGCGTTTTTACAGCTAATTAGTAGGCTTTTTCCCTAGTTTATACACCTCTTTAGCCTTCTCAGCCAGTTCGCTCAAGGCGACGTCACCTTCTATTGTCTGATCAGCAGTTTCTGTGCGAACAATAATTGAGAAAGCCATATTTTCTTTATTTCGGAAACCGAAAGCCAATTGAATATCAGGGTTGGAAATCAAGTGTCCGCCATTCACTACATACATACCTCCGGACATATCCTCAATAACAATGGTTGCCTCCGTTGCAGTAATATCCTGAGCTTTTAATTTCTGCAAAAGTAAAATCTTTGCTACTCGGTCAGCTTTTGTATCCTGTGTTGCCGCCGGTGGAGGGGCAATTGGTGGAGCTGGTGGAGGAACAACTTCAGCTGGTACTAACAGTTCAGATAAGCTTTCAAGACGGATAGCTCCGGTTGAAACAACATTATTCCCAACCTGAACATTGGAGATAAGTTTTTTATCCCAATCATAATCTGCAGTGAAGGAAATACCATTGATTTGAGCTTCAAGTACTTTAATCAGCTTTTGCTCAATTCCGGAAAGCACACTAAATTTCGCTCCGGTAATTTTAGCCTTTGTAAAATCATCTTCAACACGCCCCATAATTTGTTCAGGAGTCACCGTTGGCGTATTTACAGTTTTTCCGCCCAAAAAGTCTTCAATAGCTTTTTCAATCGAAATTCTCTCAAGTTGAGAAGCCTGGAAAGATTTATACTTATCATTAATGGTAACTCCAGGAAGAGAGGAAATATCTGTCGCATTCAAGAACCTCAGAAACTCTCCATAATCCTGTAAACGCAAATTAAAGAGATCGCTCACACCAACCTCATTTCCAGTTTTATAATCCTGAATTTCATTAATTAAACGTAGGGCAATTGGCTTAGCGTCGCTTAAACTAACTTTCTCGCTCAAAACAAACGCCTGTAAAACTTTCAAGAAATCTATTTTAGTACCGATCATAGTCTGCTTTTCCTCATCTTTTTCATTCCCCTCCGGCACAAATTTTAACCATTCCAGTTCCAAATTATGCTTTTTGGCAAAAGTTGCATCCTGATAAAAAGCTGAATACTGTCTCAACACGTTATCAAAAATTTGATTTTCTTCGTAAACAAAAGATTTCAATCGAGCCTTCTGCGAAGACTGTGAAACCATAAGTTTATTCAAACGATCATAATAGTTATCTAGGTTCGCGCGAGCCAAAGCAACACTGGATGGTGAAACTTTTATCGCCGCATTTAAGTAATCACGGACATATTCAAAATGACCTCTAAGGTCGTCATCCGTAGTAACCGCTGAGTTCAAAAGCATATCTGCAACAGTAGTTTTAACCGCATACAAAGGATCATTCGCCAAAACAAATCCAAGTGAAGCATAAATCTCTTTCAGACGGGTATTGAGCAAAGTCACAACTTTCTCTCCACCCTGAGACGACTCTTCTGCCACCATCTGCTTAAACAGATTCAAGCGGGATGTAGCTTCAGTGGAACGTCCATAAATCAACAAATATTCCGCATCCATCAAGTGAACAATCACAGCATTCACTCTACGTTCAGCCACTCGATCATCCGAAAAAGTCAGTACATTTGCAAATCCATCAATAAACTTACCCATCTGATAACCCAAATCGTCAATAGAACCAACCTTCAAATTGCGTTCATTAATCTTGTTCAAACGATCTTTAGCCACGCTTTGCAGCATACTACCGTCATACTTCATATTCGCAACGACCCACTCATCACTCATTACAACCTTGGGATCAAATCGATTGTATTGAAACTCTTTAATAAGCTTTGAATAAAGCAATTTCCTAAGAATGTCCTCATTCTGTGAAACCTTCTCATTTGGAACAATCGTCTGGTTTCCCTCGGCTACTAAGTAATGGTTGATAAACACATCGCTCAGAGACTGATACAGTTTGTTGGGTGAAAAGCTTGAGGCTGTAAGCCCCACGCTCACCTGGCTTTCAAAAACCTGCAATTTTAAAGAAGACCCATCATACGCAATATCAAAAACAGCCTTTGATGGAAGCAAAAATGCAGATCCGGCAACAATGTTGAGTGTGGAAGTTGACTGGTCGGCGTTCACCCACACACGCCCCTGCTGCACCTTAAACACATACCCATTTTTATCTACGTCTTCCCCAAGAAAAACAACAACACTTCCCGGAGCCAAACGCATTTCAGTCTCACGTGCCAAAGCTATAATTGCCGTCTGATTTTCTCCGGTTTTTACCGCATCTCCAACTTCAACATCAGTTTGCCCCTGTACGCCAGTGGAAACACCTGCTCTCACCAAAGTAGCCCCCTTATCATTAGGAACAACCACAGGTTTCACATGAGTAATAATCATTTTGTCACCCAAAAGTCCCTGCTCATAAAATGTCGTACCGGCAAAAACTACCAGTGCAAGCAAAATAGTGATGATTTTTTTGAGAATTTTCATATTTGTTTTAATTCAAAATATTATAGCACTTTTCGAACCTCTTGTAAAAGCATTTACGGCTTAAAGAAAAGCAAAAGGCATACTATAATGCTCTCGATTATTTTTTGCCCTGACCCCACAAACCCATGATCAAAATTAGAGAAAAGTGGCTATCATTGGCCATTTTAGCAATATTTGCAGCGCCCCTTGTCGTCCAGGCCGCCGTTTTTGACGATGTTCCACCTAGCCATCCATTCTACGATCCCATCCAGTCAATGTACGATAAAAATGTCACAAAAGGCTACAGTGACGGAACTTTCAGACCAGATCAACTGGTAACACGCGCAGAGTTGATGAAAATGGTATTCACTCACATTGGGTACAAACCCACAGAAAACACTGGAGAAACCAAGTATCAGGATGTACCCAAAGACGCGTGGTTTGCCCCATTTGTAAAAAAAGGAGTGGATATTGGCATCCTGGGCTACGGAGAAGAGATGAAATTTTTCCCTGAAACTCAGGTAACCAAAATAGACGCACTCAAAGTAATTATGCCTCTTGAAGGCATTCCAACACCTCTCATCGACAATGAGACGATACTTCGTTTCACCGATGTACGCGAGGAATCTTCTTATTCGTATTTGGCAAAAGCCGCACAAAATGCCGGACTCATTGATACGTCCATTAACCGCTTCGATCCATATAAACTCCTTACACGCGGCGAGCTCTCTTACCTACTCTATCGCGCAGAAATATACCGCCAGGTTTTCGGTTTAACATCATTTCCAACAGAAATACCATACTATTCAAATTCAGAACTGACCGCCGGAGAAGAAGCGCTTCTCAATAATCCCAAATTCCCAATTTTTATCGATGTATGGAGCAGAATCAACCAGGCATACATAGACAAAAATGATCTCGACCAAAACGAACTGATCTACATGGCAACCCAGGGAATGGTGAACAGTCTCGGCGATCAATACTCCATTTTTGAATCACCTGAAAAAGGCATGGAAATCGAAGACTCTTTTGAGGGTTCATACGAAGGAATTGGTGTCGTTATCGACGAATTTGAAAACCAACCCATCATTTTATCGGTCATTAAAGACTCCCCTGCCGAAAAAGCGGGACTGAAAGCCGGCGATATTCTCCTCAAAATTGATCAAAAAAGTCTGGAAGGATTATCAACAGATGAAATCAGCAGACTCATCAAAGGTGATGCCGGAACCAAAATAACTTTAGAAATAAAGCGCAATCTGGAAACATTCACCTTCACCATCATCCGCGAAGAGTTAACACTAGATTCCGTGGTAATACAGGAAGAACAGCAGCAAGTGGTAATCCCGGAAAACATAGGCTATCTAAGCATCTACCAATTCACGGAATCAACCGGTGACGAATTCGACACACTCTTAAAAAGCACTCTCGATAAAAACCCCAAGGGTTTAATTTTAGATTTGCGAAATAATCCGGGTGGTTATTTAACCACCGCATATCAAGTAATGGACCATTTCATTCCCAAAGATGATGTACTCATTAACATTGAAATCAGTGACAGACTCTCAGCTGAATACTCAGATGGCGAAGGTGAAATTCTAGCAAAAAATATTCCGGTTGTAGTACTCATAAATAAAGGAACCGCCTCAGCATCAGAAGTTGTAGCTGGCGCTCTCCAGGATTACAAAATTGCCAAACTCATTGGTGAAACAAGTTTTGGAAAAGGCACAGTACAGGAAGTTACAAACTATACCGATGGCTCTTTTTTCAAGCTCAGTATCGCTCACTGGCTTACTCCAAAGAAAAGAGACATAAATAAAGTCGGTCTCACACCAGATATAACAGTAGTGGAAACCAAAGACGACGCACTTGGAAAAACCGACTCCCAACTTGAAAAAGCCATCCAGGAATTACAAAAGATGATGCAGTAAAATTAGGTCTCGTAAGTGTCGGTGCTGGCCTTGGATTTCAAAAGCTCTTCCGGATTGGTTGTAACAATCTTATCCTCGGTATAAGAACCGATAACCTGAATAGCCACATGCTTCAAACCGGCAAAGAAAAGCCCCTGCCCCACACCGCTATTCAACAACATATACTTTTCCCCATCGGTTAAGTTAAATACCTTACCCAAAATATCTATCGCCGCAGGAGCCTGTTTCAGAAGCAGCTGCATAGATGAGTTGGTAACCACAGGCTTACCATACGGACTCTTAATAAAGTCTTCCACATCCTGAGTAATAGTAGTAATACCCAGATAATATTTACGTGCACGTTTGACCAAACCAAACATGAACTTCGCAGAATCATCATGCTGCATCATGGTCCAGGCCTCATCAATAACCAAAATACGACGTTTTAACTTACTGCGGACGCGGTTCCAGATATAGTTCAAAATAATATACATCGCAATCGGACGAAGAGCGTCTTCAAGATCACGAATACTGAAAACCATCAAACCGGTTCCAAGATCAATATTGGTCGGCTTATTAAAAATACCGGAGTACGTACCAATGGTATATTTCTGCAAACGCTGAGCCAAACTCGTACCACCTTCCATAGTCGAAAGAATGTCATACAAATCCTCCATTGTTGGTGGAGCAACTTGAGAAGGATCAACCAATTCCATTGTAATACCCTTCAATGAATACACATCATTCAAGGCCTTATCCAAAATACCTTCCTCTTCAGGGCTCACACCACCCAACATAATCTTCAACAAACCATGAAGACTAATAATATTCTGACGCAGCAAATCACCCGGCTGAACCTCCTCATCACCAATTGGAGCAGGCAGATCAAAAGGATTAATACGGCGATCAGAAGTAAGCGACACTCTCAAATAAGAACCACCTACCGTCTGACAAAGCGATTCATACTCATTTTCAGGATCAATAACAATCACATCCGTACCCATCATCATTGAACGAAGAATTTCCAATTTCACACAATAAGACTTACCCGCACCTGACTTTGCAAACACCACAGAGTTGGCATTTTCAAGACTAAAGCGATCAAAAATAATCAAACTATCGTTGTGGCGATTCAATCCATACAAAATACCTTCATTTGAAGTAAGGTCAGCAGAGTTGAACGGGAAAGTAGACGAAAGTGGTGAAGTATTCATATTCAAACTCACCTCAAGCTCATCAGAACAAATCGGCAAGCAGGAATTAAATGCATGCTCAGTCTGAAGTTCAGCCTTCTTCGTAAGAATCAATTTACCTCCCAAAATACTTTCAAGCTGTTTCTGGATCTTGGAGATCTTTTTTTCGTCCTCGGAGTAAATAGTAAAATACAAAGCAAACTGAAACAATTTTTCCTGACCCCGCTGGATAGAAGTACGAAGTTCCTCCGCATCTTGAAGTGCTGTCTCAAGCGCAGGATCGCTTACCATACCTTTTTCGGAATTGATACGGACAGAAGCCTGCATTTGCGCCACCTTCTTTTTCAAAACGCGCATAATAACGGACGAATCAATCGGATAAATAAACTGAGAAATATCCATCGTCACGTCAAAGTTAATAACCGGCGAAAGCCAGTTCGCTTCCAAATAACGGGGATACGAATAAACATAAAAACTATGAGCATACATACCTTCAATACGGATCGAATCATATCGAATCTCCATTGAAGATGGCGCAATCAAATCTCTAATAGTTGCAATCCCCTGTTGATAAACCTTTTCAGCATCAATCAAGGCTTTGCGTTCAGCCAAAGTAGTTTTATCAGGAACTTTCTTCACAGCACCCGTCTTACCCGGAACGGCAGAAGCAGTCCCCGTTACAGCAGGGACAACGTCAACACTGGCTGCAGCAGCATCAGCAACCTCCGAAGCAGAAGCTTTTGGAGCAACAACTCCGGCAGTCTGACTTTGCTTCACAGTTTTAGAAGTGCTGGTAAGAAAAGACAAAAAAGACTTTTCCGCAGCATCAAACAGAGATTTTTTCTTCTCAGCCTGTGGCTTTACCGTCGGTGCCGCTGATTGAGCAGTTACAGCCGGTTGTGTGGTGGCAGCCGCAACAGGTTGAGCAGCAGGCATCACAGCATTTTGAACAGGCTCAGCTTTCGTCTCCAAAAGACCGGCAGGCGCCGCAGGAATATTTCTTGCAATTTCAGGAACAGGTATTGCAGGAGCAACAGGCGTTACCTCCACAGGTCGAACAGGTTCAACAACTGGAGTTGCAACCACTGGTTGTGCAGGAGTTTGAACACCCACAATCGTTGAAGCAGGTTCCGGAGCCACAGCAACGGTCTCTACCGGGGCCTGCGTAACCTCAACAGCCGGTGCTAATTGAGTAGTTTCAACAGGCTGGGCAACCACCGGAGCCGGAGCCACAGGTTGAACAACAGGTGTCTCCACAACCGGAGCGGGTTGAACTGCGGGAGCTTGAACCACTGCAGCATTTTCAGCAGCTTTCTTCAACCAATCAGGAAGCGGAGCACTGGGCAGTTCTTCAGGTTTATTATTTGGCAATTGTTGAATTTGCACTTCCGGTTGCTGCTGTACAGAAACTGGGGCTGGAGCAGTAACAACAGCAGTTTGCGCTGTCGCTGTGGCAGTTTGAGCAGCTGCTTGCTGAGCGGGCTGAGCAACAACAGGTGCCTGGGCAGTTGGCTGCACTGGCGCCGCTACGTCAGTAGCCGCAGCGCTTTCCTCATGCACTGCTAAAGCCTGGGCTTTTTTCAGCCAATCGGGCATTTGCGCATCAGCAGTCGTTGGATTTTGACTCTTCTCGTCAGCCATTCAAGTGTTTTTGTTTTGATTTAAATCTTTATAGTATACCAAAAATTGGCCAATCCTTCAACCAAACTATGTGCTTTTACTTGATTCCCTCTGTTCTTTTACGGGAAATATGATAAATTACCGTGCGGACTAAACCCCGAAACTGTTAATAAAATCCCTATGGCTGAAGAAAAAGACCCTCAAAAGAAAGCCAACGAAAGCGCTTCCGAAGAAAAGCAGGAACTGTTTGCCGATTACACAATACAAAACATTTCTGACGAAATGCAAACATGTTACCTCGATTACGCGATGAGCGTTATCGTTTCCCGTGCTTTGCCGGACGTCCGTGATGGCTTAAAACCTGTACACAGACGCATTTTATATGCCATGAACGAAATCGGTCTCAGTTCAAATGCCGGTTTCCGTAAATCAGCCGCTGTAGTCGGTGAAGTACTCGCAAAGTACCATCCGCACGGCGACGCTCCAGTATACGAATCCATGGTACGTATGGCTCAGGATTTTGCTTTACGTTACACACTGGTACGAGGTCAGGGTAACTTCGGTTCAATCGATGGAGATAACGCGGCGGCCATGCGTTATACCGAAGCAAAAATGGAAAAAATCACTGATGAAATGATGGCTGACATCGAAAAAGAAACCGTCAGCTGGCATCCAAACTACGATGGCAGATACATGGAGCCAAGCGTACTTCCAACAAAAATTCCACAATTACTGCTCAACGGCTCAAGTGGTATCGCCGTTGGTATGGCAACCTCAATTCCTCCACACAATTTAGGAGAAATTATCGATGCAGTAACACACATTACAGAAAACCCGGAAGCAACTGTTGAAGACTTACTTCAATTTGTAAAAGGACCGGACTTCCCTACCGCAGGAATTATCTACGACAAAGACGCTATCAAAAACGCCTACCTCACAGGTCGTGGAGGTGTAGTCATGAGAGCCAGAGCAACCATCGAAGAGAAAAAAGGCGGTCGCTTTATCATCGTAGTAACAGAAATTCCATACCAGGTGAACAAAGCTTCCCTTGTCACAAAAATTGCCGAACTCGTCCGCGACAAAAAAATCGTTGGCATCAGCGACATCCGTGATGAGTCCAACCGTGTTGGTATGCGCATAGTAATTGAACTCAAAAAAGAAGCGTATCCAAAAAAGATTCTGAATCAGCTCTACAAAATGACTCAGATGCAGGAGAACTTCAACTTCAACATGATCGCGCTCGTTGATGGTCTTCAGCCAAAACTCCTGGATCTCAAACAGATCCTTGCCTACTTCGTTGAACACCGCAAAGTGGTCATCACAAACCGTACCAAATTTGAACTGCGCATGGCTCAGGAACGCGCCCACATTTTGGAAGGTTTAAAAACCGCTCTCGATCATATCGATGAAATTATTGCAGTAATCCGCAAATCAGAAAGCAAAGAAGAAGCACATGCGGCCTTGATGAAAAAATTCAAGCTCACAGACATCCAGACCAAAGCAATTTTGGAAATGAGACTCCAAACACTGGCAGGACTTGAACGTAAAAAAATCGAAGATGAATTAGCTGAAAAATTGGCTCTTATCGAAGAACTTGAAGCTATCTTGAAAGATGTTAAAAAAGTTATGAAAATCATCAAAGAAGAGCTGAAAGAGATGAAGCAAAAATACGCCGATGAACGCCGTACGGAAGTTCGACCAGAAGCCCTTGGCAAGATCGAAAACAAGGACACCATTCCAAACGAACCGATGATCGTCATGCTCTCCAAAGAGAACTACATCAAGCGTATGCCTCCAAACACTTTCCGCGCCCAAAACCGTGGAGGAAAAGGTGTCATTGGAGCCACAACAAAAGATGAAGATGAAATCGCAATCATGCGTGAAGCAATGACACACGATGACATTCTCTTCTTCACAAATTTTGGCCGTGTTTTCCGCCAACCTGTTTACGAAATCCCAGTTGGTTCACGTATCGCCAAAGGTCAGGCCATTGTAAACATGCTCCAGCTACAAGATAACGAACATGTAACTTCAGTTCTCACCAGCGGTGAAGAAAAATCCGGTGAATTCCTGATCATGGTTACCAACAAAGGTACCGTGAAAAAAACTCCTATGACTGAATTTAAAAACGTTCGCAAGAGCGGCCTTATCGCCATCAAACTTCGTGAAGGCGATGATCTCAAATGGTGCAAACTTGCCAACAAGCAGGATCAAGTCATGATCGTTTCACATGAAGGAAAATCTATCCGCTTCTTCGAAAGCGACATCAGCTCAATGGGTCGTCCAGCAATGGGTGTCCGTGGTATCAAGCTCCACGCAGGTGACGAAGTGGTCGATATGGACATTGTGAAAGATCCATCCAAAGCGGAACTCCTGGTAATCATGGAAAACGGCTTGGGCAAATGTACAAAAGTTACCGAATATCGTGAACAGACCCGCGGAGGTACCGGTGTAAAAGTTGCCAACGTTACAACCAAAACAGGTAAAATCATCGGCGCCAAGATTCTTGATGAATCTTCACGAGGTGACCTGATTATGGTTTCAAAACAAGGTATTATCATCCGCTTAAGCCTCAACAAGATCCCATCTCAAGGCCGCACAACCCAGGGTGTTTACCTCATGCGTCTTTCCGGCGGTGATATGGTTGCTTCAACATCTGTAGTGGACGCCGAGATCAGTGACGGCAAAAGCACAGAGGCAGCTGAAGAACCTGCGGAACAGGACACCCTAGTGCAGAAATAAGCCTCTTTGACTTGCATTAAGGCTATTGAATCAGTATATTACCGAAGCCATCCTTGTATTTAAGCAAGAATAACTAATTTTTTCTCCCATGAAAGACAATATCCATCCAAAAGTTTACCCTGTCGTGTATTTAGATACATCTTCAGGCGCAGAATTTATCTCTACATCTACAAAAAAAACGAGTGAAACCAAGAAAATCGGCAATACGGAATACTTTGTAATCCGCGTTGAAGTTTCATCTTCTTCACACCCATTTTTCACAGGCCAGCAAAAACTTATCGATACGGCAGGTCGTGTGGATAAATTCATGGCTCGTGTTAAAAAAGCTCAGTCTATCAAAGAAAAAGAGGTAAAAAAGATCGACGGAGAAATGGACGAAATGTTTACTGACGAAGAAAAAGGCGAAGTAAAGCCTGTTAAAAAAGCTGCAAAGAAAGCAAAAAAATAATTAATGTATGGCGGGAAACACCTTTGGGACTCTCTTTAAAGTAACAACCTGGGGTGAATCTCATGGAGCTGCGATTGGGGCGGTCATCGATGGATGTCCGCCCAATTTTTCGTTATCCGAAGAGGATATTCAAAAAGAGTTGGACCGCAGAAGACCGGGACAAAGCGCTGTCGGAACAGCCCGCAACGAAGAAGATAAAGTACAAATTCTTTCGGGTGTTTTTGAAGGAAAGACCTTGGGAACTCCAATATCCTTGGTCGTCTTCAACAAAGATCAACATTCCAAAGACTACTCCAATATCCAGAATCTCTACCGCCCAGGACACGCCGACCTTTCTTGGGATCTCAAATACGGAATCAGAGACTACCGTGGTGGAGGAAGATCCTCAGGCCGTGAAACCACCAGCCGTGTTATGGCGGGAGCCATAGCAAAAAAATATTTAGAAGAAAAAGAAAAGACCCACATCATAGGTCATGCCGCTCAAATCGGCCCCATCAAAGCAGAAACTTTCACAGAATCCGAAATTGAAAACAATGTTGTTCGTTGTGCAGATCCAAAAGCCGCCAAAGCTATGGAAGAGTACATCCTTAAAGTAAAAGCCGAAGGTGATTCCGTTGGCGGTATTGCAGAATTTCGTGTCACAAATACACCAGTTGCCCTTGGCGAACCTGTCTTCGACAAACTTCAGGCTGACCTCGCCAAAGCCCTCCTCTCCATCGCCACCGTCAAAGGCATCGAGTTTGGCAGCGGCTTTACAGTCCCTTCCCTCAAAGGATCAGAAAACAACGATGAATTTACTGTAGAAAACTCAAAAGTAACCACCAAAACCAATCACGCGGGAGGAATTTACGGTGGAATTTCCATTGGAACCGATCTCATCATCCGCCTTGCCTGCAAACCCGCTTCAAGCATTTTAAAAGAACAGCAAACTGTCGATACATCCGGAAATGCAGCATCGATAAAAGTTGAAGGAAGGCACGACGCCTGCATCTTGCCACGACTCATACCAGTGGCGCAGTCAATGATTGCACTTACTCTTATAGACCATTTCATCAGGCAGAAAGCGGTGAAATTCTAGTTTTGTATAAAAAAGTTATACATGTATCAAGTTATGGCCTTACGTAAGACCAGCGTTCATAAATTCAGACCAATTCTATCCAAAATAAACCCGTTCACGAAATCTTCCGAATAGAATAAGATACACCCATGTTCGAATTCAAAATCGTCAAAGAATCAGAAAATAGTCCGGCAAGAACCGCCACTTTCACAACAGAGCATGGCACCATCAACACGCCCGTTTTCATGCCGGTGGGAACAAAAGGGTCCGTCAAAACCATGAAACCGGAAGATCTCAAAGAGATCGGCTCTCAAATTATTTTGGCCAATACCTATCATCTGTACCTCCGCCCCGGACACGAAGTAGTAAAACAGCTCGGCGGCCTCCATAAATTCATGAACTGGGATCGACCGATCCTCACAGATTCCGGAGGTTTCCAGGTATTTTCGCTGGGCGCAGATTTTAATCAGCGCAAACACGTTCCAAACGATAAGCCAAAAATGAAAAATCTGGTAAAAATCCGGGAAGACGGAGTTGAATTCAAATCCATAATCGACGGCAGCACACACTTTTTCAGCCCTAAAAGCGTCATGGAAATAGAGCATGCACTGGGAGCCGATATCATCATGGCCTTCGACGAGTGTGCGCCATTTGGCTGTAGCAAAGACTACGCGCGCGCCGCCATGGAACGCACCCACCGCTGGGCCAAAGAATGCGTAGCCGAACATAACCGCCTCAACGCCACTGCAAGTTACCAGCGCGCTCTTTTCCCCATCATCCAAGGCGGAATGTTCACAGACCTCCGCATAGAATCAGCCAAATTCATGGCCGAACTCGACACCCCGGGAATCGCCATCGGCGGCCTCGCCGTGGGCGAACCCCGTGAACTCACCTGGGAAATAGTCGACACCATTATCCCCTACCTCCCCAAAAATAAACCCCGCTACGTCATGGGCATCGGAACCCCGGAAGACATCACCGAAGCCATCAAACGTGGTATCGACATGTTCGACTGCGTCCTCCCCACCCGCCTCGGCCGCCACGGCTCCGCCTTCACCAAAGATGGTCAAATCCACATTAAAAACGAAGAAAACAAACTAAGCCTGGAACCACTAGATCCAGACTGCCAGTGCTACACCTGCAAAAACTACACCCGCGGCTACCTCCGCCACCTGGTCATGGAGAACGAACTCCTCGGCCTGCACCTCCTCAGCTACCACAACATCGCCTACCTCACTCAGCTTGTAGAAAAACTCAAAAAAGAGCTATAATCGCCGCATGAGTAAAGACGTCTGCAACTACATTTTCGAACTCGGCGCACTCAAGAAATTTCGCCATAGTGGCACTCTTCTTGCAGGTGTTCACCAACCCGATTCCATAGCAGAGCATGCATATCGAACAGCTATCATCGGTCTTATTTTAGCTGAAATGGAGAAGGCAGATTCTGGAAAAGTCGCTTTAATTTGCCTCTTCCACGACAATGCCGAAGCCCGCATAAGTGACCTCCACAAAGTAGCCCGCAGATACATAGACTCAGAAAAACCGGAAATGAAAGCCTACGAAGAGCAAGTCAGCCGGCTTCCAAAGCCGCTTCAAAAGCGCGTACTTGCCTGGTTCCAGGAGTACGAAGGCAAAAAGACCAAAGAAGCCATCATAGCCCGTGACGCAGACATGCTGGAAACCGCTTTCCAGGCCAAAGAGTACCTGGACACAGGTCACGCCGCCTGCAAAGACTGGATCACCAACGTAGAAAAATGTATCAAAACAAAATCTGCAAAAACACTCATCAAAGAAATGAAAAAGACCTCCTTCACCGACTGGTGGCAAGGACTCAAAAAAATTGATACCGGTTATTAATTCGTTTCTTCACAACAGTTCAAATCTTGTAGAACAATTCTTTAAGGCAAGACATTGAACTAAAAATTTATTCACCACTAACAGCATTTCCATTGATAGCATACCTCACCGGAACAGTCCAAAAAAAGCTTGAAAAAGCCATAATACTCAATGCTGGCGCAGTGGGTTATTTAGTTCACGTCATCCCGCCAACTCTCGAAAAAACTTCAGAAGGCGCCCAAGTTGAATTTTTCATTCACACCAAAGTCCGTGAAGATGACATCAGTTTATACGGTTTCGAAACCTACCAGGAACTCACTTTTTTCCAAACCGTTCTCAACGTCAACGGCATCGGCCCAAAACTCGCACTCGAAATTCTTTCCCACAACCCGATCAAAGTAAAAACAGCAATCCTCAAAGGAGACGTTGCGGCACTCAGCAAAATTCCCGGCATCGGCAAAAAAACCGCCGAACGCATTATTGTCGAGTTAAAGAGCAAAGTAGACATGGTAGATATAGATCTGGATCGCACACAACAACCGCTTGAAGAAGAGGTAAACGATGAAGCTGTTGAAGCACTCATCGGTCTTGGTTACCAGCGTTATGAAGTAGTAAAAACACTCAAAAATATTCCTGAAACCGTTAAATCCACAGAAGAAATTATTACCTACTTCCTGCGTAACGTTTAATTCATGTCTATCAAAAAATTTCAAAAAGAGCTGAAAGCCGGCGAAGCATTTTTCATCTCCAATTCTTCCAACATCCATTATTTCGCCAACTTCACCGGAACCAACGGCCAAATTTTCGTTACCGCAAAAAAAGCCTTCCTGCTGACAGATTTTCGCTATGTGCGTGTTGCACAAAAAGTCCTCCCAAAAGTGATAAGCCTCATCGAAACTAAAAAAAGTTTAGCTGAAGAGCTCAATAAACTGATCAAAAAAGAAAAAATCCAAGCAGTGTATTTTGAGAGCACGGATCTCTCACATCATCGTTTCGAAGCACTCAAAAAAAATCTCAACGCCAAGTTTCTGCCAAAAGTCATGTTGCCGGAAAAATTCCGCGTAATAAAAACCCCCGAAGAGCTAAAGCTTCTCACCAAGGCGCAAAGAATCGCCGAAAAAGTTTTTATCGAAGTCAGAAAAAATCTCAAACCGGGAAAAACCGAAGAACAGATCGCCTGGGAAATTGAAATGCTTGGTCACGAATTTGGAGCCGATACCATCTCCTTTCCGGCCATTGTGGGGTTTGGTGCCAACAGCGGCAGCCCGCACCACCAAAACTCCAATAAGAAACTCAAAAAGGGTGACATGGTCTTAATCGACATGGGCATGAAATACCAAGGCTACTGCTCAGACATGACTCGCATGATTTTCACTAAAAAACCAACAGATCTGGAGGCCAAAATATACAATATTGTTTTGGATGCCCAGCTCGAGGCCATAAAACATCTAAAAGCCGGAGTGAAAGGGTCTACCGGCGATGCCTGGTCTCGCGACCTCATCAAAAAAGCAGGTTATGGTGATACCTTCGGCCACAGTTTAGGTCACGGCATAGGTCTGGACGTCCACGAACTTCCCTATCTTTCCACTGGCTTCGACCAACCAATCCCGGAAGGAACCGTTGTCACCGTGGAACCGGGCATTTATCTGGAAAATTCCTTTGGTGTTCGCATCGAAGATATGGTATTAGTTAAGCGTAATAACGTGGTAAATCTGACCAATATTCCAAAGCGTCTGAAGGACTGTATTTTCCCACTTTCATAAATTATGACTCCCAAAATTGCGGTTATTTTGTTTCCCGGCACAAACTGTGAATTAGAAGCGTTACGTGCATGTCAGAGGGCGAACATGAAAACCGAGCTATTTCGATGGAACGACGACCGCAAAAAACTCAAAGGATTCGATGGCTACATCCTTCCCGGCGGATTTTCCTATGAAGACAGAGGTCGTTCAGGTGTCGTTGCGTCAAAAGACCCCGTTTTAGAAGTTATCAAAGCTGAAGCCTTAAAAGGTAAACCAATCATGGGTATCTGTAATGGAGCTCAAATTCTGGTGGAAACCGGCCTTATCCCGGGACTCAGCTCGGACCATTTACAAATGGCACTCGCCTGGAATGAACGCATAAAAAAAGGAAAAATCCTGGGTGTCGGTTTTTACAACGACTGGGTTTATATGCGCAGCGATGTGAAAAAGAATAAAACACCATACAACCGTTTCAGTGAAAAAGTGTTAATGCAAATCCCGGTCGCTCACGGAGAAGGGCGTTTCACAACCATGGAAAAAGATCTTCTCAAAAATCTGATTAAAAACGATCAAACCCTTTTCCGCTACTGTGACAGTAAAGGAGAAATCATCGACGAATTCCCGGTAAACCCAAACGGCGCCATGTACAACCTGGCCGGCGTATGTAACACAGAAGGAAATGTCCTGGCTCTAATGCCCCACCCGGAAAGAACTGTAAACGGCCAGCCAATTTTCGACTCTCTGGCGGAATACCTGACGGCAAACAAAAAAGTTGCGGTGAAAAAAACTCAATATCCAACCGAATACAAAGTTGAAAAAGTAAAACAGCTGACGGAAAAGCCTGATATCACTTTGACGGTGGAGCTCATTATCACCGACAACGAAGAACGCACCATCGAACACGCCATTAAATCCATGGGCTTCAAAGATATTTTCCTCAAACGCAGGGTCTCCTACGGCTTCTATCTCAACTCAAAAACCAACGCAAAAACCGTTGCGGAAAAAATTCTGGCAAGCGGTGAAATAATTAACTTAAACAAAGAGGTTCCAAGAATAACTATCAACGAAAAAAACTATATTTACGACAAAACCACTGGACTACAAGAAGAAACTGTAAGAGATACTGGCACAGTACGTTATCTCACTACCGACATCGACAACTATTTCGGAAAAAGCACTTTCGACAAACTCAAACCATATTTCCCAAAGAACGAAATAACCAAAGTTATGAAAGGAATCGAGTGGTCTCTCACCCTTAAAAAAAGTGAGACTGCAGAGAAAATCGTCGCTACTCACATCTTCCATAACCCGAACTCGATGAAACTTTTTGCTTTAACTTAAAACGCCATGTGTGGAATCTTCGCCTATTCTGGAAAACAAAAAAACGCCGGTGAGCTGGTCATTCGCGGTTTAAAAAAACTGGAATATCGCGGTTACGATTCATGGGGCGTCGCCTACCAGGCACCTGAAAAGCTGGGATTACTTCGCAAAGTCGGAAAAATCGGCGAGTTCAATCTGGAATACAACAAAATGCCTGAATCAACTCTGGCAATCGGTCACTCACGTTGGGCCACTCACGGTGGCGTAACCGAGGCAAATGCGCATCCGCACACAAATGCCGAAGGAACAATAGCCATTGTTCACAACGGTATTATTGAAAACTATCAAGAGCTAAAAAAAGAACTCGAAGAAAAAGGTTATATATTCAAATCTCAAACAGACACTGAAACGATCGTGCATCTATTGGATTTATACTGCAAAACAGATGATTTTGTATCAGCCGCAAAAAAAACACTCGCCCGCTTACATGGACGCTATGCAGTACTGGCGGTAAAAACAGGCGAACACAAAATTATTGCCGCTCGACGAGGCTCTCCACTCATCATTGGTGTCGGTGAAAACGAACATTTTATTGCTTCGGACATTCCGGCATTTTTGGAATACACTCAACAAATCATGTATCTGGATGACAATGAAATGGTGGTCATCAACGATAAACCTCATTTCTATAACCTGGAAACCCAGGAAGAGGTTGAGAAACGAGTAGTAACTATAGACCTCAAACCGGAAAGTGCGGAAAAAGGTAATTTTGCCCACTTCATGATCAAAGAGATCATGGAACAAAAAGACACCATTTACCGTGCCATCAACCAAAATGACACCGATATCCTCAAACTGGCAGAAGAGATAAAGAAAGCCTATGGAACATTTTTTGTCGGCTGCGGGACCGCAGGAAAAGTGTGCCTGGCAGCATCATACGTTTTTGCCAAAGTAGCCAAACGCCACGTAAACGTAGTTGTTGGATCCGAATTCCCAAGTCATCAAGATTTCCTGAAAGAAAAAAGTTTAGTGGTCGCCGTTTCGCAAAGTGGTGAAACAGCAGACACTTTGGAAGCTATCGAAGTCGCCAAGAAAAAAGGTGCGAAAGTCCTTTCCATAGTGAATGTCGTTGGATCAACCATGGATCGCATGTCGGACTACACCATTCACATCAAGGCAGGTCCTGAAAAAGCTGTAGCATCAACAAAAGCAACAACATCGCAACTGGCTATCCTCACTCTGTTGGCATATGCCTGCAACAACGACCTTCAAGAAGGCAAACGTTTGCTCATTGAAACAGCCGGACAGATTAACGATATGCTCAATCCCCGTTACGAAGAACACATTCAAAAACTGGCCGACAAAATTAAAAACGTTGAAAGTATGTACGTAATCGGCAAGTCGGTGAACTATCCAATCGCTCTTGAAGCAGCAATCAAACTTCAGGAAGTCTCCTACATTCACGCCGAAGGTTTTGCCGGAGGAGAACTAAAACACGGACCAATAGCGCTTATCAGTGAAGGTACACCGTGTATTGTACTGGTTGCCAACGACGAAACTCGTCAGGACATTTTAAACAACGCTCAGGAAGTCAAAGCGCGCGGTGGTTATATTATTGGCATTTCTCCTCAACAGGAATCCGTTTTTGACTACTGGATCAAAGTTCCGGACGCCGGGATGGCATCATCATTGGTAAACATTATACCAATCCAGCTTCTGGCTTACCATTTAGCCGTTTTGCGCCAAAACAACCCGGATATGCCGCGAAATTTGGCAAAAAGCGTGACGGTAAAGTAAAAGCGGCTTATATATAAGTAAAAAGACAGATCCACCTTTCTAAAAGGTGGATTTTTTGTTATAATATATTATAAAACAGAATCAAAAATCTATGTCATCAGCAGAAACCGAACAATCGTTGGAATTGCCAAGTTTTAAAACAATCGATTTATTCGATTCTTTAGAAATAAAAGTGCAGGCAAAATATCCAAATCCTGATCGTCCGTTCGGCGAGAAAAGAACTGATCCATTGCCAAACATGAACATAATGACTGTGGCGCGGGCAATTGCAAAACGATTGCCGAATATGGCACTGCAAGACCTTGATAACTACAAGCACTGGATTTCTCAACTTCAGGAAGCTACACAAAACAAAGAAGAACTTGTTGAGTTCATACATATGGCCATCGACGATACGATGGAAATAAAGCGGAGACAAAGCGATACCTCCCAGGAAACTTCGGATATTATAAATCCATCCTAATATGAGTGCACTCGACGATAAATACAATCAGCTCATCAATGAACATAGAAACTACCTGATTCAAGTCCAGGAAGCTTTCAACAAACATTGCGATGAAATTACAGCAGAAACACAAGCCAAAATTGCACAAATCCCGGAAACCAGCCAAGAAGCCAGACAGCCAATATTCGAGGAACACAAAAAAAAGCTGGCAACCGCTTTAAGCGAAATGCGCGCTCTGATAACCAAAAGCACCAACATGGTCAGATTAAAACTGGAAGAAATCCACACGGAACGTGAAGCACTCCAATTGAAAAGACTGGAAGATTTCATGAACACACTGAAAAAATAAACTCTTATGCCAGAGCCAAATCCTCAACAACAAACTCCAGTTCCTGAGCAAGCACCCGCTCCAGCTCCGGAAGTGCAACAGCAAATGCCCGGCATGCCCGAAATGCAAAGCCAGGTAATTGATGGGCAAGCTGTCATGAACGAATCCAACAAAGCAAAAGAAGAGGCAAAAAGTAAAATCGCCGGCTCACAACATAAAATCGACCTGCTTGCCGCTGTAAAAGTTGATGAAGTTGTAATTCCCAAAATGTAAATCCATGATCAATAAAAAAACAAAAATTGTCTGCACACTCGGGCCGGCATGTGAAAAAGCCGCTGTACTAACAAAAATGGTTCAGGCAGGTATGAATGTCGCGCGTTTGAATTTCTCACATGGAAATTACAGCCAATTTGAAGAGCTGATAAAAACAGTGCGCACCGTTGCCCAAAAATTACAAAACCCGGTAGCCATCATGCAGGATTTGCAGGGGCCAAAAATCCGCGTCGGTGAAATGCCGGAAAACGGCGTAATACTGAAGAACGGAAGCACTATTGTTCTCACAATTAAAGATGTAAAAGGTACTGATAAAGTTGTTCCGATTCAATACAAAGAGCTGTATCAGGATGTAAAAAAAGGCGACCGCATCCTATTAAACGACGGCATGATGGAAGTGCATGTCCTGAAAATTCAAAAAAAGGAAATTTTTTGCAAAGTTATCATCGGCGGCAAACTCCTCTCCCACAAAGGAATAAATGTGCCAACAGCATCAATCAGCGCGCACCCGATTACGGAGAAAGATACAAAGGATCTGGTTTTTGGCCTGAAACAAAACGTAGATTTCGTTGCTATGTCTTTTGTAAAAAACGCCCAGAACATCCGTGACCTTCGTTCAATGATTCGCCGTCACGCGGGGGAAGCAAAAATTATCGCCAAGATTGAGCGTCATGAAGCGGTAGAAAATTTAGAAGAGATTATTCTGGAAGCAGACGGTGTGATGGTTGCCCGTGGTGACCTTGGAGTTGAAATACCTCCTGAGCAAGTACCAATCATCCAGAAAAGAATAATTCACATGGCCAACAAACATGGAAAGCCCGTAATTACAGCAACGGAAATGCTGCAATCAATGATCGAGAACCCGCGTGCAACACGCGCCGAAGTGAGTGATGTTGCCAACGCTATCCTGGATCACACCGACGCGATCATGCTTTCAAATGAATCTGCCGTTGGCAAATACCCGGTTCAAGCCGTACTGACCATGAGTAAAGTTGCCGCAGCAACCGAAAACGAGATAAAAAAACATCCGGCATTTTTACTCCATAAATTCAATAATTCTGATCAACCTCTTTCATACGCAACTTGTGAAGCGGCTGCCCGGCTTGCGGAAGAAATGAAAGCGAAACTTATAGTAGCCGTAACACTTTCAGGATTCACCGCTGAACACATTGCCAAACACAGAGTGTATATTCCACTGGTCACACTGACCGAAAATCCCAAAGTGGAAAAACAGATGCAGCTTGTTTGGGGCGTAACGCGGACATTTGTTGAAAACATCGATTTTACCGATCATCTGAAACAGGTTAAAAAAATTCTGCTCAAAAACCGTATGGCAAAACACGGAGATAAAGTTGTCGTCGTGTCCAACGCCAGCAAGGAAGAAAAGCTGATTTCCACAATCATTCTCTAGGATTTTCGTCACTTTTTGCTACAATGTGGGTAAGTAAATTTTCTTATCCTCAGCATGGTTATTCTTGGCTTAGATCCGGGTACTGCGACCACAGGCTTTGGCGTGATAAAT
>JADZCU010000027.1 GCA_020851415.1 Candidatus Peregrinibacteria bacterium | reverse complement strand
TTCCTGGCGATGGTACGCCAGCGTATGATTGACGCACATGATGATAGAGAGGCGATGGCAAGATTGAGCACGCTTGCCGATAAAACTTTACACGTTTTTGATCTGCTCAAGCGAAATGTTAATACCAGGCTTTTACTAGAAAATTTGATGCTTTCTTTATGATTCAATTTTGGATAGCAGTTGTGGGCATGTTGGTACTGGGGGTAATTTTTTTGCGACGGTTTATGATTCTTGAACATGGGGTGACTTTGAAATCTTTGTTATTCCGCAAAAAGAATATTTTTCGTCATGTGGAGCATCCTGAGACTTTAAATTTAACTGTTGAAGAGATGTTGCCGGCTGCGGAGACGGTTAATCCTAAAGACAGAGCCAAGGCTGATTCTCTTGTGAGAAAAGCCGAAATTGGCCTTAAGCGCGGGGCGCTGAAAGAGTCCGAACAATTATTGATTAAAGCACTGGCTCTGGATCCAAGTTCTGTGGAAGCGCATAACAAACTTGGATTGATTTATCTCCAGCAGGGGATGTTTGGAAAGGCTGAAAGTATTTACAGAAAACTTACGCTTACGCTTTCTCATGAACCTGCGTATTTTGGGAATCTTGGGATGGCGCTTTATAGTCAGGGGAAACTTGATGACGCAAAGGTGTTTTATAAGAAAGCTCTGGAGATTGATGCAACCAGACCAGGTCGCTTCTTTAGTCTTGGGAGAATTTTCACAGAGCTGAATGAGGTTGAAGAAGCTATTGCCCATCTGAAAAAAGCCGTGGAGATGGATCCTCGAAATTTGGATTATCTTCTGACGTTGGCGCAGCTGTATGTTGATAAGAATTTGCCGGTCGAAGCGAAACAGTTATTAGGGGAAATTTTGTTGATTTCACCTGACAATGAAATGGCTCTGTTGCTTATGGATAAGACCAGAGAAGAGGATGGTCCCAAGGTGACGCTGGATGAAAAGGCTGAGTAATAATTCACAGGTTTAAAGCTGGATTTTACATGAGTGCGTGGTTGCCTCTTTTGCGTATGCGGGGCGGTACTTAAAAGAGCCATCTTTGCGGGATGGCTCTCGATTTTTTTGAGTTACTTGTTTTTAGAGCGTGCTTGCCGCCTGTGCGACAACTTTTGGTTTTGGCGGATCTGGTGGTGGAATTGGGTGGTAGTCGCTGGTAATGGTTTCTTTATTTTCGACACCGTCTTTTGTGATGGTTCGATACCATTTCCAGTGCAAGCCTCCTCCGATTGGACCTTCCATGGCAACTGTTCTTCCGTCGTTTGTTCCGTAGAATTTGAAGTAGGCATTGGAGTCCTCAACATATGATTGGATGAGAATTGCGCTTGGAGTGTCGTTTACGAATTTCATATTTTGACCACCAATGTAGATGGTTGCATCCAGGCCATGCCCCATGGTTTGACCGTAGTAATTGATCTTCCAAGTGTGTTCGCGGCGTTCCGTAATTGGAAGACCGGCGAGCAGGGCAGCGCGGTATGCTGTTGTTGACACCTGGCAAATACCGCCACCCATTTCCAGTTCCACTTTGTTTTTCTTGATAACGTGTTCGAGTTTATAGCCATGAGCGCCGTCTACCGGACCTAGCTGGTCATTGAATGAGAACTCTTCGCCCGGCTTGATAATAACGCCATTAAATCTCTCTATTCCGTGGGCGATGTTGTACATGCGATTGGTAGGGGAACCGTAGTAACTGGAGTGACCAGTTGATATGAGTTCACGTATGCCGAGTTCCTTGAGGTCGTCGGATATTGTGATTGGGGCTTTTTCTACTACCACAGGGACTGGGACTTCAGTCATGCCGTTGTTTACAGCAATGGCGATAGCTGACATAAGACGATTGCGGGGAACCGTCTTTCCGTCTTCACCTTTTCCTACTATTTTGACTGATCCGTCTTCGTTCGTGCTGATATCTACGGCGGAGGTTGGGATTTCGATTTTTTTGATGAAATCTTCGTGAAGCACTGGATCCAGCACACCGCCATTAATTTTTACTTCGAGTTTTGAGGTGAGCTCAACCGGACTGTTTTCCGTGATAGTTACCTCTTTTTGGTCTAACTGGATCGGGAATTTTATAGATGTTCCTTTTATCTGAAGGTATGGTTTTTCACTTAATTCAACTGCGCTGAGATGGTCACTGAGTGTGAGTTTGTATTCTTTATCTCCAGCTTTTAGGGTGAGAGGTTTTTTGATTTTTTCTACCAGAGCATCTTTTTGCTCGGTGAGTTTTGCCGCAGTAATGCGGGGTTTTTCGTCTATGGTTGTGATGACGATCGCATTTGCTTCGAGGTGTGAAAAGTCTGTGCGGAGTCCTTCCAGTACGCGGTCTTCATTCATGGATTTCCCAGCTTTTTCCGGCTGAACTACAAAATCTTTGTCTTGAAGAATAATAGTTGCGTTTTTTGCGCGAAGGTCGCTGAGTCCAAATTTTTGTTCCAGTGTGCGGAGTGCTTTGTTGCGATCGTAGGTGAACTGCAGTTCGACTTTCCGTGGGATAGCTGCGCTGAGAGCAATCATGAGCGGGTTTGACTCTGAAAAGCGGTATCTTGGCAGCGTTGAAAATGCTTGTGCCACATTGTAACTGACGCCCAGTTCTTGAGGAGTAATCTCAATTTTTTGTCCCTGATATTCAAAAGGGATCGGACTTGCGAGGAATTTTTGAACCTCTTCCTGAATGAGATTTTTGCTTGTTTCCAGGTTCTGGAGACCGACGGATACGTTGCCGACTTTCGTGTTGGCATACACTTTGCCGTTAAACCAAAGCTCTCCTACCAGTAAAATTGCCACAGCTGAAACTATCCCCACGGTGGTGAGGCCGCCTTTTTTGAGCATTTTTTGAGCCTCGATTTTGACGTTTTGTAATTTTTCAGGATCTATGTCACCCCAAAAACGGTCAAAAAACTCCGTTGCCTGATTCTTCAGGGCAATGGAGTAACTAGAGCTTAATGCTTGTTCCTGGGCTTGCTCTAGGGCTTCCGGTTTTTTTTGCGCTTTTCCCATGTGGGAATAACAAAATTGACTAGGGTGTTGATTATATCAGATTTTTGGGAAATCCATTACATTTTTTCGTCTGCCGGCGCTTCTGAAGGTATTTTTTTAAATTGTCGCTCGTTTTCTTTTTTATCTTTTTTGCCAAATTTACCCCAATTACTGAAGAGGCCACCTTTCTTCGGTTTGGCGTGCTCAGGTTTCTTGTCTTTGGATTTTGGCTTCTCTTCCTGATTTTTTGGAGCAATGGCCATACCGACTACCGAACCGACTGCGACACCGACAATAGCACCCATGATGAGTTTATCTACTCTGGTGTTTACTTTTGAGGCGGTTGGCGACGTTTCTTCCTCCGGTTCTTTTATCTCTTCCGGGAGGTCGAGCGGCAATTGTTGTTCGGTCTGGGCTTGTTCCAATTCTTGTTGTTTTTTTAGTTCCGCTTCTTTTTTCTTCTTATTTTTGCCGAATCCGAACATTGGATTGATTGATAATGGGTAATATGGGGGTTTCTTTTTGTATACTGAGACCTGTTTTATCCCTTTCGCTGGCCGTTTTTTGGCCTAATCGTATTGGATGTAGATCTTGAGGCCTCTGATCAATTTTATTGCAGATAGGGCTGCGTTGCAACCGTTCCCAACGCTGGTCGCCACCTGAGGAGGGCTGCCGGTGCAATCTCCTGCGGCAAAAAGGCCTTTTATGTTTGTTTTTCCATCTAAATCTACTTTGATGTAGTTGTTGTTCATTTCTATGCCTATTTTTTTGGCAAATGAAACTGCGCCAGCCACGCCCACCGCCATAAAGTACCCATCAAAAACCATTTCAGACCCGTCCGTGAGGGTGAGTTTTTCGGCTTTCCCGTTGCCGGTTATCTCCTTAATACGTACTGTTTTTATGGCCTGAATGTTACTCTTTTCTAGAGCGGATTTGATTTCACTTGAGAAGTTGAACTCTTTGCCGTGACTTAAAATGGTGATGTCTTTGGTGTAGTTGAGGAGCTGGAGGGTTTCTTCTCCGGCGTAGTTTCCGCTGCCGATGACGACGACTTTCTTGTTTTTGAAAAAGAATCCGTCGCAGACTACGCAGTATGATACGCCTTTGCCAGTGAGCTCTTTTTCATTTTTAATGCCGCTTAGGGCGTAGCTTTGACCGGTGGCGATGATGACGGTTTTGCTTGTGTACTCACGTTGTTTGTCGTCTTTTGCGGTGAAGGTTCCGTCTTCGTTGAGTTTGAGGTCAACGATTTCCGAGATGATGTGTTCTGTCCCGAATGTTTTCGCGTGTTCAAGGCCGAGGGCTGTGAGTTCGGGGCCGGTTATGGCATTTGGGAAACCGAGATAGTTGGCTACGATGTGGGACTTGTAGAGATTTCCTTTTGTGTGATCGCCAAACATTACGGTTTTGAGCTGCGCGCGGGCGCCGTAAATGGCTGCACTGAATCCGGCCGGACCTGCGCCGATGATTAAAATGTCGTAGAGGTTTTCGGACATACTCAGATGAAGATTTACTATTTTGCCGGTGTCGTTGCCTGTTTTTTCTTGGTGGTTTCGCTGTTGCTGATGCGGCGGATGACGTTGATCTTTATCTTGCCAGGGTAAGCGACGCTGTTCTGGATTTCTTCGGCGATGTTGGTGGCGAGGGGTTTGAGGTCGCCGTCGTTGAGGATAGTTGGCTCTACGAGTACGCGGACTTCACGGCCGGCGGAGATGGCGAAAGTTTTTTTGACGCCTTCGTAGGAGTTTGAGATTCCTTCGATTGCCTGGATGCGTTCGATGTATTTTTCCAGGGATTCCTGGCGGGCGCCTGGGCGGCCGGCGGAGATGGCGTCGCCTGCTTTTACCAGCATGGCTTCGGCTGT
>JADZCU010000026.1 GCA_020851415.1 Candidatus Peregrinibacteria bacterium | reverse complement strand
GAATTTGTCAATACTCCCATGAGTGTATTTCTGAAAAGAAGGTCTCCCGATGGATGGCCTTCTTTTGTTTTCTTGATGACATTTCTGGATCTATTTTTCTGCTTTTTTTACTTCGACTTTGATGTTATCTGGGAGTCCTGGCAGAGTTGGAGCCCATGCCGGCCAGCTTTCAATGTGGACTTTGTCAATTTCCGGCAGATTTTGAATGTATGCTTCAGCTTCGTCGATTTTTTTGCTGATGATGTGCTCTTTGATTTTGCGAATTAGACGCTCACCGTTTTCTTTTTCCGGACTGATTTCGTACTCTTCTATACCCTTAATGGTCGAGGTGATTTTAATTTTTTTACCGGCTTTATCGTTTTCGGTGATGCGGTAAGTGAATGAGTCTTCATCTATGTATGTGAGACGTTTTTCCGGATTTTTCTTAAGTTTGAGTTCCGTTTTGAGTATTTCCAGGAGTTCGTCTTTGCTGTAGGCAGTGCCCGTTGCCACGACCTGACCTTTAACTTCAAAGCTCTCTAATTTTTGTCCTTGAAGGTTTCCTGGAATTATTATTTGAGGTTCGCTGACCTGAATGGCGTCGTTGCCGGTTAAGAGGACAAGGTTGGTTTTCTGGCTTTCATTTCTTTCTTTGACCATAGTTTGAAGCTCCGGTTGCGCAGAAGCCTTCAGATCATCGATCATTTTTTTGCGGGCTGCGTCCAGATCTTCCTGACTGATTAATTTGATAACATCAGTTTTTCCCCCGGTGAAATCCGCTTTATTTTCGGCTGTTAGTTTTTTCTGGTTTTCCGGTGAAAGTCCAGGCAGGAAGAATTTCATCGGCTTGATATTGCCGCGTTCACCAATGACTTGTCCGTAGGCATCTGTCGGATCTGCCACTACATTTACTTCTGTTGTTCCGGGTTTCCCATCTTTGGCCGCCGGTACTGTTATGGCTTGTTCTGCACGGAAGATTAAGCCTTCACTTGATTGGAAACGTGTTTTTGCCACGAGCGGCCAGGCATTGTTACTGTCATTTATTACCGTGATGATTCCCCTGGAGTTTGAGCCTTTAAAATCTTTTCCGGTGCTTTGGTAGGTGATGACTTTTTCGATTTTTTTAGTCATCTGGTAGCTTGGGATTTCACGGAGCGGATGTGTATCAAGTTCCGCTCGGTTGGCTTCTATGTCAGCGAGGGTCACATTCACTGTGGTTGTTAATATATTGGATTTCGGGGTGAGTGCAACCGTAGCTCCCGGCAATGCAATATAGGTAATGGTGAGGAGAATGATCAGACTTACGATCACGAGTGATACGAGTGCCTGCTTGTTTGGAGCGATCAACACCAGTTTTCCTTTTTCATCTTTTTTCTTGTCTTTCATGATCTGTTTTGGACTTGGTTTCCCATTATTTTTTGGCATGATGGAAAAACCTTTTTTGTTTCCACGGTGCATGAGATCGGAAATGGAAAACTTTTTTTCGTTTCGACGAGTTGGAGCTTCTTCTTCAAGAGTATTCACACTTGCTTTGAGCGGTGTGATGTTTTGCATGTCCTCGGCAAAACGCCCTGATACTAGTGATGGATGTTCGTGGCCTTCAAGTTTGTCGTAGACGGTGAGGCCAATTTTTCTGGCCAAGTGAGTTCCGTTTTGATCGTTGGTGATGATGTAAATATTTTTTTCCAAATCTTCACCTTTGCGTTTGAGAATTTTTAAATTTACGATGCTTTGAAAAAGTACGGCGCGCTTTGGAACCACCAGATAAATATTTTTCATCTTGAGCGGTTTGATACGGTCGTAAACTGTCGTTACTTCGTCGTCGATTTCTATGTATACGACTTTTTTTTCACGACGCGCTTTTTTGTTTTTGACTTCATCATCAGCAGCGCTCACCGAAGCGCTGATTTTGCTTTTAGATACCGGTTTTTTATTGAATGCATTCATATTTACATTTGCATCAAACGAACCACTTTCTTGAGAAGTTTTGAGAGTATTTGTTCTTCAGTGAGGTATTCAAGGGCAATGTTTGCGAGTGCCATTGGTGTTATGTCCTGAAGATCTTTGAGCTGCTTTGTTTCATCTATAATATTTGTGATCATGCGCGGATTCATGAAAGAAACTTGCGGTTTATTCGGGAATGGAAGTTGTTGTGTCCATTCTCGGCTGTCCAGAACCTCTTTAATTTCCGGCAGATGAGCTCCACCTCCACACAAAAGAATTTTCCCAGGAAGAACGTCTACGTTTTCAAATTCGCTTAAGGTGAGTGCAACTCCTGAAAGCCAAACTTCACAGTCGCTTTTCATGGCTTCACGAACAATACGATGCGACTGTTTTTCGAGTTTTTCATTTGAGTATGCGAGTTTTACTTCTTCCGCTTCTTCGAAAGATATGTTGAGTGCCTGAGCTAAACGCTTGGTGAAAGTTCTGCCTCCGAGTGTGAACATACGTGTTCCTTCCACACTGCCGGAACGTACCACAGCAATGTCGCTGGTGCCTCCACCGATATCTATAAATACTGCACTAAAGTTGCCACCGTCCTCATACCCCATGCAGCGGGCAACGGCATACGGTTCTGATGTTATTGCAAGCAAATCCATGTTTAATTCAGCCGCAATAGTTTGCAGTGCTCCATAGTGAACCAAAGGCGCAAAGGCATTAAAGATGGAAATAGTTACATCTTTACCCTGGAAACCGAGTGGATTGGTTACTTTATAGCCGTCGATTCTTACATCCGTTATGGCGGCATTTACCAGTTTTACATCGATTTCGTTGTATCCGGTTTCGTAAGCGAGTTCTGATCGCACTTCGTCAAAAGCTTTCCATTGTACTTTATGGACAATATTTTTGAGCTCGGTGAGATCTATTTTGGTATCGGGTTCGCGACGGACGTAGTTAATGGTGGTTGTAGCGCCTTTCACCAACTCCCCCGCTATGCCCATGATCAGTTGTTCTGTTTGTGTGCCTGCCATTTTTTCGGCATCGCGAATTGCATCCTGGCAGTTATTTATGACTGCAGCAATATCTGTGACGGCTCCACTTTGCATTTCTCCCAAGCGCTGACGTTTTTTTCCCACTCCAAGTACTTTTGCTTTGTTTCCCTCCGGCGCACAAACAAGCGCCTTCACAAATTCTGTACCGATATCAAGTGCCAGGTAGGTATTACCAGGCGCGCGGATAGCCCGTTTAAACAGTGCCATAATTGACGTAAGAAAAGCCAGTGCATTCT
>JADZCU010000025.1 GCA_020851415.1 Candidatus Peregrinibacteria bacterium | reverse complement strand
GACTTTACCCCTGCATGTGTTGTTTCAGCCATGCAAAAAGACTAACAAAATAAATGAAATTTTTCCACCTTGTGATAGAAAAAAGCCGTTTAGGATTGCTCAAAATTTCTATTTTACGAGAAAGGTGCGCTAAAATATTTGAGACAGTACGACCAGTACGGCGAAAATATTTTAGCGAGCCTGACGAAGTACAATAAAATTTTCAGCAATCCCGTCCCGCGCAGCTTTCGCCTGCCAACCGGCCGGTTGCCCAGGATGCCTGCAAATTAAAGCCGCCGGTGAAGCCGTCGATATCCAAAATTTCTCCGGCAAAATACAGGCCGGGGCAGATTTTCGATTCCATGGTGTTGGTGTTCACTTCACTCAAAGGAACCCCGCCGGCCGTTACAAACTCATCCCCGGCCCCCCGGCCAATCACCGTAAACGGTAATTGTTTAAAATACTGCACCATAAGCTTTCGTTGCTCTTTTGAAAGTTGAGCCGCCTGTAAACTTTCATCAATTTTTAAAAGTTTTACCACCACGGGACACAAAGATTTTGGCAAAAACATATCAACAAAATTCGTGATCGATTTTCTGCCGAGTTTCAAAATCATCTCATTCACACGTTTCAATAAATTCTCCGGAGACTCTTCCGGAAATAAATCGATGGTTAATTTCATCGGTTTTTCTTTGGAATAAGTTTCGTACGCAGCCGCTGAAGAAAGAGCAAAAACGGCCGGTCCCGATATTCCATAATGCGTAAAAACGAACGCCCCCGTCCGCTCATACTTTTTCACTATTCCATGAAAAATAATTTTCGCTTTCTCAAAAGAAACACCCGCCACAGATTTAACCCAACTGTCAGCCATGATAAAAGAGTTAAGCGAAGGAGCCAACGGCGTAACCGTGTGTCCCAAAGCTTTTGCAAAAGCATAACCGTCACCCGTAGAACCGGTGTGTCGATAAGCATTTCCGCCCGTAGTTATAATAAGACTATCAAACATAAACGATTGACCGTCCTTCAAAGTAATTTGAAACTCCTGAGAAATCTGGTCAGGTTTAATTATTTTAACATCAATATTTAGACTGGATTCAGCCGCTAGATCATTTGACGATTGAGTATATGAAACAGCATGCCCCCCCACCATTCGCACCACAGAAACCACATCGCTCCCCAACAAAACCTTTACCCCGCTTGATTGAAGGTAAGCTTGAAGCGCATTTACAACATCTTTCCCCACATCACTTTTTGGAAAAACCCGCAGATCCTCCTCAATTTTCAATTTCACACCATGTGCTTCAAACCACTCCATAACCTTTTCCGGTGGAAATCGGAACATCGCCGACATTAAAAATTTCGCACCGCGCGGATAATTTTCCAATAACTTTCTCACATCAAAAATACCGGTGGTCACATTGCATCTTCCTCCGCCACTGATAGAAACTTTCGCACCCAGATATTTATTTTTTTCAAAAAGCGTGACCTCCGCTTCCGGAGAACCTTCCTTCACTGCCGCAGCAGCCATCATACCCGCCGCTCCGCCTCCAATAATGCCAATTCTCATATTCATAATCACATCATACTACTTTCCACCGCGGAACATCCGATATTTTTCAGAAAAATCTCTCAACAATTCTGCGATTCTTTTACGATCCTGCTCAAAAAAATATTCGTCAAAATCTCTACATTGAGATAAAAACTCCTCAAAATAGTTTGTATCTACACTCACCAAGCACTCTTTAATTTTATACCAAAATTTTGTAAACAAAGATATTTCCCCTCCAATATGTTGCGCTAAATTCTTCGGAACCGCCAAACCATGTCTTCGCATAAAAACAACAAACGATTCATAAGATTGAGCCTCTGTTGAATGCCAACTCTTAAAATGTTCAACCGAAGCATCCTGCACATCTTCATCAAGATTAAATCCATCCTCATCAATCAAATCAAGCTTAGCCATCCGATCCCGAAGCAAAATATAAACAATCGGTCCATTCCTCATGGCCGACACCAAAGCCCCTTTAATAGTTTCACGTATTTCAGGACTATTATGCAATGCATCACCATCAATAACACCAGCCTTATGAAGTTGACGCACAAAACTATAATAAATTTCGGGATTCGTCTGAATTTTCTCAGCAAGCATCTGCATCATCGCAGCTTGTATTTCCGGATTCCTATCCATCTTTTGATCATCAATAAAACCCAAATCCATAAAAGTTTGGCGCATGCGGATATAAATCGCCGGGTGCTCACTCATAGCCCTGATCAAAGCATCTTCAAAAACTTTCTGTTCAGGCTGTATCTGCACACCCTCACGCATAAAAGCAAAATCCTCACGTTCCAATTTCGTCATCTGAGCAACGGCATCCAAGGCTTCAGGCAACAAATCGTACAAAAGTTTCTCATGAAGAGAATGTAATAACCTGCGACATTCTTCGTACACCAGATCAGCAAAAATCTCTGACTCATGCGGAAAAGGGAAATCCCCCACATGCTCATGAAAAAATTGCACAGCACCCTGAAAATCTTTTTTTGAAAAAAATCCGCGCAACTTCACCGCTAAATATTTTGCCTTCTCTTCAAGTTCAATTTGAGTTGAATCGCGTAATGGAGAAGCCGCCGTTTGCACATAATTATGAACCGCCCGCATAAACACATCATTTTTATGTCTGCGAGCTATCCGCGCTGCTTTACGATCAATTCGCTGTTGCTCCTCATTGGCAATCTCCTGGGGCGTCATTGGTGGAATAAAATCTTTCCCAAAAGCTTTCGCCAAAACCGGCACCTGCTCCGCCCATGTTCGTAAATCGTTTCGCACTCGCGCTCTGCGCCCGCACAATTCCTGATACATAACGGCACTATAAGCATCTCTGGCTATCTCATCGCGTCTCTGATCCACAACATCCAAAACCCTTCGCACGCTAAAAACACCCGAAGTTTCACCCCATTCAAGACTCGCCTTTTGCTCATCATTGTCAGGCCCTTGGCCATTCTCATCCATACAAACCCTTAAAAGGTTGCAAGGATAACAAAATATGTCAATTTAAGCAACGTTTTCTTCCGGCGCGTCAAGATACGTTTCCCACTCACCTTTCCAGTTCACAAAGCGAATAATCGGATATCCATTGTCATCTTTTTCATAACAAAACTCAGGTCCCCCATCCAACGCTTCCGGCACGGTCTTTTTGCCCAAACGCGAAGTAATAATATACTCCGGCATCGCCACATTCGAAATTTTACGCTTCAAACTTTGCATTAAACGGGCGCCTTCCTTCACCGAGGTTCTTTGCACATCCGCCGCCGGAACGTTCGGCATACAGTGACTAAAGTAATAAGGCTTAATCCCCATGGTGTACATACCCATAAACAGTTCGTGCAATATTTCAGTATTATTATTGATACCGCGCAACAGTGGAGTATCAGTCATCAGCATGGTGCGGGCGTCACTGCAACGCACTCGGGAAACTGCCGCGTCTAATTCAACAGTCAATTCCCGGGGATGGATCAAATGAACACCCATTTCGGTTACCCGATATTTTTTTAAAAGTGCACAAAACTCCTCATCAATACGATACGGATTATGCATCCAGGCGCGGGTATGAATACGAATCGCCTTAATATGGGTAATCGAACGAATATCCGAAAGCATCTCCTCCACTCCCCGATTATCGTAGAGCAAAGGGTCGCCACCACTCAAAATCACCTCCTCAACGTGGGGCAATTTTTGGATAGCCGCAATCGTTTCCTTCCAGTGCGGCCTCCCGCCGTGCTTTTCTTCGACAGCATTCGATTGCAGCGAACGGAAACAATAAACACAATATCCAAGACACGCATCCGCCGTATAAATAATCACCCGATTATCGTACTTATGCTGCGCAATCGGACTAATCATCTCTTCAGAATTTTCCCAGTTCTCTTTTTCTGATCCGTACTCATCAGGCCTCTGACTATGATCCCAAACTTGAAGCGGAAAAACCTGCCGCGCGATGGGATCATCCAACAAAAAATTCCCCTGTTCGTCATACCGCATCAAGGACAAAACATACGGCGTCACCTGAAATCGAAACCCTTTCTTTTCCCAAACCTCAACTCTCTCAACAAAATTCGACGGTAAATTCGGAAACATCTTTCTCAACTGCAAACCGGTTCGCACAGCATTTTGCTGCTGCCACATCCAGTTCTCCCACTGTCCCCTCTCAATCTTCTGAAAATGCTGAGGTCTCTGTTTATACGCATCTAATAAACTCATGCCGCGATAGCCAAAAATTTCTTGATCCGGACTATATCACAAGTCCTTCGCAACAACTCATAAAAATACTCAACATTTCCATTATCAAAAGCTTTCACCAAAGATTCTCCAATCTCTCTCTGGCAAATCTGCTCAAGCTTTTCCGCAGCCGGAACCTCTTCATCATTATATCCACTATTCTGATGATCCCCCCATTTTCGCTTGGTAATCAGGTCATTAAAACCTTCTACCAAATTCACTCTCGTAATATCGCCATGCTCTCCACCAACTATCTCTTTCAAGGAAGCTATTTGCTGAGCGGACATATTCCCCTTCAAATCCACATCAAAAATTCCATTATGAAGATGCTCCCCCTCGTGACGCCATGCATACAAAGCCCATTCATAATTATCCAAAGTATGCTCAACCATAAAGTCCTTCTTTTCCGCAGTAGCCACAAAGGCGGCAACATTCTTTTCAAGGCCATTATCGTTCGCAGCAATACTCACCTCAACGGCAACATCATTGGCGGGCACATCCAAATCTACCCTATTGTCATTTGCCGGAGCATGTACATCACCATTATCATTCGCAACAATTTTCACCTCAATTTCCGTTTCATGAACCACTCTGGCCTTCCTACCAGTAACGGCCTCCACCCGTTTCAATGTTTCCATGCGCTGTCTCTTAATCTTCAAAAACCTGCGAGTCTCATCGTCAAGAATCACGACAGGGCTTTCGAGGAGACTTTGGATCTTCTCATCCTGTTCGTGGAAATCGTGGGACTCCATATATGCAACGTTTGGCATATGGAGATGGGTTAGTAGATATCATCATCCGCCCATTTCAAACATGCGTCAAGGGTAGCGAAAATGGCAAAAACCACCCTCTTGATATTTTTGTCAAAGCAACCTATACTCTAGGTTAGAGGTTATTATTTTTAACACATCCAAAATCTATGAAAGCCCTTGCATTCAACAAAACGAAAGCCCTGAAATGTTCCCGGCAAGCACAGGGCACGCTTGCAAAAGTTACCGAAATGGTCGAAGGTGACAGATACTGTCCTGAAATTATCCAGCAGGTTGATAGCGTCATCGGACTTCTCAAGACGGTCAAAAGAGAGCTGCTGGCAGGCCATCTGGATACCTGCGTCATCCACAAAATGAAGGAGAACAAAAAGCAGGCCATCGAGGAACTCATCAAAATTTACAACTTATCCAATTAACTATGAGCAGCCATCAAACTTTTAAAATTAAAGGGATGCACTGCGCCTCATGTGCATCAAACATCGAAAGGCGTTTCAAAAAAATCGACGGCGTTACTCATGTAGAGGTCAATTACGGAACGGAAGCTGCAAAAGTAGATTTTGATAAAAACAAAGTAAGCCCCGAACAGTTATCAAAAAGCATCGAACCGCTAGGCTACTCTCTCATCATCCCAACGGCGGAAGAAATGGGTATGAGCGCAGACGAACATGCGACTCACCTTGGTATAAATCAATCAAAAAAAGAGAAGCTGGCGGAAATCGCCGACATGCGAACAAAAGTAACCACATCAATCCCGCTCGCGGTGTTCAGTGTTCTGGTAATGGGATGGGACATTTTAGCCGAATTGAAATACATCACCCCGCCAACAGAAATCCTGAAAGGTTTTTTCCATCACCTGCTGCCACTCATGGCAACATACATGCTGTTCGTAGTTGGTAAACCATATCTTTTAGGGGTATATCGTTTTTTACGATACGGCAAAGCAAATATGGATACACTCATTGGCATCGGAACATCCATAGCCTTTATATACAGTTTCATTTTGAGCGCCTTTGAAGAACCACTCGCGCAATATATCAACGTTGAAAGCACCTACTACGACGTAACAATAGTGGTTATCGCATTTATTGCTCTGGGCAAATACCTTGAAGCCAGATCCAAATTAAAAACAGGCGATGCCATTGAAAAACTGTTAAATCTACAGGCAAAAACGGCACTTGTGATTCGCGAAGGCAAAGAACAGGAAATACCAATCAATCAGGTGGTTCATGGTGACGCAATTATCGTAAAACCGGGCGCCAAGATACCCGTTGACGGAGTCATTATAGAAGGTTCGTCATTCGTAGATGAAGCACTCGTAACAGGTGAACCCATGCCTGTTGAAAAAAATATTAAAGACTCCGTTGTCTCCGGCACAATAAACACCAACGGCACTTTCACATTCAAGGCCACAAAAATAGGATCAGAAACACTGCTCGCCCACATCATACAAATGGTGGAAGACGCTCAGGGCAGCAAGGCTCCAATTCAGGCACTCGCAGATAAAATATCCGCCATTTTTGTACCGATAGTACTGGTGCTATCATTCATTGCTTTGGGTGTATGGTTACTGGTTGGCAGTTCATATCTTGGATTCTCTCAGGCACTTTCATACGGACTTACCGCTTTCGTGGGAATCCTGGTTATCGCCTGTCCTTGCGCCCTTGGCCTCGCCACGCCAACAGCCATTATCGTGGGCGTTGGGAAAGGTGCTAAAGAAGGCATCCTTATCAAAGACGCAGCTACGTTGGAAAAACTTCACAAGGTAGACACCGTAGTTGTTGATAAAACCGGAACCCTTACCAAAGGAAAGCCTGAACTGATAAGCATCAAAAATCACTCAAGCTTAGACGAAAAAGAAGTGATTTCCATTCTGACATCGCTCGAAAGTAAATCCGAACATCCAATCGCCCATGCAATAACTGCCTACGCCAAAAAGAATAACATAAGCCCAGGCACCATAACCAATTTTGAAATCATCAAAGGAAAAGGATTAAAAGGAAAAATTAAAGGAACTGAATATTTCGCCGGAAACACAAAGCTCATTTCCGATCTACAGCTGAAATTCGACACAAAACATATTGAAAAAGAAACCCTGCAGGGCAAAACACCGGTTATCCTTGCCACAGAAAAAGATGTGCTGGCAATCATCATGGTCGCCGATGCCATCAAGCCGGAAAGTGTAAAAGCGGTAAAAGATCTGCACAAACTTGGTATAAAAATAGTCATGCTCACTGGTGACAATAAAAACACCGCGCATGCAATAGCTCAAGAAATCGGCATAGATGAAGTCGTTGCCGAAGTGCTGCCCGACAGTAAACTCAAAAAAATACAGGCTCTCCAGCAGGAAGGACACATTGTTGCCATGGCCGGAGATGGAATAAACGACGCGCCGGCACTCGCCCAGGCAGATGTAGGTATCGCCATGAGTACGGGAACAGACGTCGCCATAGAAACCGCAGGCATAACGTTACTTCACGGAGACATTTCAAAACTCGTCAAAGCAATTCGCCTCTCAAAATTCACCATGCGAGGTATCAAACAAAATCTATTCTGGGCATTCATTTACAACATAATAGGTATTCCTGTAGCCAGCGGCATATTCTTCCCAGTCTTCGGATGGCTCCTCTCTCCAGTTTTCGCCGGCTTTGCCATGGCAATGTCCAGTGTATCGGTAGTCAGTAATTCTCTACGCTTAAAACTCAAGAAACTATGAAAAAATACTCACTCCACGTTCAAGGCACACACTGCAACTCCTGCAAAGTACTCATCGAAGAAACACTCATCGAACAAAAAGATGTATCTTCGGTAAAAGTGAATCTTCGCAAACAAATAATAGAAGTTGAAGGTGACTTTGAATCAACCCCGGAAGAAATTTCCAAGCTGTTCAGCGATATACTCGCCCCACACAAATACAGTGTATCTGCAGAAAAAATAGCGGCGGAAAAAGATCTCAAATCATTAATGTATGCACTCCCCATCGGCCTGATCGTACTGGCATTATTTTTCCTTCTACAAAAATCGGGAATCATAAATTTCGGATTCGAAGGCGGGTTAACACCATGGACAGCGCTACTGATCGGCCTCATAGCTTCAGTATCAACATGTCTTGCCGTAGTTGGTGGACTTATACTTTCATTGTCCGCACAAGTATCGCAGGACACTTCTAGTTTCCGACCTTTCTCTTTCTTTCACATTGGTCGCCTTGTAAGCTTCATGATTCTCGGCGGAGCTTTAGGCGCCATCGGAAGTGCCGTCGCCATCAACGACACAATCACAGCCGTACTCGGTCTCATCGCAGCATTTGTAATGATCATCCTGGGCATAAATTTGCTCAACATATTCCATTTCACAAAAAGTTTTCAATTAGCATTACCAAAAGGCATATTCACAAAACTTTCCAAAATCGAAAACGGATTTTGGGCTCCTTTCATAGTTGGCGCAATAACATTCTTTTTGCCCTGCGGCTTCACGCAGTCAATGCAGATAGCCGCATTATCCAGCGGCTCATGGCTCCAGGGAAGCCTTATCATGACCATGTTTGCACTCGGTACTTTACCAATGCTGGTACTCATATCTTTCAGTTCATTCAAATTCGCTCACACAAAATACGCTTCAATTTTCTTCAAGTCCGCAGGTATCATTGTGATCGGACTCGGACTCTTTGCTTTCCTAGCCGGCCTCGCTGGTCTCGGCCTCATCAAACCTATATTTAATATCTAAAAACATGTTGCAAAAAATTATCGTCGCACTTGGAATTTTCATAAGTCTCGGCCTCATCTGGGCAGCGCTCAGCATGAACCCGGAACAAGAAGGAAATCTTCAGGGTAATACAAATGTCGTGCGTGAAGAAAATGGCACCCAATACATTCGAATTACTGCCAGAGGTGGATATTCGCCAGATCAAATAACAGCAAAGGCCAACATGCCCACCGTTCTGGAAATTGAAACAAAAGGAACCTATGACTGTTCATCTTCACTCAATATTCCAAAACTCAATTATAGGGAATTCCTACCCGCAACCGGCATCACAAAAATCGATGTCCCGCAAAACCTAACCACAGCACCGCTAGATATTCTCTGCGGAATGGGAATGTACACCTCCACAATAAACTTTGCCTCATAAATCTCCAATGGTCGGGCGATTCACCATCCCACTGGTCGGGGTGGCGGGACTTGAACCCACGACCTCGTCGTCCCGAACGACGCGCGCTAGCCAACTGCGCTACACCCCGATAAGAAGTAGTCAATACAGCAAGCATTATAATTTCGCCCATATTGATAAATCAACACACAACAGATACTCTGGACTTATAAATAATAAGTAACAAAAAATATGTTCACATACTTAATTCTAGAAATAATTTCGGTACTCATAGGTGTTGTAGCAATCATATTATTTGCCATCCATCTCATAAAAAAACCGGCCATTTATAAGGCCGTAAAACAAAAAGGTTTTTACCTACCAATCATCATATTTATCTCAGCAACATTCATAGGTTTCATTGCCAACAAAACCTATGCACCAAATTTCGCAATGCCACCCTTTTTACATTCACACGCTCCAGGCGGATTACCCGCATCAATACCATTCAGCAAAATTTTCGAATTTCTAATCAATGAAGGTAAATTTGAAAAAGTGTCAGACATTTCAACCCCGCCAAACAGCGTACCAAGCGAAGCACAAAAACCCGATACTGACGGCATTGTAAGAATCAGCCTGACGGCACAGGAAGTCATCTCAGAAATCGGACCTGGTATATATTTTAACTACTGGACATACAACAAACAGGTACCCGGACCAATGCTTAGAGTAAACGAGGGAGACACCATAGAGCTCTCCTTAACCAATCACTCATCAAGCTTACACGATCACAATATTGATCTGCATGCCGTAACGGGACCGGGTGGAGGAGCAACGCTGACAAATGTCGAACCGGGACAAACAAAAACCTTCAGGTGGAAAGCCTTGAATCCTGGCTTATACGTTTATCACTGTGCAATGCCAAACGTAAGCACGCACAACTCTCATGGTCAATTTGGACTCATAATAGTAGATCCAAAAGACACCGCACTCGCCCTATCAAAAGTTGATAAAGAGTTCTACATAATGCAGGGTGAACTATACACCGTTGGCCAACTCGGCAAACAAGGACTTGTCCCGTTTGATTCAAACGCCTTACTTTCAGGAGACCCAAACTATGTAGTCTTTAATGGCAGAATCGAAAGCACCCCGCGAATTACAGCAAAAGTGGGTGATACAATTCGCATGTACGTGGGAAACGGTGGAGTAAACCTCATCTCATCGTTTCATGTTATCGGAGAAATATTCGACAAAGTATATCCAAACGGCGCTATAGGTGAAGGATCAGCAATAGAAAAAAATACCCAAACGGCACTTGTTTTACCTGGCGGCTCAAGCATTGTTGAATTCACCGTTGATGTACCCGGCAAATATTTACTCGTAGATCATGCTCTTGCCCGCATGAATAAAGGAGCCTGGGCAGTTCTAGAAGTTACCGGCGATGAGAATAAAGAAATATTTGGAGCAATCAACTAAAAACAATCGAAAAATAGTCTGTTTTTCTCTGCTCACAATTTCTCTTGCTCGACATCGTATAACAGCTTAATCTGGCCATGCTATGAAAAAAATATATGCAGGCCTGTGTATCGCTTTCTTAAGTGCTTTTTTGCTAACCGCATGCACCCCGGAAACGCCAATAAAACCTGTGCCAAAACCACCACAGGAAGAACAAAAAAAACTCAACTGGAAAGAAGTAGAAAAAGGACTCTCCTACAGCTCTTTATCCGAAACCACCCAAGCCGGTGAGGAAAAAGACCTGATTTTGGTAAAAATCGATCCCAAACTCTTCAGTTTCCACATCTACCAAAACACCTCAATCGACACGGCAAAAACCATTCAGGAAGTACACACCGAAACCGGAGCAGTTCTCACATTTAATGGCGGCTTTTTTACCGAAGATTTCAAACCAACCGGATTGCTGCTGGAAAATGGCGAAATCTTCAGAAAAACTTCTCCCGCTGACCTTCTCAACGGCATTTTTTCCATAAAAAACGACGGAACCCCACAATTACTGGAACAAGACATAAGAATTAACAAAGGGAACTTCTACACTTTCGCCATACAAAATGGACCGGTACTTATCGACAAAAATGGCTCCATCAAGATCAATTCCGACACCGGAAAACTCGCGAATCGCACCGCCATGGGCATTGACAAAGACGGCAATATTGTGTTGATTGTACTTAAGCTCAGCCTCCTCAATCCGGATAACACCATCTCCCTCTACGAATTCGCTCAGCTCCTCAAAAATAACGACGCCCTTCGCCCGCTATATCTGCATTCCGTTCTCAATCTCGATGGCGGACCATCCACAGGCATGATGATCAACGAAAGTTACTACCCAGAAATGGAACGGGTACAAAATATCATCTACGTAAAACGCTCAACATGATCGAAAAAATTTACATCATCAGCGACACCGAACTCGGACGAAAAGATGTCATGGACGCATTCTCATCCGACGATTTTTTTGTAAATTTTATAGAATCCATCCACAGCAAAAAGAAAGATGAGAAAGCCTTACTGGTCATCAACGGTGATATTTTCGATTTTTTGAAAATGGCCTATAAGGACGCCTATCCTCGCTATATCAATGAGGGAATTTCACTTTGGAAACTTAATGAAGTTGTTTCCCATCACCCAAAATTCTTTTCCTCACTCAAAAAATTTCTCCAAAATAATGACCACGAAGTCCACTTCGTAATCGGTAATCACGACGCAGATCTCATCTGGCCGGCACTACAGGCAAAAATCCACGAACTTCTGGAAAACACCGACAGAATCCATTTCGGCTACTGGTTCAAAAAAAACGAAGTCCACGCCGAACATGGCCATCTGGTAGATCCGTTTTTCACTATCAACACTTCCAAACCGATCGTTACATACAGAGGCGAAGAAATACTCAACACACCATTTGGAAGCCAGATCTGTTTCCATCATTTGGTAAACATTAAGCGCATGTTCCCGGATCAAGAACAATGGTTTCCAAAAGATCTGGTACTGGAACAAAATCCCGACCTCCGCAAAGAAAAAAAGCGAACTCTCTACCGCCTGCTCTTCCAGGAAATGTTGGTAAATCCCCTGCTTCACATCGGCGACCCGACCTATCAAGTTCCATATTTTAAACTTCTGGATCACTTCCTGCATTTCGGCACAGACGTTTTAGATGACGCCAAATTCCTGCCGCTTGCCATCAAACGACTCATAAAAAAGCATCCGGGGAAACCACTATACGTGCTTGGACACGCCCACGTTCTGGGCGAACACACCTACAAAAACCATCGCATTCTGGTCACAGACACCTGGCGCGACGAATTCGACATCAGCCACAACATGTCCAAAAAACCAAAAACCGTCGCCAAAGTCATTCTGGAAGCCGAAAAAATCGCCCACGCCGGCCTCAAAACCCTTCCAAGTTAGCACACTGATTGATATAATCTCGCTACTTATCGGGGTATAGCGCAGTTGAGTGCCCACAGCTATATGAGAGCCGCGCACGCACTCGCTCAAACTAAATCAATGCACAAAATTCCGGGGTATAGCGCAGTTGGCTAGCGCGCACGCATGGGGTGCGTGAGGTCGTCGGTTCAAATCCGGCTACCCCGACCATTGAGAATCTTAGCTTCAGGCAGCAACCGTAAACAACATTTGCTGAGGCTGGAAAACTTCGTCCTCTATATTTTGTTGAATTTCGCCATTCAACATTTTGATAAGTAAATCTCCAATATGATATGAAAGATTCACCGGCACAGCATTCCCAATCTGTTTGTATTGTTGAGCAACCGAACCAGAAAACTTCCAATCATCGGGGAAAGTTTGAATACGTGCATATTCTCTTACTGAAAGTGGCCTGGTTTCTTCCGGATGACATCTTTCTGTCTGTTTTTGAGCTGGACTGCAAGTCAAAGTAAGCGATGGTTCATCCCAAGAAAGACGCCGCGCCATCCCAGTCTTTCCACCTCCCATAAAATAACTTGCCCCCATGTATTCCTTTTGCAATTTTTCAGGTAAGTCTCTCCAATAACCACCTGCCGGAATAAGTTCCATAATTTTCTTTTTATTTTTTGGATATTCCTGCCCCTCTGACTTTGGGCAATTATCTAAAGCCTCTTTTACGGTTAATACATAATCGCGTTCTTTTGGAAAAACAACAGAAATATCAAGATCATTCCTTACTCCAATAATAATAAGGCGCTCCCTCTTTTGTGGGACATCAAAATAATGTGATTTGAGAACTTTGTATTGTACTGTATAACCCAAATCTTCTAACACAGATACCATTGTTTTTAATGTTCTTCCTCCATCATGCGTAAGCAATCCTCGAACATTTTCCCCAACAGCAATTTTAGGTTTTACTTCCTTAACACATCGAGCAAATTCAAAAAACATAGTCCCACGTATATCTTCAAATCCCATTTTATTTCCTGCATAAGAAAAAGCTTGGCAAGGAAACCCGCCTTGAACAATATCAGCCTGCCCTTTAAAAAATTTAAGCTCACGAACATCACCTTCAATAACATTCCAATTAGGACGATTTGTTCTAAGTGTACTACAAGCATATTTATCCCATTCATTTAACAAAACATGTTCAATTCCTGCATTTTCCATACCGAGCGCAGTCCCACCTGCCCCCGCAAACAGTTCTATAACAGAATACTGCGATTTACTTTTATTTTTTAAGATTTTATATCGGTTTTCATTATCATCTTTCCCCAGACGACTCTGAATGCGATTAAGCTCATCAATACTAAAAATTCTAGCATTCCTAGAATCTCGCTTTGCCAATATTAAACCTTTTTTATCCCACCTACGAATAGTATCAACTGATATACCAATTTTTATCGCCGCTTCGCCAGCAGTAAAATACTGTAAATTTGTGCTCATAAAAAACTTGTGATTTTTATTTATATATCACAATCATAGCGATAACCATTGCCTATGCAAAGGTTACCTAACCTCATATGCCTTGGCAAACAGCTCAAGATATTTTACCACTTCTTTTTTATCAAATTTATACTGAAAGTTTTCGGCAATAACATTGGGCAATGCTTCAAATAATTCTTGCAATGCAAATGGACGACCAACAACGAGGTCATAAAAACTTTTACCATCTATTATTCGAATTTTTGGATCAGATGCGCGTCTTTTTTTTATTTTATTGTCTGACGGAGTGAAAGGCAGATCATAAATCTTTTTCTTGCTTGGTATTATTTCAACATAATATCCAACAAACCCCTTAAACCTAGGATCTTTTAATTTGCTCTTAATAGCATCGTATATTTCAATTTTATGATTACCTTTTGTTGTATTAAATTTATTTTTAATTTCAGCAACTATCTTCTTTTTCCTGTTGCAAATATCTAATCCACCTCCAGAACCCATATTCTCGCAACCATCAATACTCCCAAGAATATCTTGATGAAAATCGCCAACCGCATTTTGCATCGTCTTTTGTATTTGCCTTACCTTTTCGGATTTCAACCAAACATTATACGATATACCATGTGTAATGCCCTCAAATAGAGCTGAGAACGGATCAAGAACATTCTTATATAATTTCGAATCAACATCTCTTTCTGCATTTTCAATTTTTTGAATTAACTTTTTAATTGCCTCAAGCAGATCGCTGTCTGATATAAACTTAAGATAGGGCATAAAAAAAACTACCAATACTAAAGGGATTATATCAAGTCTCAAGAAAAAGACTAGTTTACACCAGAAATTGCCACTTACTAAATTTCACCGCAAGCACTAAATGGCATTCGATTGATTACTATAGCACTTTTTGCAATACTTCAGGTGTTCAAGCTGGATCATCTGGCGGCTTGAGCAAATAATTAACCAACAAGACGTTCAAAATCTGGAGTTTACAAATTGATATAGAAAAATGATATACAAGTATACAAAAGTGTACTTACCGAATCGCCCGACCATTAAAATCTGCCCTGCATGAAACCCAAAGCAACAATTTTCCGCTTCTGTGGTCACAGCTTCGATAGCAAAAAAAGCGTTGCTGCCTTCCACTATCAAATCGATTTTGCAAACCGTGACCCTTTAGAGTTCACGGAAACTATTACACTTCCCGGCGCACCCAAAAATATAGATCTGTTTACGTTAGATAAATTTCTCGAACCACTGAACCTGATTTTAGGCATCAGTTACTACAAACTCTACTGCCCAAAAAAAATTGTCGCCTTCTGCTCACTCACAAAAGAACAGGCCGATTTCTGGAACACCGTATACAGAAAAGGTCTTGGTGAATTTGCTTTCAGAAATAAATTGGACCTGAAAAATGTAGCCAACTTCAAATCTTCAAAAAAACCGGCGATCCCATTGAAAATCAATGATATCGAACTGGAAATGGCAAATGGCCCCGTAACAATAAAAGTCAAAAACCGTGGTCTTCTGGGAATTGGTGGCGGTAAAGACTCAATTGTCGCAGCCGAACTGCTCAAAAATGAACTCGATGTAAGTTCGTTCCTCATTGAAACCCAAAAAGAAGATCCCATTTCAAACTACGTTTCAGAAAAAATTGGCAATCCGATTGTGAAAATTAAACGCACACTCGACCCAAAAATATTTGAAAAATATGAAGGCGCATACAACGGTCACATTCCAATCTCCGCAATTTTCTCTTTCCTTGGACTTTTATCTGCCGCCGTTTATGGCTACAAATACATCATTGTGGGCAACGAGCACAGCAGCAATTTTGGCAACATAAAATACAAAGGCGAAACCATCAACCATCAATGGAGCAAATCCATGGAGTACGAATCGTTGCTGCAAGAGTACACCAGAAAATTTATCACCACGGATATAACCTACTTTTCAGTCTTAAGACAGTTCTACGAAATCCGCATTGCGCAGATGTTTTCGGAGCACAAAAAATATTTCTACACATTCTCCAGCTGCAACAGAAACTTCAAAGTCCACAAAGAACGCCCAAAAACTCTCTGGTGCGGCGAATGTCCAAAGTGCGCTTTCGTTTTCCTAATGCTGAGTGCGTTCATGGACAAAAAAGAGCTCATAAATATCTTCCAAAAAAATCTCCTTGCAGACGAAAATTTGGTATCTCTCTATAATGACCTTTTCGGATTTGGCAAGCTCAAGCCATTTGACTGCGTAGGAACATTTGAAGAATCTCGAGCAGCACTGCATCTCGCATCAAAAAAATTCGCAAAAGAAATAGTAGTAAAAACATTGCTGAAAAAAATAAAAAATCCTGAAGCACTTATCAAACACGTATTACAAACTGCGAAGTCCCCAACCCTGCCAACGCCATTCCGTTTTCTGGGAATAAAAAATATCTGTATTCTTGGTTACGGGAAAGAAGGCAAAATCACTGAGCAGTACATCAAAAAAACCTATCCTCGCCTAAAAATCGGCATTCTGGATCAAAGCCTGGACAAAGACTATCTCAAAAAACAGTCCACCTACGACCTGGCGATAAAAACTCCGGGCATATCCAAAAATAAAGTAACAATTCCGTACGTCACCGCCACAAATATTTTCTTTTCCAAAAATAATAATTTCAAAATCGGCATAACCGGAAGCAAAGGGAAAAGCACTACCTCAAGCCTTATTTACCAGATCCTAAAAACCGCGAAAAAAGATGTAAGCCTTGTTGGAAATATCGGGAACCCCATGCTGGAAACCCTGCTGCACAAAATCGATCCAAAAAAAATATTCGTAGTTGAACTCTCAAGCTACATGCTCGAAGACATTGAGTATTCGCCAAACATCGGCCTGCTGCTAAATCTCTTCCCGGAACACATGGACTACCACGGCGGCATAGAAAACTACTACAGTGCCAAAAAAAATATCTTCCGTTACATGAACCCCGGCGACGTAGCCGTAAAACAACCATTCACGGAAAAAATTCCACTCAAAAAAAACGAAATACCGCTACTGGGTAGCCACAATCTCAAAAATATCCAGGCCGCCATTCAAGTCGTGAGACTCCTCAAAACTCATGATAGCGACATCAAAAAAGCTATCAAAAACTTCAAATCACTCCCCCATCGCCTGGAGCCGGTAGGCACCTATAACGGCATAGCATTTTACGACGACGCCATCTCCACAACGCCGGAATCAACCATCATGGCCATAAAATCATTGCCGAATATCGGCACAATTTTCCTGGGCGGCGAAGACAGAGGTTACGATTTTAAACAACTGGAAAAAGAACTCAGAAAGCATAAAATACCAAACGTCGTGCTGTTTCCAACCACCGGAAAAAGAATCCTCAGCTCAAGAAAAGGGTTCAACGTTCTGGAAACAAACGATATGAAAAAAGCCGTCGAATTCGCTTTTAAAAATACCGACAAAGGCCAAATATGTCTTCTCTCCACAGCTTCTCCCAGCTATTCAGTCTGGAAAAACTTTGAAGAAAAAGGTGATCTCTTTCAAAAATTCGTCAAAACACACGCGCAAAAATAACTAAGTACCAAAATACATGTTCAAAAAATGGCACATCAAAATCCCCGACTGGTTCTTTGTGTTTTTTCCGACATATTTTGTATATCTACTCACAATCTACCCAACCGCCGGCACCGAAGATTCCGGCGAATTAATAGTCTCCGCGGCACTTTTAGACATAGCACATCCTCCCGGATATCCGCTTCACACACTCATCGGAAAACTTTTCACCTTCCTGATTCCCTTCGGCAACATCGGCTGGCGCGTCAATTTACTTTCCGCTTTTTTCGGCGCTGCAACCATCGCTCTGGTATATTTGCTCATCAAAAAACTGGTAAAAAACGACTACATTTCCATGGGCAGTGCTCTGCTTTTGGGCTTCTCGGACATCTTCTGGTCCCAATCAATCCGCACGGAAACATATACGCTCCACACATTCACACTCGTATCCATTGTCTACTTACTCTTTCGCTGGCATGAAAGTAAAAAAGATACATTTCTCTTCGCTGCTTCTCTCGCCACCGGCCTGGGGCTCGCCAACCAACACGCGTTATTCCTGGCGGGAATCCCAATTATCGCCTATGTCCTCATCACAAACTGGAAAGTCATCACCTCCCCCAAAATCATAGCGGGGTCTCTTCTAGCCCTCTTCTTGGGACTCAGCGTTTACGCATACCTTCCCATTCGCACATCTCTGGGCCCGTACGACAACCCCGCCTACATAAAACATGAAGGATTACACACCTGGGAAACATTCATAAACTTCGTGAACCGAAAAATCTACGGCGGAACAATCAATGTAACCGAAGAACCGGCCGAAAAAACGGATGGAAATATTATAACAAATTTCGCCACATCAATCGGCGACACTTTTGGCCCATACCTTGTAAACTACGCCACCAACAACGTAAACGGCCTGTTTATGATGCTGAGAATTATTTTTCAGCAGCTGTTCTTCCTCCCAATTATTGCTCTCGCTCCGGGATTTTACTATCTCGGCAAAAAACACAAAAAGTTTACCGTCCTTTTAGGCGGACTACTGTTCTTCTACACCTCGGTTCAACTTCTTTTTATCAACGTAAATTCAAATCTCCATCCATATACGCTCTTCAGCAATCGTCCGTTTTACATGTCCTCAATAGTAATTCTGACAATCGTATGCGCCTGCGGAATCGCCTTTATTCTGGATATAATTGAAAACAAAAAAATTAGGCTCTACCTTTCAAGCGCAATACTCCTGCTCCCATTTATCCCGCTCGCCACAAATTTCAGTGCCAACAACGAAAGCAAAAATTACCTGGCCCACGACTTCAGTCGCAATTTACTGGAAAGTCTTCCACCCAATGCCTTCCTCATAACAACCGGAAAAGACAACGTGACCTTCCCGCTCTACTACCTGCGAAAAATCGAGAACATCCGTCCGGACGTGGATCTTGAAGTGTACTACGGCCGTGACTGCGTAGACCAGGATCTTCTGGAAAATCGTCTCATCGAAAAAGAACAGAAAACTGTCTTTATAGATTTATTACCCTGCCACTACTCTTCACTCAATCTGACACCATACAACTTTGTTTATGCCTATGGTGAAACGGAAAATCTACCCCCCGAAAAACCGGCAATCTACAGCCAAATCCGCGGGATAAGATCAAAAATGGATTACATGAACAACCGCCTCAAAGGTTTATACTACCTTAAATTAGCCCTCTCCGACCTGGAAAACGAGGACAACCTCCATCAATATTTTACCAAAACTCTCAACGAAATCCCCGAACAGGACTCCTTTAAATGGTTCATCGATGACTTTTATCAGGGCAAAGACACTAACGGTATGTTTTAAACGCCACCCCATCACAAAATCCAATCGACAAAAAAAGAGCCTCATCACTGAGGCTCTTTTTTCATATATTCCTACTTATTTCTTTTTATCTTTCGGATTCCGCGACAGCATATAGTAGTAAATCCCGCCGCCGACAAGAGCCAAAATCACAACGACAATAATCCAGAATAAAGGTCCCTGTTTGGTCGCAAATTCACCGATGGAGCCAAATCCAAAGAACGCCTTCTCGCTTTCCGGCGCCGACCCTTTCAAAACTTCCGCACTGAAATCAAAGCCGACACCTACATTAAACAACACTTTCACCGTGTCACTCTGCGCATTGTCGCGTTTACGGGTTGCCTGAACAAAAACCTCATGCGAACCGATTGGAAGTTCTTCCGGAGCCTGAATTGCAAACTCACCACTCTTGGTATCAGCTATAAGGGCGGATGTCGTCACCACGCTACGCCATGTAGCAACAACTTTATTTCCAAACTCACTGTCACCTTTCAATACAGGTTTCTTATCACGGATTTCAATACGCAAATTTTTCAAAATTACATCATCATTAATATCCTGATCAGAAAGTTTTTTTGGTGCAGGCTTTTCTACATTCAACGTAGAATCAATAATAATATGTACCGGAGATGACAACATAATAGACTTCTTTTCTGTCTGAATCGCCTTAGCCATCAACATATACTTACCATCGCGGATCACTTCGGTAGATTCAAAAAGGAAGATATTATTTTCATCAACAGTAGTATCACCAAGCACCTTCTCATGACCATAATCATTACGAAGCACCAAGCGAACGGTTGAACCAAGCGGAGCAATACCCTTAATGAGAGGAGTATTATCTCCAACTAATTGACCTTCCTGGAAGTTGGTAATACGAACGCCGAGAGCCGCAATGGTTCCAGGATCATTTGCATCTAATGGATCTGTTTGAAGCTCAAGTATTTCTTCAGCATCGCTAAATCCATCATTATCCGAATCCATCTTGGTAGGATCCGTACCAACCTGGTACTCAATACGATCGGAAACGCCGTCACTATCACTATCAAGTGACCCATCAACAACGTCTACTTTATACTGATCTTCCCACGTATCAGCCACGCCATTACCATTGGCGTCATCAGGAACGGAAGAAGCATCAAGCGGATCACTATTGAAACGAATTTCTTCAGAATCACTATAGTTATCTTCATCCGTATCAGATTTCAACGGATTTGTTTTATATTTCTTTACTTCATCATAATCGCTTAAACCTTCAGCATCCGTATCTTTAATAAATGGACTGGTCTTAAACTCATCAAGCTCTTCATTATCCTGAAGTTGATCTCGATCAGTATCCTTATCATTTGGATTTGTAAAATAAATGGTATTTTCAATATATGTTTTCAAAGTATCGTTATCAGGATCCCCATATTCTGTTGCCACAAAATCCGACCCATCAAGATAATCCTTAAGATTGAACAACATAGAATCCAGTTCAGCATCCGTAATATAATCATCAGGATGGAAACTTGTCCCACTAATACAGGTGATCATTCCAAGTTCACATGCCTTATTAATATAACGTGGATACCACCACATATAATCACGATCAGCCACGATATCTGTAAACGGCGTGGTTTGATTATAAACTCCCTGAGGTCCTCCAAGCGTTGCCTCAAGCTCATCATAATAAAGCCATTTCATTAAGTCAGTACTATTCAGGAGAACCTTCAACGCTTCCATACGCGTAATGACCTGGTACGGTTTAAACGGACTATCTGTTTCCTCGTAATAACCTTGGATAATACCAAGCAACGTAGCAATATTCACATAATAAGAATCCTGAAGATCCGGCTTAACATCGGGATACAACTGCAATGCACCCAAACTAAATAAAGATGCGGCTGAAGCATGTGGGACCTTAAATCCAACAAAACGATTAACCGCCTTTATAACATTGGCCACAGGGTCGGTAGATACAATAACATTTTCGAACTTCGTTACACTCAAAAAGATGGACAAACAATCATCAATATTTGTGATACATGATTGTAATAACTCTTTCTTATTCGTATCTATATTGAACTCCTGAATAGTACGTGCAAGAACTTCAGCACGGGTTACACTCAGTTCCGGCGGCAAAAATATCGGACTCAAAACAACACTCGGTGTCTGTGGAGTTGGAGCCGGTGGAGAGTTCACTTCAATAACTGGCTTTTCAATTGTTGGACTTTCAACCGTAGGGCTTTCAGTCGGAGGCATCTCACCTGGCGGATAAGAAAATGCCGGTTGTGTTAATGATGGAGGAAGTTCACCTTCTGGACTTGGTTCAAACTCCTCACCTGGTGGAGGTGGACCCGGTAATGGTGGTGGTTCTGGAGGTGGAGTAGGTTCAGGTGTTGGCGATGGTGATGGAGACGGCTCTGGAGATGGGGTAGGTTCTGGAGTAGTGCCTGCCTCTGCTGAAGAAGCGCCGGCTGACGAACTTCCGCCTGCCGTAGGCGGTGGTGGCGTCGTAGGTGGCGGCGGAGTAACCGGAGCGACAACATTCAAAACGGCAATACCCGTAACGCCACCGTAAGTAGCGCTAATATCTGTTGTACCTTCAGCTACACCATGTGCAAGACCTTGACCACTCACCGTAGCGAATGATGGACTCGAGCTGCCCCACAAAGTAAGATTACTCAAAGTAACATCAAGTGTTTCATCAGGAACAGGATCTACTCTGTCAAAAACAGCCGTTGCCGTATATTGCTGATCCAACCCAACAGTGAGTGTAGCCGGATTTGGCGTGACAAGAATAGAGTCCGGTGTTTCAAGAAGGCCAACCCCAACCGTGGTTGCCTGCGCAAAAGGAAACAACAATTGTGAGGCCAGGAAGACACCCACAATAAGTGCATAGAAGGCTTTCGTGCCTTTAGGTTTTTGTTTTCTCATGTTTGTTTTACGTAAAATTATCTTCCAATTATAACACACTTTAACTAAATCGTAAATAAGTGGATCCCGCCAAAAGTAATAATGCAAAATCTCCTGAGTGATCGTTTGACGATTTTATGAAAAACAGGTATAATTTTCTGATTGCTTCGAATTTAAATTTCGACCGAAGCAAAAAAAAACAATACAAAAATTATTTTCATGCGTAAAAAACTGCATTTCATCACAGGCCTTTTAACGCTTGTACTAGCGTCCGCCCCTGTTGTCTCTGCAACAAACGGCATAGCAATTACGGTAAAAAACCCTAATCCATATACCAATAATCAGAGCTGGTTTGTGTATGAAAAAATGCCGGGCGAAATAATCGAAGACGTAGCAACAATAAAAAATCAGAGCGAAAGAGACGTCAATGTTCGTATCTACGCGGTTGACGCCACGAGCAACGCCTCCGGTAGTTTTATTTTAAAATTCCTCAATGACAAACAAATGGGTATCGGTGTTTGGACAGACGTAGAAAAAAAAGAGTTAACCATAAAGCCTGACGAACGTGTTGATATTCCATTCAGGATAACCATCCCTGAAAACGCCACCCCAAGTGAATATTATGGTGGAATCGTAGTCGAATCAGGCGGCGGTGCAGATCAAACCAAATATTGCGAACCAAATAATAAATGTAACACAAGCGTAAGTGTCAGAACCCGCATTGGAAGTCGCATTTATATCACAGTACCTGGCAAAATATCGGAAAAAGTTACCTGGTCTGATTTCAGTTTTGATCGAGGATGGGACGGAAAATCGTATCTCAATTTTGGCGTTAAAAATCAAGGCAACGTAGCCTACGAACCAAAAGCAGAAATAGAAATTTACAACCAGGACGGCAAGCTCTTTGATCGTTTTGAAGCGGAGCTGGGAGACAGTCTTCCCGGCACAACCATAAACAAAAAAGTGGCCTGGAACAAACAACCAAGTCTCTTTGGTAACTACTCTGCAAAAGCAAATGTAAGTTTTATTAAAAAATTCCAAACCGCCAGCAATATGCACGGCGCAAGTTATACCGACACAAAAAATCTGAAAATTATGGTTGCCCCATGGCACACCATGGCGATCGGTTTACTAATACTCATTATTACGGGATTTTTCGGAATCAGCCACAAAATGTGGTACAGAAAAACGGGAAAAACATGGGCAAATTACCTGGTAAATGAAAATGAAGACATTATGGCAATTGCGGAAAGAAAAAATGTCTCATGGAAACTTCTGGCAAAAGTAAATCATATCAAAGCACCATTTATCTTAAAGAAAGGACAGGCAATAAAAGTACCTCCATCAAAAGACTAAAAGTACATGATGAAAAATAAAAACACAAAATCAGCAATTATTACACTCGCAGTACTGTCGGGGCTAATAGCAACGAACGTATTGTTGAATCTGCAATGGTACAACATTGATGAAGTCAAAGCCTTTGCGCTAAATGCTGACGCAAAAAACGCAAACAATACACCAACTGTAGATGATTCTACTGCGCAAGACGCATCTGATATTGCCATGGACGCACATGGAAATTACGTCATCACATGGATGAGTTTCAACCAAGACGGCTTCGGAAATGGCGTCTATTTCAGACGCTTCGACAGCTACGGTAATGTACTAACAACAGGAGGAAACACCAATGATGTCTTAGTGAACACCACCACCAGTGGTAATCAGACCGATCCGGTCATAGCAATGGATCAGGATGGAAATTTCGTTATTGCCTGGGCAGGTGAAGGAACCGGAGATACTCAGGGAATATTCATGCGAGCTTATTTAGCAGATGGTACCGCCATCGGCACAGAACAAATTGTAAACACCACAACTGCCGACGGCCAATACTTACCTGCCGTAGCCATCGATTACAACGGTTCATCAAACCCGGCGACAAATCCAAACGTAGTATTCGCCTGGTACAAATATGACGCCGGATTTACAGATGCAGACGTATACATGCGTCGATTTGGAGTTGATTTTGGGACCAGTACAATCACGCCAATTGGAACAGATACCGTGGTAAATACCTACACAACTGACAACCAGCACGAACCAAATGTTGCCATGAACAACTTTGGTGAAATAACTGTATCCTGGCATGGAACAGGTGTTGGATTTACAAGCGGAAGTGCTGCCTGGATACAAGCATATGACAATGACGGCACAGTCTGGGGCGACAACACATCCGTAAATAACGGTTCATCAGCCTCAAGAACAGATATCGCCGCCGACAAGTCAGCTGACACAACTCGTGGCGGAAATTTTGTTATCACATTCGACTCAAATTCAGCTGATGACGCAGGTGGTATTTTCGCAAAATTCATTCCACGTTGCGATGTTACAGGATGCGATATCACAAACTCTTCAGAACTTTTAGTAAACACTTCAACCACTGGAGTGCAAACTTTCTCCAGCATTGCCGCAGACGGCATGGGAAACTTCACCATCAGTTGGTCAGATGAAAACAGCGACAGCGACGGATACGATGTTTTTGCACAAAATTTCAGATACAACAAAGGATTACCTTATGGGGCTCTATCAAGATCAGGAACCCAATATCGTGTAAACACTGCTTCAAGTCAGGGATCAAGTGCTATGGATGAACAAACCGAACCGGCCGTCGCCATGAGCACAGACGGTTTTTATGCAATATCATATACTGACTATCCAACAGGCCTCTTAACACAATCCGATGTTCACTACCAACAGTTTGTTTCGGATCTCATGCGCAACTATGATGAAACACTCCAAAATCTACCGGAAGGAGCTTCACCAGTCAGCCAAACATACACTGATGTAGCAATTTCAAATTCTGGCTTATACGCAACCGTATGGGTTGACCAGACAGATGGTGGCGTCAAATTTACGCTACGAGACAGCAACAATAACAACGCAGTAATTGGAACTGCCGCAACACGATTAGACAACCCTTCAACCGCACCAAACGCAACGCCATCGGTATCATTTTATAAGGACATTGATACACTCAGTGCAGGCTATGGTCGATTCATTGTGGCTTGGCAAGGAACGGGCGATGGTTCAGATATCTATTACCGTGAAGTGGACAGCGCTGGAAATCTTCTCGGTTCACCAACGGTACTCAACTCAACAACTACAGGATCGCAAACGTTACCACGAGTCGAAGCCGGATTTTATTCGGCAATAAATCCGACAGATGCAATTTTTTCCGCAATATGGTTCGACAATGGAAACGATTTCATTACAACATATCACGAAGGCGCAGTTTTTACCGAGAACACAATTGCCACCTGCTCATCAACTTACGCCTGCAGCAATACGGCGGTCGATTTAAACCCATGGACTGGCGACATCGTTTACGCATGGGATGACAGTCCAGCCGGAGACGATATATTTGCGCAAAGAGCAACCGAAGAAGTACCTAACGGAAGCCCTATAGTTGTAGACACCGGAAACGTAGGCGTCACTGAACATTTCAGTCCGGATGTGGCATTCATAAAAGATGGTACCGAATTCGTCGTAGTATATACCCACGAAGGAGTAACCGGAGACATCATTCAGGCAAAAACATACAATCACTCAACAGGATCACTCACCGACACATTTTCACCAAGTAACTGTTCAGCAAGTTGTAACGATTTCAATCCAAAAGTTGCCTCCACCATCAGTGGCTTTGCCACGGGAGACATGGGGACATTATTTGTTTGGGGCAACACATCAATCGACGATTATGACATCATCGGAGCATTGTGGAGATTCGACTCAACGGGCAATACATTTGAAAGATTCAGTCCTAATTTCAGAATCAGCAGCACCCAAACTGATGGACAATATATGCCTTCAGTCAGCATGAATGGCTATATAGACATGGTAGTCGGATGGGAAGGTCGATGGGAAGACACCCCAAACGCAACCGGAACAACTACAGACACAGAAGCGGCGGTAAGCCAACTATTGGTAAACCCAATCTACCTTGAACCTTTGCCAAATCTTGCCCCAGAGGCAGAGCAAGAAATTCAGCAGGGCGGCAGAACATTATCTGTACCGGACACAATCGTATTCCCTTCAGTGAACGTCAACACAACCACTTCAACATCAGCAATTGTTTCAATAAGGGACGCTGTAAACGGTGGATGTACAACAACACCGACACTTGATTGCACAGACCCCGCCTCAAAATATATCGAAGTTGAAGATCTTGATGGCACACCATTCACATTAACAATAATTGCAGACACAGATTTTACCAACGATGCTGACAGTCAAACATACATCACCAGAAGTGACTTCTTTGTAAGAAACTGGGATCAGAGCACCGTAGATACAGACACAAACTGCGGCTCAATTCCTGAATCATGCTATCTCACCATCAATCCGCTCACACCTCCAATAACTCCAACATTCACATTGGATACCAGCACAAACACAGTGCAACCTCTCAACGTTTCTCAAACCCTCGCAACAAAAACAGGAACAGATATTGGTACATGGCGTCTGTACCCGGATTGGTTACTCAACATTGGGGCCTTAACTCCACCTGGTAATCACAGCACTACAGTGACTATAACTCTGCAATAAACATGAAAAAAACAACAATGTACAAACTCATGACCACGGTAACATTGGGACTTTTTACTCTCAATTTTACACCAGTACTTGCGCAGGTTTTGGAAATTGAAGTTATAGGTGGGGGCTACCATCTCAAAGGACCCGACACGCTGACTTTCTCGCCAATAACAGCCCAATTTAATAATCAAACAAGTGTAATCGACATTCGAACTGCTGACGCCGATCCGGCTGAAGAGTTCCTGGAAATTCGCGATGAAAATGGCGGTCGTCCATTCAGCGTAAGTGTCATAGCAATAGATTTTGCAAGTTCATCTCCAAGTGGAAATATCATAAGCGCCACAAACTTTGAAATAAAAAATAAAGACGATAACGGCGGGACAGCGGACATAGATGGCCTCAGTGGATCTTCCACAAGCATCGTCTCACTCAACAGTGAAACCGAAAATTATGCCTCTTTGGAAACATCCCGCGCGCTTTTCGACGGAACAGGAGCCATCCCGGGCGTATGGCACATCTATCCCCTCCTACGTCTAAACGTCCCCTCAGGCACGCCTCCTGGACTCTACACCACGACAATTACCTTCACCGTAACCTAATTGGAAACCATGTCATTCAAAACAAAAACCAAAATTAGCGTAATCGGAATTTTCACAGCTCTAACACTCATTGTGCCGGCTGCCAACGCTGCTTACATAGATTTCGGAACACTGGACGTACATCCGGTAACAAGCGCGGACTCAATTTCCAAAGACTGGTTTATTCAATACCTGAATCCTGGTCAAAAACAACAGGAACAGATCGAAATATCCAATTTCAGCAACGAAGCAAAAGAGTTGGAACTCTACATGGCGGATGCCGACGTAAATGAAGGCTCAACTTTCTACGCAAAAAGTCAGGATCAAACATCTGAAGATTTAAACTCATGGGTAAATTTACCAATTGAAAAAATCTCTTTAAAAGCCGGTGAAAGCAAAAAAATAAGCGTTAATTTCAACATACCAAACAACGCAGGCGTTGGCCTCCACACAGGAGCCATCATGGTTCGTGAACTGGTAAACCCAGGTGTAAGTTCACAATCTTTTGCCATCGAAAAAGG
>JADZCU010000024.1 GCA_020851415.1 Candidatus Peregrinibacteria bacterium | reverse complement strand
GCAGTAAGTTCAGCAAACGAACGGGCATTCACATAAATATCGTTCGTTAACTCTTTCTGTTTTTCAGCAATAAAAAGCCCCGAAGCAAGAGTAAACAACACCACAATGAGGATGCTGATCGTAAGGACGAGTTTTGTTTTTAATGAATGCATAATGTATTTTTGCCGTTATTTTTAGCGAATGTCAGAAGGATGGATATACCCATCAACCGGTGGGACAAATTGTAAAGATTTTTTAGAAGCGAATAAGGTTTCTGATTCATAGAGTGGAATGCCCATAACCGCATCTTCGACTAAAGTTTTCATCACTGCCTGCATTTCTTTTAAACGCTTAACCGGATACAAATTTTGTTCGCTTGATTCAATTTTTTGGTCAACGGCTGGATCAAGTAAATGCGTCCCGTTAAATTGGCCGTAACCACTGACTGTATTCTTACTGTGCGCCACCGACTTCAAGAAATCGAAGGCATCACCCAATTCAGACTTCCATCCGATCAAGTACGCATCGGACTGGCCATTTTCAATTCTCGTAAAGAGTTCAACGTCAGAGAGAGGGTGTAATTCCACTTGAATTCCGCCATCAGCCATCTGTGACTGAACAATTTCAGCCAGCGATTGCAGTGACTCTGGATAATCCAATCCAACCTGTGGAGCAGAAAACGATGAAGCAAAAACTTGATCAAGTTGCTTCCTGGCAGCCGTGAGATTGAATTCAGGATTTTTGAGTTCAGGGTTAAACCCGAAAACTCCATTGCTCACAAACTGGCCGGCAGGACGGGCAAACCCGTAAAGGATCTCCGTCAACGCATCATGGTCAAACAATGATCGAAGCGCCGTACGAACCGAAACATTCTTGAACACATCGTTCTGCTGATTCATCATCAGGAACGTAACTTCAAGACTTGGAACGGCCTGTACAACATAATCCTGTGTCTTAAGTTTTTCACAAGCTTGAGCAGAGCGACCACGTTCTACCAAAGAGCAGGCAACATTGGGAGGCACATTCGCCAGAATATCCAATGTCCCATTTTCAAGAGCTGCAATGCGATCATCACGATCGGGAATGCTCACCAGCTTCACCGAACCGTAGTAAGGTTTTTCTCCCCAGTAATCTTTGAACCCCTGAAGTGAAAGACTGGAAGAATCCTGTGCGGAAACCTGATAAGATCCTGTTCCGATTGGCTTGGAAAAGTCGGTAACATTCTCAGGAACAATCGCCGTAACAGCCAATTTACTTAAAAGCAAAGGATCCGGAACCAAAGTTTTCACTAAGACTTTATCTTCACCACTGGTTTCTACGGAAGCAATTGTGTTCAATAAATCGCCTAACTGAGATGCTTCATCCAAGCGAGCACGATTTAAGCTGAATTTCACATCCTGAACTGTCAGAAGCTTTCCATTATGGAACTTCACATTCGGACGAAGCCGAAACTCCCATGTAAGAGGATCAATCATACCCCAGCTCACCGCCAAAGATGATTCAACTTTCAAATTCCGATCAGTCCCAACCAATCCCTGATAAATATCTGTGAGATAACTACGGGTAATCGGGTCAAAACGAATCGGATCAAATCCCTGAGGAAATGCGGCATAACCGATCATCAAAGTCTTATCGGCACTGGCATGCTCCACCTGACGCGGAGTAACAAAATTTTGAAGGAACGAAAGCTGATCTGGAAGAAACAGTATGCCCCCAACAATTACCAACCCACCGATATAGAGTCCCACGGTTAACTTTCTTATCCAGGATTTAGCAGTAGCTTTTGAAGACACGTTGTATTTTTAGTTTTTGTTTAGATCAACTTTATCTATATAGGATACCACAAAAACGCCTTTTTGAGAAGTCGCACTCAAAATAAAACTATATAAAAGCGACCCCAGACATTTCCAACCCAAAAATCAGCCAAAACAAGCCTTAATATGGCGTCCAACTCTATTTCTTCAATATCGCCAGGAAGGCCTCCTGAGGAAGATCCACTCTTCCCACCTTTTTCATGCGTTTCTTACCCTCTTTTTGCTTCTTCAAGAGTTTATCTTTACGGGTACGATCACCACCATAGAGTTTAGCCGTAACATCTTTACGCAAGGCGCTTATGCTTTCACGTGCAATCACTTTTGCCCCTATTGCCGCCTGAATTGAAATTTCAAACTGAGCACGGGGGATCAACTCTCTTAATTTTTTACAAAGAGCGCTACCTATATGATACGCCGAGTCGCGATGAACAATTGTAGAAAGTGCATCAACACGCTCTGTCGCAATCAATATATCAAGCTTCACCAAATCCCCAGCTCTGTATTCTAAATATTCATAGTTCATGGATGCATATCCCGAACTAATACTCTTTAGCTCATCATAGTAATCAATAACGATTGACCCAAGCGGCATCTCAAAGAGCAAAATCACACGATTTTCATCAATGTACTGCATACTTTTATTCAAGCCACGCTTCTCCAAAGTCATTTTCATAATCGGGCCAACATAATCCTTTGGAGTAACCACTTCAACTTTTACCCAAGGCTCCTTAATATAATCAACCGTCCCCGGATCCGGCATATCTGAAGGATTAGACACAAACACCTCTTTACCGGCAGTAGTAACGGCCACATAAGAAACTGAAGGCGCAGTAACAATCAAATCCATATCATACTCACGTTCCAAACGCTCCTGCACAATATCCAAATGTAATAGTCCCAAAAAACCGCAACGAAAACCATGTCCAAGCGCTCCCGACTGCTCTGGTTCAAAAGTTAAAGCCGAATCACTCAATTGAAGTTTCTGCAGTGAATCACGAAGCACCGGATATTCATCACCTTCAACACAGAAAATACTCGCAAAAACATAAGGTTTTACCACTTTATACCCATCAAGTGGCACAGCCTGAAACTCATCAATTGGTAATGTTCCAGCTTTCCAAATAGTATCACCCACACGAGCATCAGCTACATTCTTAAGACCACTCACCACATAACCAACCTCACCACTTTTAAGTGATGGTGCAGGCAAATATTTAGGCTTAAAATGACCAACTTCAAGTACTTCCAGCTGAGTTTTATTATGCAACAAATAAATCTTATCACCTCGTTTCAGTTCACCGCTCATCAAACGGACATAAGAAACCACTCCTCTATAAGAGTCATAAACAGAATCAAAAATAAGCGCTTTTGTCTCATCACCATCATCGGTAGATTTTGGCGGCGGTAAGCGATCAATAACCGCTTCCAAAACTTTCTCAACATTTGTACCTTCCTTAGCCGAAATCGCAATAATTTCCTCTTTTGGAATGCCCAAAGTTTGTTCAATTTCATGAGCTCTTCTTTCCACATCAGCTGAAGGCAAATCTATCTTATTTAAAACTGGAACAATCAATAAATTATGATCCAGAGCCATATAACAGTTTGCCAACGTTTGTGCCTCAATTCCCTGAGTGGCATCAACCACCAAAATAGCGCCTTCACAAGCCGCTAAACTACGAGACACCTCATAAGTAAAATCAACGTGCCCCGGAGTATCTATCAAATTCAAAATATACTTCTCTCCCTTATATTCCCAATCCATACGAACCGGCTGAAGCTTAATCGTAATTCCACGTTCCTGTTCAAGCTCCATGGTATCCAACATCTGACCATGTTTCATATCACGTTTTGAAATAGTTTGAGTAACCTCCAAAAAGCGATCGGCCAGGGTCGATTTCCCATGATCAATATGGGCGATAATACAGAAGTTTCGGATATGTGAGGTATCAACTTTACCCATAGTTTTTAAAACAAAGCGCCGAAATACTATCAAAGATTGAAGAATGGTGCAATTTTTGGTATACTATAAAGATATTTTTGAAATAACCAATGCAATTCAAAGTCCCGCAAAATGTACAACGTGAGGATAAAATCGTTGGACCTCTTACCCTCAAACAGTTAATTATCTGTGGAATCGGCTTTGCAGTGGCGTACGGAATCTATGTATCCTTGGCCAAATACTACATCTGGGTAACCTGGATTTTACCGGTTGGAATAGTAGCTATTGTTACCATGGCCTTTGCTTTCGCCCGTCCACTGGATCTCAGTTTTTCCAAGTTTATCATGCGCTGGATAGAATTTACGGTACAACCACGCAAGCGTTTTTGGATTCTTGGCAGCGGAGATTTTTACCCTCTCCCTATGAGTGCGGCACAAAGTGCCAGCAAAATAGAAAAACGTGCCGAAAAAAAGGCTGAAGCTATGATGGATAAACGCAAAAAACTCGAAGAAATAACTAAAATATTGAACACACATACGCCACAAGAAGACAAAATTACCAAATAAAAAGTAACTCTCACTTACATGGCAGAACCACAGCCACCAGTCGCAGGTCCAGATACCGTACGCCAGTCGCAAGGCAAAAAAACGCCAAGCATGAGTACTCAAACCTATCTCAAGGTATCCGAAATACGTGATGATACGCTCGTTTTAAAAAATGGTGGAGTACGTGCTCTGCTTCGAGTCTCAAGTATCAACTTCAATCTGAAATCTGAAGATGAACAAAATGCCATCATTTACTCATACCAGGGCTTTCTCAACACATTGGATTTCCCAATTCAAATTGTCGTAAGGTCAAAAAAACTTGATATAGATGAATATTTGGACAAAGTGAAAAAACTGGGAGAGAAACAGCCGAATCCCCTATTACAACGACAGACTTTTGAATACGTTGAATACATATCCAAACTGGTTGAATATGCCGACATTATGGAAAAAGAGTTTTTCGTGATCGTACCGTATGACCCTTTCAGAAATGTTAAGGTAAACATGTTTGAAAAGTTCTTCCAGAGCATGGGATCCAAAGATAGTTACGAAAGCGTACGCCGCAGACGACAAGAGTTCGAACAGTTAAAAAAAGCCCTAAATCAGCGCGTCAGTACCGTAAAAGTCGGCCTGGAGAACTGTAGTCTCAAAGTGACCCAGCTCCCAACCAAAGAGCTGATTGAACTTTTCTACAACATCTACAATCCAACCGTTGCTCGATACGAAAAGGCAAAAAACGTCGATGATCTGAAAATAGTGCAAGATGGTGAAAAAATTGCCTCCGACCAGGCCGCAGAGCAGCCATACGACGAAAAATCCACCAGCAACTAGCCTTAAATTTCACCAAATTTTCGCAATACTGGCTTAGCAACGAAAATTTGTCTTCAGTTAGAGGAAAACAGGAAATTATGACAATAAAGTGACTTGACGCTCCTGGTCTTCTTTGCTATATTATAGCGCCACATAATATAAGCAATGTCAATAAGCT
>JADZCU010000023.1 GCA_020851415.1 Candidatus Peregrinibacteria bacterium | reverse complement strand
GCCATACCCTTCACCATAAAACGCTTTTTAGCCGCATTCTCCATTTTTTCTGCCTCACATACGAACAATTTTTTCATACAACAACATTCTGATGAGATGGTAAAAGTTTCGTGATCATTTCACGAACAAAAGTTTGCGTCGCTTCTTCCGGAATCATGCGAACCTGTGTTTCAAAAAAACCGTGAATCAATAATTCCTCTGCCTGCTCGCGTGAAATACCTCGACTCAATAAATAGAACATCAAATCTTTATCAACTTTTCCAATAGTCGCAGCGTGTCCGGCCTTCACATCATCCGCTTCAATTTCCAATGCCGGAATAGTTCGTGCACGCGACTCATCTGACAAAAGCAAAGTATGATGAGCTAAATATGTGTCCGCCAATTGCGCACTTTTTTTGATAAGAAGTTTCCCCTGATAATCAACATTCGAAGCGCCAAACATCGCAGCCCTCAGGTAATAATGCGCTTTCGTTTGCTGTGCGATATGATTGGAAATCGTTTCAAAAGGAAAACTTTCTTTCTCAAGTCCCACTACGAATCCCAAAAACGTTAGATCAGTATTTCTCCCAACCAAATCAAAAATCATCTTTTGATTTGTTGGCCACCCTTTTGAACCCACAAACACTACTGTCAATTTCGCACCTTCCCGCAGTTGCACGGTTCCATTACGAATAGCCGAGCAAAACAAAAGTTGCTCACTCCCTTCCGGAATAACAAGTTCAGAAGGAAACTCTTCAAAACCAGTTTCCTCATGCGTGATCAAATTTTTCAGTACAAATTTCTTACTCACAATATTTATAAAAATAATAATTCCTAAATTCTTCTACCCAACGGCTCCTTCCATTTCCAACTCAATCAAGCGATTCATCTCAATCGCATACTCCATCGGTAACTGCTTCACAATTGGCTCAATAAAGCCATTTACAATCATGGTGGCCGCTTCCTGCTCACTCAGCCCGCGTGACATCAAATAAAACATTTGTTCTTCACCAATCTTGCTCACAGTCGCTTCATGTTCAATCGACACTTCATCTTCATCAACCTCCATCGTTGGATAAGTATCGGAACGCGATTCCTTATCAAGCATCAAAGCATCACAGGCAACCTTAGATTTACAATTTTTCATTCCGGGATACACCTTCAAAAGTCCACGATAAGTACTGCGACCGCTTCCTTTACTAATAGACTTCGCATTGATTGAAGAAGTCGTATTTGGCGCAGCGTGAATGATCTTTGCCCCCGCATCCTGATGCTGTCCGCTACCAGCAAACGCCACTGATAAAATTTCAGCCTTCGCACCCGGTTCCATCAAATACACAGCCGGATATTTCATAGTAAGTTTTGATCCAAGATTACAATCCAACCAGAACATGGTTGCATCCTGCATCGCCTTGGCACGTTTCGTTACTAAATTATAAACATTGTGTGACCAGTTCTGAATCGTTGTGTACTGGCACTTGCCGCCGCGCTTCACAATAATTTCCACAACGGCAGAATGCAAAGAATCACTGGAGTAGGTAGGTGCGGTACATCCTTCAACATAATGAACAGAAGCCTCCTCATCCACAATAATCAGTGTTCGCTCAAACTGACCCATATTCTCCGAATTAATGCGGAAATAAGCCTGTAATGGCAGTTCAATATGCACACCTTTTGGAACATAAATAAACGACCCCCCGCTCCATACAGCAGAATTTAACGCCGCAAATTTATTATCACGTGGCGGAACAATCGTCGCAAAATGTTCGCGGAAAAGATCCGGATGGTTTTTCAACGCATCATCAATGCCCTCAAAAATAACACCCTTCTTGGTCAAACTATCCTGCAAATTGTGATACACCATTTCACTTTCAAACTGCGCTCCGGAGCCGGCCAAAAATTTTCTTTCCGCTTCAGGAACCCCCAAACGGTCAAACGTATCCTTAATGTCCTGCGGAACGTCAGCCCAATCACGCATAGACCTATCTGAAGGCTTCACGTAGTAATGAATATTATCAAAATCAATTTCGCTCAGCTTGCCACCCCATGTTGGCATTGGTTTTGATTTAAAAATTTCATACGCATTCAAACGAAAATCCAACATCCATTGCGGCTCCTTTTTATACTTGGAAATTGCTTCCACAATTTCACGGTTCAATCCCTTATCAGCTTTAAACACAGATTTCGTATCAGTACTAAAACCGTACTTATAAGTACTTAAATCTTGAGCGAGTTTATCTTGAGTATTGTTGGACATTGAGTCGAAAAACGAAAATAAAACAAAAATTAAGCTGTAATAAACTGATCGTACCCCTCTTTTTCCAGCGCATGTGCAAGCGCCATATCACCAGATTTGATGATTTTACCCTTAGACATAATGTGCACAAAATGTGGAGTCAGATAATTCAAAATTCTCTGATAGTGAGTGATCAAAAGTACACCGATATTTTGCTCTTCAAAAGTTTTCTGAATCCCTTCAGCAACAATTTTTAAAGCATCAATATCAAGTCCGGAATCGATCTCATCCAGCATCGCAATTTTTGGTTTCAACAAATTCATCTGAATAATTTCCGCACGTTTTTTCTCACCGCCGGAAAATCCTTCATTTAAACTGCGTCCAATAAAACTCTTATCTAGTTTCATATCGTTCATTGCCTTCTGGACAACAGGATAATACTGAATCGGAGACAATGGTTTTACACTAGGATCACGATTTTTTTGTAAGTTATTCGAAGCAATACGCAAGAAATTACCAAACGTAACCCCGGTCACTTCACGCGGATACTGAAATCCCAAAAATAATCCAAGATGAGCACGTTTATCCGGAGAAAGTTCCAAAATATTTTCGCCATTAAATAAAACTTCACCCCCGGTAATTTCATAGGCAGGATGCCCCATTAAGGCGTAACACAAAGTACTTTTTCCCGAACCGTTCGGCCCCATGATAATGTGGATTTCCCCCGAATTAACAGTAAGATCCACACCTCTTAGAATCTCTTTCCCTTCAATTGAAACCTGAAGATTCTTAATAACTAACGAGTTTTTTGGAGTTGTGCTGTCCATGATTGAGAAAGTAAATCAGCTAAAGAAATATTTGAAAAAGATTTCGCAATGAGCGAATACACCATTTGAAGTCCCGGTCGCACGTGACAACTACCGGCACGCACACAATTTTCATCACTGAGACAATGCATCACGGTCAGCGGCCCTTCGACAGCTTCAAGAATTTTCAGCAAAGAAATCTCCTCCGCAGGTCGGGCTAAATGATAGCCGCCGTTCTTTCCCCGGTCCGCTTGAAGTAGTCCAGCTCTGCGTAACTCAAAGGCCACCTTCTGTAAAAATGAAAACGAAAGAAAGCTCTTATCGGCAATCAATCGAAGAGATTGAACACTATCAACTTTTCCCTTAGCCAGTTCTGCTAATAAAAAAAGCGCATAATCCGTCTTCTGCGAAAAATGCAACAAACCCGACTGCGTTGCCGCAGCTGTTATGTTTTTACCCCGAATTGAATCTCTGGATTTTAAATTCATACCTATTCGAGCTCAATTAAAAACGTGGCTCGAGGATAGCAAAATACCCCGCAAAGTCAACACCCAAAACTACTTCTTCGCTATCGTGGCAACATCCTTCAAAGTCTTCACATGGCCAAAATTTTCCTTCAGATCGTAATAATGCAAAAAATAGCCGCGGATTGTGTTCATGCCATTGAACAAAATCAAGAAAATACAGCTTACCTTAAACGAAAATTCACCATATAAAGTATTAAAACCGTCCCATAAGAGGCCAAAAGCAAACGGCTTCGTCAGGATATTCAAAAACGTAAAATACCCCCACAGAAGGACCGAAACCACAAAAAAAGCAAAATTAAAGCTCTTTATCAGTATCTCAATTCGGGAAAATAGATTTTTAAGTTTTTTCTGCATATAACTGCCATAAACTATACTATTTCCGTCATTTCTTCAACAACTTCCCTCACTATGGAAAAAAAAACTCAAAAATGGTATAATTAACCGATTATAAAAGCTTCAAGCATGCGTTTTATATGGAAATTTATTCAGCGTGACGTTGGTGGCCCCATCGATCATGAAAAGGCCGCAAAGATGGCCGTTTCAGAATCCAGCGAAGCGAATAACGATGCCAAAAAAAATCGGGACCATTTAAAAGGCTTTTTCGGGAAAATTGAAAAGCAATCAATTAACGAGCGTCAGGATTTTAACGATCAATTGGAAGATTGGTATCACAAAGGGGATAAAGTCTCCATGCGCATGGCCGGAGTGTCGGAAGATGAAAACGATCCAACAAAAAGCCCTGACGGTTATTTGCTCAGGCACACCAGGCTCTCATCAGCTTTTGTTTCATGGGATAAAAAAAGTGACAGACCTGCTGGAGTTGTTGATTTCAAAAAAAACCAGACAGCAGAATACAAAGTGGGACTCGGAGATCTTCTCCCTCCTCATGTAAAAGCGGTCAATGTTGAAAAAAAGGACGGGACAAAAATATCCTGTATCAGAGCACAAAATCCACAAAACGGTCGCATTGGATATTATGACGCGGATGCTCTTTCCCGGGGACAATATCTGTACGTTGCGGTTCGTACCGGTGACAGATTCGAAATTACCAGAACCGTTGATCCAAAAGATCCACAGGCACAGAGGGCCTTTTTAAGAGAGCACCTGGCGGTTTACAAACAGGGAGCAATGGAAAATGACGGTGGCGAAGAACTGTATTACGACAGCAAAGGCGTCGCATTACCCAGCACCCCGGCAATACAAAAAGAAGAAGGCAGGGCTCGCGTAAAGAGTGATTCCACGCGCCAATTGGCCGATCTTCAAAGAGCAATTCAAAGTGAAAGACCTGCCAGTGCGCCACGTTTTGCACCAGGATCTGCAAACTCAGGTGACGTAGTCGAAATCAGCAGCAAAAAATATCAACGCTTAACCAGAGAGTTCCTGGAAAGAAATATTGGTACTACGGAGGCTGAAACAAGCAAGTGGTTGGTTCAAACATCTTTTCTTGGACAGAAAATCAGTGTCAGTCCTTTAACGTTGCCATACCTCAAAGAAGCCGAAAGCAGAATTATAGCTGCCGGTATCAATTTCAAATTACGTCCATCGGCCGGAGGCTGTCAGTGCTATAACCACCGCGGTATTCGAAAAATGGACGGCTCAACCGGAAAAACACTCAGCAAACATTCATGGGGTATAGCCCTGGATATGAACCCCGGTGACCATCCTTTTGGTCAAAGATGGGAAGACAATCGAAACCCAAATAAAATACCGATGGAAGTTGTGAAAATAATGGAAGAATGCGGTTTCAAATGGGGAAACAGTTTCGGTAACGCCGACCCAATGCATTTTGAACTCAATGTAAATCCATTTACGTCTCAAGATATCCTCCAAAGTGAAGAAGGGAAAAAAGGACTGACGGTACTTGAAACGTTTGCCGGAAACCTCGGAAAAGACACGCGTCTGGCCTGGGAAAGAGCAAAAGAATCTTCTGCAAAAAGTGTTGCATCTACTGGAAGCCAGAAAGGTCCGAGTGAAGGTTCTCCACAAGGTTCTGCAGCATTAGATAAACCCAAATACTCAAAAGAAAAAGTAAACAGTTCAATCGGCAAAAAACTCGAACAATATCAGGACATCATTGTTGAGGCAGCAAACCAGTACGGTGTACCGGTAAATCTTATCATGGCTGTTATTATGCAGGAATCCGGAGGACGACCGGAACTGGTGTCACATGCGGGAGCGGGCGGACTCATGCAGCTTATGCCAGCTACTGCCACAGGCGCAGGATTAACAGTATACCCGCCGATAGAATCAACAAATGAAAAAGGACGAAGAACGTTAACACTAGATCCGCGAGACGATCGAATGGATCCAAGGAAAAATATTATGACCGCAGTAAAGCTGCTGGCCTGGCTAATAAAACGATACAACGGGAGTTACGAAAACGCCCTCTCCGCATACAACTGGGGACCCGGCAATATGGATAAACTCCTGCGCGGCGAAAAAAAATCCATGCCCGTTGAAACGCAAAAATACGCTCCAAGTATCTTGGCTATGTATCAATCGTTGGGCGGTGACACTGGCATAAATCCGGAACCAAACAAAGCCGTAGCTTAAAATTCATTCTAAAAGCTGCGGTTCCGCGGCATCGACGTCAAGTCGATGCCACGGAACCAGAGAGACGCTTCCATGCGGGTGCCCGACGGGCACACACTTCGCGATCATGTCTCACGACATTATCGCGTCAGCTTGAGGCGTCACTCAACTAAGCCGCCGCCGGCGCTGACGCGCCTCCTTGACCTTGCTGTGACGCTTGCCCGAGCGGCCGTTGCCGCCCAGGATAGCGTCCTCGCTCCTGCGGGGCAGGGGGACGCTGACTCCCATTTCGGCCAACTCGGCCGCCCTCCGCTGCGAGGTCGGTGCGCTGCTCCTGCTGCTGAGCGCCACTTCCTGATCGCCGTCGTCGTCTTCTTCGATGCGCGGGTTCACCATGTGGTAAACCTCCTTCTTCTGTGTGAGAGAAACGTTGAACTTCGTTGTGTTACCTCAAGCAATCATGGTAAGACAGTCTCCCTGATGCGGAAATAAGAATTGGAAGGCCCACCGAAGCGGGTTTTTCAACCAAAGGACCAGCCCTTAATTGACTTCACAAAGTAAAATTCCGTACCAGGGAACTATCTTTTCCTATATCAAAGATCATGAAAAATGCGTGATAACTATACGCATCAAATCACAAAAGTCAACGCTTCGAAATAATGACAAATTATGTCAAACGCCT
>JADZCU010000022.1 GCA_020851415.1 Candidatus Peregrinibacteria bacterium | reverse complement strand
CTTCAAGCTTGTCGGGTTCGACTGTTTCATCTTTAATGCGTTTTTCTTTTTTTGTGGCGAGATCTTTTTGATATGGGTCTACTGAGTCACTTTTCTTCAAAAGATCGCATTGGATTAGTTCATTTGCTCGTTCTCCTGTGTATCGAGTTTTTAATTTATTTAGTTTTTCGGGTTTATTTTCTTCAGCCTCCACTTTCTTTTTTTCGGCTTCTGCTTTTTTCTCTTCTGCCTTTTGCGCAATCTCGGCAGTGTGTGCATCTTCGCCAAAATAGAATACGAATCTTTTTTCGATTAGAATTTTGGCTTTATGATGTAGGTGTGTGGTTTTCATATTTGTTTGTTTCAAGTGTTATTTAATTGATTGAGGAGGTCTTCGGCTTCTTTCTCGTCCTGTTTTTGAGTTTTTTCTTCTTGGTACTTTCGGACGCCGGTATCGTATTCTTTGTTTATTTCGGTGAGTTTTTTTTGATTTTGCTCGATGTATTGAATTTCCATATCAGGCGTAATACCCCGAGCTAATTTTGCGCTTTGAATTTCTTTTTGTTCCGACTCAAACATCTGAATGGATTCTTGTTCTTTTTCGGGATCGAGCGCAGCTATATTGTTGATAATTTCCTGGGCAACATTTTCCGGTTGCGCATGAATGCTTTCCGAGTGCATTATCAACTCTTTTAATCGATCGTTTTTTATCCGTGAATAGTCGAGCATAAAGCCCTTTTTTGTGTATATTTATATATTTTATTATTTTATCACAAAAAGGTCATTTGGTAAACGCGTAAGCGGCATATGCCAATGTTAAGAAAAGGCTTTGTTTTAGGCATTTTTTTTGGTATGATGACGATAACTTTTTTGTTATTTCTATGAAACATTCGATCCGAGCCTTTTTATTCACTAGTCTTATGTTATTTTCTGTTGTGCCAGTGCATGCACAGCAGCTTTCAATTTTACCCGTGACGCAGAAAACTGCCGAGGAATGCGTGGGGGTAATTCAAAATTTTGAGATTACCGGAGACATTGTTTTGGAGCAAAAATTAGCGAAGGATTATGCCAGCTCTAAGCAAGCGGCTGATGATGCATATAAGGCGTATGATGAAGAAACTGATCCTGAGAAGCAAAAACAAAAATACGAGGAGTATGAAAAAAAAGCGGCTGAAGCAAATCAAGCTCAAACTAAAGCTGGTGTAAGCGATGCGTCTGATCCGACAAAACTTGCAACTCAGAATGATATTCTGGGTTGCGCTATAAAAACCGGCAGGGTTTCTCTTGTTATGATTCCGTATTTCATTACCTATATTTCTAACTTTTTGTTAAGTATTATTGGTCTTATTTCCATGTTATTTATAGTTCTCGGCGGTTATCAGTATGTTGCCGGCGGGTTAACTGAGCAGAAAGAAAAAGGGAAACAGTATATCTATCATGCATTGATGGGTATGGGTATAGCAATTATGGCTTGGGTTATTGTGAATATGGTTATTACTATTATTACTAGCTAGTTTCATGCCTCCTAAAAAGAAAAAACAAAGTTCTTTATCTCATGCAATTCGCGGTGTTCGTACTAGATATGTGAATTTCCGATTGCGTGTGGATGATATGAAAAAACAGAAAGAAAATGCACTACTTCAACACAATGTCATTCCAAGTGAGCCGAAGGATAGAATGTTTGTGGATTTGAATCCGATGAGTGTCGCGAAAAGCGCTGCGATGGTTTTGCTTATGGTCGCTTTATTTTATTTTTTGTTTGAAATTAGAAGTTTACTGGTGATGCTTTTTGTTTCTTTTTTGTTTGCTGCTGCACTTGACCCTCTGGTTGATATTATGCAAAAAAAGGGATTACCAAGGTCACTTTCGGTCATTATTATCTATCTGGTTGCTATTGTGATGTCGGCTTGGTTTGTAACAAATCTGGTTACTCTTCTTGCGGAGCAGGTTTTTGAAATTGCAAAAAATATTTCAACAATTGTAACAAATATTACCAAGGGTAATATGAATTTATTGCCCTTTGCAGATCAGCTGAAACCGTATTTTGATCAATTTTATCAGACACTGGATTTGCAGGCGGCGGCTAATCAAATTCAGAATGCATTGCAGCTGGTGGGCAGCCAGTTGCTTGGTATTTCAATTGGCCTGATTAACTTTGTTCTTGTTTTGGTTTTGACTTTCTTTATGACCGTTGAAGAGAAGGCTATAGAGGAGTTTGTCCGTTCACTTTTTCCGTCGCGTTACAGTAGATATATTTCTACACGCTTGGAGGCAGTGAAAGATCAGGTGGGTTATTGGTTGCGAGGGCAGGTTTTAGTTTCAGTAGTTTGTGGTGTTCTGACTTATATCCCGCTGGCGTTACTTGGAATCAATTATGCGCTGACACTCTCTGTTATTGCTGCAATCGCCATGGTTATCCCGGTTATCGGAAGGGTTTTTGCTTGGCTTTTGGCCTTCCCTATCGTGTTTAATCAATCACCTACTTTATCTTTGTGGATGACAGTGGTTTATTTTGTTTTACAGCAAGTGGAACTTAATTTTATCATTCCATATGTCATGAACAGAGCTGTTGGTTTAAGCCCGATTATTTTGATGATTGCCATGATGATTGGCGGACAGTATTTGGGGATTTTGGGTTTGATTTTGTCTATTCCAGTTGCGACTACTGCGGCTATTTTTGTCAAAGATTACGCTACTAGGGCAAAGTAGGTTTTGCTGACTTGGTGATTTTGAATTGAATTTTCTAAGATTTTAT
>JADZCU010000021.1 GCA_020851415.1 Candidatus Peregrinibacteria bacterium | reverse complement strand
CTTCAAGCTTGTCGGGTTCGACTGTTTCATCTTTAATGCGTTTTTCTTTTTTTGTGGCGAGATCTTTTTGATATGGGTCTACTGAGTCACTTTTCTTCAAAAGATCGCATTGGATTAGTTCATTTGCGCGTTCTCCGGAGTATCGAGTTTTCAGTTTGTTTAGTTTTTCGGGCTTGTTTTCTTCTGCCTCTACTTTCTTTTTTTCGGCTTCGGCTTTTTTCTCCTCTGCTTTTTTGGCAATCTCAGCGGTGTGGACATCCTCGCCAAAATAGAATACGAATCTTTTTCCGATTAGAATTTTAGCTTCATGATGTGTGTGTAGATTTTTCATATTTGTTTATTTCAAGTGTTATTTAGTTGATTGAGGAGGTCTTCTGCTTCTTTCTCGTCCTGCTTTTGTGTTTTTTCTTCTTGGTACTTTCGGACGCCCGTATCGTATTCTTTGTTTATTTCCGTGAGTTTTTTTTGATTTTGCTCGATGTATTGAATTTCCATGTCAGGCGTAATTCCCCGAGCTAATTTTGCGCTTTGAATTTCTTTTTGTTCCGACTCAAACATCTGAATGGATTCTTGTTCTTTTTCGGGATCGAGCACAGCTATATTGTTGATAATTTCCTGGGCAACATTTTCCGGTTGCGCATGAATGCTCTCCGAGTGCATCATCAACTCTTTTAATCTGTCGTTTTTTATCCGTGAATAGTCGAGCATAAAGCCCTTTTTTGTGTATATTTATATATCTTATTATTTTATCACAAAAACGTCATTTGGTAAACGTGTAAGCGGCATGTGTCGATGTTAAGAAAAGGCTTTGTATTAGGCGTTTTTTTTGGTATGATGACGGTAACTTTTTTGCAATTCTTATGAAATATTTGATTCGAGCCTTTTTATTCGCTGGTCTCATGCTATTTTCTGTTGTGCCGGTACATGCTCAACAGCTTTCAATTTTGCCCGTAACGCAGAAAACTGCTGAGGAATGTATAAGTGTGATTCAAGATTTTGAGATTACTGGAGACATTGTTCTGGAGCAAAAATTGTTGAAGGATTATGCGAGCTCCAAGCAAGCTGCTGATGATGCATATAAAGCATATGACGAAGAACAAGATCCTGAAAAACAAAAAAAATTATATGAAGAGTATGAAAAAAAGAAGGCTGCAGCTAACGATGCGCAAAATAAAGCAGGTGTAAGTAATGCGTCTGATCCAACAAAACTTGCGACTCAGAATGATATTTTGGGTTGTGCTATAAAAACCGGTAGAATTTCATTGATGATGATTCCTTATTTTATCACTTATATTTCTAACTTTTTGTTAAGCATAATAGGGCTTATTTCAATGTTGTTTATAGTTCTTGGTGGTTATCAATATGTTGCCGGTGGATTAACAGAGCAAAAAGAAAAGGGAAAGCAGTATATCTATCATGCATTGATGGGTATGGGTATAGCGATTATGGCTTGGGTTATTGTGAATATGGTTATTACTATTATTACTAGCTAGTTTCATGCCTCCTAAAAAGAAAAAACAAAGTTCTTTGTCTCATGCAATACGTGGTGTTCGAACCAGATATGTGAATTTTAGATTGCGTGTGGATGATATGAAAAAGCAAAAGGAAAATGCCTTGCTTCAACACAATGTCATTCCAAGTGAACCGAAGGATAGAATGTTTGTAGACTTGAATCCAATGAGTGTTGCGAAAAGTGCTGCGATGGTTTTGCTTATGGTTGCTTTATTTTACTTTTTATTTGAAATTAGAAGCTTGTTGGTGATGCTTTTTGTTTCTTTTTTGTTTGCAGCAGCGCTTGATCCCCTTGTTGATATTATGCAAAAAAAAGGGTTACCAAGGTCTGTTTCAGTTATTATTATTTACCTGATAGCAATTGTGATGTCGGCCTGGTTTGTTACTAACCTTGTTACACTTCTGGCGGAGCAGGTTTTTGAAATTGCAAAAAATATTTCCACGATTGTGACAAATATTACAAAAGGAAATATGAATACCCTACCTTTTGCAGATCAATTAAAACCTTATTTCGACCAGTTTTACCAGACACTGGATTTGCAGGCGGCGGCTAATCAAATTCAAAACGCACTACAACTTGTGGGCAGTCAACTGCTTGGAATTTCTATTGGTTTGATTAATTTTGTGCTTGTTTTAGTTTTGACTTTCTTTATGACCGTTGAAGAGAAGGCCATAGAGGAATTTGTTCGTTCATTATTTCCATCACGTTATAGTAGGTATATTTCAACACGTTTGGAAGCGGTAAAAGATCAGGTTGGTTATTGGCTGCGAGGTCAGGTTTTAGTTTCAGTAGTTTGTGGTGTTCTGACTTATATCCCGCTGGCGTTACTTGGAATTAATTATGCACTGACACTCTCTGTTATTGCTGCAATTGCCATGGTTATTCCAGTTATTGGTAGGGTTTTTGCATGGCTTTTGGCATTCCCTATTGTTTTTAATCAGTCACCTACTTTATCTTTGTGGATGACGGTGGTTTATTTTGTTTTACAGCAAGTAGAACTCAATTTTATTATTCCATATGTCATGAACAGAGCAGTTGGTTTAAGCCCGATTATTTTGATGATTGCCATGATGATTGGCGGTCAGTATTTGGGAATTTTGGGTTTGATTTTGTCTATTCCAGTTGCGACTACTGCGGCTATTTTTGTCAAAGATTACGCTACTAGGGCAAAGTAGGTTTTGCTGACTTGGTGATTTTGAATTGAATTTTCTAAGATTTTAT
>JADZCU010000020.1 GCA_020851415.1 Candidatus Peregrinibacteria bacterium | reverse complement strand
TACGCCTTTCTGGCTAGTCCTGAAGATTTACCCATAATTACAACTGAGCATGACCCATTCCCGCTCAAGGGTATGAAAAAAATGCTCAAAGTAAAATATTTAGAAAAAACGTCAGAAACAATAACCGTTTCAGAATCAAACAGGCAGCTGATGATTTCTGAGTATCCGGAATTTGAAAACGACATAACCACAGTTCACAACGGCATAGATCTGGATAATTTCGAAAAATCCATCCTGCATCTGACATCACAGGAAAAAAACAAAATACGTCATCACATTTTAAAAGCTGATCAGAAAGATAGGGTAGTTTTATGCATAGCGGCGCTTCATCCTCGTAAAGGGTTGAATTACTTATTAGAAGCCATGCCCGATGTTCTTGAAAAATTTCCAAATGTAAAACTCGCCATAGTGGGTGAAGGTCCGCAAAAAAAAGAGCTGCAAAAAATCATTAGTCGTTTAAAAATAGATCATCACGTAATGTTATTAGGTCACCAGGAAGATATCTACAAGCTCCTCAAGTGCGTTGAGATTTTCGTTCTTCCAAGTATCACAGAGGCTTTTGGATTGGTACTTCTGGAAGCCATGGCCGCCCAACTGCCAATACTCAGCACGCAAACCGGTGGTATTCCCGAAATAGTACAACACATGAAATCGGGACTACTGGTAAAACCCGGAAACGTACAGGAACTAACAGACGGCTTGAATGAACTATTACGCAATAATGCCTTAAGCCAAAAAATAGCTTTTGTAGGGCACCATCGCGTCAAAGAGTTTTCAGCACAATCAATGGCAGAAAGAACAGCTGCCGTTTATGACAAAGTTTTAAGCCTTGATTCAAAAACCTCATAAATATGAAAGTAAAAACATTTTACAGCTGCAACGCCTGCGGATACCGCAGTCCCAAATGGGTAGGCAAATGCCCTGACTGTGACGCCTGGAACACCTTTAGCGAAGAGCAGGAAATAAAAAATTCAGCACAGCGTGAGCATCAGGGAATCAAACAAGAAACCATTCCCCTGCTTCACCAAAGCGTAGACGAGAAAAGGTACATGACCGGCATAGAAGAGTTCGATCGCGTCATGGGGGGAGGAATAGTAAATGGAAGTGTAACGCTTCTCAGCGGAGAACCTGGCATTGGTAAATCAACCCTCACCCTAACTTTGGCTCAAAAAATAGCCGAACAAACAGAAAGTGTACTCTACGTTTCCGGTGAGGAGTCCACCTATCAAATAGGACTCCGGGCAAAACGCATGGGCGTAAAAGCAGAAAATATTCATCTGCTAGCTGAGAACACTCTGGAAAACATTCTGGCTACGCTGGAAAACCTCAAACCATCGTTTGTAATTGTAGACTCAATTCAGGTCATCCATTCAGCAAGCGTAGCATCAATTTCCGGCAGTATCACGCAGGTTCGTATGTGTGCTGAAGCGCTTCAGAGCTACGCAAAAAAAAATCAGGTGCCTCTTATCCTGATCGGGCACGTAACAAAAGAAGGCACACTGGCAGGCCCAAAAATCCTGGAACATCTGGTCGATACAGTGTTAGTTTTGGAGGGGGATCGCTATCAGCAGTTTCGGGTGATTCGCGGAATCAAAAACAGGTTTGGATCCACCAATGAAGTTGGTCTTTTCGAAATGATCGAAGATGGATTGCAGGAGATCAAAAATGCTTCCGAAATGTTCCTGGATGGCCGCAAAGAAAACAGTTTTGGTTCAGCACTCAGCGTCATCATGGAAGGCACAAGACCACTCATTTTAGAAATTCAGGCACTCACTAACATCACAAACTTTGGCTACCCAAAACGTGCAGCCAGCGGCTTTGATGTGAATCGCCTGCAACTACTCATTGCCGTTATCCAGAAACATTTAAATCTCAATCTGAGCAACCAGGACATCTTTGTAAATGTCGTCGGCGGCATGAAAATAAATGACCCTTCAGTGGATCTAGCAGTAGTCATGGCAATCGTTTCATCCTATCTCAAAAAGCCGTTACCGGAAAAAACAGTATACCTGGGAGAACTTGGCCTCAGTGGAGAAATCCGTAACATTACGCACCTAAATCGCCGTCTGCAAGAAGCTGAAAAAATCGGTATGAGTGAAACCATCACCGGAGTTACCAAAGCAAAAAACGTGAATAAAAAAATGGCACACCAAAAATTCAGCGATCTTCAATCGATTTACAAAACTCTCAAATAAGTAGAATAAAAAATCTATTTCTTCCAGCCAAAAATCTTCTTGGCGTTTTGTGTAGTCAATTTCCCAAACTCCTCCAGAGTCATGCCCATCAACATTGCCAAAATCTTGGCGGTCTCTATCACAAAAGCCGGTTCATTTCTCTTACCTCTATACGGCTGCGGAGTTAAATATGGGCAATCCGTCTCAATTAAAATCAGCTCTTCGGGGACAGACATAGCTATGTCCCTTAAATAACCATTCTTCGGATAAGTAACGACACCGGAAAAAGAAAGGTAGTATCCCCTATCCCAACATTCCTGAGCAATATTCATATCACCGGTAAAACAGTGAAGAATAACTTTTTTGTTGCCCTCCTCACCCAAAATTTTCAACGCATCATCCCAGGCATCACGAACATGAACAACAACAGCTTTATTCAACTCTTTTGCCAATCGCAACTGGCTACGGAAAGTTTTTATTTGAACATCCTTCGGCTGCAAATTTCGAAAATAATCCAAGCCCATTTCTCCTAACGCAACAATTTTCGGCTCACTTAAAACAAGTGATCTAAACTTTTGCTCAACCTCTTCGGTGAATAAATTTGCACTATGAGGATGAACGCCCAAAGTTGACCACATATTTTTGCCTGATCTTTTTTTTACAAATTCAAGTGCCAAATAAGAGTCATCTGGTGTACAACCTACAATTATCTGGTGATCAACCTGAGCCCGTTCAGCTCGAACAATAAGATCCTCAACATCCGGGAACTCATGAGAAAAATGAATATGTGAATGGGTATCTGTAAACATAGAATTACTCAAAGTAGGCCTATAGTAGCAAACTTTATTTGACTTTCCAAAAGCGGTAAGATATTGGTATCTCCTACCCATATTTTATTCAGCATATGAGCGCAGAAAATCCTACCCCAGAGGTCGAAGATCCATTATTAGCAGAAAGCGGAGAGTATCCACTGGGAAGCGAAGGAGCACCATCAACAGAGGTCGTTGAGGCAATTCAAGCTGCAGCCAAAGAGGCTGAAGCCAATCAATCAGGCGATGCTGATCGCTATGCCCCAACTGATGGAGATATGTCTCAGGAAATTGCTGCAATGGTAAAAAGAGCACTCAGAAGAGATCCTTCAGAACGAAAAGATCTATTTGGGGGCACTAGAGATCCACATTTAACAGATTTAAGCCGAATTGCAGCAGAGATGGCGGTAGTCGGATCAGATGAAGGTGAAGCATACACTGGCAGTAACGGTGAAGTTACCCCGGTCCAAACAGATGACCAAGCTGAGCCACGTTTCGCAACCACCAGACCAATAGAAGATCTTTCCCCCGAATCACTTGCTCCCGTATTTTCATACGGCAGAAATAAGACTCAGGGTTCCAAATAAAACTCCGGTGAAAGTTTCAAAAATTATGATACAATCGTCCAGGTTGTACTTTTTGCCATAACTAAAAAAAACATGATTATCGTGATGAAAAAATTTGCGGAAAATACGCAAATAGAACGCGTTCTTGAAACCGTAAACAAACTGGATTTAAAGCCAGTTCCTCTTTATGGAACAGAACGAACAGTCATTGCCGTAATCGGTGATGAGCGTCCGGTAGATCAACACCACATTTCGTCACTCCCCGGAGTCGACAAAGTTATGTCTATTCTTGATCCGTTCAAACTGGCCAGTCGTGATACAAAACACGAAGACACCATTGTCGATCTCGGTGACGGAGTAACCGTTGGCGGCAAAAAAATCGCCATGATGGCCGGCCCTTGTGCAGTTGAAAGTGAAACTCAAATGGAATCAATCGCTTCAGAAATGAAAAAGGCCGGAGTACAAATTATGAGAGGCGGAGCCTACAAACCACGAACCAGTCCATACTCTTTTGAAGGGCTGGGATCGGACGGACTGGAACTACTTTCAAGCGTAGCCAAACGTCATGGATTAAAAACCATCACTGAAATAGTGGACATACGTGACATCGACATCGTTGGGAAACACACCGACATTTTTCAGATCGGTACGCGCAACATGCAAAACTTCAACCTTTTAAAAGAGGTGGGGAAAACACAAAAACCTGTTTTATTAAAACGTGGAATGAGCGCAACGATTAAGGAATTCTTACTAGCCGCAGAACATATTATGATGAACGGAAACTCAAAAGTCATGCTCTGTGAACGCGGCATCAGAACTTTTGAAACAGAAACACGAAACACTTTAGCACTTGCTACAGTTCCTTTAATTAAAGAGCTGAGCCACTTGCCAATCATTGTTGACCCAAGTCACTCAACAGGAAAACCAACACTCGTAAGTCCAATGACCAAAGCGGCAATCGCAGCAGGTGCCGACGGAATTTTGGTTGATGTTCACCCAAATCCGCAAGAAGCTCTTTGCGACGGAGACCAGGCCATTAAACCGGAAACATTCCACAAACTCATGGAAGAGCTCAAACCTCTCACAGAGGCTGTAGGTCGTTTATTATAAAGCTATGGCAACGATCCAGGTACGTTTTAACGAAGGCGCATCCCGCGATTATAAAATCGAAATTAAACCGAATCTCATCAAAGAGATCCCGGCATATTTAAAAAAACATCAATTCGCAGATCGATACGTAATTATTACAGATTCAAAAGTTTCAAAATTATACGGACAATCTCTTCAAAAAAATCTTACCGCTTCAGGAATAAAATCCTTTCTGCTCACTTTCCCGGCTGGGGAAAAACAAAAAACGCTAAGCACTGCAGAAAAATTGATCAATAAAATGCTCAAACTTCAAATCAGTAGAAGTGACGCAATAATTGCATTGGGTGGAGGTGTTGTAGGTGACCTCGCAGGGTTTGTCGCGTCCACCTATATGCGGGGAATACGCGTGATACAAGCGCCAACTACACTCCTTGCAATGGTCGATGCCAGCATCGGAGGTAAAACCGGAGTAAACGTTGACGCCGGGAAGAATTTATTGGGTACCTTCTACCAACCGCAAGCTGTACTCATAGATCCAAATATGTTAAAAACACTCCCCTCAGATGAATGGGAGAACGGATTTGCTGAAATAATAAAGTATAGCATTATAACAAAATCCCCTCTCTTTCGCCTACTCAATGGACACTCACTGGCGGAGCTAAAAACGAAAAAAAACCTTTTGAATAAAATTATTATACAATGTTGCCAAATAAAGGCTTCCATAATATCAAAAGATGAGACCGAAAATGAGTTACGCATGGTACTGAATTACGGTCATACCATTGGACATGCCTTAGAGAAGTATTTTAACTATTCCATAAGCCACGGAAAGGCTGTTGCAATTGGAATGAAATTCATAAATTCGATGGCCGTTAATTTAGATCAGTTAAACAAAAACGACCAAAACCGTATACAAAAGTTGATCAGCAAGTATGTCAACACCTCAAAATTTGAGCAAAAAATTCATACCAAAAAAGTGTATCAAAAAATATGGCATTACATGCAAAACGACAAAAAAGTGCGAAAAAGTAAAATTTATTTTATAGTTCCAAAATCGATTGGTCATGTGGATATTCAGAACACTATAACAAAACAAAACTTTTTAGATGTTTTGCCAAGTTTTATCAATGAATAGCATCATAGAGATAGTTCCAACTCAAAAAAAGAGCTTCGGTAAAACAAAAGTTCCCGGTTCAAAAAGTTACACGAACAGGAATCTGCTTTTAGCAGCACTATCAAACAACACAAGTACACTTTCCAACGTACTCGAAAGTGATGATACAAAAGCCATGATTCAAGCATTGAGATCGCTGGGAGTCAAAATTTTGAAAAAAAATTCTACACTCAAAATTTATGGGGCTGACGGGAAATTCAAACAACCAAGTAAACCTATCTATGTAGAAAACGCCGGAACAACATTGCGATTCCTCACAGCGGCGCTCAGCACACAAGAATTCCCTTGCGTAATTACCGGAAATAATCGCATGCAGGAGCGACCAATCCAAGATCTCATCGATGCGCTAAAAAAGCTTGGAGTAGAAATATATTCAGAAAAAAAGAATGGTTGCCCCCCAGTGATATTGAAAGGTTCTGGAATTAAAAATTATCAAACAACGGTAAACGGAGATATCAGCAGCCAATATCTTTCTGCTCTTTTGATAGCATCACCATGCGCGAAAAAAACTATCACCATAAAAGTGAAAGGAAAACTCACTTCCCTGCCCTACATACAAATGACACTTCAAAGCATGAAAAATTTTGGTGTAGAAGTGAAACACGATAAAAATTTCAAAACATTTACCATCAACCCGCAAAAATATATTTCAAATAATATCTCGATCGAAAGTGATGCCTCCTCGGCAACCTACCCATTAGCTCTTGCAGCAATACATGGAGCGAAAATCGTCCTTGAAAATTTGGGATCCAAATCACTGCAGGCAGATATTCAATTTCTGAATGTACTAAAAAAATTCGGCTGCAAGGTAAAAATGACATCAACAAGAATTGAAGTTACCGGACCCAAAAAATTAAGGCCACTGGGCACCATAGATCTAAACAAACTTCCCGATGCTGCCATGACAGTTGCCATAGTTTCAGCTTTCGCCAAAGGAAAATCAAAACTCACAAACATAGGTAATTTGCGGGTAAAAGAATGTGATCGTCTGCACGCCCTGGCACTAGAATTGAATAAAATTGGCGTAGCAGTTGAAGAAGGGAAAAATGACTTAACTATCCATGGTTCTCCAGAAAACCTCCATGGAGCAATAATTGAGACCTACAACGACCACCGCATGGCAATGTGCTTCGGCGTAGTAGGATCGAAAATCGCCAATATAAAAATTACAAACCCTCAATGTGTAAGTAAAACATATCCGAATTTTTGGAAAGATTTATCAAAGCTAGGCGTTAAAAATAAACCTATTAAATCAAAACAAAATATAATCCTTGCAGGATTACGCGGCACCGGGAAAAGCACTTTAGGCAAATCACTGGCAAAAAAATTACACTGGGATTTTATCGATACCGATATATTGATCGAACAACAAACCAATCAAAAAATTGCACAAATCATAGAACATAAAGGCTGGGACTATTTCAGACGACTTGAAAATACAATAGCCAAATCGTTGAGTTCAAAAAAACGGGTAGTCATTTCCACTGGAGGAGGATTTTTTACAAATTCGGCGAACACAAAATTGATGCGTAAAATTGGGGTAATTTTATTACTGACATCGAATAAAAAAGTTATTGTTCAAAGAATTGGTCACGACTCAAACAGACCAAGATTAACAAAGGAAAAAGATCTGGAAAAAGAGATAGAAAAAATTTGGAACAAAAGAAAAAACTCCTATTTCAAAGCATCAGACATTTGCATCGACACCTCTGAACAATCAAAAATTGCCCAAGATGATCTCAAGAAAAAAACTGAACAAATTTTAGAAACACTCAGTAATTCAAAACTTCTAGAAAAATGATATACGACGCAATAATCATCGGATCAGGACTTGCAGGACTCAATGCCGCACTTGGCTTATCTAAGCGCGGCAAGGTGCTATTGATAACAAAGGAGAAACTTAAAGATAGCAATACTTGGTATGCACAAGGTGGTATAGCCGCTGCCATAGGACCAACAGATTCAATTCAAAAACATATCGATGACACACTCATCGCCGGCCACTATAAAAATGATATGAAAGCTGTCGAGTTTATAATTAAAAGAGCACCTGAAGCAATACAGCAACTGAGAAAACTCGGAATAAAGTTCACCACAATCAACGAGCAAAAATTCTCACTCCATCGCGAAGGCGGACATCGGGAAGCGCGTGTCATACACCACAAAGATCAAACTGGAAAAGCTATTGAAGAAGGATTGATCAAAAAAATTAAATCAAAAAAAAATATCACCATCATCGAGAACGCTTTTGCCAAAGATCTCATAATTGAGAACGGTGAATGTGTTGGAGTTTCGGTTATTCAAAAATCCAGAACAAAAAATTGGTTCGGTAAAATTACTGTTTTAGCCACAGGCGGGTTTGGTCAACTCTACAAAAAAACAACCAATCCAACGGGAGCCACGGGAGACGGTATCGCCATTGCCGCAAGAGCAAAAGCCCAATTAAAAGATCTCCATTACGTACAGTTTCACCCAACAGCGTTAGATATAGCCAAATCTCCACTCCCGCTTCTCACAGAAGCATTGCGTGGTGCCGGCGCCTATCTGGTAAATCAGAAAGGAGAACGCTTTATGGTAAAAAAACACAAACTTGCCGAGCTGGCCCCACGGGACATAGTAAGTTCAATTATTGTAAACGAACAAAAGAAAGGCCAAGTAAGCCTGGATTTAAGACATATAAAAAAATCCGCATTAAAGAAAAATTTTCCCGCAATTTACAAAATAATTATTGCAAATAATTTCAATCCGGACACAGAAGTAATACCAATAACACCAGCCGCACACTATAGCTGCGGTGGAGTAGCGACAAATCTCAAAGGTGAAACATCCATCAAACGTCTTTACGCCTGCGGGGAAGTTGCTTACACAGGCCTTCATGGAGCCAATAGACTTGCATCCAACTCTCTGCTTGAAGCTCTCATTATGAGTAATCAAGTGATCAATGCACCCATGGAAAATATAAAGATCAAAAAACGTGATGTTGAAAAACCAATGAATAAAAAAAGTATTCTTCTGAAATCTGATCTTCCGACAATTGAAAGTTTAAAAAATATCATGTGGGAACACGCCGGTATAATCCAGTCAAAAAGCGGGCTGCAACGTGGCCTCAAAAAAATTCAAAAACTACAAAAAAACTACAAGGCAAAAAACTACATCCCGGAAAACATGTTGCTGACAGCAATTTTAGTCATCAAATCAGCACTGGTGAATCTTGAGAAATAAATAATTCCCAAATATATACTTATTTCAATAGGCTTAGCCTGATGCGGCAGCGAGCAGTTTAGCCTGTTGTTCCATATTCAGGGCATCAATAATCTCATCAATATTCCCTTCCATAATTGAAGGGAGATTACTCCAGCTCTGCTTAATACGGTGATCAGTAACCCTATCCTGCGGGAAATTATACGTACGAATTTTCTCAGAACGATCACCGGTACCAATTTGCCCCAGACGCTTATCCCCTGCTTCCTTCATACGTTTTTCACGTTCCATGTCATATAAACGGATACGTAAAATCTCCATACCTTTTGCTTTATTTTTCAACTGTGATTTTTCATCCTGTTGGCTTACCACCAATCCCGACGGAATATGAGTAATGCGTACAGCGGAATCCGTTGTATTAACACTCTGTCCACCCGGACCACCTGCTCTAAAGACATCAATACGTAAGTCGGATTCCTTGATCTCAATATCAATCTCTTCAACCTCCGGCAACACGGCACATGTGACGGTAGACGTATGAATGCGCCCCTGACTTTCAGTTGAAGGAACACGCTGTACACGATGCACACCACTTTCATACTTTAATTTTCCAAAAGCCCCATCTCCTCCTTTTACTTTAAAAATAATTTCTTTCACACCGCCAGCAGCCGCTTCGTTTTTATTGATAAGTTCAACTTTAAAACCAACTTTTTCCACGTAGCGCATATACATGCGTGCCAACTCACCGGCAAAAAGAGCTGCCTCTTCTCCTCCGGCACCGGCACGAATTTCAAAAACGCAGTTTTTCATATCATCCTCATCTTTCGGCAAAAGCTCTACTTTCAGAGCCTCTTCAAGTTTTGGCATTAATTCGCGGGCTCCCTGCAATTGTTCCTTTGCCAGTTCACGCATACCTTCGTCATTTTCGTTCTGCAATATCCCTTCGGCATCCTTTACATCTGCCTCGGCCTGCTTGAGTTTTCGATATAAATCAACAATTTTAGAAATAGACTTATGACGTCTCATAAGTTTCTGGAACTCACTTTGATTCGAAATAACGGCAGGATCGGAAAGTTTTACTTCGATCTCATTAAACTCCGTCTCAATTTTGGAAAGATTATCTAACATATCTAAAAATTACTGGCGAAATGCTACCATGAATACCCGAGGGATAGAAGCGTAATCTTCAACAATGGAAATATCATGTTTTTCGAAGTTTTC
>JADZCU010000019.1 GCA_020851415.1 Candidatus Peregrinibacteria bacterium | reverse complement strand
AGCCACCGTATTTTCGGAAGTCCCTATCATACTGAGAAGGAAATCTGAGAATCACAACCAAAGCTTCGTCGGTCAAGCAACGAAGTGGATACAGCCGCGCACGTCCTGTGCGCGGCTTCTCTCTATAAATTTTTAATACCAAAAGAAAAATAAGTTCTTGAGATTGGTGTGATAACTTTTTTCATGGTAATTTTTTGATATTATGAAAAAAATCTTGTTATGAAGTTTATAGACCGATTTCTCAATTCAATTACGATGTACCGGTTAATAGCTTACGGCCTGGGATGTCTGGCTGTTGTGGCTACTATGTTTGGTTTTACGGGAGTGCTTTCTTATTCGGGTTTTCATTTACTCGGGTCGTTGGTAGTTTTGCTTGTGGTTTGTAATGTAACAAACGTAGTTTTTTCAAAAATTTTTAAGGTTCCGGCTAATGTTGAATCGGCTTCAATTACAGCGCTGATTTTATTTTTTCTGCTGTTCCCGGAACTGAATGCGGAAGGGCTTATTACTCTCACTGCTGCGGCCGTTATAAGTATGTTTTCCAAATATGTTTTAAAGATTAGGAAAAAACATATCTTTAATCCAGCTGCAATTACTGCCGTTATTTTGGATTTGGCCGGCAGCGGTTCAGTTGTTTGGTGGATTGGAAGTTTTGTGATGGTTCCTTTTGTCGTAGTGCTTGGGCTCCTGGTTGTAAGAAAAATCCGCAGATTCCGACTCTTTTTTGCATTTCTTTTTGCCAGCGTGCTGGCGATGATAATTTTTAGTCTTCCGCGCGGAGAAAATATACCTGAAGTTATGATGCAGGCGGTGACTTCTTGGCCAATTATTTTCTTTGGAACAATAATGCTTACAGAACCGTTGACGACGCCACCAACGAAAAAACTTCAAATTATTTATGGCTTGTTGGTTGGAGCACTCTTTGGTTCGCAGTTTCAGATCGGGCCGATTTATTCGACTCCGGAAATGGCTTTGGTCATTGGAAATATCTTTTCTTATTTCGTGAGTTCAAAACAAAAATTGGTATTATCTTTGATTGCGAAAAAGGAACTCGTGCCAAGTATTTATGAGCTTACTTTTCAATCAAATGAAAAACTTTTGTTTCACGCCGGGCAGTATTTGGAGTGGACATTGGGACATTCAAAATCAGACAGCAGAGGAGTGAGACGTTATTTTACAATTGCTTCAGCTCCCACTGAAGATGAAATTAAACTCACGATTAAGGTTATGAGCAATGGAAGTAGTTTTAAAAAACACCTTATAGATTTGGAGAAAGGGGATCACATGTATGCTTCATGTTTGGGAGGGGAGTTTATTCTTCCTCAGAATATGAATGAAAAACTGGTTTTTATTGCTGGTGGTATTGGCCTTACGCCGTTTAGAAGTATGATTAAATATTTATTGGATAAGAATCAGAAAATGGATATTGTGTTTTTTTATGCCTGCAGTAGTCCTGCCGAGTTTGTTTATCAGGATCTTTTTGCGGAGGCTGAAAAGAAACTTGGGATTAAAGTTTTTTATGTTGTGACCAATGCCAATAACGCTCCTGCAAATTGGAAAGGAAAAACAGGATATATTAATGATGAACTTATGAAGTCAGAAGTACCTGATTATGCAGAACGGTTGTTTTATCTTTCTGGTCCGGATGCAATGGTTCAGTCTTATAAAAAACTACTTCGAGTTTTGAAGGTGAAGCAGGGACGTATTGTGACTGACTACTTTCCCGGGTTTTAAACATTTTGAAAGATTTTTGTAATATACGTCACTCTATTGAAGTTATAAGGGGCAACGTGTCAAAAAACACCGTACTTATTTTTCTAACTTTTTATTCTATGCAGAGAAGATGGTTTAACTCTTTGGCTATTGGGGCCACGACCGTTGCAATGGTTGCAACATTTGTTCCAGCGATGGCTTTTGCGGCCGCTCCGGCAAATATGGAAGCTATTACGGTAACAGGTTCAGGTAAGGTAACTGTTGCTGCAGATCTTGCTCAACTTTCTTTCAATCTTACCGCTCATGAAAAGAGCGCCAAAGAGGCTTACAAAAAACTGACTGAGCAAACAAAAACCGTGGCTACCACACTTTCACAGTTTGGTATTACCGATAAAGATGTTCAGATTACCTGGTACAACATGTATCCAACATATAAATATGATGAAATGGGTCAGCAAAGTGGTGTTGATTACTTTGATGCATCACGCACGGTGAATGTTAACCTTCGCCAGTTGGATAAGGTAAATGATGTTCTTGATGCTCTTGCTGATAAAGAGATTTATTCTTTGAGCTCTGTAAACTATATGCTGGAAAAGCGTGTAGATGCTCAAGATCAGGCTCGTGAAGCTGCTTCTACAGATGCTAAACGTCGTGCTGATGCTATTGCAAAAACATTGGGTGTAAATCTTGGCCGTGTTGTGAGTGCGGTTGAATATAACTATGACTACGGACCAATTTATGGAACTGGAAGCGAATTGGTTGATGTAACCATGAATCTCGAAGTAAGTTACGAGATCGCTCAATAATTTTGTTTATCCCGGTGGGTTAAAGGATAGAAAAGGCCCCTAGACTCTGTAAAAGGAGTCGCGCAGGAGGGGCCTTTTTTTATGTGTGAGTGTCTGACGCGCATTGGGGATGTGTTGTGTTATGAATGTGCGTTGCGAGGTATCTGCAAAAGAAAAATTGGTCGATTCTTGACTCACTGTGATATACTGCGGGATGCTTTATTTATTAGAAAATTTCTATGAAAAACTCTGCAAAAGTGCTGATGGTGACGTTTGTGGGTGCTTCTTTTGTATTGTCCGGTTGCCAGTCCGTGACTGATCAGATTGGCCAGAAAATTGCTGAAACTGCCATTGAAAATGCTTCGGGTGGGCAGGTGAAAATGGATTCGAATAACGGTAAGTTAAATATTCAAACTGAAAAAGGGAATGTGACTATGGATTTGAATACTACCGGCGACGGTATCAATATTAAAACCAGTGAAGGTGATGTAAGTTTTACCGGTGGTGATAAACGCCCCGCCGGTTTGCCTGCTGATTTGCCAAGTCCGGATGAGGCCAGCGGTTTTAGCTGGTACGGTTCTTCTGAGGGTGGCGTTTTGTCTTTTAGTTTGAAGACTGTGGATTATATGGATGTTTGTAATAAACAGAGTGCTCTTTTGACTGCGGCAGGATGGGTGGAAAAGAAAGATGTTTCCATGCAGTTTGGCGAAACTTTGACGAAGGCTTATGATAAGTCTTCCGACACAGTTACAGTTATGTGTATTGGTAATAAGGATGAAGGTCAGACCTCGGTTATGATGACAATGGGAAAGAGTCAGTAATTTTTAAAATCTGTGGTTATTGTTTTAACTCAGCTTGTTATGCCTCAGAAAAAAAGTATCAAAAAAAAGGCGGTTGTTGCCAAAAAAAAACCGAAGATTGTTGTTCAGTTGCCGCACATTGAGGGACACAAAGGCAATGGTTTGAGCGATGTTATTTTGGGCGGGCAGGACGGTTTGGTGAATGTGCTCGGTGTAATTTTGGGTGTTGCTGCGGCGTCGCAGGATACTCGCATTGTGATAGCGGCTGGTTTGGCGGCTACTTTTGCTGAATCTATTTCTATGGCGGCGGTTGCATATACTTCCAAGATTGCGGAGCGCGATTATTATTATCGTGAACTGGCGCGGGAGAAACGTGAAATTAAAGAGGTTCCGGAAATTGAAAAAGAGGAGATTCGTGAGATTTATCGTTTGAAAGGGTTTAAGGGGAAATTATTGGAAGATATTGTGAAAGTTATTACTTCGGATGAAAAGATATGGCTACAGACCATGATGCGTGATGAGTTGAATTTGCAGCCTGTGAGCGGTAATCGTCCTTTGAATGCGGCTTTGGTTGTGGGGGTTTCGGCTCTAGTTGGTTCTTTTGTGCCGCTTATCCCGTTTTTCTTTTTGCCAATTCAGACAGGTATTGGTATCTCACTGGGGGTATCGGCTGTTGTGCTTTTTATTGTAGGCGTTGTAAAAGCCAAGCTTACGGTGGGGCACCCGGGAAAAAGTGGATTTGTGATGATGATTATTGGTATAGTGTCGGCGCTGGCCGGTTATGCCGTAGGGTTGTTATTTAATGTCCAGGGACCTATTTAAACTTTTTTATGTCTAAATCTGTAAAATCTAGTAAGATTGGGGGAATGGTTATCAAAGATTTCCCGGGATATTTTTTGATGGCTTGTTTGATTCTTTCGTTCATTTTCCTTTTTAAGGTTTTTGAATCGTTCATTGTTGTTCTTTTGTTTGCAGCTATTTTGGCTACTGCACTACACCCTTTGTATGACAAAATTTTTATAATGGTGAAATCAAGAGCAAAACTGGCGTCAATACTGACCTGTTTGTTTGTACTTTTGATTATTGTGGTGCCAATGGTTGTTTTTGTCTTATTACTTGGTAAGCAGGCTTTTGATACCTATATTTTTGTTCGAGAGCAGGTTCTGGCAGGAGTTTTGGATCCGTATCTTAAATGGGAACCTGGAGGGATTTTGTATGATCTGGTTGGACTTTTGGGGAATCAATTTGGGTCTCTTGTGGATTTCAGTTCTATTGATGTTAAGGGGAGTATTATTGATGCAGCAAGAAACATTGCTGTTTTTTTGGCAGGTCAGAGCGCTTCTCTTTTGAAGGAGTTTGGTCTGTTTTTGTTTAGCATTTTTGTAATGTTTTTTGCTTTGTATTACTTCTTCAAAGACGCTCATAGTATTCGCGAGAAGATTATGGTTGTAAGCCCGCTTCCAACCAAATATGAGAATGAGCTGATTAAAAAGTTTCGTGAGATTAGTCTGGCAACTTTGTATGGTATTTTTCTGACTTCAATTGCCCAGGGAATTCTTGGTGGAATTGGATTTGCAATTGCAGGTATTCCGAATGTGCTTTTTTGGGGGACAGCTATTGCTGTATTTTCGCTAGTTCCACTCATTGGGACAGCAACGATCTGGTTACCGGCAGGTATTATTTTGCTTGTTGGAGGAAATATATTTGGGGGTATCTTTTTGTTAGCTTGGGGTGTGTTGATCGTAAGTACTGTGGATAACTTCCTGCGTGCTTATTTGATTGGCGGGAAAACCAATACCAATCAGCTTCTTACTTTCTTGGCTGTATTTGGAGGAATTGGGCTTTTTGGACTTATTGGAGTGATCCTAGGTCCATTGATTTTGAATTTGTTTTTTACTTTCCTTCATATCTACGAAATGGAGTACAACCGTTTGCTCCATGATGGCGATTTGGACAAGTTGGAAGTTCAGGATATGGAATAGATTTGGCTCTTGGAAGTTTTTTGAAGGTTGGGCTTTGTCGAATCCTTTATTTATGTTATAATTTCTGGATATCTTGATTGGTATTTGGAAGTTATGAAATCTTTTTCGACACATTCGATTCGTACAAAATCCTGGCTGCACAAAACCCGTAGGTTCACTACGGTTTTTATGATTATGTTTATCTTTTTTTCTGCAGTAGCGCTTTTGTTGCCGCAATTTCGTGATTCTCTTCACAAGGCGGCAGGAGCTTTTGGTGTAAGCGTTCAGCGTGAACAAACTTCACAGAATGGTTTAGTGAACGATGTGTTTGTTGATGTACCTGCGGATCATCCACAGGCGGTGGCGATTGAATATTTGAGATCGCATGGATTTATTCAGGGGTATAAGGACGGGAAATTTTATCCTGATAAAGATCTGACTCGTGGTGAGT
>JADZCU010000018.1 GCA_020851415.1 Candidatus Peregrinibacteria bacterium | reverse complement strand
GTTCGTGAAATGATCACGAAACTTTTACCATCTCATCAGAATGTTGTTGTATGAAAAAATTGTTCGTATGTGAGGCAGAAAAAATGGAGAATGCGGCTAAAAAGCGTTTTATGGTGAAGGGTATGGCTGTTATGATTGCCAATGTTGAAGGTGAATTTTACGCTACACAGGACACGTGCACACATGCGGAGTCTTCGCTTACGGCAGGTCATTTGCACGGGTTTATGATTGAATGCGCACGTCACGGAGCGGCATTTGATATTCGTAGCGGTGAGGCGAAAATTTTGCCCGCTGTTACTCCGCTGAAAACTTTTCCGGTAATTGTGGAAGAAGGGAAAATTTATATTGAAATGAATGAAGATGTTTAACAGTAAAATAATTCAGAAAGATTTTCCGATTTTGCAGAATATGCTGAATGGGAAAAGGCTTGTGTATCTGGATAATGCCTCCACTACGCAAAAGCCACAGGTGGTTATTGATGCGATTTCCGGATATTATTCAACCTTGAATTCGAATATTCATAGAGGGGTGCATACTCTTTCGGAACGTGCGACTGATGCATATGAAAATACGCGCACAAAAGTTGCTCAATTTATTCATGCCGAAGAAAGTAGTGAGATTATTTTTACCCGAGGCGCAACAGAGGCTATTAATTTAGTGGCTTCCAGCTGGGGTGAAACCAATGTGAACGAGGGTGATGTGATTATTGTGACTGCGCTTGAGCATCATTCAAATTTGGTACCTTGGCAGCAATTGGTGAAAAGGAAAAAGGCTGAACTTCGAATTATTCCGATCACTGACGATGGGTTCCTGGACTTGAATAATTTGGATACCTTGCTGAGCGGATCGGTAAAACTTTTGGCGATTACACAGATGTCCAACGTTTTGGGCGTGCAAACTCCGATCAAACTTCTTGTTCAAAAAGCGCAGGAGATTGGAGCGAAAGTTTTGGTTGATGCCGCGCAGGGTATGGCACATTTGGGATTAAATGTGAAAGAGTTGAACATTGATTTTGCGGCTTTTTCTTCGCATAAAATGTTTGGACCGACCGGTGTTGGAGTTTTGTGGGCGCGAAAAGATATTTTGGAAGCTATGCCACCTTATCAATTTGGCGGAGATATGGTGAAAGAGGTGTTTCCGTTTGAAGCTACCTGGAACGATGTACCGTGGAAATTTGAGGCCGGTACGCCAAATATTAGTGGTGTTGTGGCATTTGGCGCAGCGATTGAGTATCTTGAAAGTTTTTCTTTTGCGGATATTCAGGAGCATGATCAAAAACTTTATGCATACGCTAGAACTCAACTTCGTGAGTTTCCAAAATTGAAACTTTTGGGGCCGGAAGATCCTGCGAAAGCGGGTGGAGCGGTTTCTTTTGTTGTTGATGGTGTCCACCCGCACGATATTGGTTCGATTTTGAACGACAGTGGAGTGGCGGTACGCACAGGACACCACTGTGCACAGCCCTTGATGCAGCGATTACAGGTGCAAGCTACTGTACGCGCGAGCTTTAGTATTTATAATGATGAGGACGATGTTGATGCTTTGATTGGAGCGTTGAAGAATGTGTATGAAATTTTTAAAATTTAGTTTAATGGATTTATACGCTGAGAATATTTTGGATCACTACAAGAATCCCCATAACAAGGGAAAACTGGAGAATGCGACGGCAAGTTTTGCCGATTCGAATCCCCTTTGCGGTGATAAGATTGAAATGAGTGTGCGAATCAACGATAAAGGGATTATTGAGGATATCGGTTTTTTGGGTGAAGGATGCGCTATCAGCCAGGCCAGTGCATCACTACTGACGGATGAGGTTATGGGAAAATCCGTGGATGAGGCGAATGGTATAACAAATGAAAAAATTTATGAGTTGCTGGGAGTTCCTTTGACCACCAATCGTGTAAAATGTGCACTGCTCAGCTTGGTTACCCTTAAAAAAGCTCTAGCACTTACTAAGTTATAGTATTGATGAAGAAAACTGCCAAAAAATCGGTTGTAAAAAAATCTGCTGAAGTTAAGGTTCAAAAAGCTGCGGCGTCTTCTGCAACTGAAAAGACTGAATCAAAAAAGAGTTCAGCGAAAAAAACTGTAAAAGGGTTACCGCAGGGAGATTTTGTGGATAACAATTTCCAAGTGGCGAGTTTTAGTCCGGGTGTTTTTTCACAAATGTCACCGCAGAACTCTTCTTTAATTTTTCCTGAACCTCCAAAGACTGGTGAAGAGTCGTTTAAAGTTACTTTTGACGAGACAAATCCCTACTATCATATTTTGAATCAAATTATTGATCCTGAGGTTGCCATCGGCATTGCCGATATGGGCATTATTTACGAAGCAAAAGAGAAAAATGGTGTTATGTCGATTGTGATGACGTTAACTTCCATGGGATGCCCTGCAGGGCCTCAGATTACTACTGATATTGATGAGGTGCTGCACAAACAGCCCGGGATTAAGGATGTGGAAATTGAGGTTGTGTGGGATCCACCCTGGTCACCAGATAGGATTAAACCGGAGCTGCGAATGATGCTCTTTGGCTATTAGAGTTTGAGATATTAGCAAGCAAATACAGATTGATGGCAACAATATTTGCTCTTTCCAAAGCGGTTTTTGTGTGAAAGAATTATCCGGCACTTAATATGAATTTCACATGATTGAAGATAAAATTTCCCTTATTTTGAAGGACTTGGGTAAGCTGAAAGCTGAGCTGAAAGATTTGAAGAAGGACGTAAAGGCTGAAGAAAAAATGGATACTGAAGAGTATCTTGAGTTAAAGAAAGCTTATAAAGATATGAAGTTACAGTTGAAAGATCTGGAAGACCAGTTTCATTTGGAATTGGCCAAGGATGATAACTACAACAAACTCCGTGAAATGGTTATGGCAAAGGAAGAAGAGATTGCGTCTTCCAACGAAAATCTCTTTAAGTTGATTGCGGAACTTCCACCAAAACCATTTATGATGAATGTGGAGCTGGAACAAGGGCCGGTTCGTGTTCAGATTCAGCCGGAAATGCGTGTGTATTTGAATGGCAAGGAAGAAAAGAAGAGAGCTGCTTAAGGTTTGAGGTTGAGATGTCTGATAACATCTCCTTTTGCTTACGGTGGTCGGTATGTCATTTTGCTTTACTCTATGCTATAATTTGCTGATAGATTTAATATTCGGCAATGAGCGGTGAAATCCCAGAAGAAAAAACAGGAGCTGTGAATAAAGAAATTGTACATGTGCCGGAAGTTGAGATACGAATTGGTAAACCGACAGACAGTACTGTTAACCGTGTTGTTCGTTATATTTCGGATAAATTTTCTCAAGGTACTCCTGAAGAACAGGCTGAAAAACAAAAAATTAACGGGTTGAAAAAAGGGATAGTGAGGGAGATTGGTGAAATGGTGCAAACAGACAGTAATATTTATGTGCTTTTTATCAAGACACTTGAACGAACCGGAGCTTCTAGCGATATTTGGGAGCAGCTGAAAAAGTATTTAGAAAAAGGGATAGATCAGGAGAAAAAAGTGCGTTATTCGGTTCCGCCTAATATTGAGCATAGACACTTTGTTTTTATTCAATCTTTGTTCGAGAACGCTCATAGCGCTGAATTACCAAAGATATTTCTTCGGATACTTTTGGAAAGTGATGAGCAACAGTTGGCTTTGTTGGCCAAATGGCAGGATCAACATGAAAATGATGCGGAAAAAATCTGGGATCTTCATAAGTGGGTTCTACAAGTGAGATCTCGAAACTCCGAGCACTTTCGTCGTTTAATGAATTTTCCTATAACCGATCTGGCACCAACTTACGATCGTCTGGTTATTTATCTTGAATATCTTACGCAGACGAGGACATTTAACTATAAAGAAGCTCAAAATTATATTGAGGTTCATTTGCATCGCCAGGGGCCGTATCGATAATTTTTAGACTGTTAGCTCTGGCTCTGGTTTAGCTGGTGCGTTTTTCAAGAGGTTTGAGCGGATTTGATCGATTTGTACCTGGTCCGCTTTTTTCTGGCGGACTTCGCGCAGGTGGTAGCGGATGTCTTCAAAGACCTGATCACGGATGTTTTTGATTTCGAGAATTGGTTTTATGTATGGCTCCACTGCAGCCAGTTCCGGAGCAAAGAATTTTCCAATTTTTACTCCCCATTCGAGTTTGATGTTTTCCCATTCTGTCATTTGCTTGAGTTCGCTGTCATTGGTTGCCCCTTTATATTCTATGAGTCCTGTTTGAATCATGGCTTTGGCTACTTCGGCATATGGATTGGTAGGAATGTTGATAAACGCCCATTGTGCGGCGTATGGCATGGTGTTCCAAAAATCCCGTGCTTTTTGGACAAAACTGTTTTGGTCGATTCCTTCAACGATTGGATAGAGAACATTGCGAATACGCTTGTCCTCGGACATTTCTTTGACTCGTTCTTTGAAATCAATAACTTTTCCAGCTTCTTTTGACTCTGCTGTTGGAGTTTTTTCTGTTCGCACTGAATCATCTTCTCTGCGATTTGGTGCAATATTATCATTTGCCGCATGGAGCCCCTCATTATCGTCTATGACTTGTGCTGTAGAATATTTTTCTGACATGAAAGCTGATTAAATCTTATTATTATAACAAAATTCCGCCATTTCTGCTATAATGATTTGATTTACGATTATTGGTTTCATCAGTACTCTGTCTGTAATTATCGGGGGTTTAATTTATCAATTCTATGGCTGATATTGCCCAACAACAAAAATTTGCCTTTGCTGATGCTATGAATCGCATTTATGCTGGTGCTATTTTTGATATTGATGGAACTTTGACTGTTCGCGGGGATGAGTTTATTCCCGGCTTTATGATTGATGCTTTGGCTGAGCTTTCACTGAATGTTCCTATTGCTGTATGTACCGGCAGACGTTTGGATCAGGCACTTGATCGTATTGCTCCGATTTTTACCAGGTCAAAAAATCCAATTTATTCTGAAGCGCAATGGGTTTTTATATGTGAGAACGGAAGCGTGGGATATTACTTTGATGAAGTGAACAAGAAATATATTGAGTTTCACAGGGTTAATTATCCGTATACTGAAGAACAGCGTCATATTATGTTCAATGCGTTGAAGGAACGTTTTTCGGATAAAACTGATGAGTGTTTTATGAACGAGGTGAGTATGGTTTTTCGCCCTTTGTTCAGACAAGACCCGAATCGCGAAGCTTTGCGTAAAAGGAGTTATGAACTGGGTGTGCTTCTTACTGATGCCGTTGCTGAGTTTGATCCGAAAAGATTATTGTCCGTGAGTGAAGCGGGTATTGGTGTAAATATTTCTCCGGTGAATGGTGATAAGGATAAAGGTGTTTTAGCATTCGCAAAATTTTTACGTGAACAAAAAGGTTATGCAATCGATGAAGAAGCCCGGGATATTTTGGTTGTTGGAGACCAGCCGGGTTCGATTGGTAATGACCGTATGTTTTTGAACGGTGTTTACGGTACTCCTTTCACGGTTGGAGATACGGTGAAAGGGAAAATTTGGCCATTGCCGGTTTTTGGCCGTCACAGCACTGAAAGGCTTATTGGGCCGCAAGGAACACTTTCTCTTTTGCAGCAGGTAAAATTTCGCAACGGTTTCTCTCTTTTGTAGAGGCGATTTTTGTTGAACAGTTCATGGTTTTGGTTGATTGGTGTTTGATTCCGATGCGGAATCCTTTAGAATGTCTGGGCATTTTATATTTTAATGTTTTCCTATGTTTGTACAGGTTGGCCGACCGGCTCCCAAGTTTACTTTGGAAGCGCTGGTGAATGATAAATTTGAAAAGATTTCTCTGGATAGCTATGAGGGCAAATGGGTGGTTTTATTTTTCTATCCTCTGGATTTTACTTTTGTATGTCCTACGGAGATTCTCGAGTTCAGTGAAAAAGCCAAGGAGTTTGAAAAGTTGAATGCTGTTATTTTGGGATGCAGTGTGGATAGCGTGTACTCACACAAAGCCTGGACTGAAGATCTTGGCAAATTAAACTATCCGCTGATGAGCGACATTACACGTGATTTAAGCCGAGAATATGGGATTTTGATTGAGGATCAGGGGATCGCACTCCGTGGTCTTTATATTATCGATCCTAAGGGCATTCTTCGCTATCAGGTGGTTCATGATAATAACGTTGGTCGCAGCCCCGATGAAACCCTTCGTGTACTTCAGGCGCTTCAGAGCGGCAAACTTTGCAAATCCAGCTGGAAACCCGGTGATAAACATCTTAACGAAAAATAATTTATGGAAACTCAAAATATTTATGATTTTTTAATTGTTGGTGCTGGTTGCGCAGGCGCGAGTGCGGCGATGTACGCGGCGCGTTTGAATTTGAAATCGGCAATGGTGGCTTTGCTGCCTGGTGGACTTATTACTACAACCCATCTGGTGGAAAACTGGCCGGGTATTAAAAATATCAGCGGTCCGGATTTGGCTACATCGCTTTTGGATCATGCTTTTTCATATAATGTTCCGCTGATCAATGAGACTGTATTGGAGATTCAGAAGGCTGTTGCAAGCCCTGTTGAAGGTAAACAAAGCGGCTTTATCGTAAAAACCAAATCGAACACTTATTATGCAAAAACCGTTTTGGTTGCGACAGGTTCAGAGTGGAAAAAGATGGGGGCGCCCGGTGAAAATGAGCTGGCGAACAAGGGTGTTTCTTATTGCGCTCTTTGCGATGGCGGCTTTTATAAGGGAAAAACTGTTTGCGTTGTCGGTAGCGGGGATTCGGCTGCCAAGGAGGCAATTTTAATGGCGGAGTTCTGTCCGAAAGTTTATATGTTTGTTCGAGGCGACAAGGTGAAGGCAGAAGCACCAAATATGAAACGCTTACTGGAAAATCCTAAAATTGAAATTCGTTATCAGACGGAAATTGCTGAAATCCTGGGAAACGGCAAAGTGGAAAAAGTTAAACTGAAAAGTGGTGAGGAACTGGATATGCAGGCCGTGTTTGTGGCAGTTGGTCACGCTCCGCTTTCTGCTCTTGCTGCTGCGGTTGGTGTTGAACTGAATGAAAAAAAGGAGATTAAAATTAACCGTCAGTCTGAAACGAATATTCCGGGAATTTTTGGTGCGGGTGATGTTTGTGATACGAAATTTAAACAAGCAATTACCGGTGCGGCCGAGGCTGTTACGGCATCATTTTTTGCTTATGAGTATTTGAGCAAGACTGAAGTTGTGTTTGAGTAAATGGTTATTTTTGAACCATTCGCATGAAAACAAAAAAAGGATTGAACAGAAAAATTATCCAGTCAGAAACACTCATTATTGGTGTGCTTCTGGCTTTGGTTATTTTGTCGCTTCGAATGGTGCTGACTGATGATTATTATTTTTTCTTTTTGATCTGGAACTTATTTTTGGCTTTTGTTCCTCTATTTTTTGCTTTTGCTGCAGCCACCGCAGCTACTAATAAAAAGAAATTACGTTTATTTTTTTTGATTTTGTGTTGGCTGTTTTTCTTTCCAAACGCTCCGTATGTGATCACGGATTTTTTGCATTTGATGTTTTATGAGGATGTTGATTTTGTGGGAACCGGGCTTTCGAATTTGTATGGCGTGGCAACGAGCGGATCTCCCAATTGGATCTTCTGGTATGATCTTTTTATGATCGGGTTTTATAGTGCGCTTTCGTGGCTTGCGGGACTTTGTTCTTTGCAATCAATTTTGAAGAGCCACCTGTTACTGGTTGATAAATCGTGGAAACAGCTTACGTTCTTTTTGTGTTCTCTTGGGTTGAGCGGATTCGGAATTTTCTTGGGACGGTTTTTGCGTTTTAACTCATGGGATGTTATTGCTCAGCCGTTTGTTATTTTGCAGAGTGTTTTGAGCATTTTTACCAACGATTTTCTTTTGTATCTGGCTTTTGTTGTGTCGGCCGGTTTTGCTTTGCTGCTTATTGCTACGTTTGTTCTGTTTGACGCTCAGTTTGAGTTTCGGTTTGCCGAGTTTGGCAAAATTGAAAAAGGACGGGGCAAAAAGTAGCACTAAAAAAGATGATTTCTTTAGATACTCTAAAATCACCAACTCGTTGCGGTGTTGATGTGCACAAGGTCGTGGTTTATTTTGTGATGATTTTTTCTGCTTTGCTGAGTAAATCTTTTGCACTTTGGAAGGTGAGTTTTTGCAAAGCTTCTTTATATGGAAGCCACACTGAGCCCTGGTGCTCGTGGGAGATTGTTACTTTTTTTTGTTCAGTTCTTGCCAGAAAAAAGACGACATCTTTGAGACTGAGTTCACCAAAGCGACGGTAGATGTATTCAATTTTCTCTTTATAGCCATCGATCCAGATAATGTTTTCTATGCCGGTTTCTTCTTTGAGTTCACGGTATGCGGCTTCCTGCTCGGATTCGTCGCCTTCTATGTGGCCTTTGGCGAAATCAAAATGACCGCCCGGATAGTGCAGTAACAGGTATTCACGGCCTTCTTTCATTTGTCTGTAGAGCACGACTCCTGCGGAATGTTCATGGAGCGTGGGTTGTTTGCTTTTATCCATAACTAGATTAAAATAAGTTCCTTCATAATTGTTAACAGTATAACATGCCTCCGGAAGCCAGGCGAAAACCCAAAGTGACTGGACTGGAAAAAGTGGCAGAGCGGACAGGTCTGCGACTTGGAGTTCCTGCCGGTATTAAACGTGTGGTTGCCGTACATAGTGGGAAGGGTGGTGTCGGGAAAACTTTTATTTCCGTGGCGTTGGCGAAAAGTTTTGCTCGTGATGGCTTGAAGGTTGGACTGCTGGATGCAGATATTGACTGCCCCAATGTTTCGCAGACGTTAGGGTTAGGGGGCACCATTGTTACCAGCGAAAGGAAAAAAATGGTGCCGTTGCTCCATGAAAAAATTAAGGTAATGTCGATGGCGAATATTGTGAAGAATGAGGATCAGGCACTTCTGTGGCGGGGGCCGATTGTTTCACGCGTGGTTGACCAGTTTATTCATGATACTGAATGGGGGGAACTGGATGTTTTGATTGTTGATCTGCCGCCGGGAACGAGCGATGTGCCGATTACCGTGCTGCAGATTTTGAAGCCGTGCGACGTTTTGTTGGTGACAACGGGGCATCCGCTGTCGGTTTTGGATGCCAGAAAAGCATTTTTGATGGCTGAAAAGACGGGTAATCGCGTGATTGGGGTGATTCAAAACATGAAACACGAGGCTTTTGATGATGAGCATGCGTTGACGGATTTTTTGGCGCAGTACGATGTCCCACTTTTGGCTGAGGTTGAGCTTCTTTCGGCAGTGGGAAAAAGTGAGTTTGTTTTTGAAAATGCTGTGCAAAAATTTTGCGCAGTGGTTGCATGAGTTATGGGTATATTCGATTTCCCAATGTTTTGAATATTGCTATTTTCGGCAGCTTGATTACAATACTGCTGCTTCTGCGCGAGTGGCGAAATGGCAGACGCGCTACGTTCAGGTCGTAGTGGCCGCAAGGCTGTGGAGGTTCAAGTCCTCTCTCGCGCACCAAAGTGTCCAAGCACGCCTACTGTGTTTTTTTTTGGTGAGCTGTTTTGACATTATGCTGACTTTATTGCGTGCACACCTAAAAACGCACATGTGGATGTGTGGAGCCACGTCCAGTCGTACTTGAGTTTGTGGCTATCTATAAAGGTTATTTCGGGCTATGATTAGTTGTTATTCTTTAACAATTCTATTTATGGAAGGCAATGATAAAGACGATGCTGCAAAGAAGGCTGCTCAGGATAAAGAAGCTGCTGACAAAGCTGCTTCTGATAAAAAATAGTTCAGTACGTCGTTTGTAATAGAAAAGCCCCTTCGGTTGAAGGGGCTTTTTGTTTGTTTTATTTTTGGGTGTTTTCAGGAGGGTAATTAATGTTTTTTGGTCATTTGTTCCAACCATTTTGCTGCGTGATCTTTTCCACCGAGACCAAATGATAAACCGAGTGCCAATGTGAGCATAGCTACGAGACCTGTGAAGAGAATCTGGATCAGTTCTGTCGCTACCTGGAGCTGTGTGAGACTTGCCATTAATGCAAAGATCACGAGTGACCATTTTGCAATTGAGGAAAGCATGTGTGATGTGTGCGCAGTAAGGTGTGATGCTTTTGCTGATTTTTCAACAACATCATGAACAAACTGACCAACCACCATACCAATAGCAAGGATGATAACGGCAACGACAACGTTTGGAATGTAACGTGCAACATCCTGAAGGAAACGTGTAACTTCCGTGAGCTGCATGATATCAACCACTGCAGTCAAAGTTACGATGATGAAGAACCATTTTACGATCCATGAAATAAGGTTTGAGATGCTTACTTTTAAACCAACCTCTTCCATTTTTTTCACCGAATCGATTTTGTGAAGAAGTCCGTCTACCTTTGTGAGTTCCACCAGGCGCTTTGCCAATTTGCTGAGTACGTGAGAGAGAACCAAACCGAGAGCGAGTACCACGAGCGCCGCAAGGAGCGAAGGTACGAAGCTAATAATTTGATTCCAAAAATTTTGGAGCGAAGCGGTAATTGCTTCATTCCATGTTTGGAGATAGTTCATGTGTCCTTTGGGTTAAGGATATAATGGGTTTTTGAGCTTACAAAAGCAGACTAATTAGTGATATTTAATCAGCTTTTGTAAACTTTAACTTTTATTATATCAGGATTTTTTTTGATTGCAATAAATCGGGAAGTTGTTATCGCAAAAATATCCGGACTTTAATTATTTTCCTTCCGCAATGACGATGATTTTGTCGTCTTCACTGAAAGTAATTTTGTTTGATTTTCTTGGGTTTAAAACTATGCCGTAATTTTTATTATGAAGAGAGGCTTCACCTTGTATTCGGTACCCAATGACTACCTGATTTTGGCGTTTGGCGGACTCAATTACGGTGTAGAAATTTACCGGTTTTCCTGTGGCAACGAAATCTTTTACATTTTTTACATAAAGCTCGGAGCCGTCATGGTTGAATAAACTTTCGAATACTGTTTTGAGTTCTCCGTTTTCGGAAAGTTGGGCGATCATTAAACTCACCAGAATGTCACTGACGACGAAGTCATCTTCTTTGGTTATCTTTGCTAATTCGACATCCTGAATGTCGGCCATTTCTGTCACGATATTGAGTGTTTTTTGTTCGCGGTTTAATATGTCCCGAACATGGAGAAGTGAAATAAGCGTTTTAGCATCAGCTTCACGAGGGCTTTCGTCATCTGAATAACAGAGAAGAATAAGGTTGTTGTAAGAGAGAATGTTGAGATGCTCAAGCAAGTTGCGGTCGTTGATGTCACCGTGATGGAATTTGATAGTTATGTTTTTGAGTTCCGGTTGTAATCCGCTGATTGTTTCTTCAATCATTTTTGTTTTGGCGACGATCATTATTTCCGATCCCTTGATGACATAGTTATCCAAATCTTTAACAATTAGTGAACCGCGGTGATTCCAGCCGAGGATGAGAATCTTCTTGGGGGCAGCGGGTTCCGGGTTTGCCTGTAAGATATCTGACTCCTGAATTTCGTGATTGCCCGGATGAGCCAGAACGATAGTGTCATCATCTTCCGCAATGACTATTAGCCGGTCGCCTTCTTGCAGCAATGTATCCATTGGCGGATTGAGTTTTATTTCGCCGGCTTTGTACCGGATTCCGATAACACTTGATCTGTCAAAAGCGGAGACTGCTTCGGCAAAAGTTTTTCCGATAAGCAGCGGTTCGTTTTTGAAATAGATTTCGTCGTTATCAAAATTCAGAAGATCGACGTATACATTACTCAGGCCTTCATAACGGCAGGTTTGCACTACGATGCGGGAAATAAGTTCATCCGAAAGAATAAATTTTGCTTCATTCCCCCCCACCATTTTTGCCGTAACGAGATTTTTCTTGTCTCCAATTTCAGTAACTATATTGTACGGTTCCGGTTTTCTTGAGGGATTATTTACGAGCGCCAACATGGTTTTTATGGCAAACATCTGATCTTTTTCATCGTCCAGAACTATGATTGCCTTGGATTTGTTGATGTTTACCATTTGAAGATTTTTTGTATCCATGGGGTTTCCGGAACGACAAATAATTTTTGTGTTTTTGGGAACTGTTATGCGGGATTTTATTTCATCTTCCATTTCGATTTTGTCTTTTGTGCCAAGAATTACAATTCTAAATTTTCTTTTATTAGCATTGGCAATAATAAGTTCTGAAATAATGGAAAATATTTTTGTGGACCATCCTAAAATTAACGTATGTTTTTTCTCAACGACAAATGATCTGCCTTTTCTGAGCTCATCGAGTTTTCGTTCAATACCGCTACTTAATATACCGATGAGCGTACTTACTATAAAAATTCCGCCAAGAGTAACCAGCAACATTATTATACGAAATTCCCACCCGGTATCCTGCCCCATTGTGCCGGGATCCAGCGTGCGGAGGAGACTTAACCAGGCTGCTTCAAAGAATCCATAACGGCGACCTTCCATTTGAGTTACTCCCGTGAATGCAATGACTGATGCGGCTATGATAATGAGAGCCAACGACACTAAAGCGAGCCAACCAATGACTGCGATGACTCCCCCGGACATTATGTTGTCGAAGGCATAATGTAAGCGGATCCTGAGCGGTAATTTTGTCTGTTTTTTTGGCATAAAAAATAGATGGCTGGGCGCCATTTTAACTTATTCGCAAAAAGAATCTACTGGAAATTTGTAGATTAGTTTCGTGAGGTGGCTGTGGTTTTACGCACAACCACCTCACAGTTTTTGAAGCTGCGGGCAGTCGCCTTTTGAGTTACGCGTTATCAGTTTACACATTACTGTGGACTGACGGATTCGAGTACTTTTCAAAAGAAACTGCATGCAAAGCTATTGGCAGGTCTTGGTAATCGTGACCGTACCGGTACGATACTTACAGTCGGACTGAGCACATCCCTGCGGTGAAATCACCTCGGCGTAAATCCCGGCACCGTTCACCGAACCGTAACCGGGAATGTAGTTGACGTTGAAATCTTTCCAGCTGGTACAAGACGAGCCGGAAGACCCCGTGAACGTGGTGAAATTGACGGAATTGTTGTCGTCCTTCAACTGGTAGCTGAAGTTGTACGAGAACGTTCCCGACTGTTTGCACACACGGTATTGAAAGTCCGCACCGCTCACGCTCTTCACCTCAACGCACAGAGTCGGAGACCCTGAACCTTGAGGATTGGAGTAACATGCGGAAGCGTCACTTTTCTGGTAGGTATCCAGGCAGGTTCCGCTGCAGGTTGCCATATCGTTTTGCATGATACAGACCTGGTTTGCAGAACAGTCTTCCTGCGTCTGCCAACCGTACTGCTGAATCGCCCCGTTACAGTTCGCGCTGTTTCCGGAACAGAACTGTTTGACCATCGCTTTTTGGGCGTTGTCGCCGGGGTTGTTTCCGACACACTGGTAGGTGTACCAGAGATCGCAGGACGTGGTGGGGTCGAGATAATTGCAACCGTCGCAACATTCACCCGAGTTACAGGTGCAGGTTTGCTGTTCGTTGCAGATACCCCAGGCTCCCCACTGTCCGTTCTGCTCGCAGGTTCGGACTTGCGTTCCGTTCACACCGCAGTTTTGCTGCTGGGTTTGGCCAGCGACGCAAACGGCGGTGTCGTCACATGAAGTCCAGGGACCCCACGTGCCATCCGGTTGGCAAATTGCCTGTCGATTTTTGCTCATGTTGTCGGGGCAGGTTCCCACCATGACGTAGCCCGGAGTGCATTCTTGCGGTTGCACGGAGCAGCTGCTCCATGAACCCGGCTCGCAATTGTTTTCACAAGTGCGGGTGCGGGTACCGCTGGTGTTGCAGACTTCGGACCAGATGTATCCGGGCGTGCATGAACCTTCATCCGTGCACGCATTCCACATTCCGGCGTTGTCGCAGGTTTTCGTCCCGCAGTTTCCGCATGAAGCGGAAGTGCCGGGAACGCAAACCCCACCACACATGGGATCGTTCTCGCAGGGGTCGTACCCTCCACCGACTTCACACGTGGTGGTTTCGGTGGGAACACACTCGGCGATCTGCTTGCAGGTAGCACTCTGCTGATCGCAGTAGTATCCCTGTTGGCAGTTCACGGAGCTGCATGGATTTGCGTTGGTTTTGTGTTTGAGGTTGTACCCGATCATGATCCACTTGGACATTTCGGCGCGAGTCACAGGATCGGTGGGACGGAAAAACTGTTGATCCGTCACCAAACCCAGGCTCGTACCAAAATACACGTACGGCGCATACCAGCTGAGCGCTTCCACATCTTGGTAGGACGTGAGCAGCGCCATGGCGGCGATGTACGAGTTTTTCCAAATCTGGTTTTCGTAGATCTTCAGAAACTGTTGATCGTAGAAAGCCAGCACGATCATCTTGAGAGCTTCCGCCCTCTTGAGGTTTGCGTCGGGGCAGAATTTTTTCTTTCCGTTTTCGCAGGTTGCCGTGGGGTTGATCACCGGCACTGACTTTGGAAATTTGGTCAGCGCCTCGATGTAGGGTGAATCCTTGTTGGTGAGAGGGACGTCGTCCGGGAAAGTCGACTGCGCCGAATTTCCGTTCGGTTGATCGGTTGCGATTTTGATCCAGCGCGCGGCTTCACTCCGCTTCACGTTTTCGACTCGACCGAATTTGCCGTCGTAGAGGCCAAATTCGATGCCGTAGTGGCGCATGTCCAGGGCGTGGGGGTAAGCCCACGCATCGGGGATGGGTTCTCCCTGATCCGCGTGGAAATCCAGGTACTCGTCGTACAGCATTTCGAACGGATCGAGGAGCGGCTCCAGCCCGCTCTTGATGCCGAAGGAGTAGCCATGGGTGTAGAGGCCAAACCCGTTGTTTTTGAGTGCGGCCTGCAACTCCTTGAAGCTGTTCCAGCGGCGGATGGTGTGGTGCAGGTGCACTGCACTCGTTCCGCTTTTGCCTTCATGCGCCAGCTCATCACCACGTTCTACGATCTCGCAGGCGTTGAACCTGCGGGAAGTCGTGTACTTTTCACTGACTCCGCTCTGGTAGAGATGATGAAAGTGCAGCGTGAGAATTTGGTTGGAGTACTTATTGGCACGCACTGCCAGGAGCATGCTCTCGCCCCAGCCAGGTTTAGTACCAACCTGGTGAGATGCGATAACAATCGCGCGTTGGGTTGCGAAGACAGAGTTTTTACCCTGCTCTGCGCCTTTCTCGTGAATGTCGATGCCGTCGTGGCCGTAGTAGATGAGTTTGCCTTTGCAGGCGTCGCTGCCTGCGGGCGGTTGACTACCACCTGCGTTGCAGTACCCATCTTCCTTGCTGTTGTTGTACCCCTGCGTGATGCGCATCACACTCTCGGGCATAGTCATGGGGGGCTTAAAGTCACCCACGGGAATGTCCTCGAATTTGATGTCTTCACACGTAGCGCTGGTGATGATCTTTGGATCATCAGCCAATGCAAAATTGCTCACGCACATCATGATGATGAGCGTGAGCAATTGAACCCAGTTTTTCATGATCATTTCCCCTTGCTTGAATGTCAGCTCTTGCGTTGGATGGACTCGATGATGACCTTCACCGAATCGAGGTGTTTCTCAACGATGTCGTCGAGCACAATCTGGTAGACGACACCATCACGGGAGAACCAGAAGGTTTCTGACCAGGATGGATTGCCCCAGTACGTGTTGATGGCGCCAGAGATGTGGATCTTGGTACCGCCCACTTCCATCTCTTTGTAGTACGGTTTGTACTCCTTGTTGGAGATAGAGTCAGTCCAGTTGAATCGACTGTTGTGATCTTCCTGGGCGAGCTGCTTGGCTTTGGTTTCGTCGCCTTGATGAGACCAGTAGAGATCCATCATGACGTAGGGCTTGTAACCATCGCTGGACGGTTGATCCAGGATGATTTGATCTTCACTCGCGGCGCCCTCCATGTTGTAGCGCCAATCTTTCGGAATGTTGAAGTTTACAGCGAACCCCTCCATGTAACTCGGGTTCTGCTGAGTCGCTCCGCCTGCACCGGCTTGCTGAGTGCCAGGGATCTTGTTGGAGTCGTTGCCTCCGGTGTTTTCCTGATTGTTGTACCAGGGATTCGGAGCGTCGTTGTCGCAGCCGGCAAAAGCCAGCATGGTCATGGTGATGAGAGTTGCCCACACGATGCGGGCGAAGAGGTTGAGGTTTTTCATGTCGTCTCCTTTCGTCGTTAGGTGATAAATAAATAGGATGTGCTTCATCCTCTGTGGTTTCAATATTCTCCTGAGAAACGGAATTTCTTCTCGGATCGATCAGGTGACGCCAACATACCAACTGGAATTAAAATAAATCTAAAAACATTCTTACTTTTTATAGTTTTTTTTTGAGCGTGATTTTTTTTATGAAATATAATTTATTTAAGACGCAGAAAAATTGCATCTTTGTCTATTTATTATTACAATAGTGCAGTACCCCTGATACAAAATTTATGAAAATGAAAAAGACAACTTCGAAATCTGCTTCCAACAAAACTTCCAAACCTGTAAAAAAACCGGTGAAAATAATGAAGACGAATAAAATTTCTTCCACTCCAATTACTATTTATCAGGAAGAAAAATCTTCAAAACTTTTTGAAAATTCCAAGGAAATTTTACTGGCCGCGGTTTGCGTACTGGTAATTTTCTATGTTGCACTGATGGCTTCCATGCCACGAAAAGAGGTTATTGATCAAATGAAAAACGGCCAGGTCGCAAATGAACAACGCACCGGTGACCAGACAGTAAGTTTAACTATACTTCCGGAAGGTTCAACACAAATGACGCAGGCTGTTTCCGGTACACAACAAAAACCTGCCGTCTCAACTATGCCACATAATGAAATGGTGGCAGCGGGCGGACCCGACTCTACGGTGGAGGCTGGAAAACGTCTGGTTTTTAAAATAGATAAGTTTCAAAAACTTGCGACTCAACCTTTGAAGTTTAATTTGTACGACGAAAAGGGAGCGGAAATTACTCCGGACTATCTTGAAACCCAGCATGATTATAAAGTACATTTCGTTTTGGTTTCTGCGGATCTGAGAAGCTATCAGCATTTACATCCTGACTATAGAAATAGTGTATGGAACGTAAGCGCCAATATGTCTCAACCTGGTTCTTACTTTGCGTACGTTGATATCGAACCTGTAAAAGGCGATGCAGTTGTTTTACGAAAAGAGCTCGTGGTTCGAACTGCGACAAATCTGAAAGATGTGAAATATCCAGGACTCACCAAAGATCTTAAAGCGATTGTTAAGGATGTGACGGCAGTTGCTTCACCTGATCCATCCACCCTTAACCGCCCAAGCAATATGAACTTTGCTTTAACACGTGGAGGCAAAGCCGTGAACGATTTGAAACCATACCTTGCAGCGTTTGGACATGTTGTCGTTTTGAAACAGGGCGCACCTGAGTTGTATCTTCATTTACATCCGGGTAACATCGTAGATGAAACAAAAGCTATTGTTCCGTTTACTGCCACGTTCAGTTCTGCGGGACGTTATACTGCGTTTGCGGAATTTAAGATCGGGAAAGATGTTCTCACCTTCCCTATCACCTTCGACGTACCATGAATGTGATTCTTGCCACAGCGATTTCGGGACTTGTATTGACCGTTGCGCCGCTTGTACTGGTAAAGACTTTGCGGTTCCGTTTCAAGATCGAACAATCTCTCTTTTGGAGAGCTGGTCTTTGGTTTCTTTTGATACAAATGTTTCAGGTAGTTGTGCTTGGTAATCTTGCTGATTCATTTCCAGCTTTAAGAAACTTACCGGACATTGTTATTGCCCTAGTGTATGGACTTTTTATCGGTTTGTTTGTTGAATTGTGCCGTTATGTTTTATTGGATAAGGTTTTTAAAACTGTTCGATCTTATAAAGAGGCTTTATATTTTGGCGTGTGTTGGACTGCGCTTACTACGGTTGTCGTAGGGCTTGTTCTTTTTCTGGGATCTTTTGGATTGAATACCGTAGCAAACACCAATGATTTAAGTACTTTGGTTGGCTCCACTACTCCGTCCGACCTCGAACAGGCCACTTTATTTCAAGAGCAGGCGCGTGAGTTGTTAACTCAACCGACGATCTATGGTTTTCTTCCGCTGCTTGATCGGGGTGCGTTTTTACTTTTTGACATAGCGCTTTCTCTCCTGATTGTTTTGGGCTTGAATAAAGGAGAAACCGGCTATGCCTGGGCGGCTGTCTTTGCGCGTTCTGCCGTGAGTACCTGTTTTTATATAGTTTCCGGAATGAATGAGTTGATTCCAATTGTTGCTCTTCTTGTACTGGGTATTCTCAGTTTTGTTTTTATTTCTCGAATACCGTCGGCTTTTCCAAAACAAAGAGTTTAAAATTTGTTTACCAAAACAACGTATAAGATTTTTATACGTCACTTTTCACTAATTATTTCCTTTGGTTTGGAGTTCGTAGTTTTCCCAACCTTTGATTTTTAGTGCCTGGGTTGCCGCTTCCTGTTCGGCTTTTTGTTTGCTGGATCCTGTTCCTTCCGCAACAAGTTCATTGTTGATGTATGCACCCATAACGAAGTTTTTATTGTGATCCGGGCCGTCGTCTTTGAGCAGTCGATATTCGGGAGTTACGCCAACCTCTTCCTGAGATATTTCCTGGAATCTGGATTTTGCGTCTATGTGTAAACCCAGCTCCAGAATTGAACCAAGTTGTTTCAAAATGTGATCATGAATAAAACCGTGTGCTGTTTTATAATCTGTGTCTAAATAGATAGCGCCAATAAGCGCCTCTAAAGTGTTGGCCAGAATGTAGTTTTTCTTGCGGCCGCCGGAACGTTCTTCACCGCGACTTAAATAGAGGTAAAGTCCCAGATCTAATTTTTGGGAAATTTCAGCCAGATGTTTTCCCTTTACCAGGGCTGATCGCCAGTTAGTTAACACTCCTTCGCCTTTGCCGGGATAGTTTTTGTATAAGAACTCGGTTACCACTAATTCCAGTACCGCATCCCCCAGAAACTCAAGGCGCTCATTGTGTTCGCGTTTTTTGTCTTTGTGCTCGTTCATGTACGACTTATGCACGAACGCAGCGTCTAAAAGATCGATATTCTTAAATTGAATATTGAGTTTCTTTTCCAGATCAGTGTAGCGATTGACCACCATGATTGTTTAATTAGTAATTGAGAAATTAATAATTACTCGCTGAAGGAGTTATTTGGGTTTTACTCTTTTTTGTCTTTTTTCACTGTCTCTTTCTTCTTTTCCTCTTTGCGATATTTGTGCATTACGGTGCTAAGTACGCCATTGATGAATTTGGCGGAGTTGGTGTCACCGTAACTTTTTGCCATTTCCACACCTTCGTTGATGGCAACGATTGGCGGAACATCTTTTGAATGCAACAGCTCATAGATACCGATTTCCAATATGGCACGGTCAACCGGCGCTATTTTTTCCACAGGCCATTCCGGAGCTTCTTCACGGATGATCTGGAACAGTTCTTCGCGCTTTTTTAAAACCCCCTTCAGCAGATTTACTGCGAAAGAGGGGTCTTGTATTTTATCGGCAAACTCTTTGAGATTTATTTCCAGCAATTGATCTGCGTCAATCCCCTCACGGAATTCAAAGGCGAATACTGTTTGCATGACGGCGATGCGAGCGAGGTGACGATAGCTGGCCATAAAAAATTTCTTAAAGGTTTATCAACAGAAGGTTTGTTACCTGCATGTCGATACAACCGACTTATTGTTAAAGATGATTAGGCTTTGATCTTCTTGATCACTTTTTCTTTCTTGGCCGCTTTAGCTTTTTCAACTACTGAAGCAGGAGCGTTTTTTGCGCGTGCAATACGGTCTTTTGCGAGGTGCAATAAACGTTTTGATGTCTTGCTGACAAAGGCGCTGTGACGGCTTCTGGTCTTACGTTTGGGTGTTTTATACTTGGGTACGGGATGCTTAGCCATAGATACTTATTGTAATAAATTTTTTAAATTTTTGAAGGGAAGATAGGTGTCAGGATTTTCTTGTTTGCACTTGCAAGCTTTCTTGTTACGGTCAGTCCCACAGCTTGAACAAAGCCCCCGGCAGCTGTTAGAGCATACTAGATTAAACGGAAAATGCAAGATAATTTCCTGTCGAATCATGTCGGCCAGATCGATGGTAAAGGCCTTTGTATCAATGAAATAGAAGTCTGCGAGGTCGTCGAGTTTTGAAGGTTTTTTGGACAAAAATTCGCGTTCTGCGGCATCGATGGTGATTTCTTTCTTAAATGGCTTTAAGCAGCGGCTGCAAAGAAAGTTCACTTTTATATTGGCATTGCTTATCAGCACCGTGATTTCGTCCTTGAGCTTAATTAACATGACATCCGCCTGAAAATTGGATGCCGCATCTACCTCCTTGGGGTCGAAGACCAGGCGCTGATCGATCTCATGTTTTTCTACTGTTCCTTCGGGGCTTCCCCAAAGTTTTGCTACACGAAGTATGAGTGAAGCCTCACCGGACTGGAGCTTTTGAGACTCTTTTTGAGATTTTTTCGCTGGTTTCTCTGATGATTTTTCGGAAATCTCTATTCGTTTTTTCTTGGATATGCGTGGCATAAATTATCTTCTTGATGCTGAAAGTAAGCGCAGTATATAGATGAACAGGTTGAAAATATCAAGGTACAACATCAGTGCAGCATCCAGAGGACGATCCTGCGGATGTGTTTTGAGTTTCTGAATATCGTACATGGTGTATCCGCTGAAAACGATAATTCCAAATCCTGCAAAAAGCATTTCAAAGGTGCTGCCCCATGGAACAAAAATTCCGACAATGGCCACAATGATCATGCCAATGAGCGCGAGTGTGAGAAATCCACGCATGCCGCTGAGATCCATTTTAGTTACCCAGCCGAAAATGGCTGTGCCACCGAACATGAGGGTGGTTGCTCCCAGTGCTTTAATGATCAAATCCGGGCCGCCATAGGAGTAAATAATGTTGGCCAAAAGCGGTACGATTGTTATACCGGTGATAAATGTGAAGAGTGCGAAAAGGAAATAGTTGATGGGACGTTTGGTGCTCCACCAGCGGGAAGTAAGTACCAAAGCAAGTTCTGCCGCAATGATCACCCACATGAGTGCCGGAGTGGCGAAAATCATTTGAGCGATATAGGTAAAACCAATGTATGTTCCAAAAGCTGATGATAGTATGGCAAGGCCAAAGTACATCATGACCTGTGAGTAAAACGATGCCTGAAGTGGTTGTGTAGCTACTTGTTCGTTATACATAGGTAAATTGGGTGAAATTTTCTGAGGTTTTTACTTTAGCAGATTGTGTAAAGGATTGCAAAGAACCGCGTTATCTCTTACTATTTCATTCTGCAAACCAAGTTGCTATACATTTGTGAGAAATGATATGAATCCTACCCTCAGCTGGCTCGAGATTTCACGTTCGGCTTTGCAACATAATCTTCGGACTTTTCGTGAATTGATTGGGAATGAACGCGTTTTGTGTCCGGCGATAAAGGGGAATGCCTATGGACACGGGTTGAAGGAATGCGCGCCTGTTTTAGTTGAGGCGGGAGCCAACTGGTTGTGTGTAAACGCTTTGTTTGAGGCAATGGAGTTACGGGCTTCGGGTTGCGAGGTGCCCATATATATAATGGGTTATGTACCTTTGAATGAGCTCAATATTGTTGTTGAAAACGGATTTCGCATGGTGGCATACAACCGGGAAACACTTGAGCGTTTAAGAGATATTTGCCGACAGCTGCAAATGCCGATTTATACTCATTTGAAGCTGGAAACCGGAAATAACAGACAGGGTGTTTTGGAGACTGACCTGGACGCCATTTTGGAGATTTATAAAAGTGAACCGATGGTTATTCTGGAAGGTACGGCCACTCATTTTGCCAATATTGAGGATACTACGGATCCTTCTTATGCGCGCTTCCAGAAAGAGAATTTTGACCGTATGAATAAAAAAATTATACAAGCTGGTTTTACGCCGAAATATGTTCATTGTGCCAACACGGCATCTACACTCCTCTATCCTGAAATGTATGAAAATATGGTTCGGGTGGGAATTGGGACTTATGGACTTTGGCCGTCAAATGAGACTTTTGTTTCATCACATCACATGGGGGCAAAAGTGGAGTTGAAACCGGTGCTTACCTGGAAAACCCGCGTAGCACAGCTCAAAAAAGTGCCGGCAAATGCCGCAATTGGCTATGGGGGTACGTATCGACCAAGGTATGACAGTGTTATTGCCGTTCTGCCGGTTGGGTATTATGACGGCTATGATCGAAAACTTTCGAATATCGGTCATGTTTTGATTAACGGGAAACGGGCTCCGGTTCGAGGGCGCGTGTGTATGAATATTATGATGGTGGATGTTACCGGTATGCCGGAAGTGGCATTGGAAGATGAGGTTGTTTTGCTGGGCAGGCAGGGCGATGAAAATGTGAGTGCGGAGCAGATGGCACGGTGGGTTGATACGATCAATTATGAGGTTACTACCAGAATTAATGAGCGACTTCCGAGGGTGGTAGTGGAGTAGGTTTAACATGGGAAGATGACAGCGACTTTTTTTAGCTAGGCCTGGACGTACGGCTCGGAGGTCGGCTTTTTTGAATATTATTGCAAAAACACCCGTTATTGATTTAGGGTGATAGGAATTATGGAAGAAACCAGCATTACAAAATTTTGTTGTGTCCCTGTTTGCGAAGAAGCGCGGGGGCGCGGCGGGGGCTTGAAGCACCCGCCGCGCCTTTTGCGGCTAGAGGTTGTTGGCGGGAGGCGGCCTGGATGAGGGTTTGAGTTCCAGGAGCCTGTCGACGAGCCGGAAGATCTCCGTCTTGTGGCACGCTTGATCGCAGCCTGCGCCCCTGAGGGCAGGCAGGTACCGCGGATCGGAACTGAAGCCGACGATCGTCCCCTTGAAGCCCCACTTCGTGAGGCTAGACGGGAGGCGGAGCGTGTTGGGGATGTTCCCCCCGAGGCAGGCGTCGACCACGGCGATGTTGAAGCTGTTGGCCAGGGTTTCGACGATTCCCTCGGCTTCCGCCAGGGTGGTAACCGTGACGATGGTGGCCACGGGCGCGTACAGATCCGCGAAGGTCTTGTACACGAGCTCTTCATCCTCGATGAGGAGGATGCGGGGAGGCGTGGGGGGCATATTTCAGCCCGCCACCTGATAGATGGTTCCGATCACGAGCATGACGGAGAGGATGACGATGGAGTAACCGAAACCGATGAACAGCTCGGCGATCTCCTCCTCGATCTGGGACAAGGGCCTGCCCTTCATGTAGAAGTTGAAGTCGGACTTGTCGGGGGCGGTACGGTAGGACTCGATGTTGGTGGGGGTCTGATGGTCGTTTCGCATTTTCGTTGAACTCCGTGGCTTGGTTGTGAACTGCCTGAGCGATTTACTCTGAGCGACTACGACTGCCGGCGCACGTTGCGGGGCAGGGTCCGGGGATCGCGGGGCGTCCACGTGTAGCGGACGGGCACCGGGGTCAGCGCCGGCTGGCCGAGGGTGAACATCTTC
>JADZCU010000017.1 GCA_020851415.1 Candidatus Peregrinibacteria bacterium | reverse complement strand
CTTGCGACGCTGTTTGGGTCAAATGTTGCGGATTTGACTTTGTTGTTTGCGATTTTGGTTTTTGTGGCGAAGAGGGGTCTGAAAATTGAGGGGAAGATATTGAAGCATCATGCGGCGTATCCGTTTATTTTACTTTTGCCGCTGATACTGGGGCTTGATGGGTATTATTCTCAACTGGAAGGCGTGGCTTTGGTTGTTATTGGTATCATTTTTTATTATGTTGCTTTGAAAAACGGGATTGATAAATCTTTGCCGTTTCATAATGGTATTGGTCGATATAAGCATGCGTTAAAGCTGCTTCTGAGTATGGTTGTGCTTTTGATTGGGGCGCATTTTACTGTTACTTCGGCCGTATCGATTGCCAATTTTGCCGGAATCAATCCGATTTTGATTGGTATGTTGGTTGTTGGTCTGGGAACAACTATGCCGGAACTCTTCTTTTCTTTGAAATGCGTCAAAATGAAAGATGATTCGTTGGCCATTGGTGATCTGTTGGGAACCGTGCTGGCGGATGCAACGATTGTGGTGGGTATTTTGGCTTTAGTGTCGCCTTTTGCGTTCCCTGTAAAGATTGTTTATGTTACGGGGCTTTTCATGGTGATCTCTTCCTTCTTGTTGTTTAGTTTTATGCGATCGGGAAGAAACCTCTCAAAACGTGAGGCACTGTTTTTATTTATTTTCTGGATTGCGTTCGTGCTGGTTGAATTATTGGCGAGCGTCTAATTTTTCAGTAAGCCAAAGGTCGGCAAGCCAATAGTCGTTGGCCGGAACGCCTTCTACCAGGCGGTATTTTCTGGTGACGGTTATATAGCTGCCGTTTGAGATAATTGCTACGTCTTTCCAGAGTTCTTTGTTGTGGAGCGTACCGAGGAGTTCTTCTGTTTGTGAATCTGCTTTTCCATCAAAATTGAAGTGGCCTTTTTGAAATTCTGCTTTGAATTCCGGGGACTGCTTTTTTACTTTGGTGATAACTTCATCCACGTTGAAAGCTATTGTTACTTCATGCCCGGCCCAACTCCCCTGTGCTTCTTTGATCTCTTTGTTCCAGGTTAGTCCCAGGGATTCGGCTTGTGGATTTTGTTCACCACGAATCAGATCTCTGAATGCGAGAATCCCCCACCAGGCTAAAATTCCACCAATCAGATACATTGGCGTGATTGGTGAGAGATAATTGAGCAGCATGAAAGGCGTGACCATGGCGAATGAATAGATGCACATGATGAAAATTGTCATGCCGCGATTTGTTGAGCGATAGAGTTTTTTGAGTATGGCGAGATTGCCGTTGCCGTATACGACCAGACGATTCAGCAGCTCGTCCTGGTCTAGAGGATCTATGGAATCTTCAGTTCCGAGCAGTTGTTTTCTTGGCACTTGTTCCGCTTCGGCCAGGCGTTTGTGTTTGAATCTGGCATTGAAATTTAATATGCTGACAAATTTTGCACCAAGAATAAATACCCAAAAACCTATGACGTATCCGCCAACTTTCAGGGTAAGGGTGCCGTCTGTGTTTGGGTATAGGATGACGCTTGTGATCGGCGCTGCAACAATGGTGAAGAGCGCGAAATAGATGACCAGAAGGTATTTTCTTTCGGCTGCCGCTGTATGTTTTGAACGCTTCATGTGAGCAATGACTATGGGGCTTTGGGTTCGCTTTTGAGCTCATTCCACTTTGCGACTGCGGTTCAATTCGTTTTTGCCCAAAAATTACTGCACCATTTTTTGCAATTCGCCTGATTCGTAGAGTTCCTGAGCGATGTCTGATCCTCCGACAAACTCTCCGTTGATAAAGATTTGAGGAATGGTTGGCCAGCCGGTGAAATCTTTTATGGCCTGACGCATGCCCTGATCACTGAGTACGTCAAAGGTGGCGAACTCAACTTTGAGCTCTTTCATGATGTGCATGACGATTGCAGAAAATCCACACAGCGGATGTTCACGGTCGCCTTTCATGAAGATGAAAATTTTGTTGGCTTTGATGAGTTTTTCGATCTCTTGGTGGTGATCAATCATAATATTCTGAATTATTTTTTAGGAATGGTTTTGAGTTTGAGCGCGTGCACAACGTTACTTTGGATGAGGTCGTTCAGCTCGGCGTAGACGAGTTTATGTTGCTGTATGAGCGTGAGTCCGTTGAATTTTTCTGATGTGATTTCCAGGACGACGTGCATGCCGTCGTGTTTGTAGTCGTTGAGTTTTATTTGGGCGTCCGGGAAAGCCTTTTTGAGACGTTCAGTGATGATTTGAGTTGTTTCCATAATGCGTGTTACAAGGCTGTTTTCAGCCAGTCAGGATGAGTATAACAGAGCTTTGGTGAACTTCAACTTGCTTTGACTGCGTGTCCTAGATTTTTAGGGGGCGCGTGATTTATACTCTGGCTGCATTTGATTTTTATTTATGATCAATCAGGCAGACGAGCAATATTTGAGCCTTGTGAAGGAAATTCTTGATAATGGTATTCGGAAAAAAGACCGTACCGGGGTTGGAACTGTTTCGATTTTTGGTGCTCAAAGAAAATATGATTTGCGTAAAGGTTTTCCTCTGCTTACAACGAAAAGAGTTTCTTTTAATGGGATTTTGCACGAGCTTTTGTGGTTTTTGAAGGGTGATACGAATATTAAATATCTGGTCGATAATAATGTGCATATTTGGGATGAATGGCCTTTTCAAGATTATCTGATAGCGAATGATCTGGTGGAAAAGTTTCCGATGTATAGCGAAGAGTGGCTGCTTGAGAAAAAATCTTTTATTGATCAGATTTTAAACGATGCTGATTTTGCGGCGAAATGGGGAGATTTGGGCCCTGTGTATGGGAAACAATGGAGACGATGGAGTGGAAGTGACGGTAAAATTTATGACCAGATTCAGATGGCGATGGATCAGATTAAAAAAAATCCTGATTCAAGGCGCATTTTGGTTTCGGCCTGGAATGTGAGTGATGTTGCTACGCATACGAAAACTGCGCCGCCGCTTTGCCACACCATGTTTCAGTTTTATGTTGCTGACGGAAGACTGGATTTGCAGTTGTATCAACGCAGTGCAGACACAGCGCTCGGGGTTCCGTTTAATGTGGCGAGTTATTCAATACTACTTATGATGATGGCGCAGGAGTGCGGACTTACTCCGGGAATTTTTGTTCATACAACCGGTGATACTCATTTGTACTTAAACCATTTGGACGGGATTCGGGAGCAATTGAATCGTGAAGCGTTTGCCGCACCAGTTTTGAAAATTGTAAGAAAACCTTTTTGGGATTTGAAGTTTGAAGATTTTATTTTAGAGAATTATCAGTATCAACCTGCTATTAAATTTCCGATTGCCGTATGAAGTTTGCACTTATTGCCGCCTGTGACGATAAACGTGGAATTGGAGTTTCCAATAAACTGCCGTGGAGATTGAAAGGTGACCTGGCTTATTTTTCTGAAGTCACGACTACTGCGGCTACCGGTGTACAGAATGCGGTGCTTATGGGAAGAAAAACCTGGGAGTCTTTGCCTGCAAAACACCGTCCGTTACATGACAGACTTAATATTGTATTGAGTCGCGAGAGTTTTGATTTGCCGGCGGGGGTTTTACACGCAACCTCTTTTGAAGATGCTTTTGCTCAAATTGAAAAACTGGATGAACGAACGGATAGAGATGAATTGAATAGTGAAAGTGATGTGGATAACAGATCTGTGGGAAAGGTTTTTGTTATTGGTGGTGCGAGCATTTATGCGCAAGCCATTCAAAGACCGGAATGTGAGGAGATTTATTTAACCAGAGTTTTTGGTGAATTTCAGTGTGATACTTTTTTCCCGGAGATTCCGATGGGATTTGATGTGGCGAGTGAATCTGACGTGATGGAGGAAAATGGTTTGAAATATCGTTTTGTGGTTTATCGTAGGCGTTTGACATAATTTGTCATTATTTCGAAGCGTTGACTTTTGTGATTTGATGCGTATAGTTATCACGCATTTTTCATGATCTTTGATATAGGAAAAGATAGTTCCCTGGTACGGAATTTTACTT
>JADZCU010000016.1 GCA_020851415.1 Candidatus Peregrinibacteria bacterium | reverse complement strand
TTGGCTGGGGAGGAGGGATTCGAACCCCCGCATGGTGCCTCCAGAGGGCACTGCCTTACCGCTTGGCCACTCCCCAACGCTCGCCGATTGTACCCAAACTGGATTAAATCTTCAAGCCGGCTTTTTTTGTTTCATCTACAATGATCTGTCTTACGGCTTCCACACACTCAGGAATCTTATTTTCCAGACTCCAGACCTGGTAATCAAACATGTTGGCATCCTTCATTTCCAGCTCTGCGCTGTGCATTCTACGCTTGATCTCTTCTTCAGGTAACTTTCCTCGCTTCGCAATACGAGCCAGCAACTTCTCTGTACTTTCTGCTTTTATGAAAATCGTAACCAGGTGTTCTTTTGGGACTACTCTACTGATGGAATGAAAGCCTTGAACATCAACTTCACGAACCACCACTTTCCCTTGCTCTAGGGCTTCCAGAATAGGTGCTTTCAAAGTTCCATAATAATTTTGCTGGTGCACCTGCGCCCATTCCAAAAATTCACCATTTTCAATGCCAGCCTTAAATTCATCAGCACTGATAAAGTGATACACATCACCATCTTTTTCTCCGGGACGAATTTCACGGGTTGTTTGTGAAATCGGAAAAACAAACTGCGGAAACAGCTCCTTTAAAGCGCGGATAACCGTACCTTTTCCCACTCCGGAGGGACCTGAAATAATAAAAAGTTTACCTTTGAGAGCTTCTGACATATCAAAAAATGAGCTTTTGTAGCCGCATTATAACCAAATCCACCAAAAATAACAGCCACGATTAGCCCGCTTTACCCAAGCTGGGGATTTCAGGTCTAGAGCATTGAAGAAAAAGCCAAAATCTGCTATAATTTCCTGAATACCTTTGATCTTTGAAAATCAGCAGTCAGGAAAGCAGCGAAACTTAAAGGTTTTGAAAACCAAAGCCCAAATTCAAAAGTTTTCAAAATTTGCTGATACGAGGCGCCCAAAAAAAACTCGACCGATACGTACTACAGGTACGTTGAGAGAGAATTTTTTGAAGGGCAACGAAGTATCAGCGAATTTTCAAAACTTTTAAGTCTCCCTGCTTTTCGATATAGGTAGCCGACTACTACCTTACAAACAAAAAACTATCCGTCCCTTTATAATGTGACGGACAGTAAAAAATCAAAAATAAATTCAAACCAAAAGTTTACTTTCTCAGCCTCAAACTGGGAAGAAACACAAAAAACCAAAAACAAAAAAAGACGGCGGTGTAATGCGTCACAAAACAAAGCACCAAAGAACAGGAGGGAGATAACGTTTTTCACTACGTGAAAGACCGTAATAGGCTACATAGTCGTAACCTGTTGCGCTAGCTCTTTGATCTTCTTTATCCTCTGCGCTTGATAAATTTAGCTGCAGATAGGGTAAGGTCAGAGAGTTACAAAGGGGCCCCGCACATTATATGAGCGGGGCCCTTTCCCATACCAATTTTCAAAATCAAACTAAAACGGAAGATCATCAACCGTTACTTCACCTTCAGCCACAATAGGCTGTTCAGTCATTTCAGGAGCGTCATTATTCTGTGCAGATTTCTTTAAACCGCTGTGCTGACCCTGCATACCGCTGCCATAGGACATCTCATCACCACCGCCCATACCGCCACTCTTGCCGCTGAGCATAATCATGTTATCAGCCACAATTTCTGTACGGTAACGCTTCACACCGTCTTCGCCTTCCCATTCACGGGTTTGCATACGACCTTCAATAAAGACCTTACTCCCCTTTTTCAAATACTGGCCACAAATTTCAGCCAATTTTCTCCAGGCTACAATGTTATGAAATTCAGCTTTTTCCTGTTTCTGACCTTGTTGGTCATTCCAGGTAAAGTTGGTAGCAATACTGAAAGAAGCCACTGTAGAGCCGCCCGGAATCTGACGAAGTTCAGGATCGCGGGTGAGGTTGCCAATGAGCTGTGCTCGATTCAACGACATCGCCATAGGAACAATGTTAAAAAGTACAATCGCTTTCAAAAAAGCATTCGCACTATAACTCTGCTCAATTTGAACCGCAATTGACATCAGGAATGGGTTGCAGCAAAGACCTATTTATCTGAATTTGCTCATACCTTCCAAAGAAATAACCATAACCAAAAGACAAAAAACAAAACATCAAAAATACCCCGCAGACAATCCAGACCTGCCCTGAAGCCAAATGTAGCTCCCGGACAGTACTCCCCTGCCCGATTTGCTTGAAACCCAATTTTGATTTCTGATCATTTACCATTGCTTTTTATGTAAAAAATGGAATGATACGCCGAGTATGAACAATCTTTACGCCTTTATTCTCGGTCGCAAGTATCTGCTCTCAGTAGCGGAGCTATGTTCAGTTTTAGGATCTGAAGCACACATAGTGGATATTACCCAGGAAGCTCTGATTGCTGCGCTTCCGGAACCGCTGACCAAGCCGGAAGAGTTCCTCAACCGCTTGGGCGGAACCATTAAAATAGTAAAAATATTTAACGAAGGTATCCCTCTTGAGCACCTTGCTCCGGCATTTAGTGAGTATCTCTTAAAAGAGTTCACAGATGTCGATCAAAAAATGCTCTACGGGTTGAGTACCTATAGTTTCTCACGTCAGCATGAAGGAATTATTAGAAAAACCTTAAATCTTATTAAAAAAGATCTCCAAGCCGCAGGTCGCAAAAGCCGCTTCATCAATAAGAACTTTCAAAATCTGGAAAGTGCTGCCATTAAAGGAGAAAAACTCCTTCAAAAAGGAAAAGAAATTGTCCTTATCAACGGCAAGAACAAAACATTCCTCGGAGACACAGTAGCAATCCAGGACTTCGAAGGCTACAGCCACCGTGATTATGACCGCCCGGCACGTGATCCAAAACTCGGCATGCTTCCGCCAAAATTGGCGCAAATCATGATTAACCTGACTGGGAAAAACAGTCTCAAACATATTTCCAATCCCACAGAAACTCTCTACGACCCGTTCGTAGGTATTGGAACAGTACTGACAGAAGGCTTATTGTTAGGCTTTTCACTGCTCGGTTCAGATATCAGTGATGAAGTTCTCAAAAAGACCAAAATCAACATTGATTGGCTCCGCAATAACAATTTCAACCCGGAACAAAAGCTTCATCTTTTTAACAAAGACGCCACCAAACTCACGACGAAAGAAGTAAATGTTCCTGTTCACCTAGTGGTAACCGAAACTTTCCTTGGACCTCCCGTCAGTAAACTGCCGGCTCCGGAGTTTCGCGGACACACCTTCGCCCAGATTAAAAACATGTTAACCGGATTCTTTCAGGCTCTCCAACCGATATTGAAGCCAGGAACACCAGTGGTTATTTCAGTTTTAGCCTACAAAGATCGCCAGATGTACTACCAAATCCCCAACCTGACAACCAACATCCTCAGCGCCGGCTACGAACAAGTACCACTTATCCCAAGAGCAATTGCTGCCAAATTCGATGTCCGCATGAGCTCCGACGGCACCCTCATCTACGACCGCCCGGACCAGATCGTCGCCCGCCAGATCTATCACTTTGTACGAAAATAAAAAGACGTTGAAAATTCGCAACCTCTTGGCTATAGTATCCCTGCTCCACATCGGGGCACTTTTAGTACGGCCTCAGTAACAGGCCTCTTGAAAACTAGGCATTATTCCCCTGTAGCTCAGTGGTAGAGCAACCGGCTGTGAACACTTTCTTTCCTTTATGAAAGATAAAAGATCCTATGCCGACCGTTCCGAATACTTAAAGAAAGCTGTTGCCAGAAGAAGGAAACAACTTCGACAGCAAGCGCTTGATTACAAAGGCGGTCAGTGTCAGCTTTGCGGCTATAATAAGTGCATCGACGCACTCGAATTCCATCACTTTCTCAACGAAAAAAACTTTGGTATCTCTGCAAAGGGATACACCCGAAGTTGGGAAAAAGTAAAACAGGAACTCGAAATATGCGTATTACTTTGCGCTAATTGTCACCGTGAAGTCGAAAGCGGCATAACGCAGCTTCCCCGCGAAATCGGGGTTGAAACTCGTCTGGATAACGGTGAAAGCTAAAGTCACGACATTTGACCAAGCTAATACCGTGGGAACCCTCGCACGTTGTGAGGGGCACCGTAGAGACTAGATACGGACGCACCTTAAGGTTTGCACAAACAAACACAGGTGAAGATATAGTCCACGCTTTATGGAAACATAGAGATAAGTGTAACCGGTAGGTCATTGGTTCGAGCCCAATCGGGGGAGCCAAATAAATTTTTGTCCAAACATTTAGTAGGGCCTGCGCTTCCTGCTGTTTTGTCAATTCCCTTCTTTACCAGTACATCAAAGGGTTTTTGCCATATAACCTCAATTTTATCCTTGTAAAAAACAAGGCTCGAAACGAGCGATAATAGTAGACGCTTTTTTGGCTCGAACTCAATTTTTGAACCTAAAATTTCCTTTGCATCCCTCAAGACCTGTAAAGATTGCCATGCTCTATCAAAATCCTCCTCATGTTTTTCTTTTAAATCCTCAAGAAGCTGCTCCTGTTCTCCTAACTCCTTTTCAACAGACTTGATTGCAAACTTAACATCATTAGAACTTCCCTCTTCGACAAATTTTTTACGATATAAATCGCCTCTTTCTTCTTCTAATTTTTCAATTGTAACTTTCAATTTCTTCCTGCTTTCACCTACAGTTTTATGTTTCTCAAGCCACAAGGTATAAAGTTGCTTCCTTAAAACCTGGAAAAGTCCCTCTGAAATGGTCAGTTTCATCAACTCTCTTTCTAAAAAATCTATTATTACAGAGACCTTAACAGAATCCTTTTTCTTGCGATCCTGAGTATAATGAGAGAAGCGTTCATCGACTAACACTTTAGTACTTTTATTAAACTCCGTATTACATTTAGGGCAACTTTTAGGTTTATTTGAGCTGAAGCGATACTTACATTGAGAGCAAATATACCGAGTTTTATTTTCATAAAGTAGAGAAGCTGGCCGAGTATGTCCCGTTGAATCTTTAATTGAGTAAACTCCACTAACTGCGATAGCTTTAATAATTTCAATTATATTTGGAGCTCTATCAAGTTTTATATGCTTATAACCGGATTTTTGGAGGATATATTGAATCTTCTCAAATTCATCCAAATCAACCATTGCTTCATGTTGCCCTTTAATCCAAGTCTCAAAACCGTTTTTATCCGTTTGTTTAATCTCTCCTAAATAATAACGGTTAGAAAGCATGTTTCTAATCGTAGATAAAGTTGGTGAAAAACGTTTTCCCTTACTTCTTAAAACTGTCACTCCTAGGATAACTGCTTCATTTTTTAAGGCTTCAACTGTATATGTACCCATCAAGAAAAGTTCCCAGAGCCTTCTCACTTTAATGAAATTTTCGCCATCACTCTCAACCCATCTTTTACCTTTTTCTTCACCACAATTAATGTAACCCATTGGGGCTTTAAAGGTTGTTGCACCTGATGCTCGTCTATTACTCATGCCTGAGCTTGTATTTAAAGCTCTTTGGTCATTTTCATACTTCGAAATCATAAGAAGCATAGAAAGCATAAATATATCCGTTGGAGAAGTAGTAAAAGCCTTATCTAGCGAACGAATTTCCTTTAAGTGACAATCTTCTAACAATTGCACCACTACGCCATTATCAATGGCATTTCTTGATAATCTAGAGAAGTCAGTGCAAAGCAAAACATCATATTTCCTCTTTTGAATTATATTAACCATTTGATTAAAGCGTTCACGCCCAGGAAACTTTGCCGAGGCATCTTCATAAAATAAATCATTATCTGAATTAAAAATTAACTTTTTTAATGGGTTATCTTCAAATTTCTCATGCTTCTCTAAATAATCATCAATATCTCTTCTTTGTCTTTCAATTGAATGAGCCTGTTTATCTTCACGGTCTTTCGAAGACTTACGTAAATAAACAGCTAAACGAAGCGCCATAGTATTAATTTCTTAAAAGAAGTTTGGAATAGATTGCAAAAATCACAACTATTAAAACTATCATAACAATTGCATTGATTACTTCTGCATTCTTAGCCTTTTTAATTGTCTCATTTTCTTCAATATAACGGTTTATATCGTGGTTTTTTCTTAAGGTTTTAAAAGCTTTCAATGCAAATTTCAAATCACCTGTAATATTAATTTTATCTTGAACGATTTTTATCGTTATTACTCCAGTTTTACCCTTTTTACCACCAAGAATTGCATAAATAATACTAAGGGGTAATAAAATTAAACCCAACAAGCAGGCTGTCCCACAGTTCGCCTTCTTATCATCTTCCTTATAAAGAAAATAAACTGTATCGGAATCTTCACCTCTTATTGACCAGTGAGGACTTGAAGAAAGAATTATTTCTTTTACAGCTTTAATTTTTTCCGTATTACTCATATGAGAAAGTTAATAAATAAACCAAAAAGGGCAACCTAGACAGGCTACCCAAACATAGTTACTCCAAGGGAGTAAGTTCTGCATGGCTGCTAGGTCACCCCAGCTTGGCCAGAACTTATATTTTTTTCTCCCTCTTTTAACTATATTTGAGTAGCAAAGCCATTTTAACTAATTTAGAATAAAAATAAAGGTTCAATTGCTTAAGTTATTCAAACAAAGCCCTTATTCTTCTACAAAGACTTCCATATAGCGATCAAAGATAAAAGTTTTGTTAAAAGAGCTTTCCTTTGAAATAATGTTTCGGTACTGGTTTTGAAAACATTTAACAGCCTTACCAAGATCAATAAAAGTTAAATTTTTCGGCAATTTAAAAGTATGATCATAACAATCTTCATATGTTATTTTTAAAGCAATCAGCTGATTTTTATTACGAGCTATACATTCCAATAGAAATATCCGAAGACTTGTAAATATTGTTGTCTTGCAAGGCGTAAGTACATCATGCCGCAAATGTATTACAATTCCGTATTGAGGCTTTTGTTCAAAACTAAAATGATCATTGAGCTCAATATCCGAGCTCTTCATTGCTTCTTTTGTTGAAAAGTTAGAATAGAAAAACATATCATCTGCAAAAGAACTAAATATTTCAATAAAACTTTCCTCAAGTGCAGAATTTTCAATTTGGATTCCAAATCCAATTTGAGAATCCAAGTAATCAAAATAATCCTGTGGAGGTTTCTTTGTATATTTATTTTTAATACCATGTTGTCTTCGAATCATATTTTTTGTGGTTAAATAATAAGATTGCTTGAATATCTAAATGAAAGTACCGAGTAGCCCATTGATATGCTGACCAGCTTCTTCAAGTTGAGATTGAGTTAATACCAAGTCATAATCTGATTTAAGAATAATGGAGAGGTCTTTTAAAAAATCACTCTTATTTTGATAAGGTTCAGGGGTGATTTGCCCCTTAGGAGAATTAATTTGAGTTTTGTGTTTTTCCAGGTTCATCAAAAAAAGGTCATTTTCTAAAAAATAACCTTTTAAATGCCGCCAGGAGCCAGGTGGATCTAAGCCTTACTAGAAGCTATATTTGTATTTTCTATAGTTAGGAACCGGGAGGGTATGGTAAGAGCAAGCAACGTTTTTCGTTTTTTGACAATAGGAAACCCAAAGCTTTCAATAGTTTTTTCATTAATACACTCCATAGCGGTATTAATCTTTTTGGAATAATCGGCATTAAAATCACGGATATCTTCTCTAAAAATAGCTTTAAATATATCTTCTTTCTCGTGAAACTGATTAAAATTTGATTGAAATAAGTACTTACATAAATCGGACTGCATGCTATTTGGATCTAACTGGGAGATGGACGTAAAAAAGCAAATTTGAGCCTTCTCAGGGATGTAGAACAGCGGCGAATATGAATCTTTTTCAAGTAAATCATAATACTTAGACAACAGATCTAAAGAGTTCAATAAAAGCTTATTGTTTTCTTGTAATCTCTTTTGTCTTAAATCACCTGCATCAACTAAGCTAGTATAAGCCTCTAAATCTTTAGAGAATGCATAAATAGGTGTGAAATCAAGAAAGATATCATTTAAAAATTTCTTCGATTCCGCATACCAACTGTCCAACTGATATAAAGCGGGGTCATACATCCATCCCTTTTTAAGAGAAAGAGAATAGACTTTAAAACCCTTTTCAATAATTTGATCAATTACTTTTAAAGCTTCTTTTGGAGGTACTTTCAAACGCATGTAGATATATTTTAGTGCATTTTATCCATTACACGAGTCATTCTACCATTATCAGGTATATAAAAGACTACTTCCGAAGAAGCAGTAGTAGGTACCAATTCATTAGATTTAATGCCAGGAGAAAACATCCCTAAATGCTTACCAAGCAGTTCTAATGCTTTCAAAGCATTTTTAGCATCAAATTCCCAAATACCTGTTGATCGACCAAAAGTATCGGTTACCTCGACTTCCTGCATAGACCGTCTATAAATTGTAATCAAGCCATTAAGGACATCTTCTTGCTTAATTTCAAGCTTAATCACCCTTTCCTCCAAAGCTTTTATTATAGCATTATGAATACCAATATTACCCAATATCTGTTTGCTATTCTTATCAGCAGTTTTTTGCGAATAACCAGCCGCAATTGCAGCACGACGAGCATTAAAATCAATCAGAAACTCTTTCACAAAGAGCTTTTGGCGAACAACATCTCGGGTCACTATGTCCGGGTTATTTTTATTTAAACCCTTTTTAGCATTTCGATTAATCATTTTTATTCAATTTGATAGATTCATATATAAAAAAACTAACTTACGTTAGTAATATTAATTATTGTAGAACAAATTAAAAGCTATCCAAAAAGTATTTAAAATTTTTATTGCTAATGATCATTTTTTTAAAAAAAACATCATTTCTTTTACTATCTATCAAAGCTCTCCTTATAACTTTATTGAATATAGATTGAATAAAACTATATGATTGACCCAAGAATTTCTTTGAAAGAGTTTCATAATCAATTTCATCAGAAACAAACTCTAAATGTTTAATTATTTTAGATTTCAAAAAGTTTCTAATCTGTTTTTGATTTGGAAGGCCAATGTTTAGAGTTAAATCCATACGCCTAACCAAAGCATCATCAATTAAACTAAAATCATTAGTAGCAAATATTAAAAACCCATTACTGGGGAAAAAATCAATCGATTGAAGAAGGGTATTAACAACCCTTTTCATTTCATTATGGTCATTATTTTTATCCCCTCTCAATCTTCCAATAATATCAAATTCATCTATAACTAAAACATGTTTTTCATTCCCATATTTAGAAAAAAGATCCGCTATATTTTTACTGGTTTCTCCAAGATTAGAAGATACAAGTTTACCTAAATTGACCACTTCTACACTCCTCTTCATTACTTTGCCAATACTATAAGCTAACATCGTTTTCCCACAGCCTGGTGGCCCATATAAAAGTAATTTGTTAAAAGGTATGATCCCACGTTTAACAAAAAAGTCTCTATTTTCATGCTCAAAAATAATATCTTGAACTTCAGCACGTACAGCTGGGGATAAAGATATATCTTCAAGATTAAAACCCTCTACTTTAACATGATAAACACCATCTTCGGGATCAGTGAAATCACTAACATTAAAAAAAACTTTGTCATTATACTGCTTATCTTCACTTACAAAGTTCCCATTAAGCTCATCCATGACGCTATATAACCTATGGCGATGATTTTTAGTTTTCTTGATCATATATGAATACTAATGGAAATTCAGATACAAGTTAACTTAAACTTGAACTTTTACCTTGGATTTGCCATGAATTGTTAGATTATTTTTAGCTTTTAGCTCCTCATACAAAATACCCTCTTTTTCCTTATCCCTAATAGAAATTACAATTGCAAAATTCTGTGGGTTTTTCCTATAGTATTCGATAGCCTCTTTATCCTTCTTTAACCTACCCTTAACGGTAATTTGTAAACCTTCAGCTGCAATTTTTTTTAACATTTTTCTGGAAAGTTTAGTGCCTATTTTTTGCACATTACTCCATGCATTTAAAAGACTAGGTACTTGAGACCAAGGTTCACCTTTTAAGTTTGTCAAAGTAGAATTAATTTCATCCTGACCTGAATGAATCTTAAAAGCTAAATAACAGGGATTATAAGCATTTAATTTGATAGTTTTTAAAACATTAGGCCGATAAGTCAAAGTAGCGTCGATCCAAATGCTTTTTGAACGACTTTTTTTTAAAAACTCAGGCATTATTATTTTTGTTGTCATAAGAGGAAAACTTCCACTTGTGTATTTTGAAAAATCCATTTGAGCTTCAACAATAATAGTGGCTTCATCATTGTTAGATGAAATTATGCTTTCGACATTTTCACTTGTAACCTTACCAAAACCATAAAGGCGTTTTATAAAATTATCGTGCCCCAAATTATTACGGTAGAAATCTGCTACATCTCCATCAATACAAATTGCATTATTTAATAAAACTCCTTTTAAAGCATCTGTCCCTAAGTCTGGATAAGCAGAAGTTAATAAAACTAGTAAATGGGTAATGTATGGGGCGGCATAACTTGTGCCACTTTTACTTGCTAAATAGCCCTCAGAATCTAAACATTTAAAAAGATTTTTGCCTAAATCTCCCCCAAAGGTAACTAAATCGGGTTTTCTCCTGTGCTTTTGTCTACTTTTAGAAAGGTGCGAAGTGTCAAAATTGTCTTTTGTAGAGTATTCAGCAATGTAATCATTATTTTTTAAACTACCAACGGTAATTCCATTTATAGCATCAGCAGGAGCCAAAATATTGGTATCTCCCAGCATCCAATACTGAGGATGCTTATTAGCTTTAATAAAATCCGACTTTAAATTCCCAGCAGAAATTACAGGTATAATGCCCTTTTTATGTGCTAATTTATCTATTAAAAAAGCAAAATCAGAAACTTTTACATTATCTTTAAGCGTCTCAGATCCAATAGAAAGGTTAAATATTTTTATTTGGCCATTAGAAGCATCATAAATATTCTCCATATGTTTAACAATATCTCTAAAGCCAACAGAAATACTTGGTTTGGTATCTGTCCACATCTGCAGCGAGCATACACGAGCGTAAGGGATCAAAGGTTCGCCTTTTTTATTTTGAGAAATTTGATCACCAAAAACAACAATACTTGCGACTGAAGTACCATGACCATACCCATCTTTAACCATATCCTCAAAATACTCCTTATTTATGAGAGAATAATTAAAATGGGGATTCCTCTCCAGAAGGTGCTTAAAAATATCATTGTCTTGAATACCGCTATCAACAATACAAACAGTTGTACTAGATTTTAACAAACCAATCTCAAATTCTGGCTTTAGTCTTTGAACTTCTCCTTCTGGAGTGATGCTAAAGCTATAATGCTGAGATACAATTTTCTTAACTCCGTCAGTCAATTCTGCAAATTCCTTCAATTCATGGGGAAGCAGATCTTCAGAGGAAATAAGAATTTTATTACCATTAATCGAATAAGAACTAGAAGTACATGATTTCAAAGCAGTCTCTACTTCTTTTTTATCCACATTGTTGTATAACAATATCTCAACATTATTCTCTGCAAGATAATCAAATCTATCATCAAAACGATCATCATCAACAATTAATCTAAAAGAGGATATTATACTAAGGACTTTCTGATAACCATTTGGCTTTTCAGTTCCAGGAGTTTTTGCGTACGTCTCCAAATCCTGTCTGAATTTTTTATAGTCATCAATGCCAAAACTAAATATCCATTTATTTAAAAATTCATCATCTTCTGCAGTAGATAGGTTATAAATATTAAATATTTCTGTGCCCTCTTTAACTTTAGCTAGGAAGGTAATCTCAACATATACATGTGGATCTATCCGCATGTATTCTTTATTTTTCAACCTAACATCTGAAAATCTAGTAGAGAAATCCTTATCTAAAATCTCTAAAAGATAAGAAAATTTCTGCTTCTGATAAGAATAATCAACCTCTTCATCTTTAACCACCTTCTCTTTTTTAGGGATGTTCATTTTTGCATACTCCCATTTCAAACCCTTTTTAACTCTTTCATCAGGGAAAAAAAGATGTAATTTAGATTCTGACATACATATATCTTTAAAACTGACCGCATTATAGCAAACTACGATTAGATTCTCTTTGCCCTCATATTTTTACTGCTTGGTCACTTTAACTGTTTTAATAATTTTATCGATTACCCCTCTATTATCCATATAACCTTTTAGCCATGTGGTTTTTATCGGCGTACCGTCTTTCAAGAAATTAAAGACAGAATCCCAATCGCTTTCTGATACGGGCTCATCTGGTATCCCACTTGCAAAATCACCAAAGTTATACCTGAATCTAACTTCATATACTTCATCATATTGATTTACAAAAACTAGGGTTGTATATAAGGAATTTAGTTCACCAGAGTCTTGGCATTCACATCTTTCGAGAATAGCACCGTTGAGTCCTGAAACCTTGATTGGTTCTGCTTTCATATTTCCAGCAGTCCAAAAACATCCATCATTATCAATATCTAATATGGTTTTTACGTTATCGGCATTTACACCGTTATTTTTTAATTCTTTTAAGCCTGCTAAGACTCTCTGAACTCTATCATCCATGTTTTTCCATTCTTCATAATCCATCTTTGTTATATCGCCACCACATTCATTGGCATAATCACTAAATGTCATAGCTTTAAACACCTGTATATTACCTGAGTCACCATACGAAGCGACCATACTCCCTGGATAAGAAAAGGATAAGCCATCCCTGTCCCAAGTTGTTTCGGATACGTTATTAGCTGTTTCTGATACATTATTAACAGAGGAAGTAGATGTATCACTGCTTTGGGAATTTATAGAATTATTACATCCACCAAAAACAAAAACGGTTACGATTAAGAAGATTGGAAGCTTTTTCATTATTGATGGTTACAAGATTATATGACAACACCACAATACATTGCTCTAAGCAATGAAGCAATAAATGCTAATGTATAGAAAAGTTATTACCATAAAGTTGGATAAACTCAATTTTAAAGATGGTTCAACAACGATTTGGCTACAGTATACAAATCCTCTGAAGCTCGTCTCTAATAAGGTATTTTTCTTCTTTCCACCTAGTATGTTTCAAAGCCTCAATTAAAGGAGCCTCAGGATCTATTGAGTTATTGACTATGGTTCGAACTACGAGAATACTTGGGGAGCCATTCAAATTTTTAGCAAGACAATCAGTAGGACCAGCTCCTCCTGATATTTTGCTGATCCCAGATTTTGCCGGTACATCTTTGCCTGCAACCAAAAATTTGCTTCATTATTGGGTTACGATTCAGCAAAAGATTTTGAATCGATGAAGGGAAATTTTTTAGGTTCACTAGTAGCCGATGAAAGCCAGGAGAGTTTAGCTTCCACCTATAGAAAAGCTGTAGAAAAATTTGAAGGCTCAACCGTTAAAATTACTTGGAAAAAGAAAGACCAAAGTTCTGTTTCAACAACTGTTATATTAGTTCCGGTCAGTTTTGAAGGTCATCTTTGCGCGTTACACTTCATATCATAACGAAAAACGTTCGAATTACGTCCAATCGGGGGAACCATTATTCATCCAAGTGCTTATATAAGCCTCTTTAGCGTGTACGCATGACAATCCGCTTTGAAACCAAACCCTTGAAAATCGGCTCACTAACCATCCTCCTCTTACCCAAGAGCGCAAGCACCAAACTTCCCTCACGAGGCATGGTAATGGTGGAAGGAATAATCAATGATTTTCATTTTCAAGCTCCGCTCGAGCCAGACGGCAAAGGAAGTCACTGGTTCGTAATCGACAAAAAAATCAGCAAAGCCACCGAAGCCGCCGCAGGTAAAACTGTAACGCTTGCAATTAAACCAATAAAAAATTGGCCGAACCCCGAAGTCCCAACAGATCTAAAGAATGCCATTGCAGACGCTCCGCAAGCGCAAGCCATGTGGCTGGACATCACCCCAATGGCGCGTTGGGATTGGATTCGCTGGATACGTTCAACCAAAAATGCAGAAACCCGCAAAAAACGAATACAAGTAGCACTCTCAAAACTCAAGTCCGGAGAGCGAAGACCATGTTGTTTTAACCGCTCCATGTGCACCGACCCATCCGTATCAAATAACGGAGTACTGCTCGATCCGGAGTAAAGCAATCCTAATGGCTTTCTTTTTCAGCTTCGAATCGCTCAACTTTGGAAATAACTTCACCGCTCTTACTACGTCCGGCAGTGACTTTAAATATAACTTTATCCACAGGAATATACTTAACAACTATAAGGCCGCATATGGCTTCGTAGTTTTTTTGATATTCGCCTTTATCACCAAAGCGATAACCATCTTTTGTATAATCGGCTAAGCTGCGTTTAAATGCCCAAAACAAATCGCCATAATATCGATCAGGATCACTTTCAATAGTGGTATGAGGGTTCATACCACCTTTTGCATGCCCAAAAGCCTCATCAATTTTTCCATCAAGATAATTGGCAACAGTCTGCTTTCGCTTTTCTAAACTTTCAGGAGTTTCGGTTAAATCCTCAACAAGTGCGGTATCTATAGATTCGCGATAAGTACCGGATTCAACTTTTGCATGTCCGTCAGCGCCATAAGTCACCCAGATTTCACCCTTAAAATTATGTGTATCAAAAACCCCAATCGGAATAAGCCCCTGATCAATACCCAAATTTAATGTCTTCACAAGTCCCATTCCCTGAAGCATTTTTTGTGAGTCTCCATCAAGGTGATCGTAAACATCGTTCATATAATCACTGACAACTTTCAATACATTCGCTTCAGTTTTTTCACCAATACCACTTGCATGAACACACGCTGCATCTAGCTTGCTGCTGAGTGTTTTTTTCAAATCATCATATTTTTTTTCAACAACCAACAAAGCCTGCTCCAGGGTATCCAAATCTCCTATCACTCCGCTGTAGTCATATTTTGCGTCAATTTTACCGTTTATTTTCTCTGATAATTTTCTAAATTTAGCCATCTCAGCTGTCAAAAGAGTCTGAGCTGTACTTCTAAAAAGTTTATCGGTAAGTGGCGTCATTTTGGCAAGTCTTGCCTGTGCTGTATGCTGTTCATTCTGCTTATCTTTATCTACGTTTTCCTTTGTGAGCAAAGCTTCCGCATGAGCTTTTTGAACTAATCTCCATTTTTCAGACGCAACTTTGAACAACTGAACCGCTTTACCGTCAGCTCCGGGATCCTTGCTTTCAGACATTTTTACCCCAAGCTGAAATGCGTTCAGAGCCTGCATATAGTTTTGATAATTAGCTCCATTTTTATTCCACCCCTGACCAACTTCCTGAGTGATATCAACCGAACGCCAACTCTCGTTAGGATCATAATTATATGGAAGCCCCTGCCAAACACGGCGTGCCTCCTGTTCGGCGATAATAACCTCCATACGCTTTTGCGCTTTCTCTTTTTCCTTCGGATTTTTTCCCAGTTCAGCATCATCCATTTGAACAAGCGCAGACTCTAATCGTCGGAAAGCATCAGCACTGTCAGGACTTAACAGAGAAATGTTTGCCGTAATAACCTTGCGAGCCAACGTTTGCTGTTTGCCATACTCTCTTGCCAGCTTTTTTGCCTCACGCTCAGTAGTACCAACAAAATTATGTGACTTAGCCTGTTCCATTTCGCCCACTAAATGCATAAGTTGCTGTAACTCTTCAGGATTTATATCAGGTATCCCGGCAATCTCCGTAACTCCTGACGCAAGTCCACGATAAAATTCGCGCGCATTCTCCTGAATCGCAACCTCTTGAGCGTCGATATCATCCAAAACAGTATCACTTTCACCAAAAAATTTCTGAACAGGTTGAGCTTCCAATTTTATTTTTTCCATTTCATCAATTGCATGAGAAAAATCCTTAGCAGGATCCACAGCTGCAAGATGCGCAACCAAAGCCGTTCGTGCCTCTAAAGCTTTCACAGTATCAGTAAACTCACCTTGAGCTTTATCCAGTTTATCCTTGGCTACATCTTTGGTTTTCTGCTCGGCAACTGCATTTTCATCAACTTTTTTTTTAGCTTCCGAAACCATTTCAGGAGCAGTATCAATCACACTAATGGGATTCTTCTTCACATCATCAATAACCTCAGTCTTGGCTTTTTCCTTAAGTTTAGCTCCTTCAATCGAAATTTTTTCTTCAAATTTATCTCCCATATAAAAAATTTAAATATCTTTAAGAATATCTTCAATTTCCGAAAGCTCTTTCTTGTGTTCAGCCACCTCCACCCTGGAAATTCTGGCATTGTTATCATGACGAGCCTGAAACTCAAAGTCAGACAAAATACGCTGAGTATCACTTTGAAGCTTCCCATACGCCTGAGCAACAATTTCCGCCTCCTCACGAAATATTTGAGCATAGTGTCTCATTTGAGCACCATGTGCATCGCGAAATCTTTCTTGGCTTGCCAGATCAAGTTTGCCAAAGGAAACAGATCTTTTTAATAATTTCAGATACTCATTTCGTGTCATTGAGTAAAGTTATTAGTATCTTACTATTATAACACATTTCACCACGCTGAAAACACCCAATTTTAGGGTATCTACATATCTAAAATTTACTTTTTCACCTGTTTCACGGGTCCGTTACCATCATTTACATAACAATGCTCAACCGCTTGACTAGCACAAACATCAGCATTTACACCAACCTTCACAGAAAAAACCGTCGCATCATGAGCATTATCTTCAGGAGTTCGAGCTTCCGGCCATAAAACATCAACAGCTTTGGCCGCACCCCCCAAACTCAGGAGCACACCAAGAGCCATAAGTTTTCTCCTATGATTCAACACAAGATTTCCCAAAAATGTCGGCTCTCTACGTTCAATCTGAGCCGTTCTATAAGGACCACCATTACCGACCTCAACTAAACTTTTTTTCCAAATGAAATCATCAAAAACTCCATCTGTTTGTGCAGTTTGAGAGCCATGATTCTCTTCTGGGGATGAAGTAAACATTTCTTCTGATTACAAGATTACGGAGTGGCATTGTAACATCAAAGAGCATTGCTGTCAATGTAGTCGCCTCCACAAAACATCTGAAAACATTTTCACAATGAATTATCCTAAGAATTATGTAAAATCAAATTATGATTATTCTCCTGCACTCATCCAAAACAATGTGCATTGCCCCAACCGGAAGCGTCCAGCTACAACGTCCTCAACTACTGGATAAAGCCAAAAGATTGGGGAATTATCTAAAAACACTAACCCCGGCGGAACTACAGAAAGTCATGAAAATTTCGCCGGCACTCGCAAAAAAAACTTCAGAACTCATAGAAAACTGGAATATTGAATCAGAAAATCAATCACTCGCACTGGATAGCTTCATAGGCGACATCTACAGCGGTCTCCAAGCCAAAGATCTCTCCCCGGTCGATCGCGATTATGCCAACAAAACACTCCTCATTTTTTCAGGTTTATACGGGATCATACGCCCCTACGACGGTATTTATCCATACCGTCTGGAAATGGCATACAAATTGCCCGAACCGGAATTTTCAAATCTCTACAAGTTTTGGGGAAAGTCCATCGCCGAATGCATACCTGAAAAAGAACCAATCATAAATCTTGCATCAGACGAATACTCAGACACCATCACCCCTTATATAGAAGCAAAACGTATAATCTCACCCAAATTTCTCACCAAAAATCCAAAAACAGGTGAGCCAATTTTTGTTGTCGTACATGCAAAAATCGCCAGAGGTGCCTTTGCACATTGGCTCATAAAAAGTCGCACAAAAGACGCCACTCAGCTTAATAAATTTACCGACTTAAACTACCATTTCGACAAAGAACTCAGCACACGAAACGTTCCGGTTTTTGTATGTAACAAATTCGGAGGCAAAGGGCTCAGCATAAAAAAGCAGCCCAAATAACCTATTGGTTCACATTTATCACCAATGCAAAAATCAAAAACAACGACACAATAACCTTCCTGCTAGAAATTCGTACCTGACAGCAATAGACTAAAACGTCACCGTAATCTCACTTAAACCGTTGCTTCCATAGTCACTCAAACGGATTTCTTGTGGCTTAATCCTTACCACAACCAGATTCCCGTTATCCCGTTTTAAGATTGGCAAAACGGTATCAAAACTCTCTCCACTGTTCAGCATTTTCGCAACCTTACCCATCATAACAGTAAGGGAATCTTTATCAGTCACAAGCAAAGCTTTTCCAATTATATGAGCCGTTATCTTTTTTTCAACATCTGTAACAACAAAAAAAACATCCGACAAATGTTGAATATTCTTATATTTGGAAGTCCCGACTTCAGTTAAAAAGTTTACCTCAAGGCCATCATCAACAACATAATAAATAGCATCAGCATGCGGTTTTCCTTCCGGTGTAATCGTAGCCAAAACGCCAAGTTTATTTTGTCGCAAAAATTCAAACGCTGTCTCTTTTTCAGTCATAGTTGTTGGTAAAGCTAAATCCATAATAACACTATTTCATCTACAAACAACAAAGGTGTATAATATTGTCATTATTTTCTTACCACCAATCTATATGGCAAAAGGCAACGCAGGTCAGAGAAAAGAAAAAAAGAAACCAAAGGTAAAAAAGGATAAGAAAAAGTAATTTTAGTTCGATGAGAAAAGTTATTTTTCAAATGATGGTGTCACTGGATGGCTTTATTGAAGGTCCAAAACAAGATTTAAGTTGGCATCTTGTAGACGATGAGTTCAACAAATATGCCATCGATTTACTCCATTCAATCGACACCATCATCTTCGGACGAATAGCCTACGAACTCTTCGAAAGTTTTTGGCCAGCCGCAATGACAGATCCATCAACGACTCCGGATAATTTGGATATAGCCAACCAAATAAACGACATGCACAAAATTGTTTTTTCAAAAACAATGGAGAAAGTTGAATGGAAAAAATCCCAACTCATCCAGCAATTGATTCCAGAGGAAATCACAAAAATGAAACAACAGGAAGGGAAAGATATGGTCATTTTTGGTGGCGCCGGAATCGCTCAAAGTTTCATGCGACACGAATTGATCGACGAATACAGGATTATGGTAAACCCAATTATTCTGGGTAAAGGAAAACCCCTTTTCGAAGACATGACCCACCGCATGAACCTCAAACTTTTGAAAACAAGAACATTCAATTCGGGTGTGGTCATGCTGGTCTACGAACCAATAAAGGCCGGCGCCTAACCTAAAAGACTCGTCCATTTATCCTTGGCGGCTTTTTTGTCATAAATGAAAACTAAACCTTTATCTGCTTCCACTTCCCTTTTCTAAAATAGTACCAGGAAAGAAGAGCAACAAGGATCTGCGCCGCCGGAATTGCAAGAAATGCTCCGGTTGATCCAAGCCCAAATCCAATTGCCATCAAGTAGGCAAAAGGTATTTGAAATACCCAAAAACAAACAAAATTAATCAAGGTCGGCGTTCTGGTGTCCCCCGCACCGTTCAATGCCTGAGTCATCACCATCGAAATACCGTAAAAAATAAATCCGGACCCAATAATCTGCAGCGCCTGCGTACCGTAACTCAAAACCTCAGGATCTTGAGTAAAGACCCCGACAATTGCACGTGAACAAAATATAAAAAACAGCATCACGAAAGCCATAAAAATGGCGCTATACTTCGCGGTCAAAAAGACACTTTTTTCAGCTCTTTCGGGCTGTTTTGCTCCCAAATTTTGTCCAACCAGCGTCGCAGCAGCATTACTCAATCCCCATGCCGGCAAAATAAAGAATAAGAAATTGCGGAAAGCTATCTGATACCCGGCTGATGCTGCAGTACCACCCGTTTCAGCCACAAGCCTGGTGAGAAGAATCCAACTGCCGCTCGCCACCATAAACTGAATCGTCGCAGGCCAGGCAATTTTGGTGATCGTGCGAATAATTTTTGAATCAAATCCAAAATCCTTTTTTTTGAATTTCAAAACACCGTTCCCTTTTTGCAGATGATACAGCTGATACAAGACACCGCTCGTACGACCGGTTACTGTAGCCATCGCAGCTCCCATTAAACCAAAAAAATGAACCAAAATCGGGCACAAAATAATATTCACCCCGCTGGCAATCCACAAACTTTTCATTGCCATAGCTGCATTTCCTGCTCCACGAAAAATACCATTAACAAGGAACAACAAAATAATCGAAACACTTCCGCCAAACATTATGCGTGTAAAAATAGTTCCCTCGGCCACTACCTCTTTACTCGCACCCATAAAGGTTAAAATATCTCCGGCAAAAATCACTCCGGTCACACTCAAAACGGTCGTAACAATCAAAGAAACCAAAAGCGCCTGAGCACCCGCGTGAGCGGCTCCCTCGGGATTTTTTTCACCAATTCTGCGTGCGATGATTGCCGTTGCAGCCGTACTTAATCCAACCGCCAATGAGTACACCAGAGAAATAAGTGACTCGGTCAGACCAACCGCAGCAATGGCATTTTGCCCAAGCTTACCAACAAAAAACATATCTACAACTGCAAACACACTCTCCAAACTCAATTCCAAAATCATCGGAATTGCCAACAAGAAAACAGCCGTAGTGATACTCCCCTTTGTATAGTCACGTTGAACACCTTTCAA
>JADZCU010000015.1 GCA_020851415.1 Candidatus Peregrinibacteria bacterium | reverse complement strand
CGTTTAGATGACTGTAAATGTTGTCGAGGTGTTTGTAGTTTTTGAGAAGTTCGATGGCGGCGACCGGACCGACTCCCGGCACTCCGGGAATATTGTCCGAGGTGTCTCCACAGAGTGCTTTGTAGTCCACAATCTGTTCCGGACCTACGCCCATTTTTTCTTTGACGGCAGCGGTGTTATACATTTTGACTTCGCTGATTCCTTTGATTGGAATCATGACCCAGGTGCGATCGTCTACTAACTGGAAAGCGTCTTTGTCCCCGGTGACAATGATTGTTTCCACACCTTCTTCTGATTCTGCTTTATAGGCGAGTGTGCCAAGAATATCGTCTGCTTCGTAGCCGTCCATTTCTACCATGGGGATGTGAAAAGTTGTGAGCACTTCCTTGAGGCGGGGGAGCTGCGGGTAGAGGTCTTCCGGTGGTGCCTGACGCGTGGCTTTGTACTCTTTGAACTCGGTATGGCGGAAGGTTGGCGCTTTTCTGTCCCAGGCGATACCTAAATATTCTGGTTTTTCACGTTTGTAGAGGTCAAAAAGCATCCTTAGGAAGCCGTAAATGGCGTTTGTGACTTCTCCTTTGGATGTGGCAAACGGGGGGAGGGAATGATATGCGCGATGGAAAATGGCATTTCCGTCAATCAGAACGAGCTTCTTCATGGAGATTTTGGCTTTAAGTGGATGGTTTTTCGCTTACTTTTCTGTTATAATAATCCGATATCAGTGTATCACAAACCGCATAAATACCTATGGGTAAAGCTGAATACCAAAAGGTTCTGGAAGCCAAAAAGAAAGCAAAAATGAAATTGATGGGGGATAGTAAAAATATCCGTGAGCCTTTAGTTTTGGTTTTTGCAAAGAGCAAAGAGAAAGATTTACTTTTTGAATTACTGGAAGGTTTTATGGTTTTGCCATCACATGTGGTTGTTGTTTCTGATGCAGAACCTGGTGATAGTGTGAAACACCCAACGGGAAAAATTACCTGGTTGAATCCACAGGAGTTTGAGAAAAAAAATAAGGTTGAAGAGTATTTGTTTGCTGCGGATATGGCTGTGCTTTTTGCGGAGCCACACCGAGAATTACAAGATTTGATGAAGCATGGTGTTGTTGTTATCGGTCATGAAAAATCTCCAATGCTTGCTGATTATCATCCTCTGGAAGAGACTGGAAACGGTTTTACTTTTGCGAGTTATAATCCTTGGGCGATGTTTATGGCTACCGTTCGTGCACATGAGACTTATCGGTTTCCTTATGATTGGATGAATATTGTGAGGGTGATGTTGAAGGGGCTTTAACGTCGGAGAGCAGGGAGCAGCACTTGCGAGCAATGGGGAGGCCCCCGAGCATGCTTTTTCAGCATGCTCACCCCCAGCTGCTCGCAAGTGCCGCTCCCTGCTCTCCTCCAGAATCGCCTTCAACATTCATGAGGGAGAAGACTTCCACAAATATTTTGAAGATCCTGATGGCCCTTAAATACTAAGTGGAATATCGTTAACGATCCTGACTTAGAGTCAGATGGGCTGGCACGAAAAATGTACATTATTCACTGTGAACTATGCCTCAAAAAAAACTTTGTTTTTTTTATTGGTAAACGCTTTGGATTTGGGAAGTTGTATCATAAAAGCCCCCGGGTTGGTGGGGGCTTTTATTTTTGAGGGGGATAGGCGTGTACTTAGACGGCTGGGCGTAGCTACGCCTTTAAGTACACCCGGGGGGTGGCCTTTACGTACGGCTCGGGGGCCGTCTTTGCGCTCTTGTTTTTAGTCGAGGGAGTTTGAACCGCTGCCGCTGCCGCCTGCAGGGGAGAGGTTGCTGATGTTTTGGATTACGTCGCTGAAGTTGATGTATTTGATGATATCGAGACCGAGGGCGCGTCCTACTGTTCCTACGATTACTACGGCCAAAACTGTTACGATCAAACCGATGATGGCGTAACGGATTGTGCCTACTGCTTGTTTGATTTTTCCTTCTTCACCTCCGGAGAGAATGAATGAGATACCACCGATGAAAATGAAAACTACGGAGAGTCCACCTGCGATGATAATCGCATAAGCCAAACCTTTGTTGATGATATCGATGATATCGTAGTTTTGGGCTGCATCAATAATTGATCCACTGGTTTGAGCAAATGCTACGGATGTTGATGCCGCAATGGCCATAATTGATGTGAGGAAGAGCGCGAGTTTTTTCATGGTGGGTATCTAGGTAAGTGAGTTTTGGAGTTGTTTAAATTTTTGTTGGGGTATCTTAGCTACGCCTTTACGTACACCCGGGGGTGGGGCTGTATTACATTGTTGATTCGTCCACTTTTACTTCCGTTCCGTCCGGTTCAACTATTTTTAAGTTTACACGGGCGTTGTTCTTTGAACCGATAACACGCAATAAAATACGGAGTGACTTGGCAGTCTGTCCGCTTTTGCCGATGATTTTGCCCATGTCGTCCTTGTGAACTCTGAGCGTAATTAACACGCCCATTTCATCAACGGTGCGCGATACTTCTACGGCTTCAGGGTGACCAACGATCTGTTTAACGATAAATTCAACAAAGTCGCGATCCGGACCTTGAGAGACATCTTTCGTTGCATCCATATTGGAAGTGGTTAAAGGGTTGATGCTTTGCAGCGACTGACACTATTATGCCGCAGGTGCAGCTGCTTTGTCATCCCCCTTCTTTGAAACACGTTTTTTTGTGCGTGTTGCAATGTATTTATCCATTCCTTCAAAGCCGTTTCTCTTGAGGAGAGTAGCCAAAGTGTCAGATGGCTGTGCGCCATTTTTAATCCAGTACTCAACACGAGCTTTATCGATTTCGAGCTTCTTTGGTTGAGTTGCAGGGTGATAATAGCCAAGCATTTCAATGTATTTGCCTTTCACAGCGTTTGTATGTGGAGCAACTACGATACGGAAGCTTTCTTGTCTTGTTTTACCTGTTCTGGTGAGTCTGATACGTAACACAATGGGTTGTTTAAAGGATTTTTCGGTCGTTTTAGACGCCAAAACATTGGCGTAAAGCGCAGCTAAGAGTATATCGGGGGTGTTTTTATTGTCAACAAAAAAATTCCGGCAGTCTTTCTGTGAGGGGAAATGGTTTAAAATTCGCTCTGTTCTTGCGGTTTTTCGGCCATTTTGATTCTTATGTTTTTGATGATTTCCTGGCCGAATTTTTGATTCATGGCTTCCTGGATCTTATGTTTGTTCATTTGGACCTGCTGGGACCAGCCGGAATTGTATACTTCTATTGTAAGAGTTCCTTCTTCAAAAGATCTGGCGTCGGCGTGTTTTTCGAAATTTGGGGGGAGAATGTTTTTTGAAAGTGAGCGGAACTGCTGACAAATTTCAATCGCTTTGAGGGTGCGAGTGAAATTGTACTTTTTTGCGGCGTCCGGAATGAGACTTGTGAGGTTTTCCCACATAGGAGAAGGGGATGATTTGCCTCTGCCGAGCAGGGTGTTGGCTATGAACTGAGGGCGTCATTATAAACCTGCAGGGTTTCTTGCGCCATCTTTTGCCAGGAGAACTCTTTGACTCTCTTGAGGCCGTTTTGGATGAGGTTTTCGCGGAGTGTTTTTTGGCTGGTGACTTCGAAGATTTTTTCGGCCATGTCCTCTGGATTGTTTGGGTTGAAGAAGACGGCATTGCCTTCACCACATACTTCTGGAAGGCAGGAGGCGTTTGATACGGCGACCGGTATTCCGCATTGCATAGCCTCGAGTGGCGGGAGGCCGAAACCTTCGTAGAGCGATGGAAATACGTACATGAGGGCGCCGTTGTAGAGCGGGACGAGTTCACGTTCTTTTACGAGGCCGGTGAAAATGACGTCGTTTTCGAGTTGGAGAGTTTGGGTTTCGCCGACTATGTCTGCTTCGTAGACTGGGTCTTTTCGGCCGGTGATTACTAAGTAGCCATCGAAGTCGTATTCGGTTTTGAGAATGTGAAAAGCTTTGATGAGATTTGGTAAGTTTTTGTGACTTCGCCAAACTCCTGTGTAGAGGAGATATGGTTTATCGAGTTTGTATTTTTGGGTTACTTCATCAACTTGGCGGCGATCTGTGAGTGATTTGAATTTTTCGTTTACGCCTTCATAGATGACGCTGATTTTTTGGCTGGGTGTTTTCATGAGTACCTGTAAATCTTTTTTGGTATTTTCAGATACGGTGATGATTTTTTTGGCATTCTTTACAGCACTTTTGATGACTTTGTAGTAGCCGGCGCGATGCAGGGGAGACGTTATTTTTTTGCCGGGATAGAAATGGAGCGTGAGATCGTGGATGGTTACGACGCTTGGTTTTTTGTAAAAAATCGGCGCGTTGAAATGGGTGAAATGCATCAGGTCGAGCTTTTCGTTTTTGAGTATTTTTAGAAAATGTGTTTGTTCTCTGAGGGAATAGTGGCTGGCATTTGCCAGAACTTTTTTCACACATTTGCTTTGGATACTGTATTTGCTGAACTCTGGCTCATTAAAAAAAAGCACATATTGGTTTTGCTGATCTATTTTGACCAGATTTTCAACCAGTTCGTACACATAACGGCCAATTCCGGTGAAATCCGATGAGTACATTCTGCAATCGATGCCGATTTTCATAGAGGGGGATTAGTCTTTTAGACTATATCATATCTTTCAAAAATAACTGCTCTTGCCAAAAGGAAGGCTGTTTATTATCATTGGCGGGCAAAAATTGTTTTGTGAAATTTTCATTTCGGGTCTAGGAGGCTTTTGTGACAACACTTTAGCGAACTGGATGGCGGGCACGTGGAGCGGTAGTTCAGCTGGTTAGAACGCCACACTGTCACTGTGGAGGTCGGGGGTTCGAGTCCCCTCCGTTCCGCCATGTCCGGGTTCTAGATATGCTTGGGTAACTGTCGCTCTTGTAGGAGGGCTGTCGGGGTTCGAGCCCCACACCGCTTCGCCATGTCTAAATCACGAAAGACAACCTTACGGTTTTCTCTCGTGGGCTCACTTTCCCTTTAATGTATTCGTTTCCAAGTTGTTCGCGTTAATCGGATTTCTTTGAGGTAGTTTTTTTTGGGGGGGGGATTTTATTAAAAACTTACGTTTGTTTTAAATTTTCATAAGGTTTCTGCTGTATACGGGTGTATGTATGGTTAATTTTCTATCAAGTTCATTGCACTAACGTTGTTAGTGCAATATAATGTATTTGGAGATTTTAACCTCATAAATCATATGACAACACTTACTATTCGTATTCGAGAAGACTTGAAAGATAAAGCTTTTCATCAGGCTGAAAAACTTGGGATACCGCTTACCTTGGTTGTTACTAAAGCTCTTGAAAATTTTGTCCATACACCATCTGTTGTCATCGGAAAGCCTGAATTTATCAAGCCTTCAGCAGCGTTGCAAAAAAAAATTGATAAAATTGATGAACTTTTGAGTAACCTTGAAAAAAAAGGAAAACTACCAAAAAGAACCTTACGTCAGCAACTTGAGGATTTATGAATTATTTACTCACAAAGCATTTCAAAAAACAGCTGAAGAGATACTTAAATAAAGATGAATCTTTGCTTCATAACTTGGAAAATGCGCTCAACATTTTTAATAAGCGATATGCAATAAGCATTGGTAAAGGTATTTACAAGATTAGGATTCAATCTCGAAATAAAGGAAAATCTGGTGGTTACAGGGTTTATCTTTTACTTCTACATCTTGCGAATGTGATTGTTCCGCTTTGTATTTATTCAAAAAATCACAGGGCAAGCCTGCCATTAAAAGAGCTAGAGCTCCATGTAGACTCTGTTATTGTTGAGCTTGGACTTTGAAGATTCTCTTTTTTACACAATAATTTTTAGACATTGAACTAATTTTAAGTGAGCCTGTTATAATGCCCGCTATGATGATGAAAAATTTTCATTGGTTACAAATACTAAGAGTTAGTGCAATAGGACTCTTGGCTGTTGTTGTATTAGCTTTTGCCGTGAATATGGTTGTTGTTATCAGCAGCTCGGCTTTTATTTCTGATGATTTGGAAGCGATTCCTTCGGCTGACGCCGGGCTGATTTTGGGGGCAAGGGTTTTTAATGATGGTCGATTGAGTCATATGATGCAGGATCGGGCGGATGCGGCGGTTGAACTTTATGAATCCGGTAAAGTGAAAAAATTACTTATGAGTGGCGATCATGGGACGACAGAGTATGACGAGGTGAATACGGTGAAAAATTATTTATTGGAGAAGGGTGTTCGGCCGGAGGATCTGTTTTTGGATCATGCGGGGTTTGATACTTACGATAGTTTGTATCGGGCGCGAGATATTTTTGGGGCGCATTCTGTTATTGTGGTGACACAGAAATTTCATGAACCACGTGCGGTTTTTATTGGAAGATCACTCGGTATGGATGTGCACGGGTACATTGCTGATAAGCGGGAATATCAGGGGATTTTGTGGAATGAGTTTCGTGAGATTTTTTCACGAACTAAGGCCGGCGTTGATGTTGTAATTGGTGCTCAGCCGAAATTTTTAGGCGAAAAAATACCGCTGGATGGCGATAGTCAGTTGAGCTGGGATTAGGGGTGTTGCTATTTTGTTTTCAATTTTCTTGGTGACTTTTTTGGATGTGATTTTTTTGTGGTTCCTGGTTGTTTTTTCTTTTGAGAATTTTTTATTACGGTGAGTTTTTCTGGGCGGGAAAGTCTTTTGAGTTCAGCTTCTTTGCTTCTGGATTCGGCAAAAGTTTCGCAGGTTTCCGAATAAACCAGTGTAACTGGGCGGCGGATTTTGGTGTAGTGGGCTCCGGATTTGAGGTTGTTGTGGGCGTGGAGTCTTTTTTCTAGATCGTTGGTGCTGCCGACGTAGAGGGTGTCATCGGCGCATTTGAGGATGTAGACGAAGAAAGCCATTTGGAAATTGGTGTTACTTATTTAGTAAAGTATCTGATTTTAGTGAGTTTAAAAAGAGGTTGGTTCGTGCGGAGTTGCGCTGGCTGTAAGAAATTAAAAAATTATGAATATATTTTGCGCATCGATTTGACTCAATTATTGAAATATTTTATAAAGTATGATACTATTGGACTATCACCCCTTTAAGATCTTGTATCTTAGAGGCCCCAAGCTCCTCGTGAGCTTGGGATTTTTTTAAAGTCTATGTATGAAGAAAAAGAAAGTTGCTGTTTTTGTGGATGGTTTTAATCTTTACCATGCTATTGATGCGAACTCTTCACTCCGAAAATATAAATGGCTCAATCTTAAGAAATTAGCTGCTTGTTTTTTGAAATCGGATGAACAAATAAATGAAGTGTTTTATTTTACGGCCTTGGTTCCCTGGGATAATGAAAAGAAAGCACGTCATGAGTTATATATAAAAGCTCTTGAAAACGAAGGCGTTAAAACTGTTTATGGAGCCTTTCGTAAGGTAGAGAAAAAATGCAGAGAATGTGGGAAGCGTTTTCCAACTTATGAGGAAAAACAAACTGATGTGAATATTGCGATTCAATTATTTAAATCTGCAGTTCAAAATCAGTATGACAGGGCAATAATTATTTCCGGAGACAGTGACCTTATTCCGGCAATTACTGCAGTTCCCAAGGCTTTAGCCAAAGGAATCCGGATTATTATACCGATTGGTAGAAGAGCCGAGGAATTAAAAATGTCGGCTGACGGGTATCATAAATTGAAGGAGCGACATTTGTCTTCATGCCAGTTTGAAGAAAAAATAGTTTTACAAAATCGTTCAAAAATTATGAAGCCTGCTGAATGGAAATAATTTTTGGGACTATTTGTTCAAATCTAACTCTTCGTCGATGCGGATTTGGGAGACGAAATCAGGGACGTGTGAGACCAAAACCATTGCTCCTTCGTATTGATCCAATGCTTCTGCGATGACCGGGATGTGGCGGAAGTTTATGTGGTTGGTCGGTTCATCTAAAATCAGGAGTCCCGGTTTTTGGAGAACTAAGCGAGCAAAAGCAACGAGACCTTTTTGTCCTTCTGAAAGAGTGCGGATTTTTGCGTGAACCATGTCGCGGGTGATGAGAAATCCTCCGGCGATAGTGCGGAGATATTCTTCCACTGGATCTTCACCGGCTAATCTTATGGCTTCCTCAAGCGATTCGTGGACTGTGTCGTCGAAGTTGAGCGTGGAGAAATCTTGGCGGTAGTAACCTACGTTTATGCCAGGCATGATGGTTGCGCCTTTAGCAGTGCCCTGGGCGAGTGATTCGAGTAATGTGCTTTTTCCGATTCCGTTGGGGCCGCGGAGGAGTAAGTGCTGATTTTTTCTGAGAATGATTTTTGCTTTTTTGGTGGTTGGTTTATGGTCTTTAATAACCATAAATTCGTTAATGGTTAAAATGTCACCGTTGATTTTTTCTTGGGCGGGGATGGTGAATTTGCGAATGGTTCGATCTTCTTTGCGAACATCGACTTTATTTTCTTCGAACTCTTCGGCTTTTTCGCGCATCTTTTTTGCGACTAAACGGAGGCGGCCTCCTTTGTTGGCGAAGTAGTTGGCCTTTTCTTTGTTCTCGATAATTTCCTTTGCCAGTTGCGCGTTTTTGCGATTTTCCTTTTCGATTCGGTCGGCGATTTGGGAGAGGGCATCGTAGTAATTTCCTACGTATTGTTCTACTTTATGGGTGTGAACATCGAGATATAAAATTCCTTCGGTGAAGGCATTTAAGAATGCTTCATCATGGGAAATTACAATGCAGGTTGCCGGGCAGTACATTAAAAATTCCGTGAGATGGTCGATGCCTGCTGCATCTAAATTATTTGTCGGCTCGTCTAGGAGTAATAAATCCGGCTCTTGAATAAGGGCTGCTGCAAGCAGTAATCTGGCTTGCTGACCGCCGGAAAAAGTTTTGATTACTTTGTCGTGATCGGCGTGGAGGTTTACGATTTCGAAGACGTCGTTGATTCGGCGATCGAGGTCGTATTTTTTTTCAGTGAAACATTTTTGAAAAAATTCACTTACCGTTAAGTCACGGTCTTCGTGAGGCATGACCTGGTGCGCTGTTGCAATTGAAAGCTTTGGAACGACGTTTACTGAACCTGACGTTGGTTTCAGTTTTTTGGCGATAAGCTTGAGGATGGTACTTTTGCCTGCGCCGTTCTGGCCCATGAAGGTTACTTTTGTGCCTCTGCGTACGGAAAAAGTGGCTTCTTTTAGCAGTGGACGGTCGTGGTGGTATTCGAATGAGACTTCATCGAAACTGATAATGGTATCGTTGTTGGACATATTTTCTGGCGGAAAGATTAAATTCGGGACTTACCCTAGCGTATTAGCGGGGATTTAGGAAGTCAGAGTTGAAAAGCTTTGCGTTTTTGGTTTGCTACTACCTGGTGGGTCATTTCATATTTTGGGGGTAGAATATGGATGTTTTATTTATTTTTCCTTATGACTACAGAAAAAGCTGTTTTGGGTGGAGGGTGTTTTTGGTGTTTGGATGGGGTGTATATGCGGGCGAAGGGTGTTATTGATGTGGTTGTTGGATATGCAGGCGGGGACACCAAAGATCCTACATATCGTGAAGTGAGTTATGGGAAGACCGGGCATGCGGAGGTTGCCGAAATTGAGTTTGATCCAGCTGTGATTAGTTATGAGGATATTTTGGGGATTTTTTTTACGATTCATAATCCGACGACTTTGAATCAGCAGGGGCATGATATTGGGACGCAGTATCGTTCGGCGATTTTTTATTTGAGTGATGAACAGAAAAAAACTGCGGAGAAAATCATGAAAGAGTTAACCGACGGGAAGTATTATGATGATCCGATTGTGACCGAGCTTCTGCCGCTGGATAAGTTTTATAAGGCGGAGGATTATCATCAGCATTATTTCGATAAGAATCCAGATCAGGCTTATTGTCAGCTGGTTATTTTGCCGAAGCTGGTGAAGTTTAAGGATAAGTTTAAGGGTTTTTACAGGTAATTGGCGGTCGTAATTGTAGGTATTCAGTGTGGTTAATGGCGCATTGGTTTGACTTTATGAGGGTTTCGGAGATAATGACTTCCATTATTTTTTCTGATGACGTTACGGGAACCAACATCTGATTTTCCACGACCAGCAGTTGAAAATGAAACTGAAGATTTGCCGCCGCCAGTTACGGTTGATGCTGACGAAGCGTTTGTTAGACGGCAACCAGTTCAAGCGCAGGAGACACTTTCGAGGACTGAGAGAAGTGAAATTGTGGTTGCGGGGTCACCTTCAAAAATCCGTAAAATTGGAGGTACTATAAAGGCTCTGGCGTTTTTCGCACTGGGTCTGCAAGAAGGAAAACTGGAGGATTTAACGGCTCAAGAGAAGGAGATTTTGGTTCTTGCCGCGGATGCTACTTTTCCAAAAGGCGGGGCGATGAATATGTCCGGGACTGAGGCCGGTGTGCCGGAACATTTTGAAAATTATTTTCGAAGGCTTCCGCCGGATAAGCAAAAATTGATTCACCTGATGCTGCATTTTGTGGAAGCGATTCCGCTGATTTTTGGTCCCGAACATACGTTGTTTTCTTTGATGAAAGAAGAAAATAGAACAAAGTCTTTGGATTTTTCCGACAAGAATTGGTATTTCCATCGCATTGCGCTGCAATCTTTACGGATTCTGCTGACTATGGGGTATATGGCGAATAAGGATGTTGTGAGGGCAATTGGCTGTGAAGCCAATACAAATCCTTTTGGATTGAAGTAGTTTTTTGTAATCTGGCTGTTGATTTTTGCGTGTCAATTTTCATTGTCATTTCTTTGTTATATAATTTTTGTGCGTGAAATTTTGACATTATTATTTTATTTTTTTATGAAACATTTTTCTTCCGCCATGGTTGTTTCGACTGCGACTCTTTTGGTAATTGCCGGATGTACTCAGCCTGCGCAACCAACACCGACTCCCGCACCACAACCTGTGGCGAAACCTGTTGTTTCACAGGAAGCTACTTCTTCAAAAGCTTCTTTGACTATTGATGCTCCGAAAGAGGAGGTGAAACGAAAAACTTATGAGGCAAAGGAGTATGGTTTTAAAATTCAGTATCCTGAAGGCTGGGAAGTGAAGGATGAGGTGAAAAATGGAAAGGGTATTATTGTGACTTCGAATGATAATCCTGATGACAAGGAATGGGGTGGTATGAATTTGAATATTCATGTGAGTGCGGAAAACGGTGATTGGGGGATGGGATGGAAGACGGTGAAAAATGATCGTTATGTAAACTGGACCGGTACAGCTTTTGAGTTGAGTTATAACGAACCCGACCTGGAGTTTGTTGAGCCTGTTTCCGCGGATGCACGTACTGTGGATATTTCTACGAAACTGGTTCCGGGACTTGTTCGCTTTACTTATGACGTGAAGAAAAATCCAAATGCTGTTGAGGTTTTGGAGATGCTTTTGGAAAGTTTTATTCCGATGAGTTAGTTTGGTGGTTTGGAAATTTTTGAATTAAAAATGAAAAGAGCCTTCGGAATGAAGGCTCTTTTTTTGTGGATCGTTTAAATTTTTAGAGATGCGCGAAATTTTTTAGCGGACTATGCCGTTAATTTTGTCTGACTCTTCCTGGATGAGTTTTGCGAATTTTGCTCCTTTTTCTGCGTCGTAGCGGACTTGGAGGGTTGGTTTGGTTGGGTCGTTGATTACTACTGGAGTCCAATAGCTTTCACATTCGATCCATTGCTGGTGGGTGAAACCGTTTTCTCCGAGTACCACCATGTAGTCGATTTTGTTACCATTGGCGTCTTTGCGGAATGCCATGTGAGCGTGAACGTGTGCATATTTTTCTAGTGTGCATGGTTCTGCGCCGCCGCGCATTTTTGTTTGGGCTGCCTGATAGAGTGGCATGAATGCGAGTGCGGTTTTGCCCATATCTGTTGGGTCGGACATGCGTTTGGTGAAGCCTTCTTTTGCGGCTTTCCAGTCTTCGGCACTGATACCTTCTTTTGCGGCAATTTCGTTTTGTTGTGCTTCTTCGGGTGCGTTGGCCATGAGCGCGCAGAGGTCTGCGTATTTTTCGAGGGTGATTCCGTTAATTGGTTCCATAAAATGCGTCAGTAAAAAAATATGACAGTTCGATTGTAGGGAGCGGTGATTATTAAATCAATGAAATTATTGGTCCGTCGTTTGCTTCGTTATGTTGACCCAGTGCTTGCTGTCGCGAACCAAGTCATTGGGGCGGTAATATTCTGTTTGTACTCCGCTGAAGTTGTAGCAAAGCCTTACTATAAAGCCCGGTAAGGCGGCGAACTGACTCAGTTCTTCTATTTTTTCTTCTCGATGTGCAGCGGCCAGAGCTGTTACCACACCGTCAAAATGGTATGGCGTGCTGTTCAAAACAAACCTCATTGAGTAGCGGGGTGTTGTTGATTTTTCGTATTCATCAAAGCGGAACGATTTCATGAGTTCTGGCGGGATAACCGCTTCCACTGGCAGATTTTCTGGTTTGCTTGTTTCATCAGGATCACTTGGATCATCAAGAATTTCTTCGAATTCGATACTCACAATGATAAATTTATGATTAACCTGGGTTTACACCTGATTTTGCTCCAGAACAAACTGATCTGATATGGATCAAAGTGACATTTAAAGGTTATATTTCGTTTTGATATGTGAAATTTGTAACTTGTTTTTTATGACCGCAAAAGATGTTGAGAAAGCTTTAATGAAAATTGCCGATAAAAATAAGGGGGAGTTTTTGGCGAGATTTTTTAAGACGGGGAAGGGACAGTATTCAGAAGGGGATGTGTTTTTGGGGATTACCGTTCCAGCGCAGAGGAAAGTTGTGGCCGAGTTTAGGGCTTTGCCTTTGGATGAGGTTGGGGTTTTACTTGCGAGCAAATATCATGAGTTCCGTTTAACGGCTCTGCTTATTTTGGTTTGGCAGTATGAGAAATGTGAGGATGTTCAGTTGAAGAAAAGGATAGTGGATTTTTATTTGAAGAACAGGAAATTTGTTAATAACTGGGACTTGGTGGATAGTTCGGCGCGGCAGGTTTTGGGGGATTGGTTGTTGGATAAAGATCGCGCGATTTTGTATAAATTTGCGGTTTCGAAAGATTTATGGGAGCGCCGTATTTCGATTATCGCGACACACCGGTTTATTATGGAAAAAGATTTTGCGGATACTTTGAAGATTTGTGAAATTTTGATGGGTGACCGTCATGATTTGATTCATAAGGCTACGGGTTGGATGCTCCGTGAAATTGGGAAGAGAGACCCGAAGCCGTTGCGGGGTTTCCTGGATAAACATTCAAAAAAAATGCCCCGGACTATGCTGCGCTATGCTATTGAGCATCTAACGCCGACGCTTAAGAAAAAATACATGAGCCGATAAAATTTGTTGTGGTTTGCGCTGGTAAATGTATATGACCAAATAAATTTTTTCATGGACGCAAGCGCTGTGCGTTGACATGTCATACTGCTGTCAGTAACCTTGGGCGGAATTTTTTAAAACACAAATATGTCTGAATTTGACCGTTCCAATCCTGCTCCCGATGAGTCGGAGCAACAGATAGTAACTCCAGAGGTTCCTCCGGTGGAACCCAAGGAAATTGTGGCTGACCGGGGTCAATCTCCGCAGTTTGCGACCACCATGGCGGACTATTATCCACTGGTTCAAATGAATCGTCTTGCGGATGCTATTTATAATAGTGGTGATGAAAAAGTTCGTCGTATGCATGGTGTACTTCTTCGAACTTTTGATGCGGCACGAATGGATTTTTTGACTTTTTTGCGAGCACTGGATGTTGAGGAGGGATTTACTCCAACGGCTGTGTACCATGTGGATGGTAATGGCGGGGTTTTGCCTTTGGCTGATTTTGTTACCATGGTTGATGATGATCCAACCGATAAGGATCAGTTTGTGGGGCTTACGATTACCCAAGATGCAGATTTGAGTCCGATTTTTGCGCTTACCAGATTGAAACCAGGACCAACTCCACCGGCAAATTATGCTGAAATTCCTGATCCGGATGGTCTTTTGGCTCAGTTTAGAGAGCTGGCTGAAATTGCCGGCCTTGATGAGTTGGGCACCGGCGATGAAATAACTGCGCGCCGGCTTCCTCCGGTTGTTATGTATGATGAACTGCCTGATCTTACTGATGATGCTGTGCTTTTGTCTCCGACACCTTCTCCGGGAATTGTCGTAGACTGGGATATTCCATCTCCATCGCCGAGTATTGTTGTTGAGTTTGGTTATACTCCGGTGAGTGGATCGGTTGGTCTTCCTGATGCACAGGATTTGCAAATTGTTATTGAGGAAAGTTTGTTTACCACTCCGACCCCACGTCGAGAACCGCCTGCCTGGGTATGGGGATTATTCTCCGCGGCGAAAGGGCGTGGGATGCCTGTACAGATCTCACTTGAACAACTGAATAGAATCGAAGAAGAAGGCAAAGAGGATTTACCAAAGAGCGCCGAGTAAAATGTTTTAGTTTTTGCGGAGTTTTTTTATTCCGAGGCAGATGCAGAATAGTATCAACGCCATGACGACGATTGTTCCACCGCTGGCGAGGTCCATGTAGTAGGACACTATGAGTCCGCCCATGACCGATATGAGTGAGCAGATGACTGCGTAGATGAGTGTTTGCTTGAAACTTCTGGCGAGTTGCATGGCTGTTACTACCGGTATCACCATGAGGGCGCCGATAAGTAATACTCCGATAATGCGCATGGAAATTGAAACGCTGAGCGCGGCCAGGAGGATGAGGAGAAGGTTGTATCTTTCGGCTTTCATGCCTGCGGCGCGGCTGAGTTCTTCATCGAAGGAGACCATGAAGAGTTCTTTGTAAAGAACCATGAGTATGGCTACAACTGTTGCCCCGAGAGCGGCGATTACCCATAAATCTTCTGCTGTTACCGTGGTGATACTGCCAAAAAGATAGCTGACAAAGTTGGCGTTGAGTCCGTTGCCGGCGCTGACGATAACTGTGGCTAATGCCAAACTTCCGGAAAGAAAAAGTGCCAGGACGGATTCGCCGTAGACATGTTTTGATGAGCGTAATTTCTCGATTCCGACCGCTGCTATGATTGCAGCTCCGCTGGCGGTGATGACCGGGTTTATGCCTGTGATAAGGCCTGTGGCTACACCTACGAGCGACACGTGCGCCAGTGTATCGGCCATGAGCGAGAATCTTCTTACTACCATGAATGTACCGATCAATGGCGCGACCACTGCGATCATGAGGCCGGCTAAAAATGCGCGCTGCATGAAGTCATATTGGAGGATTTCAAGCATGGCGTGGTTGGGTTAGGGCGCGCGCGGCGATGAATGTTGCAATCGGCACTGCGAGAACCAGGGCTGTGCTTCCAACGAGCGTGCGGATTATTTCTTCGATGATGAATTCGCTGTTGAGATTTACCCAGAGCGGAATGCTGTTGTTGAGATGGAAAATAAGAAACAGGGGAAGTGATGCACCTGCGTAGGCGAGTACGAGTGTGTTTACGAGTGAAGCGATGTGTTCGCGCCCTACATTGATGCCGCGTTTGTAGAGATCTGCGAACTTGAGTTTTGGGTTTGCTTTGTGAATTTCACATACTGCGGCTGTTTGGCCAGTGGTGATATCGTCCAGTACGCCGAGTACACCGATCATAATTCCTCCCAGCAGCAAGCCCTGAAGATTGAGTTTTTCCAGATCGCCGAACTGGAGATAGAATGCTTCTTCTGTTCCCGCGCCGGTGAGGCGGGTGAGATTTACAAATATTATTGAGAAGATTGCCGCGGCGATGAGTGTAATAATTGTGCTGATGAAAGCGAGTGTAGTTTGTTTATTGAAACCGTGCGCCAGGAACATGGAACAGACGCAAATTAGGAGCGCGCCAATTGTGCTGATGAGCAGGGGATTTTGTCCGGATATTATCCCGGGAACGATGAAATAGTAGAGTACCATGACGCTGACTACCAAGCCGATAATTGACCAGAAACCTTTTTTGCCGGCCATCAGAATGACGAGGGCGAAGAAGATTACCGCCACCAGCAGCGTTGGAGGGAGACGATATTTATCGTAGATGTAATAGGTTGATCCTTTGACTGTATCTACCTGCGCGAGAACTACGGACTGACCGATTTCGACTTTATCTGTTTCACGGATAGAGACATTTGATCCATGATTTATTTGGACAATACGGCCTTTGTTTTTGCCGTTGATGAGTTCTACTTTGAGAATCTGGTATGGCATTGGTGTGCCCATTTCTTCATCTACTCCCTGTTTTTCGATGCTTTTTATTTCACCCAGAAGAAACTCACTTGGTATTAAAAGTTCCGGCGGTAGTTCCTGAAATTCCTCTGGAGTAGGGGCGCCTGTTGCAGATTCATTTTGGGTTAGCTGTTGTGAATTTGCGTTTTGCGGTGTGACTGCTTCGATTTGCGCAAAGACACTTTGCGGTATGAGAAGCGCAAAAGTTATGAGTGCAGAGGAGCAAATTTTGGTGAAAATATTTTTAGTGGCCATGTAAAATGAATTTAACTTTTTTGCCGTACAGTTTTTCCAGATATTCGTCTTTGATAAACTCAGCAGGTGTTCCATGACATACGAGACCGCGGTTGAGACATACGACGCTGCTGACCTCTTTTGCCACGACATCTATATCATGAGAAACAATTATGACGGTAAGTTTTTGGGATTTGTTCAGACTTCCGAGGAATTGATAAAACTGGTTTTGAGATGCAACGTCGATAGCGATTGTGGGTTCATCCAGGATGAGGATGTCCGGTTCTGCCGCCAGGGCACGTGCAATGTAAACCTTCTGTCTTTCGCCGCCGGAAAGTTTGCTCATTAGGCGCTGGCGAAGGTGGTAGATTCCGCTTATTTCCAAAGCTTTCTTCACGGCGTTTTTATCCTTGGCCTTGAAGTATTTGAATAGTCCGAGTTTTGGCGTACGTCCGCTGCGAACAACCTCTTCTACCGTTGCGGGAAATTGGGTATCCGCCTGTGATGCTTTTTGGGGAACGTAACCGATTCGGCGTTTAACGGCCGGATATTGGCTTGATTTACCCATGATGGAGATTTTGCCGCTTGTGGCTTTGGTTAAGCCAAGAATGATTTTGATCAATGTTGTTTTTCCACCTCCGTTCGGGCCGATAATACCAACGTATTCGCCTTGGGGAATGGAAAAAGTGATGTTTTCCAGGATTTTTTGTTCACCGACCTGGAAATTGACATCCTGAATGGTTACCGCAGGGATATTTAGGTTGTTTTTGCTCATACTTATGCCTTACAAGGCGCTATATTACCCTTTTTGCAATACTATTGAAAGTACATTTGACAAAAATTGATAATTTGCTATAGTATACCTCCACTGTAATGGTTTATATGGTTTTGTTGTATATAGATTACTATACTAAAGTATATGGCTACTGACAGAAAAAAAACTACAGGCCTTGGTGCCGTTGGTAAAAAAGATTTACCGGATGGACGCCCTGAAGGGGTTAGTATAAGTGTTCCTTCGTCACCACATGATAATTCAATGTGGTTTCAGATTATCAATACCCACCTTAGCGGACTTGAGGCCAGATTGGCACCGCTTAAGAGAAATGTGCCGAATGCTATTATTAACACAAACCCAATTGATACCATTGATCGATTGATGGAAAGTTTTTTTGGTGATGCTGAAACTATTGAACATAAATGTTCTAATGATGGGGGAAAGACTCTGGATCCAGCGAAATTTTTTGAATATTTGACGAAGGCATTTTCAAAGATTGTTACAATAATTGATAGTAAAGAAGCTCAGCAGTTTTATAGCATAGAGGATCGTGCTGTGATTTTGGAAAATTGTCAGAGAAACCTGTCTTTCATGGCGGCAATTGTTCCGGGTGTGAGTGCTGAATTTGAGAAATATGTTTCTGATCCTGATAATGGAGGCGTTGTGCCTGGGGCATTCCGTCCACTTGGTTCTACTTCTGGTGTGCGTAGATCCAATACTCAGCCTTATCTTGGCGTTGCTACAGTTCCCGGAGAGGCGACTCAGGCAGAGACTGCGCCGGCCTCTGAGGCGGTGCCTTCTTCAACCAACAGACGTAGCAGTATACCAATAAGTTCCGAGCAACTTTATCCAGCCCGTGCACGCCGCAAAACTCTTCGTCCAATTGCAGCGCCACGCGAGAAGCAGAGCACCCTGGTGGGACTTGATGATATGGCGAGAAAATTTTCTGAGGATCGCGATAATGGAGTCCTTGAAATTGATGATGTTGTCGCTGAACCTGTTCCGACTGCCGTTACATCTTTTGAGAATGTTCAAGCTGATCCGGTAGGTCATATTACTTCCATGCTTCCTCCGCCGATGGTAGAGGCTATAGCTGAACAGGAAGCTCAGCATAAGCTTGAAGCAGTGCAACGTGCGGCGCTGAAGGAGTTTGAAAAACTTTTTGTTGAAGCTTATGAAGATTATTTCCGTGAGTATGCAAAAATCTATCATCAGGCGATAGCGCTTATCAATTCGGAAGAAGCTGAGCCAGTAAAAAAGGCGGCGCATGTTTTGGAAGGTGAGAAATTAATTGAAGACCTGGAAGTTGACCTCATGAAAGATCCGGAAGAGATTGCTGAAATTGCTTATGGTTTGGCGCTTGAAAAAATGAATGCCACCCCTGAAAGTTATCCTGGCTTTTTGGAGTTCTACCTGGAACGAGGGAAGTTGGACTATGATGTTCAGTTTAAACATCACGCAAAAGCAGTTTTTGCAGAAAACAGCCGCAAGTTTGTAGATAATTATTTGCCAATATTTTTGGCGAAAATGGTTACACCCCAAGGTGTTAAACGTACTTTGAACATTCATTACAATGCTATCACTGATGCACAAAAAAACGGTAACCCTGTGCCAAAAGATTTGGAAGCACTTGAGGAAATTATTGGACAAATTATTTTGAAAGACGCGGTGATTCTTTATGAAGATTGGGCACCTAGATTGGCTTCAGCTCTAGCCAGCCAGACTTTTTTGTCTTTGGGCGAAAATCTCTATAGATCCAAGAAGCCCGAACTTGCCTGGGGTTTGTATTTTTACCAGGAGAGTAAACGTGAAATTACCGATCAGGTGTATCAACCAATTTTTGATGCTTATTTGCCGCTTTGCGAGGAGTATCAGGATGTGCTCCGCCCAGATGTACAAGCGAATGTTGATAAAATCACCGCAGAGTATGCTGCGACGGTTGCAGGTGTAGCGACAGACACTGTTGACCTTTCTACAGATATACAGACAGGTGAAACTGAACTTTCTGATGAGGATTTGCTGGCTTTGGATGAAGCTCTTGACCAGGGGGTTGTTGTTGAAACCGGTGAAGCTGCGGTAAGCAGAGAAGAGCTCGCGGAAATTAACCGATACGAGAATGAGGATAGTTTTGGTGAGATGGATTTTTCTGATGACGGTTTTTCAGGCGCTGATTTAACGGCACAGGGAGATCGTGTTTCCACTCTTGAACTGCAGTTGCGCAAAATGATGGATAGCATGAGCGGTGTTCACATTCATGAATTACCTCAAGAGATTACGCTTGATTCGGTCATTATCGGTGATGATATGCCGTATGAAGTTTCTGATAATAAATTGCCTCCTTTGCCCGATGTGATTGATCCTGCGACTTTCATGGGAGACGATAAAAGTTTCAAGAACTTTGTCATGAGTATCCTTCAATCTCCTGACAAAGTTGTTGAGTTTCGAGGATACGCTTTTGGTATAACAGACATTGGTGGATTTATTATGGCGAAGGACGGGTGGATTATTCTTCAGGATAAGGTGACTGAGCAAATTGAGTATTACGATGAGCTTGGTCAATTTCATGAAAAGAATTCTGAGGTTGTTCTTGGCACATGGTATTTCCGTCCGCCGAATATGCTTTTCCCGGCACGAAGACCTGCCGCAGGAGAAAAAGAACAAAGCAGACCTCTGTCGATGACGATTGAAGATGTTCGGGCTTTTTACAATAAAATGCCAAAGGACTATATTCGCGCTTTGTATATGAAGAGTTTTGAGGACTCAGCAGGAATAGCCGATCCTTTCCCAAATTTTGTTACCGAAGATCCGTTTAAATATGATGGTTCTGCAGAGGCACTTTTGAGTTCTTTGGGTGAGGATCCAAATTTGACTGTTGGTCCTACCGCAATCGGTGCGCCTGATGTTGTTTCTGAAGTGCTCACTCATTTACCAAGTACTACGGAATTGTATGGAGCGATGGATGAAAATGATCGACCTACAATGCCGCCAGCTGCTGATATTACTCAGGATGAAATAACCCGCCCAAAGATTCCGGCTTTGAAGAAAAAAAGTTCCGGCTGGAAGTATGCTTTGGCTGCCGCAGCAATGACCGCCATGGGTGCCATGGGTTATAGCGGTTATAAGGCTACTCAACAAAATAGTTTGGACAGTGCTGTTTCCAGTTCAAGCGCTTCGAATGCGAACAGTGCAAAACCTGTTGATTCGGCAAAAGTTGCTGAGGTTTTAAACACTCAACCACAACCGGTAATGACTGTGACTCCAAAACCAGTTGTTCAACCACCCGTAGTTGATATTGATAAACTTCCTACCCGAACGTACGTTTCACAAACTGTTCTGGATCAGATTCCAAGTAAATATACTCGAGCTGTAGTTGAAACCGGAAAGCTCACCGTTGAAGGGAACGGGCTTGGTTGGGCAGCGCAAATTGCCACGCCTTTTACCCGCATTGCGACGCCACAACAGCAGGCTAAGATCAATGAATTGATGCATGAATTAAACGTTGGTTTGTACGCTTCTTCCGTAAAGAAATATGAAAATGCTGCAAACGTGAATGCGATTTTGATGGATCCAAGTCATGCTGAATATAACCGCGTGAAATTTTTGATCAAACCAAATGTTATGGGCAATCCATACAATTGGGATTGGAAAATTTTCAGCCGCAAAACGGGAAAATCATGGGATGTCCAGGCGGCGTATGAGTACTATCAAACTTTTGAAAACGAGGCGATGGCGCGAAATATGGATCGTCATTCACCGGGTGTTTTGCATATGGGTGCATGGGGCGGCGACGTTGTAGAGGTGTACAAGGATGCTAAATTTATGACTTTCATGGTTGATGTTGCCGATGTTATTGGCATTGATTTGAAGCCGCCGACGACCGGCAGTGTTGATCCATCACTTTTGAGAAAGAAAGCCCCCGAGGCACCTTCTTTTGTTCCGGGCCTTGATAACGCTCCTGGGAATATTCAACCTGTGGAAAATAAAACAGGTTTCCTGAGTCCAAACGCGCCGGATTTGAACTTTGGTTTTGGCACGATGTATGGAAATGGCACGCAAATTGAACAGCCAAAATATACGTTTAACTTTAAACCTGCTGCAGTTGATGTGGAACCTGCATCGTTTGATGTAGACCTTTCGGATCTTGAACCGAGCGTCCTGGCACTGGGTGGTATTGATGATATTTCTGTAGACGTTGATCTTTCTGAATTTAACGGGAGCACTCTTGCCGATACTGTTTTGGATGATTCGATTGATGTCGATTTGTCTGATCTGAACGCTCTTGCCGAGGCAGACGCATTTGATGCGGAATGGGACAATATTGCTGCTCAACATGAAGCGCAAAAAGTTGTATCACCTTTTGCTGAAAGAGTTGCGCAGGTAAAAAGTAACCGCCGCGAGGCTTTGATGAAACGCGGTGAAGTTTGGGTTCCATCTTTGTCGGATGACATGAGTGGAAGCGCTATGCTGGCTTTTGAAAACGGATTCCTGAAGGAATGTACTTCTGCATCTCAACAGCAAAAAGTACGCGTGATCCTTTCCAAGGTTCGCTTGAGCAGTTTGGAAGAGTATGAGGCTTTGGAAGACGGTTCGACATACGCCAAGCTGAGTGAAAAAGATGTGGATGCTTTGCGAAATGCGTTACATGAACCTTCAATTGAAGATGAGCTTGCTGCGATTGACGCAGGTTGGGATCTTGATGAACCGGTTGCGCCCGCCGTAAAACTTGAAGATGAACTTGCCGCTATTGATGCGGGCTGGGATCTTGAAGAGCAAACTCCTGAGAGCGCAATGATTGTTGATGTTACACGCAAAATTAATCAGCGTGTTGGAACGGTAAGACTTTCTGCCTAGTTTGCGCTGAGTTTTTGTAAGGATGATTTTTATCTGACGAGAAGCAGTTTGGGAACTGTGAGGTTTTGTTGTATAATGAAGGATGGTTATTTTTTAAACAAAATTTTTATGGCTCAGAAACAAGCTAAGAAAGGCGGAGGAGGACTTTTAAGTTTCGCTTTGGCTGCTGCACTCGCAACTGCGGGTGGTTATGTGTATGCAACTCATAAGGATGAAATTGATCGTGAAGCGAAAAAACAGATCGACCATTTAGCGAAAATGTTTAAGGAGTCAAAGAAGGATATTGAAAAGCGCGTGAATAAAGTTTGGGGACAGGTGAACAAAGATGCTGTTAAAACTTATTTGGATTTGCGCAGCCAATTGCTTCACGCATTGGACAATGAGAACCTTCAAAAACAGGGAAAAATGCTCCAGGCACACTATAATAAACTGGTTGAAGACGTTGTGAAGAATGCTCGCAAAGCGGGTTATTTAACTCCTGAGGTCGAAAAGAGACTGAACGAACTCTTTAAACTTGACTGGAAACAGGTCGAAAAAATGCTGACAAAACTTATGAACGAAGGCAGCAAGCGAGCAGGTGAAGCTATGCGCAAAGCAAAAGTTTCCGGCAAGGTGAAGGCTGTGAAGAAAAATGTTATGAAGGCAGCTAAATCAGCGAAGAAAACTGCTGATAAGGCTGTAAAAGATGTGAAGAAAGCGGCAAAAAAGGCTACTCCGAAGAAAAAGAAATAGTGAGTTGTGTTTTCTTTGTTGAATTAAAAAGAGCGCCATAGTGGCGCTCTTTTTTTGTGATTTTTCTTGCCGCGAATTTTCTTTTTTTGAAAGACGTGAATAAAACGAGCCTTATTTATTTGTTCAGGCTTTACTGATTCATGGTATTTATTGCCTCGCCTATTGTTTGGGCTATATCTTCGGCGGAGACACCAATAAAATTTGCTTTTTGTTCAGAGAGTGCTGCGTGAATTTTTTCGGCGAGGATATTTTCGGGTGTTTGTATTGATAATCCGATAAGGGATTTTTCAATTGCAGGAAGGGATTCTTCCGGATGCAGAAAAAAATCTCCGGTGATGCTGACCGTGTTTATTTTCTCGCCTGCATCAATTTTGAGGCGCAGGAGTTTTCCTCCGGGAACTTTTTTTGTGGCTTCGTATTTCAAGCGGAATTGTTAGTGATGATCTGTTAGTAATTTATAGAAATTTTGCTAAGATGACCACAGATTTACTTAATTTACGGCTTTTATGGCTGATTTTAGAATTATTCCGCTGGAGATACACGATGCGTTTACCAATATGGCGCTGGATGAGGCTTGCAGTGAAGCGGTGGCGGCAGGCAATGTTTTACCGACTATCCGATTTTATAGATGGAGCCCGAGTGCAGTTTCGATTGGGTATTTTCAGGGGTTGCACGATGAGATTTCAGTCGAGAGTTGTGCGAAGCAAGGAGTGGATTTTGTGCGTAGACGTACGGGCGGCGGGGCGGTATACCATGACTTTGATGGCGAAATTACTTACAGTGTTATTGCGCCTGAAAAGCTTTTCCCAAAAGGCATAACCGAATCTTATCATTTAATCTGCGGATGGATTGTAGATAGTTTGAAGTTGCTTGGAATTCAGAGCGAATTTAAACCTATTAACGATATTATTTTGTCGCCAAATGTGCTGGGACCTATGGGTGAAAAAGTTGGAGGAAAGAAAATTTCCGGAAATGCACAGACACGCAGGAATGGGATTTTGCTGCAGCACGGAACTGTTTTATTTACGGTGGATGTAAAAAAAATGTTTTCGCTTTTGAAAGTTGGACAGGAAAAAATTTCGGATAAAATGATCGCTTCGGTTGAAGAACGTGTGAGTGCACTGAAATTATTAAAGCCGGAGTTGACGATGGAACAGGTGTATGAAGCTTTTATGAAGGGCTTTACCATGGGGAAATCGATCAGTGTAGGGGAGTGGACATTGCAGGAATTGCAACGAGCGCAGGAGTTGGCTGAGACGAGATATTCGACGAAAGATTGGAATGAGATGAGATAAGGTAAGGTAAGGGCGCTTTGCACCAATATATGAGGTGGACGTGCTCTGCGTCGTGTGGGAATTAGAAAAATTTTTGAATCTTTTTATTTTTCTATCTTTGGGTTTATGAAAAAAGTTGCTGCTCACAAATCTCACAATGTGAAAGGTCTACCTGTATCAAGCTCAGGATGGGATTTAGCTTTAACATTTACGAGTTTTTGGCTTATTTTTGGGGTTTTTATTGATGGGTGGGCACATAATCATATTATTGAAACGATTGAATCTTTTTTTACGATCTGGCATCTGGTTTTGTATACAGGGTTTTTTGCCTGCGCTGGTGTGATTGGATTGCGCTGGATTTTGAATGTGCGCAAAGGGTATGAATGGAGGAAAGCTTTGCCGGTTGGTTGGGGAGTTGGCATGGTTGGTGTGTTTGTTTTTTTGGCAGCCGGAATGGGTGACATGATATGGCACATAGTCTTTGGTGTAGAGGCCAATGTGGATGCGTTGCTGAGCCCTACACACTTGATACTGACGCTTGGTGGGGTTCTTATCATTTCGAGCCCAATGCGCTCTTATTGGCTCAGAAAAGATGGTGTGGATTTGAATAAAATGAAGAACTGGATGCCGATGGCGGTTTGTCTGGGACTTACGTTTGCTGTGCTTTCTTTTATGGAACAGTTCAACCATCCTTTGAAGCAAACCTGGGCTGCTACGAGCTGGTATCCTCGCGCGGTGAATCAGGAACTTTCGGATTATTATGGTCAGGCCATGGGGATTACCGGCATTCTTTTTCAGACGGTTGTGATGATGGGTGTGGTTTTGCTTGCGGCTAAAAAACGTCGCTTACCAACGGGAACTTTTTTTGTGATGATGACTTTGGCGGGCTTGGGTATGAGCGCTCTTGAGGATCAGTATTTGCTGGTGCCGGTTTCGTTTATTGCGGGTGTGGCGATGGATATTTTGTATACTGTTTTTCAACCGTTTCAGCAAAAAAGGGGCTCTGAATTGAGTGAGCAGTTGCGAGTGCGCATGTTTGCTTTTGCGGTGCCGTTTGTTTTTTATTTGTGTTATTTTTTGGCGCTGATGGCGAATGAACCGCTGTGGTGGTCGGTGCATTTTTGGACCGGAGCGATTGTTCTAAGCGGGCTTACCGGACTGATGATGAGTTTGGTGGTGGAGCCGACGAAAAATGCTTAGTTGAAATTTGCCTTACCGCCCCGAAAGTGATACACTAGTGATACACTAAGATGTCATTATTTTTTTATGAGTACTTTAAAACGAAGACTTAATATGAGCCTACCTAAAGATATTGATATGGCTCTCAAAAAGCTTGCCGCTCGTGACGGTGTACCCCAATCCGCTAAGGCGTTACAATTAGTTGAGGTTGCACTTGAAATAGAGGAAGATCAAATTTGGTCTGCCATCGCCGAGGAGCGACTGAAAAATAAAGGTAAACTTAAAACTCATAAGGAGGTTTGGTCATGAAATATAAAATCCTTTATGTCGAAAAAGTTTATGAAGAAGATATCCCTTCACTCAGCAAAGAGAACAGGGTTCGCATACGAAACGCAGTTACTGAAAAACTCACTGTTTCGCCTGAAGTCTTTGGGAAACCACTCAGGACTTCGATGAAGGGTTTTCGTTCTCTTAGGGTTGGTGATTACCGGGTTATTTTTCTGATAAGAGAGGATTCTGTTCTCATTCTCGCTATCATGCACAGATCTGTAGTTTACAGAAATGTTCAGTATCGAGTGAATGTTTTATAATTTGATTATTGGCCTTCTACCAGCATTAAATCTGGGTCTTCCAGGTGGGCTTTGACGGTCATGACGAAGCGGGCGGCTTCTGCGCCGTCCAGGATGCGGTGGTCGAAGCTGAGTGAAAGTGGAAGCATTTTGCGGACTTTTGCTTTGCCGTCTATTGCCACTACCATGTCCTGGATCATTCCGGTGCCGAGGATTGCGGCTTCCGGATAGTTGATGACCGGTGTCGCGAACCATCCGCCGCCGGCTGAACCGATATTTGTGATGGTGAAGGTTCCGCCTTTCATATCCATGGAGTTGAGTTTTTTCTCGCGGGCTTTTGCGGCGAGCTCCATGATTTCTTTGGCCATGGCGAGAATGGATTTTTTGTCAGCGCCCTTGATTACCGGCACAAATAAGCCGTGTTCTGTATCTACGGCGAGGCCGATGTTGAAATATTTTTTGAGGATTATTTCTGCATCCTGCTCGTTGAGAGATGAGTTAAGGTATGGATGTTTTTTGAGGCCGGCTACAACCGCCTTGATGAAGAAGGGGAGGAATGTGAGTTTGATTCCTTCTTTTTCTGCAGCTACTTTTTCTTTTTCACGGAGGCGGAAAAGCTCCGTGACGTCCGCCATGTCTGTATGCGTGACATGAGGGATGGTGAATTTGGATTTGACCATTTGGTCGCCGATGGCTTTGCGGATGCCGTCGTATTTTGCACGGTCTACGTAGCCGAAGAGATCGTATTTTTTTACGGCTTTGATGCCGGCTTTTACTACGCCGACGCCGCCTGTGGAGGCTGCCGGGGCGGCCGTTGCTGGTTGGGGTTGGGTTGGAGTTGTTGACGGTTGTGCTGATATGGACTGAGCGGGTTGGCTTGTTTGAGCCGCCACTTGGGCAACCGGTTGTGGGGTTGGTTCGACTTTAGGGGTCATAACTGCGTCGCCAAAAACTGCGCCGGACATTTCCATGGTTGGAGCTTTCCAAACGCCTGGGGCTGTTTCTTCGAGTGAGCCAACTACTCCTGTGCTTTCTTGATGTGTTTCTTCTTTTGGGGCGGCGGGGGCCGCAGCGGGCGCTGGTTGTGTTGCTGCCGGTGTTTGGACTGGGTTTGCGGGTGCGGAAGCGGTTGCCCCGGCAACTTCTTCGATGCTTGCCATCACTTCACCGACTTTCATAACTTCTCCTTCTTTGTGATAGAGCTTGGTAATTTTTCCTGATTTTGGGGAGGGGATTTCTACTACCGCTTTGTCTGTTTCTACTTCGGCTAATGTGTCGTCAGCTTTAATAGTGTCGCCTTCTTTGACGAGCCATTTTACTATTTTTCCTTCGTGGATTCCCTCACCAACGTCCGGGAAATTAAAATCGAATGCCATGGGTTTTTGGAGTTATATATTCCTTCATATGAAAAGCTATTTCTAGGCCTTTGGCAAGAGTAAAAGTAACTTAGGTTGTTTTGGAAAAGTGTGACTATGTATTACTTCAAAAAATTTGCCAAAGCATGCAAGGCATCTTTGAGTTCCTGGGGTTTTGCGCCGAAAGAGAATCTGACGTAGCCTTCTTGGCCGAATGCCAAGCCTGGGACTGTTGCTACGTTTCCTTTGTCTAAAGTTTCTTTGCAGAATTCCACTGAGCTTTTTGTTTTTGCTTTGAGTGCCGTGAGAGGGATGAATGCGTAGAAACTTGCGGCTGGTTTTTGGAGATTTGCATTGAACAGCTCGTTGAATGTATCGATGAAAATGTCGCGACGATTTTGCATTTCTTTTTGTATTTCCGGCATGATAACGCTTGAGTTTTTCATGGCTTCCAGAGCTACGAATTGACTTACTATGCTGGTGCCGGTGATTGATTGTCCCTGGAGTTTGGTCATGATTTTTATGAGTGGTTCCGGCGCGTAGACCATGCCGACTCGCCAGCCGGTCATAGCAAAATTTTTGGAACAACTTTGGGCAACTATGATGTTGTCTGAATAGTTTTTGAATGATCCGAAAGAGGTGTATTTGTTGTTGTCGTAAATCATTCCGGAATAGACTTCATCGGAGAGGATGATGAGGTTATTTTTTTTGGCGACTTCAACGATTTTTTCGAGCTCTTGTTTGGTGTAGAAAACGCCAGTTGGATTAGAGGCGTTGTTGATGATGAGGAGTTTTGAGCGCGACGTGCGGGCCTTTTGAATGGCTTCGGGATCTACTTTCCACTGATTTTTTTCTTCTGTTGGGATGATGACGGATTTGCCTTTGTGGATTTCTACCATTGATGGGTACGAAACCCAATATGGGGCAATCATTATCACTTCGTCATCGGGGTTGAGGAGTGCCTGCAGCGCTAAATAGATGCCGAATTTCCCTCCGCAGGTGATGAGTGTGTTGGCTGCCGTGTAGTTGGTATCGTAGGTTTTGTTGAGCCAGTTTGCTGATTCATTGCGCAATTCCGGGATACCGGCGACCGGCGGATAGTGGGTTTGGTGATGTTCGATGACCCAGTCGAGAATATTTTTAAAGTAATGACCGGTTTCTACCAGCGGTTCTCCGGCGGACAGGTTGAATATGCGTTCGCCCATGGCTTTTTTGGCTTGTGCGAGCGTGTTAATGGTGACGGTTGCGGAGGCTTCCATTTGTGAGATTTTGGAGAATTGCACGGTGGCTTTTGAAGAATTACTGTCGGACTTTTACCTGATGGATGTGATCATTTGTAACTTTAACACCACTTTTGTGATTCTCAAAAGTCGGTGGCTCGTAGATTGGAAATCTCATTATTATTTTAATTTATTATTATTGAGCGGCATTATATTTCATATTGTAACTTGCGAAGCAAGCATTGAAAATCATTGTATTTTAATGTATTATTGTAATGCTTACTATGTATAAATCTATATGAAAACATTACAAATTCGTATATCTGATGATGATAAGAAAGCTGCCGATAGTGTGCTTGAACAGATTGGAATAGATATGCCGACTGCAATCAGACTTTATTTAAAAAAAATTGTTGTGACTAAAAGTATTCCTTTTGAGTTGAGCATCCCCAAGAGTGAAGAAATGTACGAGACAAATGTTGTAGATGTTGATACAGATACTCAAAAACTGATGAATAAAGTTATTTCAGAATGGAAGAAACATAAGAAAAAATGAAAGTTGTTATCACTCACACAATTAAGAAAAAAGAGTTTCGCAGAGGCGATCTTATGGAAAAGAATTTGCAGGTTATTCTGAAAGGATTTAAGAAGGGGATTTTTGACACAATTCGTGGGCTACAGCTACCGGTCAATTCACGATTGATAAAAGTCTATGCCACCACTGTTTATGGGGCCAGGAGGATTGTTTATTTGGTGGACATGGAAAATGGCGACGGCTTTTTACTTTTTTATCGTGATAAAAAAGACCGTATTGGAAAGAATATTTCACTTCAGAATCCATATTTCAAAACTGCTTTGACGGAGCATTTGATTTTACTTCACAAAGATCTAACAAACGGTCTCTATGATGAGTATGAGCTTTAAAACTACAGCTTACTGTTGATTTTTTGGAGTGATTCAACAAATTTTTTGCGGACTTTTTGGGTGTGCTTATTATAGCATTGCATGTCGATGAATAGTTGGAAGGTATCGTTTGTAACCATGCTGCTGAGCCGGAGGAGGGATTCGTAGTTTGGTGTGGAGATTTTTTGTTTCTTCAAAAGTAATGGCTCTAAACCACGGCCGATGAAGTGAACGAGTGCCTGGGAAATTGCCATCTGTTCATCATGATGTTTTTCGGTGGTCTTGATAATTTCCAACTGCATTTTTTTAAGTACCCCAAGAAATATTGTGAATTTATTTTTGGGAGCGCTAACTGGACATACGACGATTCGCTGATTCTTCAGACCAAATTGCTTGACGGAATCCGGACCGAAGAGGGGATGCGTGGCAATAATTGGTTGTTTTTTGGGTAAATATTTTTTCATCATTTGCACTGGATATTCTTTTACGGAACAGGCATCCACCACTACGGTTTTTGGTGAAAGATATTTTTTTATTTGTTTACAAACATCTGCGATTTGTGAAATCGGGACGAGTAAAAAAAGAAAATCGGCGTTGATTGTCTGTTGTAATTTTTTGACTGAATCTGTTTTTTTATAAATGAAAACTTTCCCAAATGGTTTGAGACATTTAGCCCAAAGCTTGCCGAATCTTCCGTATCCAATAATGCCGAAATTTGGCTTTTGGGTGGCTTGATTCAGGGCATTATTTTTCATTTTTTTACGATGATGAATGTTGTGAGATTTGGATGATTGTCTTGAATGCCTTTGGCGAGAAGTTTGAGTTTGTAGATTTGGGCGGAGCGCGCCGGAGCGATTACTGCGGTGTCTTTTTTTAGTATACCTTTTGCAAGATCCTTCGCTGCTTTTGCTGTGTCTTCCCATTCTATGAGTTGAGCGTCTGGAAACTCTTTTCTGATATAGCGTTCGCATTGTGCGAGTGCTTGTGAGTGAGTGGCAATTTTTTTGATCTGCTTTTTGGTGACACCAGGGCGCACCATCATGCATTGATATACTTCCAGCCACAGTTCATCGATGTAGTTGAATTTATGTTTTCCCATAGCCTTAAAGGCAGGCTGCACTAAACCTCCGCGGGAGTTCACTACCGGAAAGATCCCAAGATCGATTTGTTTTTTATCGAGTGCTGCAAGGACTCCTTCCATGTCTATGCAGAATTTTATTTCGGGCTTGAAACCGTTTCTTTGTGCGTAAAGTAGTCCGGCTTCTTCAGAGAATGAGCCTGCGTCACCAGAGACGCCGAGTCTTAATTTTTTTGTGGTTAATTGTTTAGAGATTTTTGTAGGTTTTTTCATTTCGTTTGCTAATGCGAATAATTTCTTTGTTATTACCGGTGATTTTGAAAATAATTCTGTAATTACCCATTCGAATCCGGTAGAGATGATTATGTCCCTGTAATTTTAAAAGTCCAGGAATTTCTGTATAATCTTTGCTTATTTGCTGAAGCAATAAAAGCATTGCCTCCTGCTCTTTTTTTGAGAGTTTGTGGAAGAATTTTTCAATTTTATCCATGTTTTATTTTCTTTAGAGTCTTGATCATTTCATCTACTGAAATACCTTTTCCGTTGTTGTCTTTTTCTGCATCAAAAATGACTTCTTCTTGAAGTTCGGACAGGTTGATGGGTGTAATAATTAGCTTTTTCTGATCGTATTGAATCATAAAGGAGTCTGTTTTAAATAAGTCTCTCCAATCCTTTGGTAAGGTGATTTGGCCTTTTTCCGTGCATTTTGAAATCTTGGTAGACATGTAGGAAAGTAAGAAAGTAGTATTGTAATACAATTATACTGTATTACTTAAATGGCCTCAAGTTTTCTTACATTGAGCGTATTTTACTGTTTTGTTTTTACCAAAACATAAAAATTATCTAATATTTAGATAACTTTTATGCCTCAGATGAAGAGTGTTTAGTTGAAATTTCGATAGAATCGTCCCATCTTACTTACCAACTACTTTACGGATTGCCTCCAAAATTCTTACCGGTTCTGGCTGCACCAGGTCTTCGCTGCGGAGGAGGGGGTAGACGATGTCGAAGCCTGTGACGCGCTGGATTGGTGCTTTGAGTTTGCCGAAGAACTCTTCGTTGATAGTGGCGGAAAGCTCTGCGCCCGGGCCGAAACTGCGGTAGGCTTCGTGGACTATTACGACGCGGCCGGTTTTGCTTACGGAGTTGAAAATTGTTGGATAATCGATTGGGGAGATGGTGCGGAGATCGACGATTTCCATGCTGATGCCGAGTTTTTTGGCTTCATCGCTGGTTTTCATGCATTCGCGGACTTGGGCGCCCCAGGCGATGACTGTGACGTCTGAACCGCTCTGTACGATGCCAGCTTTGCCGATTGGGATGAAGTACTCTTCTTCAGGGACTTCTTGCTTAAAAGCTCGATAAACACGTTTTGGTTCCATGAAAATTACTGGGTCCGGGTCGCGGATTGCGGCTATGAGGAGTCCTTTGGCGTCGAATGGTGTGGATGGGATGACTACTTTTAGCCCCGGGATGTGCGCGAGAATTGCTTCTTCTGATTCGCAGTGGTGTTCAAGGGCGTGGATGCCGCCGCCGTATGGTGTGCGAAGTACGAGTGGGCAGCTGAAGCGTCCGCGTGAGCGGTTGCGCATGCGGGCTGCATGACACATGAGTTGCGGGAAAGATTCAAACATGAATCCGGAAAATTGCATTTCTACGACCGGCTTCATTCCATTGATAGAGAGTCCGATGGCTGTACCAATAATTCCGGCTTCTGCGAGAGGGGAATCGAAACAGCGTTGGTCGCCGTAGAGTTTTTGTAAGCCTTCTGTGACACGGAATACGCCACCTTCAACTCCAACGTCTTCGCCGTAGCAGAGGACGGTTTTGTCTTTGGCCATTTCTTGTTTGAGTGCGAGGTTGATGGCCTGCACCATGGTGAGAGTTTGATTAGGCATTCGCGCCTCCTTTCTGAGCGGCTTGGAGCTCTGTAACGTGTTTCATGTAGGCTTTTTGATTTGCTAAATTTTGCGTGAGGTTTGCGTAGGTGTAACCAAAAAGTTCGTCGATAGTTTGGTCTGGGGTGGCGTCTACTTTTGCGACTACTTCATCAACTTGCGGTTGAAGTTTTGCTTTGAGGTCAGCTTCGATTTGTTCACTCCAGAGATTTTTGGTGGCAAGGTAGAGTTGTAAACGACGGAATGGATCTTTGGGTTTCCAGGCTTCCACTTCGGCTTTTTCACGATACTTGGTGGCATCGTCAGAGCTGGTGTGGTCGCCGAGGCGGTATGTGTAGGCCTCAATGAGTGTTGGGCCGTCACCACGGCGTGCTCTTTCCACGGCCTCTTTTGTGACGGCGTACATAGCAAAGAGATCGTTGCCGTCCACAATTACTCCTGGAAATCCGTAGGCGATGGCTTTTTGCGCGAGTGTTTTTGATGCTGTTTGAATGCGGCGTGGAACGGAAATTGCGAATTGATTATTTTGACAGAGGAAAACTGTTGCGGTTTTGAATACACCGGCGAAGTTCATTCCTTCGTGGAAATCGCCTTCTGAAGTTGCTCCATCGCCGAAGTAGGTGAGTGCGACTTCGTTTTTTCCCTGAAGTTTTGATGCCCAAGAAAGACCTACTGCGTGCAACATTTGGCTGCCTACCGGAATTGATACAGGGAGTACATTTACTCCTTCAGGGATTTTTCCCCCGGCTTCGTTGCCTTTCCAGAAGAGCATGATGCTTTCCAGTGGTACGCCGTGCATCCACATGGCGAGCTGTTCACGGAAAGCCGGAACTACCCAGTCGGTTTTTTCGAGTGTGGAAACGCTGCCCATTTGTGCGGCTTCCTGGCCTTCGATTGAGGCGAAGGTTCCCATGCGGCCGGAGCGTTGCATTTTTTTCATGCGGTCGTCGGCCAGGCGAATGAAAACCATTTTTTCATACATCTCTTTTACTTTTTCGTCGGTGAGCTCTTTTGGACGGAGTGCTTCGTTGAGTTTGCCGTCTTGATCCATGATTTGGATTGGATCGTCCGTGAGCGGGTTGTGGGTGTCTAAAAACATAGTGTGATTGTGGGAGAGAGAGATAAATCATTTTTATGCAAGAATGTGGCCCCCAGTGCTCGCTTGCGCGGCACCACCCCCAGTTGCACAAAAATAATTTATCTCTCTCTCCGCTGATTAATAATATTTTTTATGAATAATTCACCTGCTTTGTAAGAACTTCGGACGAAAGGACCTGAGGCACAATACAAAAAGCCGAGTTCTTTGGCAATTACTTCATATTTTTTGAACTGCTGTGGCGTTACGTATTCTTTGACCTGGATGTGGAACGGGCTTGGTTGGAGGTATTGCCCAAATGTGACGATGTCTACATCTATGGCGCGGAGGTCTTTCATGGCTTGCACAACCTCTTCTTCGGTTTCGCCGAGGCCGAGCATGAGGGCGGATTTGGTGTAGATTTTTTGAGGGGCGGGGGGGCCGCCTTGAGTCTGCCCGGGCAGACTTTTCTTGTTTGGGGCATGTGCTTCCGTTTGAGTTAGTGCTGCGTTGTTGCGTTTTTTGGCTTCATCCAAAATTGCGAGGGATTTTTGGTAGTTGGCGCGGGGGTCGCGGATGTGGCGTTGGAGGCGTTCGATGGTTTCGACGTTGTGAGCCAATACTTCAGGTTGGGCGTCCAGAATTATTTGCAGGGCGTTGAAGTTTGCGTTGAGATCGGAAATTAAAAGTTCAACGTTTATTCCCGGAATTGTTTTTTTGAGTTCGTGGATGCAGTTGGCAAAATGGGTAGCGCCGCCGTCTTCTAGATCGTCACGCGTTACACAGGTGAGCACTACGTAATCGAGGCCCATGGATTTTACGGATTCGGCCAGGTGTTTGGGTTCGTCCGGATCCAGGACGCCTTTGGGGTTTCCGGATTTGACCATGCAGAAACGACAGGCGCGTGTGCAGGTGTCTCCCATTAGCATAAAGGTGGCTGTGCCGCTGCTCCAGCATTCGGACATGTTTGGGCAGTGCGCTTCTTCACATACGGTCGAAAGTTTTTTTGATTTTACCAATGACCGGATTTCAGCAAATTTTTCCGTGCTTGGCGGGCGGATTTTGAGCCAGTCGGGTTTTGGAAGTGCCGCCTGCTGATTTTTCAGCTTTACGGTGAACTGCTTATTTTGCGGTGTTGTTACGCGCATTCTTCTATTATTTTGCTGATGTTGTAGAGCCTTATTGTGACATAAATAAAAAGGCTGACGCAAGGCCGGAAGTATCATACTTTGTGTGACTATGTCCCGTAGCGATATTTGTCTTTGCGGGGGAACTATTTATTTGTGGTTGAGAGCATGGAAAAAATATAACTAAAAACGCCCGGCACAGTGTTGTCCGGGCATTTTCGTTTGATAGATTTTTTACTCTTTAGTTCTGGTGTACTGCATTGAAAATTACTTCTGCAGCTTTGTTTCTCTTGAGTCCTGATGTTTTGTCTCCGAAGTCTACTACGAAGCCTGCTACTGGACCGAAGTCGTTGGTGAGAGTGCAGGTTTTATTATCACCTTCTGCGATGGTTACAGCTCCTGTTGCGTCACAGTCACCGCTGAATGTACCTACATAATCAGCGTTCGTTGTTTCTGATACTGTGTATGTTCCAGGAACCAAGGCTGTGGTTGAACCTGATGTTACTAATGTTTGATCGATGAAAAGAGGGAAGTCTGATACGACTGCTGTTCCGCCATTTACTACTTTTACTACTGTAAGGTTACCAGTTCCAACATCAATGATTTCTATATCTTCTGAGGCCTCAGCCCCTGGGCTGTTTTTATGATACAGCTTTACTTTAATTTCATATGTACCTGGTTGTGCATAGGTGTGAGTATTCGTCCATGTTCCAGTAAAGTCATTTGTTTTATCAGGAGCTGGAGTCGGATCTGCAAAAGTATAATTGTCTGAGTCTGGATCAACCGCTGTTCCATCACCCCAGTTTACCTCTACGTCATGCTGACTTATCTGACCTGCATAGGGATTAGCATTACCGGTTCCAGAAATATCTACCGTAAGACCACCTGGACCACTAAATGCAGTACTATCGATCGAAATTGTATAGAATGGTGTGTTAGGTGCTGCAAATGCTAATTGCTGCGGTAAATCTCTCAGAATTGCCAGAGCAACTCTGAGAGATTTAAAGTTCATAAAGTGTTAAATAAATATAGAATGTAGAGGGATAAACTGGGGTTACGTCACTGTCTATCGATAACCTGCAGTCCCGCAGAAGATAGTCATATTTTTGCCATATATGCAAGTCAATTTTTGCATATTTCCCGACCCCTAATTTTGGCAAAGTGGGTTCTATGGCTTTTTGACTTGATAAATGCTATAATTGTTGGATAGTTTAATTCCCCAAATATGACAAATAAAAAGCACTTTTTGCGACTTTTTGGCCTGCTGATTGCTACAATTGTAGGGACAGTGGCGGTTCATGATCTGCTTCCAAGGGAAAACCAAAGGCTGGAAAATGTCCTGAAGCGGGTGGCCTCGTTGAACGACCAGCTGGATTTTGGGACTGAATTCATTACTTCGGATACAAAAAATTCAACAAAAGTGATATTTGCAGATGTTTTTGGTGAGATAAAAAAGCCGACTTATAAGGGCTTTATTGCTACTCTGGATGATTCTGTTGGTTCTGATGCCATTCTGGTTCTTGAGCCATATGTTCCGTTATCCGATGAAGAAATGGAGATTCTTGCGGATAAATATGTAGAAGCTATTCCGGAATTTAACACTGTGGAGCTGGATCAGGATGTTGAGCTGGAGGGGGAATCTTATGAGCAAAATGTCTTGCCCGAGCCTGCAACTCAGGCAGTCGCGCCTGCTAAAACTGTGCGCGTTGCGGTGCTTGATAGCGGGATAGATAAGGATCATGCGGTGTTTGCTCACACTTCATTGCAATCCGGATGGAATACTGTAGATGAAAACTCTGATTTGTCTGATGATATTGGTCATGGAACGCATATTGCCGGCATTATTTCTCTGAACAGTTCAAACGTGGAGATTGTTCCTTATAAAGTGGTTGGGAAGAATGGCGGACGATTGTCGGATGTTTTGAAGGCTCTGCAAAGGGCAATGGATGATAAAGTTGAGGTTGTGAATATGAGTTTTGGTTTTTCCAAAGGGTCTGCGGCACTCCAAGATGTATTGGATGATTTGGATAAAGAAGGTGTGACTTTTATCGCCGCAGCGGGAAACAAAAACAGTTCAGCTCCTTTTTATCCGGCGCATTATGATGATGTGATCGCGGTTGCTGCGACCGATGTTTATGGAAACAAATTACCAAAATCGAATTTTGGCGACTGGGTAGATGTGGCTGCTTATGGAAATAATATTTATTCTGCGGCACCGGGACAGAAATATCAGCGGATGAGCGGAACGTCACAAGCTACGGCTATGGTTACCGCCAAATTTGTGGATTATTTGCAAAAAAATTCAAACGGAGCGGAAGCCTTTCAGGAGCGCTTAGCCGGTTTTCTTGATCTTTATTCCAAGCCGATTGAAAAGGGTTCACTCAAGGGTATGAGTTTCATTTCTTCCTTGTAATGAGCATTGTTTGTGAAAAATTTAAAAAATAAAAAATCGATTAAACAGCGTTTTCATCATTTTGTTCATCCGGCTTTTATAGTTTTTCTTCTGCTGGTTGTGGTTGTTATGAGTCAGGCGGGTTCCGGTACTTTTTTGCAGGGATATTTTAAATTTCGTCCTGTTTTGATGAGTACACAAAAACTGAATCAGGTGCCTGCGCTTGATATATCTGGTATCAAACCAAGTGCGACTGACGCGGTTTTGCCAGCCCTTACCGCAAAACCGATTAGTATTACAAATGCTCAGGGACAAGCCTTAAATGCTTATGTTTATAAGCCGGTTGGTAATGGTCCTTTTTCTGCAGTGGTTGTGCTTCATGGCTGTTCCGGCCTTATGACTGGAACAAATGGAGGTATTGGTTCTGAGTTTACTTATTGGGGAAATCTTTTGTCGGCAGAAGGGTATGTGGTGATATTTGTTGATAGTTTTACTACCCGCAATATTTCTACTGTTTGTGGAGACGGAACAATTTTGAATGAAGCAACCGTTCGTCCACTTGATGCGTATGCGGGGCTTTCTTATCTTGAAGACCAGGCATATGTGAATGGTGACAAAATCGCTTTAATGGGCTGGTCCAATGGCGCGAGTGCTGCTCTCTCTTCTATGGCAAAAAATGGGAATCCGGCAAATCCAGTGGATGGGACGAAATTTGTTGGAGCAGTTGTTGAGTACCCGGGTTGCGGGTTGCGCGCGCATTATGGAACGGATTATAGCGATGCTGCGAAAGTGAAATTGGGAACTTATTTGCCTTACGCCCCCGTACAAATTCTTGCCGCTGAAAATGACATGACTACTCCACCAACACCTAAATGCGTGAATCTGGTGGCACGCGCACAGACACTCGGCGCGTCCGCGGAGACCGGCAATCAGATCAACATGACTATTTATCCTGCAGCTCAACATGGCTTTGACAGAGCCAAGGAGGACAGTCCTGACTGGACGAATGCGGACATCACGGCGCGGGATTTGGGGAGAAGTGCAGTGCTGACGTTTTTGGATGTAATTTTGCAATAAGATATATGTCTGGGTTTTGCCAGGAGGATGAGGCTAATGTTGATTTCTCATTATAAATTTAGAAGTCCTTCATAACGATTCGCTAGTTTGGTGATCGTCTATTTGAATTTGAAGAAATATAACTTATATGCTATACTCGAATTATGAAGTGGTTTATTATCAACGCGCTTCAGGGCGAATTCCGCTCAAAGACTAATAAAACACCCCGAACTGAAATTAAGAAAGCCTATAATTATTATCTCGATTACTTATCTCAAACCATATGAAGAAAAAAAGAGTTCCTTACACAAGTTGGCATGAAGATTATGAAAAAGAAATGCAAGATCCGGAATTTCGAGCTGGAGCTGAAAAAGCCCGTGAAAGGCTAGAGGCAGCCTACGCCATAACCGAAATGCGCCACAAAGCTAAAATGACTCAAAAAGAGCTTGCACAAAAAATGAAGGTCAGTCAAAGCGTTGTGGCCAGAATCGAGCAGGGATCACAAAATTTAACTATTGGGACTCTGATGAAACTTGCTGATGTGTGTGGCAAGAAACTCAAGATACGATTTGTGTGAAAGATGGAGGTGTGAAAAATGACAGGAAAGCGGAAAGCTCGATCTTTTTAAGCCAGCTTTACTTTTCTGCAACTGCCAGGTGGTTCCTGCGTTCGCTTTCTATGTATTGTTTTTTGTACAAAAAAGTCCCATTTGATGAAGGGGCTTTTTGAAAATTTCTTGTTGAATTTTTACGCACCCTTAGCCCAGGCTTTGAGGGTTTCGTAGTCGCAGGAGCCGCAGATGAATTTTTCTGTCTTGGTGTTGTAGAAGAATGGGACTCCGCCGCAGCGGCCTTTGTCTAGTTCTTCGAGGAGTTTGGCGTTGTCTTCGTCGTGCCAGGTTTCGAAATATTGGATTTCAATTCCTTCTTCTTTTTTGAGCTGTTCTACAAACGGGTCCATTTCGTGGCAGTGTGTGCATTCTGTTCCGCCGAACATGAGGAGGTGGTTGGTGACTGGGGTTGCCATGGGTGTGAAAGGTTAATGATTATTGGTTATCATTTTAACATATTCTGCTTTTTGCCAAAGGGTTTGTTTTTACCTTAGAAAAGCGTTTTTGCGTTGTGGAGTGATTTGCGCAGGGCTTTATAGTCCGGACAATAGTGCGACAGGAGATCGTAGAATTTTTCGGAGTGGTTGTGGTGCACGGTGTGGGTGAGTTCGTGCATGATGACGTAGTCTATTACCTGGAGCGGGAAGAAGATGAGTTTCCAGTTGAAGTTGAGATTGTTGCGGTACGAGCAGCTGCCCCAGCGGGATTTTTGGGCGCGGATGGTGACGGTGCCGTAATGGGTACCCATGATATTGCTGATTTCTTTGAGGCGTTTGGTGAGGTGGACTTTGAATTTTTTTCGTAAATAGTTTTCGAGAGTTTTTTTGATGATGGTCTGATTTTGCGGTGCGTAGACAATTATTTCTTGTGGCTTTTCTGCAATGTATGGGCGCTTCAGTTGGTGCTCTTTTACGATGACTACTTTGGATTCGCCGAGGATTGTTGCGGCGGTGCCGTTGGGGATTTGTTTTCGCTGGATGATTTTTTTTGATTCTTCCAAATGTCTGGTTATCCAGAATTTTTTTTGGATGATGAAGCTTTCGATGGCGTGAATGGGGGCGCGCGTGGGGGCACTGACGACCAGACCTTTGTCGGGGTCGACATGGAGGCGAATGGTGCGTGATCCGGGGCGGAGCGTGAGGGTGTATGGGATTTCTTGTTGTCCCAGGTCTACTGTTCTTTGGGTACGCGAAATGGTGTTGCGGCGCTTAGCGACGCCTGTTTTTTTGTTGCGGGGTTTTGTTGAAAAGAAGAAAAGGTTCATAGTTTGGACAGGGGAGTTTATGGTATCGCGTTTTTGATTGATTGCAAGAATTTTGCCTTTGCGGGGTGGGGGTTTGCGATATTTGGCCCGGTGAGAGTATGATACTTGCGGTTTTAATGTTTCTTTTATGAAAGACACGTCTTCGAAAAATTTCTTTGCTTCACCATTGGCAATGGTTCTGGTTTTTGTTGTGGTGTTCTACGCCATGACGTTTGCTGTTTACTATTTTTACAGCCCGGGACCGGAGGAACGAAATCAAACAGCCATGGATGCTCAACTGCTTCAGGAAAAAGCTGTGACTACGGGAGAACAGAAGGCTCAAGTGACTGTTACTGTGGATGAAAGTATGACGCAGCAGTCAACTCAAGAAGCTGCGGGTACACAGGAGACTCAGATGGGTACTCAAGAGGCGCCGTCCGATGTGTAATAGGGAAAGCGTAATTCACACTTAGGATAGGGCTGCTGGTAAATAAGCTGTTTGCGGGGTATAATAAAAAGATTACTATATTAATTAACTGAAAAATTTATGGCGCTTAAGAATCAATTGCAGGCGGATCTTATGGAATCAATGAAAGCTAAGGATGAAGTTCGAACTTCTGTATTGCGTATGGTGAAAGCGGCAATTATGAAGTTTGAGGTTTCAGGCGATCGCAAAGAGGCGACTGATGCGGATATTTTGAATATTATTAATAAGGAGATTAAATCCCGCAAAGATTCTGTTGAACAGTTTACGGGTGGAAATCGTATGGATCTTGCTGATAAAGAGGCTGCTGAGATTAAGGTTTTGGAAGCTTATATGCCTCCACAAATGAGTGAGGATGAAGTGAAGCAAGTAGTTCTTGAGGTTATGAATGAAACTGGTGCGACATCTAAGGCAGACATTGGAAAAGTTATGGGGCCGGTGATGGCGAAAGTGAAAGGTTTGGCGGACGGCGGTATGGTGAATAAGATTGTCGGTTCGCTTCTGAAATAGTTCTCCAGTCTTTGTGATTTTTACCAGGTGCACTACAATGTACCTGGTTTTGTTTTTGTGATTTTTTATGAAGATTTATACAAAATTGGGGGATAAAGGTGAGACTTCACTGATGGGCGGGAAGCGCGTACGGAAGGACTCTTTGCGTATTGAGGCTTATGGGAATGTGGATGAGTTGAATTCTGTTTTGGGAGTTTGCCGGATACATAATGAGGATATTTTTCTTGGGGAAATTTTTATGATTGTGCAGAAATGTTTGTTTCGGCTGGGGGCGGATTTGGCGACGCCGGTTGGTGAAAAATATAATGTGCCGCGCGTGACGGATACTTTGGTTTTGCAGATGGAGCAGTGGATTGATGCGATGGATGAAAAGTTGCCACCGTTGAAAAATTTTATTTTGCCGGGCGGTTGTGAATTGGCGGCGCATTTGCATGTGGCGCGAACTGTGTGCAGAAGGGCGGAACGATCTGTGGTTGTTTTGGCGAAGGAAGAAAATATTGGGGAAATGCCGGTTCAGTTTTTGAATCGGTTATCGGATTTGTTGTTTGTGATGGCGAGGTATGCGAATTTTTTGAAGAGGGTGGATGAGGAGAGGTGGACAGCGTAGCTGTCCGGTATAGGGTATAAAGTGGGTATGGCTGCGCCTGTATATAGTATATGTTTATTGGGGGAGTGGCTGATTTTAACTTGTCGTAACTTGCCTTGCTCTATGAAATTTTATATCAATACTGTGAGCAATGATATGGTGTTCGACGCAAAGGGGAGCCAAATATTTGGCGTCATGATTCTGAGAGAGGCTGTATCTTTGGGTGTGATGGATTTGTTTTGAAGGTTTTTTGCAGGTATGAATCGAGCATTTTGTGCCATATTCTTGGTGGAGGATTTTTTTGATGCGGATGGGAATGTAGCGGGTAGGCACGTTCGTTTTTTGATCTATTTCTTGTGATATTTTTTCTTTTTCTTGGATAATATTTTCCCTTCGTTGTTCCAACATTTTTTGTAAAAGTTCGTTCACATCGATTCCTTTGGAGTGGAGTTCGTTGAGTTCTTTTTTGATATTTTAGGAAATTTCAAAGTTCAAATTTACGGTCTGCCCGGGCAGACTTTCGGCGCCGAATAATGGCTTTTGTGAGCCGTTTTCGAAATTGATGGTAGCTGGCTGTGTATTTGAGCAATTGCTCTCCATATTGTACGAATTTTTATTTTGTGGATATTTTTCAGAATCGGTTTTTGCTTCTTCTGTATGCCCCGCAAATTTTTCATCTCGTATCCAAGTTTCGAGTGCATTTTTGGGCAAAATACTAACTTTGTTGGCAATTTCATTTTGGTTTTCAATTGTGGCAACAGAGACGATGCGAGCTAATTTATTGATGCTCACTTCACCGTTTACCAACATATTTTTGAGTACTGGTTTATCTTCAAATCTTTTTTCAAGGTTCAAAACGAGTCGCACCTGTTCTTGGCTCATGCCTGCCAATTTTGCTGCAAATTCAAAGATTGAACTGTATCCTTTTTTCTCATAGAGGCGTCGCCTAAGCGCTTCAGGCAAAAGTCCGGCGAATTTTCTACGGGCAGATAAAGTTTGTGCTCCGTATTTTTTGCAGAGTTCGTAGAGTTTTTGGTCAGTCGTAATAATCGGAAATGAATAGTTTTGAATATAGAAATTCTAGCATCCAAAAGCCGAAAATCCAGTATTCGAGCTGAAAAAGCACTGTCAAATGTGGCGGAATAATCGCGACTTTATGGCTTATATAAAACGAAATCCTTGCGCCCAGCTCGTGTGCAAAATGCAAATGTGGTGCAATATTGTTTGACGGATTATGCGGTGTGTTCGGTTAGTGGATCTGCGGGGGCGTTGATTTTTGAAGCGGAACCCGGCTTGAAGTGGGGTGGGTGGGGAGTTTGTTTGACGTGGGGCGGGAAAAAAGGTTACATTCAGAAACCATTTGATATTTTTATGCGAAACTCGATTGGATCG
>JADZCU010000014.1 GCA_020851415.1 Candidatus Peregrinibacteria bacterium | reverse complement strand
GGATTGCTGGATAACAATACTATGGCGTTTGGGATGATGCATAAACCGAACGATGTTCTGGTTCATTTGTTCAGGATTACTTCGACGCTTCCCGTGTTAAAAGAAAAATTATTGGAAAGAGTTCTGGAGCTTGATCAGATGCTTCTGGTTTTCCGCTTTGATTTATCCCCGTTGATGAAGGATATAAAGGAGTTGCGTAAATCACGTTATAAAACCGCCGCAAAAAAATTGCCTTTCTTCCGCAGTCTGCGTCTGTCTTTTTTATGGAGAATAATGCAGCCGACAATGGAACAGTTCAAACTGCAACTTGAAAAAGTGTTTCAGCGGAGCGGCAGCAGCCAGGAAACGCCTAAGGCTAAAGCTTTGTCAAAAGTTGCATCGTCAGGGAGTGAGGATTAAAATAGGTCTGTACTCTTTATATATATGTTTATGGCAGAAGCTACTTTTACCGACGCCAATTTTGACGCCGAGGTTTTGAAGGCCAAGGGTCTTGTGATGGTTGATTTTTTTGCCACCTGGTGTGGACCATGCAAAATGATGGCACCAGCTGTGGAAAAGCTCGCTACGGAATATGAAGGAAAAGTGAAGATTGGAAAGCTGGACGTTGATGAAAACCCTGAATGGAGCGGTAAGTACAGCATTCAAAGTATTCCGACCACTATTTTCTTTAAGAACGGTGAAATGGTGGATCAACTGGTGGGTTTCCAGAGTGGTGAAGTTTTGAAGGAGAAGATCGAAGCTTACAAATAGATTTTATTCGAAGAGGTTTGTCTGGGTGGATTTTCTAGGGGTGGTATTTCTCACGGGAGCAGTACCACCTTTTTTTAATATTTTTTCAGCTTTGTTCGCTTCAAGGTTTGCATATTTATCACATTCGTTATTCCAAACATTTTTGGCGTGACCTTTTACCCACTCATACTGAACATTTAATTCCTCATTCATTTCATCAAGTTCTTCCCAGAGATCTTTGTTAGCTTTTCTTTTCCAACCTTTGGTTAAAGTGTTAATCACTAAACTCGAGTCCGAATAGAGAGTTATATCTGACGTTAATAATTTTTGGTCGTGAATATATTTTAGCCCCTCGATTGCCGCTATCATTTCCATGCGGTTATTGGTGGTGTCCGTTTCGTGGCCTTTCAATGTGGCTATTTTCACCAGTTTACTTTTTTGTTCCTCAAGAACTATTGCGCACCATCCGCCGGGTCCGGGGTTACCGTGGCAACTGCCATCAGTGTAGATTGAAATTTTTTTGCTCATATTTTTAGCTTACTTGCGATCTACGATAATTGAATTTTCTTATTATCACAACGTCATGTTTTTATGATGTTTTTTGTAAAAATAAATTTATTTGTAAAAAAAATTTTTATTATTTTTTCTTTATTTATTTTTTTATTTTAAAAATTATTTTTTATGAAATTATTTTTTGTTCTTTGGAATTATTTTTTATAAAAATTCCAGGGTCGCATATTTCAGCTTTTATAAGCGCTTTTTGGCATGTGCAATTATTTTAGTTTTTGAAAAATATTTTTTGAAATTTATTTTTTTATTTTTTCAGCGTTCATTTTTTGTTTATTTTGTAACACTTTACTTTACATTAAAAAATTATTTTGTTAGTATTACTCGTGCCTGATTGGAGCAAATCCAATTTACCCTTAACCTATTCTTCTATGGCAACCAAGAAGAAAGCTGCAAAAAAAGCAGCTCCAAAGAAAAAAGTGACTAAGAAGCCTGTAAAAAAGGCTGCTAAAAAAGTCGCTAAAAAAGTAGCAAAAAAGAAAACAGCAAAACGAAAATAGTTTTCTTTGATTAAAACCCTCGCCGCGGCGGGGGTTTTTTTGTTTGTTTATTTTTTTTGAAAGAGGTCTATAGAATCAACTAAGTCTTCATTGACTTCGATGATTGGTTTGATTATGTTTCACATGATGCATTTTGATGCCTATGTCTAAAAAGAATAAAAAGAAGAAGCAGAAAAAAAACAGGATTAAACACCAGAATCAGCAACCAAATAAACAGCACCAGAAAGACAAGAATCCTCAACAAGCTTCTTCTTCAAAACCGGAAACTGTCATCAAATCCGCCCCAAAAAGCGGTATTGTTTTGAATGAAAAAATTGCTTTGGAGAAATCCGAGCACACTTATAATAACTATTGGGATCGTAAATACGGTAAGTACATGAGGGGGAGTAAAAAGACGGTTGGGTTTGTTACCAAGTTGGTAACGATTGTTCTGGCTTTATTCCTGGTAGCTTTGGCCGGACTTTTTACTGTTTACGGAAGTGATTTGCCGGATGTGCGAATGCTTAAAACAATGAATTTTTCGGAAACGACACGAATTTATGACCGTGAGGGAAATGTACTCTATAGTATATACGGTGAAGAGAATCGAAAATATGTGCCATTGAATGAGATATCAACTTTAGCCAAGCAGTCAACGATTGCGATTGAGGATAAAAATTTTTATAACCATGGTGGTTTTGATTTGGTTGGTATGATCCGGGCGCAGGTAAAAAACTTGCAGGAAGAAAGTATTCGCCAGGGCGCGTCTACCATTACCCAGCAGTTGGCTAAAAATATCTTCCTGTCTCCGGAAAAAACTTATGACAGAAAGATCAAGGAGCTGCTTTTGGCATTACAGATTGAATGGACTTTCAATAAAGATGAAATTCTGGAAATGTATTTGAATAAGATCGCTTATGGTTCCAACGCTTATGGCATTGAAGCGGCGGCGGAAACTTTTTTTGGAAAAACCTCAAGTGAGCTAAACCTGGTTGAGTCGGCTATCCTTGCTTCGCTTCCAAAAGCACCTTCCCAGTTTTCTCCTTATGGTGGAAACAAAAAAGAGTTGATGGGTTACTGTCAGGAATCAATAACACCTGTGCAGCATTCCACCATGGAACTTGTTGATGAAATCGATTTGATGGGGACTCAAGAGTCCGTTGAGACTAACGTCAGCGAAATTTTGAGCGATGAAGCTGCACCTGCTCATGATGAGCTTGCCCCACCAGATACAGCCTCTTCACAGGAAACTTTGCCGGAAGTTTCCGAACCAATCTGTTCTTCACCTGAAGATCCGCGGTATGTATTTGGTCGAAAAGATTATGTTTTGGAGCGCATGGTTGAAGATGGTTATATAACAAAGGCACAAATGCTTGAGGCATGGCATGAAGGTTTTAAGGTGGTTTTCCGCGATCCAGTACATAAGATTGAGGCTCCACATTTTGTTTTTTATGTGAAAGAGCTCCTGGAAAAGAAATACGGCAAAGAAATGGTGGAAAGTGGCGGCCTAGAGGTTGTGACATCACTTGATCCCAATTTGCAGTCAGTAGCGGAGGATGCAGTTTCCAAGCAAGCTGAACATAATAAGGTTTACTATAATGCCAATAATGCCGGCCTTGTTTCGGTTGATCCAAAAACAGGACAGGTTTTGGCAATGGTTGGATCCGTAAACTACTGGAACAATGAAATTAACGGACAGGTAAATGTAATGACCAGCTTCCGTCAGCCGGGTTCTTCATTTAAACCATTTATTTACGCTGCAGCGATTCAAAATGCAGGTATCGGTTCCGGGACTGTTCTGGGAGATTATAAAACTGTCTTTAATAAGAAGGATGTTCCACGTAATGCGGATGGTGCTTATAAGGGGCGCATGATCGTTCGATATGCTTTGGCTCAATCAAGAAATATTCCTGCCATTAAGGCTTATTATATTGCCGGTGAAGAAGAGAAGATTCTGGATTTCGTAGATAAGCTCGGACTCACGTCATTGCGTGAATTCCGCACAGAGTTTAATAAGGATGCTGAAAAACGTGGCTGGACCTTTTTCTATGGTTGGCCGATGGCTATTGGTAGCGGAGAAGTACGCTTTTTGGACATGGCAGGCGCTTACGCTACATTTGCAAATCAGGGACGTTTCCATCCGGTGAATCCTATTTTGGAAGTGCGTGACCGCAAAGGAAATGTTCTGGAGAAATTTGAACCTAGTGAAGGAGAACAGGTTATGGATCCTCAAGTGGCGTTTATCGTTGCCAATATGATGTCTGATGTTGGTGCACGTCCTGCCGGGAGTTGGAGAAATTCACTTACTATTCCTGGTCATACCGTGGCGGCAAAGACCGGTACATCGAATAAAAAGATCGGTCGTGGAATTTATCCGAATAATAATGTGGTGATCGGATATACGCCAAGTATCGTCTCGATTGTATGGGTGGGAAATACAGACGGCGCTGCGATGAAAGGTAACGCTTGGGCTTTTGCCGATTGCGGACCTATACACCAGGCCTTTTTGCAGGCGGCATTGAAAGATAAACCTGATGAACCATTCCCAATTCCTGCTGATATTAAAAAGGTGGGAAGTGAGTACTATCCAAGTTTTTCAAAAATGAAAAATGATTTTGATAAACTCTTTAAGCGTGTAGGTTCTCAGGAAGATGGCGGCAAGAAAAAAACTGACACGAAAGATGCAGCCGCGACTCCTGTTGTGAAACCAAACCCGGTTGATGCGATTGGATGGTAAGCTTTTATGTATTGATAAAAGCTAAATAACCCAAATAGATCCCTCCTAAGGTAGCAATTACATGGAAAATGAGGAGTGTCGTTTGGGTTTCATAAAACTTGTTTCCAGCTGTGTTGCTTTGTTTATTTTGGCCTAAAACTACTCGCTTTAACGTGCTTACTTCTTGTTTTCGTCCATGTTCGTTTATGATTTGTTGTGTGTCACCTTTGAGGATAAAAAGTGGAGCACCACCCATGATAAAGAACATTATGCCACAAATCAGCCATCCAATTTCTATACCGCCCCCTGGTGGATTGATGCTTGATTCCAAAAAATTCCATCCGAGTGAAAGGAACAGCGCACTCCAAAAAAAATATCCCCACTTTGGACTATTTTCTACCGCAGCACTGTAAACGAAATACATTACCCCGCCCCCGATCATCATAAAAATTGAAAGCGGCGTGAGCCATGCTGTTCCGCCGGGGCAACGATTGGCTATCACATAGGGGCCGCCTTCAGCGCAGGATCCACCAATAGCCATGATGGCGCGCATTGATAAGAAAAGAATTGTTAAAGCAAAAGAGAAGAGTGCCAGGCTTAACAGCATTAGGAATATTTTTTTCATGAAAGTTTTTGGTGAAAATTTCTGGAGCGGTATACGGGAATCGAACCCGTGTCTCAGCCTTGGGAAGGCCGCGTACTACCATTGTACTAATACCGCGTGATTTATTTTGTGATGATGAAACAGTGGTGTGGAGATAGCTCCTGGAAATCGGGTGCTATGGTATCGTTTTTTGGTGTTATTTTGCAAGATGCGAGTGACACTTCATCTATTTCAAACTCCTGAAAGTTATTGGAAAAAAGTATAAAGCCATCTGGTGCTAACACCTTGAGTGCGTCTTCAATCAGGGCAACGTGATCGTCTTGAACGTGGAAATGGCTGCCTTTATTTCTTGAAAATGTAGGCGGATCGATGATGATTATATCAAAGAGGAGCCCCTTTTTGAGGGCATATTTGAAGAATTCAAAAGTATCCATATTTATGACCCAGTGGTCTTTTGTGGATAAACCATTGAGTTCGATATTTTTTTTTGTCCATTGCCCGTAGGTTTTGGAGAGATCTACTGAATAGGTTCTGGTTGCTCCCCCAATGGCCGCATGGATGCTAAATGAACCGGTATAGGCAAATGTGTTTGCCACAACCTTGCCGCGGCTACGACCCTGTATCCACTTTCTGGTTTCACGGTGATCTAAAAATAGCCCGGTGTCTAAATAGTCTGAAAGATTGATGTGAAATTTGCAGCCGTACTCCTCTACTACCACGTCTTTTTTGCCAAGCTTTGGTAGTTGAATCTCTTTTTTGGCTTTTGATTTCCAGAAACAGTTTTGAATGCCCATGGCTCCTTTGAGCGCACCTTCTACTTCCGGAATGGTTTCTGGATATATCTCTTCGTAGACATGAATGACCGCATTATCTTTGTAAATATCTATGCTGAGCGGATAGCCCGGATGATCCAGGTTATATACGCGAAAGGCCTCGATTTTGTTCACTTTCAGGTAGGAATCGAGTTTTCGCAGATTTTCACGGATTACCTCTTCTAAAATATGCTGATTTTCCACAAACTTTCAAATAATTTAACAACTCCTTTTGTAACCAGTCCGTTCTTGAATTTGATGGCTGTAATATCACCATTTTCATCCGGGTAGAGCACAAATATCATTACCGCCTGGTTTGGATACACGTAAATACGGGCCGGATCGGCAATCTGCTGCGGAAAATGATGAACTTTGATATCCAGATCCTTGTAGTTTTCCAGATCCTGACGAATAGATTTCTTTTTTTCACTTCCGGCTATTATTCGCAATTTAATGTTTTTTTGTCTAAAGAGCTTGAATCTTTCTTTGATAATCGGGTCATCGATTGGGTCAAAAAGTTTTTCGCTGAGTACCCCAAAACGCAAAATTTCGTCATCTTGATTCATTAACTCATCCATTTCCGATATCAGGCGATTGTACTCTTTTTGCCCCTGGCACATGTTTACTTCCGTCAGTTCAAATTTTCCTACATTCGAGAGTGCCTTGACGACGTTTTCGGCAACCTTTGATTTTTGCTCGAACTCTTTTTGTATGATGTCTGGAGGCAAAACGTGAAACTTTTTTTTGCCGTTCATAATCTTTTCGCTGACCAGTTTGCGGTCTATTAAACGTTCTAATGCGATATAAACCAGATTGCGATGCAACTTGGTTTCTTTGATGATTGGTGCCACATGACATGGTGCATGTTTGAGCAGAGACAGATAAACGTCGATTTCGTTTGAGCTGAAGCCCAAAATGTGAAGATTACTGGCGAGTGATGTGAGATCGGTCATAGGAGAATGTAAAAATTTTCTGACACGATATTAGCATCAATTTTTATTAACGCCATTGTTTTTTCGTATTATTGCGACTTAATTTTGTTTATATGTGTAAAACCTTGGTATCAAGGTATTGACAAATGCAATTTAATATGTTATAAATTGGTTCTCCATAATAATTTTTCGCTATGTTAGAAGGTAATCATCAATTCGGCGGTACAGCTCCAAGTCTTGAGGCAGCTCAGTTTGCCCGTTCGGAAATATTGAGGGGTAAGTATGACCCGGATGCTACAAAAGTTAACAAGGTTTCTGCCGGAATTGGCAAAGATATTAAACGGACTTTTGAGCAGATGTGCATTGATCACAATAAGTCTACTAGTCAGTACATGGATCAACATATTCGCTCTACAGCGCCTGCACCTATTAAGAAAGTTACCATTCAGGGACAACGCGCAGGTGAAGCTCAAATTGATCAAAGCACGCTTGAAGTATTTGGTGGTTACAATCTGGATTCAAGCACTATGACAGCAGCAGACGAGAAAAAACTTCGATCACATTTTCTTTTAGCTGACGATGAACGTGGTTTGAAACGTCATGAACTTGTTTCCCTGCTTAAAGTAAAAATGCTTGATGAAGCTGCACGCCTTAAGGACATTAATGGAGCACGTCCTGTGGATTATTCACATCCAAATCCGAGCTCGTATAATGTGAATAGCAATGAAAATACTGCTCAACGATTGGAGAGACAGTCTGGTGTACCACAATTTGTTCAGCAACCAGGC
>JADZCU010000013.1 GCA_020851415.1 Candidatus Peregrinibacteria bacterium | reverse complement strand
AGAGGCGGTAAAATAGTTCCGGCCTCATCCGATTGAATTATAAAAAGCCCTCACGTACTATATGAGGGCTTTTTTAAATTTTCATTTATGGACTGCATCTTCTGCAAAATAGTAAAAAAAGAGATACTCAGCAAAATGGAATATCAGGACGAATTCTGCACCGTCTTTCACGATATCAACCCACGGGCAAAAATCCATTTACTGGTAGTGCCAAATAAACACATCGCAACAGTAAACGACATGGAAACAGCCGATGAACCGGCATTTGGTCGGATGCTCAAAGTAGCCCGTGATACAGCACAAAAACTTGGTCTCAATGCCTACAAACTACTCATCAGTGTTGGAAAAGAAGCTGGCCAGGAGGTATTCCATGTCCACTTACACGTCATGAGCGTTTCTTAAAAGAAAGCTCAAACGAACAATCAAAAGAGGCCGCGGAGTGGGTAAGTGCACCCGAAGAAATAATTTGCACTCCAGTTTTTGCGTACTGGGAAATATTTTTTAAGGTAATTCCACCTGAAGCTTCCAGAAAAACCGATTTAGCAAAAGGTAGTTTCAATAGGTATTTTCTGGTTGCTCGTATACCTGCAGGTTTAAAATTATCCAGCATAACAAACAAAAAATTCGGTCGAATCGGAGCTTTCTCATACTCCTCCAAAAGCTTTTTAAAAGCAGACAGCGAAGTCACTTCAACCTCAATAAAACGCAGCACTTTTAACTCAGCCTGCGGGATTTTTGTTAGTCTCTTAAACAACTGAGAAAAATTTTGCTCAATCGCAGCCAGATGATTATCCTTTACCAAAACTGCATCCTGCAAATCCAGTCTATGTGTGCCCGCACCACCAAGTGTACACGCTTTTTTGTCCAGCAGTCCCCATAAAGTTTTACGTGTCGGAACAATCAAAACATTTTTCGGAACTTTTTTTACCAAATAAGAGGCCTGTGTAGCGATCCCGCTCATTCTCTGTAAAGTATTCAGGATAACCCGCTCAGCTTTCAGTAAATCAAGAATGGTTCCTTCAAGTGCAGCCAGAGCAGATCCATTTTTCACCCTATCTCCATCCTTAACCAAAGCCGAAAAGCGAATATTTTTTAAAGAAATCTCTTTTTTCAAAAAATACTGCACTTCCTCCAGGCCGGCGATAACACCAGCCTGATGGGCAAAAATCCTACCCTTACCGACCTGTGTTTCGGGTATCAAAAAATCTGAAGTTATGTCGTCATTTTTTACATCACTTCTGTAAAGCAGTTCCAGTAAATCAAAACAAAAGTTCGAATATCTTCCTTTGCTGCACTTCAACTCATCAGCCGCATTGTGTGTTTTAAAATAGTCCATACCACAACATGGTACTAGATCATTACCTCTTGCACCAGCTTTCACTTAGCGTGCTCCTCCAACAAACTCAAGCCACCACCCCTTAACGGTTTCAGCGGCAACATGAGCCAAATTAGCCAAAATGTCTCTTAAATTTCTTATTCTCGAAACCGTATCACTCAGCTTTTTTGGATTAAATTTACTACCTGACTGCAAACTTCTCATCTCTTTTTCCAAAACACGAATTTCGTTTTTTACCTGAGTAGCAATCTGGATTTGCATAATCTCAATCGTTGGGACTTTCGACTCATCTTGAGTAACGGCAGTCGTTGCAGCTTTGCCGGATTTCATGGAACCCTGAGGACCCTTCTTCTTGTCCTCACCAGTGTTTTCACTCACCTCACCATCAACAACTTCGGCATTCTCCACAGACTCGACAACTTCACTCACACCCTCAACAAACTCCTTTGCAGCCTCTTTAATTTCACGGGTATCCAAACTCTTATTCTCCTTCGGCGAAGATTCAGGCGATTGTATCGTCTCACGTGATGATTCTGGGCTGTTTGAGAATGTATCGGCCAAAGCAAAAAATTAGAATGCGAATTCTTGGCTTAAGTATAGCAAAAAAGGCTTATGGTGTCAATTTGACGATCAACCTCATCTCTAAGCAAAGTGACCTTCGCAGAGAGCAAAAAATGGTATAAACTTAGAGGGATTTTTAATCTGCAGTTATGAAAGAAATCGAAAAAGCTTACGAAGCAAAAAAATACGAAGACGATATTTATAAAAAGTGGGAGAAATCTGGTGCGTTCTCACCAAAGAAAGTAAAAGGCAAAAAACCTTTCGTTATTGCCATGCCACCACCAAACGCGACCGGCACTTTGCATTTGGGACATGCAACAATGCTTGCTGTAGAAGATATCATGATTCGTTTTAAACGAATGCAGGGAACACCTTCTCTGTGGATTCCGGGAACGGACCACGCTTCAATCGCGACACAGAACAAAGTGGAAAAAATCGTAGCCGAAAGAGGAGAAACCAGGCACACACTTGGCCGTGAAAAATTTCTTCAGGAGGTACATGAGTTTGTTAAAAAATCTCAAAACACTATCCGAAATCAGGTTCGCAAAATGGGATCAAGTTGCGATTGGACCCGCGAGCGTTACACTCTCGATTCTGGTCTTTCCAAAGCGGTAAGCGAAATCTTTGTCCGTATGTACAACGACGGCCTCATTTACCGTGGACACCGAATTGTAAACTGGTGCGTAAGATGTACATCAACGCTCGCTGACGATGAAGTGGAGTTCAAAGAAGAAAAAACGAAATTTTATTACATCAAATACGGACCGGTTGTAATCGGTACGGCTCGTCCTGAAACCAAATTCCAGGACAAAATAATCGTTGCCCATCCCGACGACAAACGCTACAAAAAATATTTCGGCAAAAAAATGACCGTGGACTGGATCAATGGCCCTATAGAGGCAGCATTTTTAGCAGATAAAAACGCTGACCCGGAATTTGGAACCGGAGCCATGACACTTACTCCTGCACACGACTTCCTGGATTTCGATCTGGCAAAAAAACATAAACTGGAAATAGTTCAAATTATCGGACAGGACGGCAATTTTACCGATGTAGTAGGTAAAAAATTCGCAGGTAAGAGTGCCCGGGCTTCAAGAGAAGCCATAGTAGAAATACTTCAAAAGAAAGGCCTGATTGAACGAATAGATGAAAACTACGTCCATAACCTTTCAGTATGCTACCGCTGTGGAACACCGGTAGAGCCGCTGGTTTCCGAACAATGGTTCGTAGATGTAAATAAACCGGTCATAAAAGAGGGAGATAAAAAGGTCTCACTCAAAAAAAGAGCGATTGATGTAGTGAAAAAGGGGAAAATTGAAATCATTCCCGATCGTTTTAATAAAATTTATTTTCACTGGCTCAACGACCTGCGTGACTGGTGCATTTCACGCCAGATCTGGTTTGGTCACCGCATCCCCGTATGGTATTGCCATTCGGAAAATAAAAAACCGCTCTGCGCAAAACCGATAGTTCAAGTAAAAGCCCCAACCAAGTGCCCTGGCTGTGGATCCAACAAACTGGAACAGGAAAGCGATACTCTCGATACCTGGTTTTCATCCGGCTTGTGGACATTCTCCACGCTGGGCTGGCCAGATAAAACCGACGACCTGGACTATTTCCACCCGACAGCCGTACTGGAAACAGGCTACGATATCCTGTTTTTTTGGGTCGCCCGCATGATTTTAATGACAAACTACGCGCTCGATGAAATTCCTTTTAAACAGGTCTATTTACACGGTTTGGTTCGTGACAAAAACGGCAAAAAAATGAGCAAATCAGCCGGCAACGGAATCGATCCCTTGGATATGATCGATAAGTTTGGCACAGACGCCGTACGCCTAAGTCTGGTAATAGGTACATCAGCCGGCAACGATTTCCGTCTATACGAAGAAAAAATCGCCGGATACAGAAACTTTGTAAACAAGATCTGGAACAGCGCCCGCTTCGCCTTCATGAATATGCCGGATAACAAACCGCATAAATTCCTGAAATCGCATATCAAGTCTCATGCCGACAAATGGATTCTTACCGAACTTCAGAATCTGATCAAAGAGGTAAATGTCGATATGGAAAACTACCATTTTTCGGAAGCGGGAACAAAAATTTACAATTTTACATGGGGTATTTACTGTGACTGGTATCTGGAGATGTCCAAGGGAGAACACATGAACCCGGCAGTACTGTTGTTCGTTCTAAAAAACTTGCTCAAGCTCCTTCACCCATTTGTGCCTTTTGTAACAGAATCACTCTGGAACCACCTAGAAACGGGTACCATGCTGATTAGCGAAGAGTGGCCGGTTTATGACAAGACTCTCGTTTTCACCAAGGAAGCAAAAGAGTTAAAAGATATCATGGAGATAATTACCTCAATCCGCTCTATACGAGCAGAAAAAGGGGTTGAGCCGGCCCGCAAAATTAATGCGACCATATACGGGGGAGCCAAGACTAAGCTTATTATAACGAAAGAAAGTATCATTAAGCGTATGGCGCGCATTGAAAATCTGACCATAGCTCCAAAAGGTGAAAAACTGGCAAAAGCCCTCTGGAAATATGTAAACGGAATTAACATTTACTTGCCGGTTGAAGATTTGTTCGATATTAGCCAGGAAGTCATCAGAATGCAGAAAAAATATGAAGAAATAAACAAAAAGGCGGAATCTATCGGGTCAAGAATAAACAATCCCAACTTCGTCCAAAGAGCACCAAAAGAACTGGTGGAAAAAGAAATGAAACAGCATCAGGAACTCCTTGCGGAAATGGACAGCCTTCAAAAACAGATCAAAGAACTTCAAAACTTACACAACTAATTATGGATAATCAGTCTAAACTAATGATGAGAGAGGCCTATGATCGAATCATGGCCCTTGTTGCCGACGAAAAGTGGCGTGACGCCCACAGAGCTTGTCTGGAAATTCTTCGTTTCGATCCGGACAACATAAAAATTATTCGCCTCAAAACACGCATCGAAAAAAACGTCCAAAGACTGAACCGAAAAGCAATACGGGACGATCTGGATAGATTGGATCCTTTATGGAAAGAAAAACGCTATGAGGAACTTTTAATACACCTTAAAGAACTGGAGCCATACATTAACGACTATCCACAACTCAAAAAAGTAATTCTCAAAGCTCAGGAAGGCTACCAAAAACAGGTGACCACTCAGCAGGAAGCTTATTACCAAACGGAAAAGGCCAATATCAGAAAATTAATGGAAACAAAAAATTTCCAGGATGCTCTTCGAACATCCGAAAAGCTGAGGACAATCGGCCTGCACGATAACGAAATGAAAAAATTGATTGTGGAAATACGCAAAACTTGGATTCAGGATGAAATCGATAAATCACATGTACTACTTGATAGTGAAAAATACGAAGATATACTTCTTTTTTATCAAGGGTTACTCCGCATCGACAATAAATCGGAAACACTAAAAAAGCGCATAGAATCAACGAAAAAGGTCTATGAAAAGTATAAGCTGGAGCTCAAACGTGAAACTCTCTATAAAAATTTCGAAAAAATGCGAACGTTTTTTCAGTTGAAAAAATACGACAAAGCACTGGAAGTTGCATACGAAAACCTTGCAATTGATCCCTACAGCAAAAATATCCTTAAATTTATTAGTAAAGCAAAGGGTAAAGAAGAGAAAGCCATTTTCAAGGATCTGGTGCGTCAAATCAAGAACTCACATCGCCAAATGAAAGAAGAGCGTAAAAAAAACAAAAACGGATTTTTGAACTTATAAAAAACACACAATAAAAAGCAACTAATATAAGACAGCCCAATATAACCTATTAGGCTGTCTTTGCTTTCAATGCATATTGCTTACGACCTACTCTCACAAACTGGGGCTTGTTTTTCAGATTCAAGATAATCGTAATAGGCTTTACTTTTCGTGTTTTAAGCACCCCTTCAATAATCTCATCCTCAGACATACTTTCCTTTTTTGATAGGAGTGAAATGATCACATCAGCAACTGTACCGTGATCAAATCCCCATTCTTTTAAGGCATATATACCACGTCCAACCAAAACAAACTCATCATGACGTATTAACTCGTTGTGAACGGCCTGCAGGTTCAAAGTTTTCTTATCAAATCCGGTGCTGACTATGGAGTTTGCAATATCAACAAAGTGAAGAGGAGATTTATTTTTTCGAAGAATAAAGAAAATCTTATCTCTGAGTGTTCTTGGATTAATATCTCTCCAGGTATTCAAACCAACCTGGTCGTTATCAACAAGCTTAAAAGATTTGTGTATCTGAAAAAGTGAAACAAAAGAAGCTGGCTGCAAAACCTGCGATTCCGGAACTTTAGCTTCAAGAACCTTTGAACATTCCAGAACCTTTTGAGTTTTTTTAACAGATTGAAGGTAACTTATGGTGGTTTCACAAACTTTTTCCAAAACAGCCTGTGTATACTGCGCGTTATAAAAATACGGATGATAGTGGATCGTATTCAAAACGTGGACAAAACGCTTATCCAAAGAAAGTAAAAGAACAACACTTCCCACATTCACATCCGGATAAGACATTAACAGCTCTCCCAGAAGAAGATCCTCACGTAAAACATCGCCATGCGTTTTTAAAATGGCAAATGCCGCATTGTTAATCGCAAAAACATTATAATTTTCTATGTTACGACGAAGCTTTTGCATCGCATTCTTTTCAATTTGTCTGATGCGCTCACGGGTAACATTAAAATGCTGACCAATCTCTTCAAGAGTAGACCTCTTATCAGTGGTCAGACTGAAACGACGCTCAACAACAAAACGCTCCTTCTGCGATAAAAGCACGAGGAGCTGTTCAATTTGCTGGCTCAATGACGAGTAAATTTCCGGTAAAGAAAGTTCTTGGGTAAGGCTCATAGATATCAACAAGGATTCACAATAGTGAATTATAAACAATAACCCTTCTTGAGTGAAGCGAATTTTATTTTTTAGTTTCTATTCAAAAACGTAGCCAAGACAAGGGATAGTTTTGATATAGCTGGTACCGGTATACTTTTTTATTTTCTTTCGAAGCTGGCTCACATGGACATCAACAGTGTTTGTCATGAGGTTTGTATTTTGATCCCATACGTCTTCAAGAATAGTGGTACGCGTTAAAAGTTTTCCCGGATGTGACATAAAGTAGCGCAACAAGGAAAACTCCTTATTGCGAAGATACACAGCATAATCACCCATACGAACCATATGCCCTTCAACATCGAGGGATATATCTCGCAAAATATATTTGCTGTCATCCAGAACTTCTTTAATGTTGTAGAGCGAGGTTCGAAGCTCATAAGCTATTTTTCTAAATGGAAACGGATCGCAAAAAAATGTGAAAGCCGGAAACTGAGATAAAAACGATTGTATTTGATCGGATTTATTGGTTGAAAAAAGAACTGCAACAAATTGATCATCAAACTCAAAAAGTTCTGTTAAGAAATTTTCATATTTGGATGGCTCATCACTTACTATAAAAATCCCGTCAAACGAGTTCAAAAACTTGTAGAGGTGAATTTCATGAAAATCCTGAAAAATCTTTGAAGAAATATCCTCACCCTTCAGACCCTTTTGAATAAAATGTGCTTTATTAAGAGCATCTGTAAAAATTGCAAAGTGCATAGTGTTTTTTGTAAAAATATAAAAAAACTGAACTATACTTTTTCTTAAATGCACAAAAGGGTCAAAAATTTAGAATTTAGAAAATGAGATTTTCGCTTTGCAAAAACAAAAAACTCGATTAAAATCCTGTTGTTTACCCTCCAACAACAGGGCTTGTCAAAAACGGAATATGATTGCAAAAACCGCATTAGAATTATGGTTTTCTGAGCATAAACTACCAAAATACCGTGTGAAGCAAATTCTTCACGCAGTCTGCCAGGAAGGCAAAAGTAGTTACGACCAGATCTCCACTATACCTCATGAACTTCAGGAAAAATTATCCAGAGAGGTTCCCATATTTTCGGTAAAACCGGTTATTGTGATGAACTCAAAGGATGGATGCACCACAAAAGCACTCTTTGAACTCACAGACGGGAAGAGGATTGAGGCCGTACTCATGCGCTTTCAGGATGGTCGCAGTTCAGTTTGCGTATCAAGTCAGGTAGGTTGCCAGCTTGGCTGTAAATTTTGTGCAACCGGTACAATGAAATTTGGTCGAAATCTGAAAGGAGAAGAAATAGCCGACCAGATACTTTTTTACGCACAACTACTTCAAAAAGAGAACAAAAAGATCAGCAACATCGTTTTTATGGGTATGGGAGAACCGTTTATGAATTACGATAATGTTCTGGAATCAGTTCGAATTATGAACGATAAAGATGGCCTGAATATCGGTGCCAGAAACATAACCATATCTTCTTCAGGTATCTGTGAAGGTATCGAAAAACTGGCAAACGAACCAATCCAGGTTAACTT
>JADZCU010000012.1 GCA_020851415.1 Candidatus Peregrinibacteria bacterium | reverse complement strand
GCAGAATACATGTCAAAAGAATACGCTCCGGTACTAACAGAACAGGACGTGCTTGGTATCGCCAACTACAAAGCCTATATCAAGCTCAGCATCAACAACGCCACTTCACGTCCATTCTCGCTTGAAACAATTTACGATATGTCGGCCGCAAATAGGAAAATCGGCGACATCGTAACGCAGTACTCACGTATGAAGTACGGACGTAAAAAAGATTTCGTTGATCAGGAAATTTCCGCTCGTATTGGTATTGATATCAGCTGATGAAAAATCTCGAAGAACAAATCAAAAATCTACAGGTTATTTTTGGAGCAGTAGTTGTTTGTCTCCTCATTATGACCGTTGGCTTTTCAGCGGTAACCAAAAGCAACCAATCAAAAATCCTCCACAAAGAACAACAAATCAACAGCCTTATTGATGAAGTGGGTGAGTTAAAGGAGCAAAACGAAAATCTGATAAAAGTTATGCAAAATGACATGGGAAACATAAAAGAATATGTCAAAAGCATGAACAACAGCAACAATCAGCTCGCCGGAAAAGTAAATCAAAAAGATGATCAATTAAGTGAATCCCAAATTACATTTCAAAAAACACAGCAAAAACTGGAAGCCTTAATTAAAGAAAAAGAGGGGATAATTAACGAACTTGCCGATAAAAACACAAAACTCAGACTCGAAACCAGCGTTCAACCAATTGATGAAAACAGCACAAGCGTGCTGCTTATCGGCATAAATCAGGGGCTCACAGATTCGCTTATGGTGCTCAATATAAACCCGGATAACAAAGCCATAACCACCCTGAGCATACCTCGGGATCTCAGTTACAAAGGGAGAAAAATCAATGAACTCTATAACGCTTACGGTGTCCAAAAGCTGGCAGATGCCATTTTCAGCATCACCAACATACCCATAAAACATTATGCAGTTGTAGATTTCAGCATATTTACCGAGGTCATTGATACAATCGGTGGCATCGACGTCGACGTACCAAACGATCTATATGACAATAGATATCCCGGGAAAAACTTCAGCTACAAAGTAGTTCAATTCAAAAAAGGACTGCAACATATGAGCGGCGAGAAAGCTCTTGAGTACGCCAGAAGCCGCAAAGCCAACAGCGATTTCGATAGAAGCAACAGACAACAGCTCATACTGAAAGCCGTAAAAGACAAAATCATAGCTTCAAACCTGATTCAGGATCTGCCAACCTTACTCAAACTATACGCCACAATTCAGCAGAAACTCGAAACAGACATAGCCTTTTACGATGGCTTATCTATGGTACAAAAATATCAGGAATTCGAAATCAAAGCCGGAAACGTACTCAGTACATCCAACTACCTTTACTCAAGTAAAAATAAATCAGGTCAGTACATTTTACTTCCAAACGGTGGCTCCTACGCCGGTATCAAAAAATACGTAGCAAGTCTGATAAATGAATAACGCAGGGCAGTGTTGTAAAAAAGTAAATCTAATATCGTTAAAAACCCTTTCCAACCACCAACCCGCCTACCCGAAATTTTTACCACCAAACCTTCTTCCACCCCAATGTATATGCGGTGATATTTGCCAATATCGGTAAAAGAGGAGACAACAGCAAAATTATCAAAAAATTCAGTAGTGGAATTGGAAAAAATAAAGTTCCCAAAAAAAGTGCACCTAAATAATCCAACTGATCAAATGGAAAAAAGGGATCAGTACTTTTTATATGTAGTCGTCGCTTAAAAAAACTTTTAACAAGATCACCAACCAATATCCCAAAACCAAGCAGCGCACCTAAAAATAATGCATTCTCAAAATTATATCGAACAAAAAAGAACCACGGACTTTCCATACCTTTCGCTTCTCCTGAATTTAAATAAAGAGCAGCCTGCAAAAGACCCGTAAGTGTTCCAACAAGTACACCAGCAACAAGGCCACGCCATGTTTTAGTAGTCCCAAAAATATAATCATTTCCCATTTTTCGACCTCCATCAATCGGCTTCTTCAGATTTTTAAGTAAACGAAATTGATCAAAAATAACCGGTGCGGCGTTCGCCAAATACGCTGGCAAAAAGTAATAAAAAGATTTTAAGATCTCTTCGAACATCGTATGCTATCAAATAAAAAAATATTTGTTGCAGTCATATAAACACCAAACAGCACCAAGAAAGGGTCAAACCAGTTAAGCCCTGTTACAAGCAGCCACAACAACATCAAATACAGATAATATTTTGAACGAACAACCGGGAAGAAACGAATATTTTTACGACGGCAATACGTCACCAGATACAGCATCAAGGCATATTGAACAAAATAGAGTGCGGCCCAAAAAGGAGTCATCAAGCCATAGTACGCAATAGTGATAAACACAGCTGAAAAACTTCCGTAATCACAAATCAAATCAACCAAAGCCCCGCGATCAGAAGCAGTATGAGTATATCGTGCCAGCGGTCCATCCAGGCAATCCAGTAAAACATTCAAAGTTAAACAAATTGCCGAAAGCCACGGATTCGACGCAAAAAAGAAAACAAAAGGAATAATCAAAAGTACACCCAAATAACTCAAATGATCCGGCTTAACTCCTTTAGCGGCGAGCTGTTTACTAACAGGCAAAAAAAGATCATCCCGAAACTTTTGAAAAGCTCGGTAATAATGTTCCTCCTCCTTAGAAAAAATATTAAGCTTCATACAAAGGCAGTATATAACAAAAAAGGTAAAACCTTAATTCTTCACCTTAATCTAAATCTTAATTCTCGAATTTCACGCAGTGAAATTTCTGGTAGCTGGGGGCGGATTCGAACCGCCGACCCCGGGCTTATGAGTCCCGTGCTCTAACCAACTGAGCTACCCAGCCAGAGTTTTTTTGGTTGCGGGGGGTGGATTCGAACCACCGACCTCCGGGTTATGAG
>JADZCU010000011.1 GCA_020851415.1 Candidatus Peregrinibacteria bacterium | reverse complement strand
TCGGGCAACCCAACCTTGGTAAAGCCGCCCAGTATTTCCGGCAACCCAACCCTCGTAAAACCTCAGAGCATTTCAGGAGCTCCAACCCTTGTGAAGCCACCAAGTATTTCGGGCAATCCAACAATCGTAAAGCCACCTACCAAATCCAAACAACCAGGAAGTAAAAAATCAAAAGATCCAACGTTGGATATGAATCAGTAAAATAAACTTCCCATAAATACTGATCATCAATAATATACCTATATATAAGAAAGAAACTTTATGCCAGAATTCATGAGCTCAAACGAGATTCCATCAAACAACACTGCACGCAAAATAGCTGCCGCACTGAAAGCTGATGCAGATTACGCCACACAACTTCAGGGTCGCATGGATGAGGATGGATACGCTCTGGCTTGGGGCAGAAATGTGCCAACTCAAAGCCTAAAAGACTATGTTCAGGCCGCTGACACATACCTTGGTATTGAAGATCCGCTAAGCCCAGCAATTGTAGAAGCTCACATTCAGAAATACATAAAGCTTGAAAGTCATCTGAAAGATCGTTTCCCCGCTGGATGGCAGTGCTGCCCAAGCATAATTTTTTGTTCAGTATCGGCCGCCGCAATGGATGAAAATGAAAAAGCCGAGGGATTTTATCTTCAGGACCTCATCCTGGATAAAGATGGCAATACAGTAAGTGGATACGCTCCGTTTCCATCAAATGTTGGACGTCTGATCCCGGCAGAAATGCAGGCGGTAAAATTCACAATTCCAAAGTACGACAACGAAAATTATTACGACGTAACAAGCGCCGACCGCGAGCGCATCGAAAAAGCCTACAGGGAAGCTGTCGCTAAACTGCGAGATGTAATAAAGGCTGCAAGACAAAAATAAATGTACTTCGAAAAGAAATTCACATTCCTTTCACTGTGGATTTTTTGCATTACTTTGGTGCCGGGAAGAGGACTCGAACCTCCACGCCTTGTGGGCACTAGCTCCTAAGGCTAGCGTGTCTACCAATTCCACCATCCCGGCTCACCATCTTATAATACCAAAGAAGCTCTATTTGGTGAATTCCCAACCAAAAACCCTAAAATGAATCATTGTACAAGCCAAATTCAATAAATGGCTTACATTTGAGCAACGAAAAAGATATTGACAAACATGCCACAGGTCAGTAATATACTATCCTTTTGGGGCAAGAAAATTCTAAAAAATAGGTTTGCTGTTAAATCAAATTTCTTGCTTGACACTATTCTCAATAATAAATAAGCTGCGAAACGCAACTATAAGAAATCTAATCACCTGAGAGTTATGGATACTAGCAACACCACCATGCAAAATCAGTCAGGCGCAGCAGCAGGCAGCACTAAAATGAACCTCAGTGAAATCATCGAGGACATGTTTATGGTGCTCACAAGTAAAGAAAAAGAGGTCATTATTAAACGCTTCAGTCTTGATAACAAACCAAAGCAAACTTTAGAGAAAATCGGTCAGGCTTTCTCGGTTACCCGTGAACGCATTCGTCAAATCGAAAAAATTGCTCTCGGCAAACTTCGCCGCACCGTAGAAAATACGAAACTGAGCTCAATCAACAAAATCGCCAAAGAAATCGTTACAAAAAGTGGCGGAGTATACCTCGAAGATAAACTGGTATCAGAAGTGCTCAATCGCATTACCAGCAGCCAACAGGTTGACGGTAATATTGTGAAACTTGCACTGAACATCAATCCAGAACTCATCTGTATGGAAAAGACAAACGTCTTCAAACCATTCTGGAGACTCAGTTCAGTTCCACTCGAAGTTATCAAAAACATCATTGAAACTGGCCTCTCCATTCTGACAAAAAAAGGAGACGTTATGCCGGATGCTGCAGTTATCGAAGAAATCACAGCTCAGCTCGAAAAAGTTAAGAAATACGAACCAAGCCTTATCACATCTTCTCTTGAAACGGACAAGCGTATGAAGCGCGTAAAAGAAGGCTTTGGTCTGATCTCCTGGAGACACATCAATCCTCGAAGTATCCGTGATAAAGCGTACATCGTACTCAAAAAATCTACAGCTCCACTTCACTTCGTTGAAATCGCCAACAAGATTGCCGAATCAGGTTTCGACAAAAAAGTGGTAACAACCCAGGCTGTTCACAACGAACTTATCCGCTACGATCAATTCGTCCTCGTAGGTCGCGGTCTCTACGCCCTCAAAGAATGGGGTTATAAGAAAGGAACAGTTGCAGATGTAATCGAAGACCTCCTCCGCAAAAAGAGCCCAATGACAAAGCAGGAAATCATCCAGGGTGTTCTCAAGCAACGCCAGGTCAAAAAGGGAACTATCTCCCTCAATCTCCAGAAAAACCCACACTTCGTACGTGTAGGTCGCGCCGTATACAAACTCTCAGAGGCGGTAAAATAGTTCCGGCCTCATCCGATTGAATTATAAAAAGCCCTCACGTACTATATGAGGGCTTTTTTAAATTTTCATTTATGGACTGCATCTTCTGCAAAATAGTAAAAAAAGAGATAC
>JADZCU010000010.1 GCA_020851415.1 Candidatus Peregrinibacteria bacterium | reverse complement strand
GCCGTTTTCCATTGTGTTTGCTGAACTCATAATAAGTGCAAAATTACCCCAAATTACACCAAATATACCGTAAAGTGGGCGTAAATTTAATACCAAAACCGTCTCCTGTCAATATTAAACTCAATTTTTTCATCAAAATGGAAACTACACAGCACGGCTGCGCTCCTGCAAAAACTCCTTCACCAGGTAGGCTGTTAATCCCAGGAACATACCACCACCTATCAGCCAATTGAAATTGATATTAAAAAACAGCACTTCGGCCACCAAAGTAACCGCAGCCACAAAGATCATCATAAAGGTGACAGTCCACAAAACAACCGTCTCACGGAGCTCCGGAAAACTGCGAACAGTCACTCTCTTCAGCAAAAGCACCATAATAAAAAGCATAAACAAACCGCCATACATAATCAAAGTCGAAAGGTTGAACTCCATCTGACGGTCGGTAGTTGTGCTCAATTCATGCAAAACAAACGGATGAGCGACCCAGAATCCAAAAGTCACTATGCTACTAAATATAAAAAACAGACGGCGTTGCCAGAACAGGCGTTGTACACTGCGGATTCCATCAATCTGCTCCAGGTTTTGGAACAGTTCTGAAATTTGAGAGAAATTATTAATAGCCAGAATCTGCTTACAAATAAAGTCCTTTCGTATCGGCGTCAGGTAAGCTTTGGTAACCAAGGCATTTAACTGAAGCGATGAGACAACTTTCAAAATCTTTTCCAACTGACCAACACCGTCCTGACTCACAATCTTAATCGCCACTGGAGTAATCTGTTCTTTTCGCTTCCATCGGAAAAATCGCTCAAAATAACCTAAGACACCAACTGTGGCCGTCTTATTCGGATACAACTCTGAAAGAAACTCTATCGCGCTAATTGAGCCTTCACCGATGGCAATAAGCACATCATCAAAAGCTTTATACTCGGTATGTTTCTTCAAATATTTGAGCGTTTTACGGAAAGATAGATTCTTCAAAAGTCCAAGTCCGGCACGATCCAACTCTTTTTGCAAAATAGTACGACCGGAATTAAGTCTCGCATCTCGCGAAGCATGTTTGAAATAATCACGGATACGGTTTTTCGCTGCCGTTGTTTTAGCAAAAGGAAGCCATGAACGACTTGGCCCTTTGGCAAAATCAGAAACAATAATACGAACCGTATCACCATTTTGCAATTGAGTCGCCAGCGGCACCATTTGGCCGTTGACCTCAGCTTTCAAAGCCCGGTGTCCAACGTCGGTGTGCACCTGGTAGGCAAAGTCTATACAGGTAGCATCCTGCGGCAAATCAATAGCCCTGCCTTTTGGAGTAAACACGAAAATACGATCCTTAAAAACATCAAGTTTTAAATCCTGAATAAATTCTGCATTCGCCGATTCCTTTTTTTGCATCTGAATAATTTTTTCAATCCAGGTCGCACGTTTGTCCTCTTCAAGCAGGTTCTTTTTATTTTTTGTATTGGTATTAAAGTAATGCGCCGCAACTCCATATTCCGCGTCCAGATGCATAGTATTGGTGCGAATTTGGAACTCGGACGAAAGCCCATTAAGTCCAAACACCACGGTATGCAAACTCTGATAACCGTTCATCTTTGGAACTGCGATATAATCCTTAAATTTACCCGGTTTTGGTTTATACAAAGAATGAATAACGCCAAGTGCCTTATAACAATCATCTTTTTCAGGAACCAAAATGCGCAAAGATATAACATCATCAAACTCATCCAGGCGCTTCCCGGATGATACAAGTTCCTTATAAATACCGTACAGATGCCTGTAGCGACCGTAAACCATTGCCTGCAAATGCTCTACGCGTAAAGCATCATCAACCATTTTTTGTGTCTCATCCAGATATTTTTTATTCTTTTCTCTCGTGCGCTTCATGCGCTCAGAAATAGTCGCGTACTCGTCGGGAAACAAATACTTAAAACACAAATCTTCAAGTTCAGCCTTCAGTTCCTCAATACCGAGCAAATTGGCGATTGGTACAAAAATTTCAAGAGTCTCACGTGAAATACGGACACGCTTCTGTTCTTTCGTAATAAAATGAAGCGTCCTCATATTATGCAAACGATCTGCCAGTTTGATAATAATAATGCGCGGATCTTTTGCTGTATGAAGAAAGAGTTTTTTCAAAGACTCAATCTGTCGTTGCTCCATGTCGTGCTGATAATGCACTTTTGCCAACTTGGTAATGCCATCAACCAAAAAGGCAACTTTTTTTCCAAAAGCCGCGTCAATATCTTCAATAGTTTTTTCGGTATCTTCAGGTACATCATGAAGGAGAGCGGCAATCAAAGTATCTTCATCCACATGCAGTGAAGTGAGAATACGTGTAGCCTCAAAAGGATGCGTGATATATGGTGAACCATCCTTTCGAACCTGGCCGGCATGAGCATTCGCAGCAAACTCAAAAGCCTTGGTAAAACGGCTTTCGTTAAAATTCGGCATATATCTCTTAACCTCCGAAATGATACTCTCAAGATGAATACCATTTTCCGAATTTGCCTCAGAAATCTGATTTTTGGTAGTGTTCCTCATAAAGGGGGAATGAGGTTGCTATGGATAGGAAATTGTGGCATAAGGAATGCGCAAAGTCAAACTTTTTTCATAATTGACAGGCATACTAAATGGCCGTAGAAAAGACAAAAAAGAAGGTTCTGGTAGGAATGTCAGGCGGTGTTGATTCCTCTGTAACAGCATGTCTCTTAAAAGAGCAGGGTTATGACGTTATCGGTATTCATCTCCGCTTTTGGACAGATCCAACGATATATTCAACAGAAGACATTAAGCAGTTTCCGCAAAACAAATGTTGCACCCTGGAAGGATTGGCGCGCACACGTCAGATTGCTCACAAGCTTGGTATACCTTTCTATGTCCTGAATTTTGAAGATCCGTTCAAACGTGATGTCGTAGATGTGTTTGTTGATGGCTATAAAAACGGAATCACCCCAAACCCCTGCATTGAATGCAACCGCAACGTCAAATTCGGACTTTTTTTGCAAAAAATGAAAGAGCTTGGTGCTGACTACATAGCAACCGGTCACTATGCGCGCATCACTCAGGAATTGATAAATGGAGAAATAAAGTATCAGCTCAGAAAAGCGAAAGATGAAAGCAAAGATCAAAGCTATTTTCTCTATACGCTGACCCAGGAAAAGCTGAAACACGTTTTATTTCCCATTGGTGAATACACAAAACCCCAAGTACGAGAACTCGCCAAAAAATTCGGTATTGATGAAGTAAACAAGCAGAAAGAAAGTCAAAATCTCTGTTTTTTCCCGGAAAGTACGCATGGCCCTTTCCTCAAAAGATATCTTGAAAAACAGCATTTCAAGTCCGGTCCCATCGTAACCAAAAACGGCGAGCAAATCGGAACACATAGCGGACTGCCACTCTATACAATCGGCCAGCGTAAAGGTTTGGGTATTGGCGGTATCAAAGGAAAAGAACACCTTCAGGGTAAGCCGTGGTATGTCATCAAGCTTGATACGAAGACAAACAGCGTTATCGTAGGATTGGAAGAAGATTTATATACCAGTACATTCAACACCAACACGATGACTTTTATCGATCCATCCGACACTGAGAAAAAATCAGAGCCATCAACATACGAAGCAAAAATCCGTTACAGATTTTTTTCACAACCAGCAAAATTGCAAATTCAGGACTCAGAAACAGCGACCGTAGAGTTTATTAGACCGCAGCGAGCAATCACTCCCGGACAGTCGGTAGTCTTCTACGATAACGACCGAGTTGTTGGTGGTGGAATCATCGAATAAAAAATCACGCGATAATCCTCAATTTTCAAAGGTGCCTTTTTTGACGTACATGCAAAAATTAACTAATATAAATCAATAGAAAACTGATGTTGCTTCATGCCTCCATCTTCACACAAAAAAAACGTCAATAATTCATCTCAAAAAAATCAACTTCCCGAAGGAGAATCTTCGCTGAGTTCACAGTACGAAATTGTCAAAAAAACACCTCAGGAAAGCCATTATCAATTACACATACCAGCGGCTCATGCCCCCGCTGATATTCATAAAAACACACCAAAACCTGCGCAAAAATCTCCGCAGGATGCTATCAAAGACGCCTTAAAAAAATTTAACGGTTGGCAAAAAATTGGCAAACCAAAAGAAGAAAAATCTGAAGAACAGTACGATCCGGATTTCAAAACAAAATTCTGGAGGTTTTTAGAATGGTTTGCGACGTCAGCCCTAATATTCGTCATACTGTTTTTCGCCGTAAATTTTTCTTCATACGCAGACCTCATTATGCTCAAGCTGGATCGACTGCGTGGAGAATACAGTTTAAGTCCCTTCATCGAAAAAATGTTGCAGCCGTCTGCTGACAGCTCAACACAGGAACTCCTGCCGGTGGTAAAAAGCCAGGATCAGATGAAAAAGCAGATACCTCCAATCGCCATAGATATCGCCCCGCCCGATGACCGGATTATTATTCCCGGTATCAATAAAAATGTCCCGATCGTAAACGTCAAAACGGAAAACCTCATCAAGCGTGACTGGGGCGCCCTCGAAAAAGATATTCAAGAATCATTACAAAACGGTGTCGTCCATTATCCCGGAACCGCATACCCGGGTATGAACGGCAACGTGGTAATTACCGGACACAGCTCATATTTTGTTTGGGATCCGGGAAGATTTAAAGATGTCTTTGCATTACTACATGAAGTAAGTGTCGGTGATAAAATTATTATCTATTACCAGCAAAAAAAATATATCTACCAGGTATATGAAAAAACGATTGTAACACCCGACAAAGTAGACATCCTCACGCAGGACGGAACCAACAAGCTCACGCTCATTACCTGTACGCCAATAGGCACCAACTTAAAACGATTGGTTCTAATCGCAAAACCGGTCGATCAATAAAACATGAATTAACTTGAAAGACGTTTCAGAAGCTCTTCTTCCAATTGAGCTTCTTCTGCCTTGGATTGCTGTTCGGCAGCCTGTAAAGCTTTACGTTTTTCTTTTGATTCAAACTCTTTCCATTCAAGCAGATGTTTTTCATTTAAACTCTTCAGCTCATTTTCATACTCTTTATCAAGACGTTGAAGCTGCTGTTTTTCATTCAAAAGAATATCGCGGAATTTTTTAATCTGATCCTCGGTCATTATCGGCAATATCTGAAACCAATAATCACGTTCCTCGTCATTCATTGATTCAGTCTCCTTTATCAACTGCATCAAGTCGGGAAATTTCTCTTTTACCAAAGTTGGTACAGAAAACTTCTCAGGAGGCGCCATTGTTGTGGTCTCCATCATAGCGGCCTCTTCCAGATTAATACCCTGGTTTGCAGGTTTTGGTTGTGCAGGAACAGCTGCCGCCAAGTCAATAGAGGCTGGCGGGGCTGCAACGGATTGATTACCGGCGGTCTGCGCGGTTGAAGCCTGCTGAGTGCTACCAGTATTAGCCGGTTGTGATTGATCGCCTGTTCCGGCGCCTGTATTGATGATGATGTCGTCTGCCATAAGGTTCGAGATATTCAGTTAATTATACCTGAATTTTAAGGTTTTTGCAAAGCGGCGGGCGGAGCCTGGCCTTCCTTTCGCGGAATTTTAATAAATCCATACCAGCCATTTTTGAAGTAACTGGACTGATCAAGAAGCATTTCCGAAGGGATACCGCCATTTTCCGGTACGGTTGTAATCCGGTACGGCTCAACGCTGGAAACAACAGCAATGTACGCTGGAACGCCTGGAGCCTGTGCTTTCTGGAAAAAGATCACATCTCCAACCTTCATCTCTTTTTTCCTGTCCATATCCTGCTCAAGCACCAACCCTGAAAGTTGCAATGAATGAAGAAACTCCTGAGGAGTTTTTCGAAGAGGTAAATTCAAGACGCCGCAAACATATTCGGTAGCCTGGTCTTGGGAAGTGAACTTGGTGTCTTTCCCTTTTTGTAAATCCAAAGCGATTTTTTGAAGCTCTTCATCACTAAATTTTGCCACAGTTTTTCCAGCAAGTTCTTTTGAATCCTTGTTGCCAAATACAGCTCCAAAACTTTCAGAAAGCCTCCCCAAAGATTCAAACATTTGTCCCAGAAGTTCCCCCATGGACATTTTCTTTACCGCCTCCAGATCAACACGCGGTTCCTTTGATTTCTCTTTTTTATTCGGATCCGTCTTGGCTCCTGCCTCGCCAGGTTTCTGCTTATCAGCAGAGGCATCGGCTGGTACTTTATCTCCTGGTTTCTTTTCAGAACCGTCATTGGCGGAAAAAGCAGGCTTAAATTTTGGTTTATCATCCGGCTTCTTTTTTTCATCCGGTTTTTCAATGTCACCTGCCAATTTCTTGCGTTCCGATTCAGATTTCTCCAACTCCTGATCACGTGCATCAGCCGTTTCTACCAGCTTACGCAAATGATCGCGAAGCTCCTTTGAAAGCTCCGGATTCTCCGACGCTTTCCGTATAGTTTCGCGTAAATTTTTATCACTTTTCACCGACTCATCAATGCGCGCCAAAAGTTTTTCCCAGGATTTCATCGCATCAGGTTTTGTGTCTCCCTGCCCTTCCGTATCAATCACCAGGCGCTGTTCCATATCTTTCTGGAACTTTTTATCACCGTCGGTTTTCAGTATCGGCAGATCTGATTTTTGTTTTTCTCCTGACATAAAGTCTGTCGGACTAAATTATATAAATATCCCCGCCGATCTCTTCAAGGCGTTCCTTGGTAATACGAATTTTATGAACAAGATTTGAAAGTTGATACGTTTCTTTTTGGCCGCTTGTCCACAACTTATGCATTTCTCGAATAGTAGAAAGCATATTATAAGCGTCGAGTTCTGCTCTTGCCTGAGCTTGTTCATCCAGATTTTGGTAAACAGCTGTATTCAAAAGCGTACCCGGTTTAAAAAGCTGGATTTCACCTTTGCTGATCTTCTCTTCAACCATGACTAAAAAATCACGGTCTTTTTGTTCAAGCCCCCCTTCAAGTTCCAGTGGTTTATTCAGCGCATCCTGCGTTTGTGGCGAAATTTCCACCGACTGCATATCAATAATTTTCTTCTCAGCTTCTTCGCGTGACATTTGAGCCATAAAAAGTCATTAAAATATCTTTTTATTATACCACAAAAACCGGTTTTCTAAAAGGGGCGACTTTGGGCATATACAAAAGGAAAAAGCCATTTGATTTAAGCTAAAATTGTGGTTTTGAACAGTTTCCGCTACACTAACATCCAGTTATGAATAGAAAAGAAGCCAAGGAGCGCATCCTAAAACTCAAGGAAAAGATCAAAGATCTGAACTATCAGTACTTCGTCTTGGATAAGTCCGAGGTGGAAGAATCAGTTCGTGATTCACTGAAGGCGGAACTCAAGCGCCTTGAAGAAGAGTACCCGGAATTTATCACTCCTGACTCACCAACTCAACGTGTCGGAAGCGTGCTATCGGGCAAATTTGCCAAAATTAAACACTTAACTGCAAAAAAAAGCCTGCAGGATGCCTTTTCCGAAGAAGATGTCCGCGACTGGTACGATCGCATTCAAAAAATAGTCCCCGAAGAAAAAATCCATTTTGTCTGTGAACTCAAAATAGACGGTCTCAATGTGACGCTGCACTACAAAAACGGAAAACTGGAAAAAGCCCTCAGTCGTGGTGACGGAGAAGAAGGTGAAGACATCACGCACACCATCCGAACTATCGAAAGCATACCACTTGAACTCAACAAAGAAATCGATCTGGAAGTTTCCGGCGAAGTATACATAACCAAAGCGGATTTTCAGAAAATCAACGAAGACCAAAAAAGGCTTGGGGAAGAGGAGTTTGCCAATGCCAGAAATTCCGCCGCAGGAACAGTCCGCCAGCTCGATCCGGAAATTGCCGCTTCCAGAAACCTCTCGGCATATTTCTACGAACTGGGAAAAAACAGTTTGGAAAGACAACCAAAAACTCAGCAGGAAACACTCGAACTCTTTTTTGACCTGGGGCTCAAGGTAAATCGTGAATTCCGTTTCTGTAACGACATCGAAGAAGTCGTACAATTCCTCAAAAGTTGGCACGAAAAACGTGACGCACTCCCATACGAAATTGATGGGATCGTTATCAAAGTAAACGAAAAATCCCAGCAAAAAACTTTGGGATTCACCGCAAAAGCTCCACGATACGCTATCGCCTATAAATTTCCGGCCGCACAAACAACAACTCAGGTTTTGGACATTCACATACAGGTAGGGCGCACCGGCGTTCTCACTCCGGTAGCGATTCTGCGTCCCGTAAAAGTAGCCGGTTCAACCATTTCACGCGCCACACTCCACAACGAAGACGAACTAGCTCGCAAAGATATCCGTATTGGTGACACCGTAATCATTCAGAAAGCAGGAGACGTCATTCCGGAAGTTGTCGAATCACTCAAAGATCTCCGCAACGGCCACGAAAAAGTTTTCAAATTTCCAACACACTGTCCTGCCTGCGGCGCCAAAGCCGTTCGCATAGAAGGCGAATCTGCGCACCGCTGTACAAACCCGGAATGTTTCGCTCAGGATCGTGAAAAATTCATCCATTTCGTTGCCGCATTTGGCATCGACGGACTCGGTGAAAAAATTATCGATCAACTCTTGGAAAATCAGTTAGTGGACGACCCGGCAGACATTTTTGCGCTCACCAAAGACGATTTCCTGTCACTCCCTCTTTTCAAAGATAAACGCGCCGAAAACGTAGTTTCCGCCATAGAAAAAACTAAAAAAGTTCTACTGGAAAGACTGCTCGTGGCACTCGGCATTCGAATGGTCGGTGAAGAAACAGCCATAGATTTAGCACACTACATCAATGCCGAAAAACGTCACGATGAGCTCACCATAGCCGAACTCATCCAGATCGGCAGTACATTCAGCAAAGAAAAACTCGAAGAAATCGAAGGCATTGGCACAAAAGTTGCCGAAGAATTAACCGACTGGTTCCACAAAGAAAAAAATCAACTGCTCCTGCAAAAACTGGAAAAAGTGGGAGTAACTATTTCAGAAGCCGAAAACAAGCAGGAACAAAAATTCAAAGGCCTCAGCTTCGTAGTAACCGGCACGCTCTCGCAAATGTCCCGTGATGAAGCCAAAGAAAAAATCCGCCAACTCGGCGGCAAAATCCAAAGCAGTGTCAGCGCAAAAACAAGCTACCTCGTCTGCGGAGAAAACCCTGGCAGCAAACTCAAAAACGCCGAAAAACTCAAAGTCCCGGTACTAGACGAAAACGAGTTCATCAAAATGATAAAATAAAAAACTGAGCACCAAGGAAAACACACCCCGTCGAACCATCGACGGCAATTTCCCGCGATCAATTTCTACTAAATCACCTGTCCATCAAACATAGCTGCAACCGTGTCAGCCAGTTCGTCGCGCTCAGGTTCTGCCGCAGCAATAGGCGTAGGTACAGACATAGAAACACCTTTCAACACAATCCCTTTTACACTGAGTGGTTGCCCGATAACAGCAGCCAAAGCACCTTCCAGCTCAAGACGCAGCGCCAGTTCCATCATTTTTTCCATATTAAAATTCGTCGCAAATCCAAGCGTCACAACTCCTCCGCTCACCTCGTGCAATCGCGCACCCTGAAAAGCCCGCTTCGCTGTGGGCGATTTCATATGTTCCAAAATTCTTGCCCATTTACTTTTCACCATATCAAAACTCACATCAAGTCCCTGATGCGTACGTTCTGCCATACTTTCTGCAACGGCTGCCGTAATTGGCAGAGCGGCTTTTGGAATATCGTTGGCAACCGCTGTTGAACCTCCCACATTTGGTTTCGAAACTGGGGCACTCTGCACAGAAGCAACCGCAGCAACAGGCGCAACTCTCGCAACAGATGGTGCAGCACTCACTGGCGCCACCGCAACTGGCGCACTCACAAGTCCACAAGCTTTCACCACCGCAATTTCCAAAGCCAGTGAAGGCAAAGGACTATAACGAGCCTGGTCATAAGCCTCGCGGAAAATATCCAACCATCGAACCACCTGAGAGATCTGAGCATTATTTCCGGACTCAACATTCGCTACCAACTGTTTACGCATATATTCCAAAAAACTTTTGGTAAATTGTTGTAAATCAAAACCCTGAACATACAACTGTTGGATTTCATCCAAAGCATTTTTCGCATCGGAAGCCCCCAAAAGTTGATATAACTTTTCAAGAGAAGCAAACCCACTTAAACCCAAAACCTGACTCGCATGTTCAAGCGTAATTTCACCATCCACTGAAAGCTTTTCCAGTAACCCAATCGCATCACGAAGCCCACCGTCGGCATGATGTGAGATAGCAGCCAACGCTTTTGTCTCAGCCTTAATTTGCTCACTATCAGCAATAAACTGCAACCGATCAATCATGGCCTTATCCGCAATTCTTCTAAAATCAAAACGCTGACAGCGGGACAAAATAGTCTCGGGAATTTTATGAACCTCCGTAGTCGCCAAAATAAAATACACATGGGCAGGCGGTTCCTCCAAAGTCTTCAAAAGGGCATTAAAAGCCTCTTTTGTGAGCATATGTACCTCATCGATAATATACACTTTATACTTTGCACGGGTCGGAGCAAAATGAATCTTCTCACGCAAATCACGCATCTCATCAATACCGCGGTTTGAAGCCGCATCAATCTCAATCACATCAATAAGTCTTCCCTCATTGATATCGCTGCAAATCTCACATTTCTCACAAGGTTCACCATCCTGTAAATCCAGACAGTTCATCGCCTTCGCCAAAATACGCGCAGATGAAGTTTTCCCCGTACCTCTTGGGCCGGTAAAAAGATACGCATGAGCCGTACGACCGCTTTTTAAGGCACTATGCAAAGTCGAACTCACATGTTCCTGCCCAACCAGACTGGCAAAATTCTGCGGACGGTATTTTCGGTAAAGAGAAACGCTATTCACAAGAAACTCATAAAGGGAGCCCATTGTAGCAAACGGGACACGTTCAAAAAAGACCATTTCATGTTACTACGCATCAAGATAGGTCGTCTTGGCAAGGTAACTCTCCAGCAGTTTCTCAAAATGTTCCACAAAATGCTGTTTGGAAAACTGATTGGCATGTTTATGAATTTTTTCAGCATCATACTCCTTCTCATTCACAATCAACCTGCCCAATCCGTCTTCCATGGATTCCACAGTCGCTTCATAAAAAAGCTCCCCGGTAACACCCGGGATCACGGTTTCAAGGGCGCCCCCTTTTCCATAAGCCAGCACCGGTTTTCCGCAGGCCATTGCCTCAACGGGAGCTATGCCAAAGTCCTCTTCAGCCGGTAGAATATACCCTCTGCAGTTTTCCAAATACTCCCGCACGGTGTCATCATCCTTCCTCCCCAAAATTTCCACAGTCGGACCGGCAATGCTTTTTAAATAATCCATCTGAGCTCCTGAACCAATAACTACCAATCGTTTCCCCACTTTATTAAAAAGCTCAATCGCCAGGTCGATTTTCTTAAACGGCGTAAGTGCCGAAACGATCAAAAAATAATCTTCATTTTTTTTCTCCGGTTTAAACTTTCTGGTATCAACAGCAGGATACAAAACTTCGGAATCTTTGCGATAGTATTTGCGAATACGTTTCTGAACATGCTTCGAATTCGCAATGTAATAATCCACTCTGTCCGAAGCAAGCTGATCCCACATTCGCACTTTCATCATCATTCGTTCAATCACAAAAGCCTTCAGTCCGGTAATCTTTTGTTCCTTCAAATATTCGTGAGCGTAATCCCATGCATAGCGCATCGGCGAATGACAATAACACACATGCAGCGTGTTTGAAGGAACCAAAATTCCATGCGCAAAAGCGTTACTGGAACTAATCACCACATCAAACTCAGACAGATCAAAACTCTCCACCGCTCGCGGCATCCACGGGAACAAAAACTTCTGTCGCTTTCTCAAAAACGCCGGTGCTTTTTGCAAAAACGAAGGGCGAACACGATCCTTGGCAAATTCACTTCCGCAAGCATCCTCATCATACAGAAGTGTATAAATCGGAGCATCGGGGTACATGTCAGCCAGCACTTTCAACACTCTTTCCGCCCCGCCAAGCTTCACCAGAAAATCATGAACCAAAGCCACTTTTAAATTCCTTGCTTTCATACGGCTGTGAGTTTAACTTAAGGCTAATAGAAAGTAAATCAAGCAAAATGCTCATCCTCGGTTCACACATGTCCATAGCCGGCGGCTTCGCTCAGGCAGCCGAAAAAACCGGTAACGAATACGGCTGTAACGCCATGCAACTGTTCACCAAAAGTCCGCGCAGCCGAACCGTAAAACCAATAGACCCGCAGGATGCCAAACTTTTCAAAGAACTCTGTAAAAAATACGACATCAAACATGTCGTTGCCCACAGCTCCTACTTGCTCAATTTCGGCAAACCAATGAGCGATATTCCCTGGGCACTCAAAGATATCAAAACCGATTTTGAAAGGCTCCACGAACTCGGTGGCCATGGAATAGTCGTACACATTGGCAAATCATTAGAAGATGACAGGCAGGAAGCCATCGAAAACGTCATCGAAAACGCCAAAATTGTCATCGAAGAAACCAAGCATCTCGGCCTCGACTACATACTGGAAAACACCGCGGGCCAGGGGACTGAAATCGGGTATCAATTGGAAGAACTTGGTGAGGTCTGGAAAGGGCTGCACGGTTTTAGCCCAAGACTCAAATCATGTCTTGATACAGCGCACATCTGGGCGGCCGGTTACGACATTAGTTCTCCGGAAGAAGTTGAAAAAACTCTCAAAATTTATGATCAACTTGTCGGTATAAAAACGCTCTCCTGTTTCCATTTCAACGACTCAAAAAAAGATCTCGGCAGTCGTGTGGATCGTCATGACAACATTGGACGGGGAAGTATCAATATTTCAGGTCTTCAGGCTATCGCCAAATTTGCAGAAACACATTCCATTCCTCTTATTTTGGAGACCCCGGAAAAAGATGGGATGACGCATCTGGATGACGTAAAGGTCGTCAGAAGCTTCTTCTAGCCAACTATCTTCAATCGCTACTTCCTTTTCTCCCAAAACTTCAGGAGCTCTTTGAGCGGCAAAGTATTGAGCACATCCTTCTTTTCAACCCATCCTCTTTTCGCCACAGCAATACCAAACTCCAGATTTTTAATCTGGTTGATATGATGCGAATCCGAATCAACGGTGAACTTGGCTCCTTTATCTTTCGCCATTTTGCAGTAGTAATCAAACAAATCCAGACGATCCGGTTGCCCGTCAATTTCCAGCGCAATCCCATGATGAATCGCCGCATCAATCATCCGTTCCATATCAATCGCATACGGTTCACGTTGATTGATCAATCGCCCGCTCGGATGTCCCCAAATTTTCACATAAGGATTTTGAAAAGCCTTCAAAATACGCTCAGTCTGTTCCTTTTCAGTCATATTAAAACGTGAATGCACGGAAGCCACCACAATATCAAAATGCTTCAAAACTTTATCCGGCAAATCCATCGATCCATCCGGTTTAATATCACACTCGACACCCTTCAAAATTACAAAAGGTTTTGCGCCTTTTTTTGCTTCTTTGGCAAAATCCGCATTCAGTTCATCAATCTCATCCCACTGCATTTCAAAACGTTCCGGTGTGAGCCCGTGTGCAACCGCAACGGCGGGTGAATGATCCGTCAGTGCAATATACTCAAAACCCGCTGCCATATATGCTCTCGCAACCTCTTCAATCTCCTGTGAACCATCACTCCACTTACTATGCACATGCATGTCACCACGCAGATCTTTCAGTTCAACCGGCTTCGGTAATTTACCTTCCAAAGCCAATTCAATCTCACCGCGATCCTCACGCATTTCCGGTGGAATAAAAGGAAGTCCTACACTGGCAAAAACATCCTCTTCGGTTTTTCCCTTATAAAAAACCTCTTCAGTTTCACCATTTTTTTTCTCCACAATTTTAAAAACACCATACTCATTAATTTTCAAACCCATCTTTTTCGCCCGATCACGGATAGAAACATTATGAGCCTTGGAACCGGTAAAATAATGCATGGCTGCACCAAAGCGCTCTTCATCAATCACTCTCAAATCCGCCTGAACACCGCTTTTCAAAATCACGGAAGTTTTGGTTTCACCATTGGCGATGACCTTCTCAACCTCTTCATATTTAATAAAATAATCCATCACTTTTTTATGATCTTTCTCCGGATTTTTCACCGCCGCTAAAATATCCAAATCACCAACAGTATCTTTCATGCGGCGCAAACTCCCGGCATGCTCCACGCGTGTCACGCCCGGACATTTCTTCATATATTTTAAAATCAGATCAACCTGTTGAATGGCTTCAGAAAGCATCATTCGCTCCTGGTGTTTATCGTAGTCATCCAAAGATTTCAGAATTTCAGCTTCACTTTTTTCACCCATTTTTGGAAGATCCCGCAGCTTTCCCTCTTGCGCGGCTTTCCGTAATTTTTCGATCGTATCAATCTGCAGGCTGGCATAAAACAGTTTCACTTTTTTAGGTCCAACCCCGCGCACCCTCAACATATCCAAAAGCCCCGTCGGAAAATTCTTCAATAAATCTATGTGATACTGACACTTGCCCGTAGAAATAAGTTCAGCAATTTTCAAAGCCAGATCTTTACCAATACCCGGAATCTCTTCAAGATTTTTCGGATCTTTCTGATAAATATCCTTCAAATCTCTCGCCAGTTCTCCAATCGTGCGTGCCGCTTTCTGATAAGCCAAAACCCGAAACTTATTCGCCCCCTGTATCTCCAATACATCCGCAATTTCCTGAAAAACCGCCGCAATTTTCTGATTATCCATAATGATTTTTTGATATTTAAGTTGTCGAGGTTTGGATCTTGTTCGAAGGCAACCGTCTGGCCGAACGGGCACGGTTCCCGCTTGCGGGAGAGTGAGGCCAGACGCTTAGCGATGTGAGCCCGGCTGGGGCGAACAAGCGTGCCTGAGGACAAGATCCAAACCTCGACTCGTTGAGTATATCAGAATATAATACAGGCATGAAGCACCCCAACGATCCAGAAACACTGAAAATTCCGGCCTACATGCGCAACAAAGCCATCGTTACGCAGGCACGTCAAAAGTTAATTCTCACTGCCCTGGACCGCAAAGAGGCAGGTCTTTTAGCAAATTCAAAACGAGCGCTCGCGCCAGTCAAAAATCCAGTAGCAGATCGACTCAATAAAAAATCTGGAATAAACCGATTAAATAAAATATCTTCCACCCCGCGCGTCTCACCATCCACGAACAGTTTTAGTTCACAGAACACTACTCAAAACTCAAGCGTCCCCGCAAACCTCCCTTCAAAACTCAAAGAAGCCGGCACAGTAACTCACTATTTGGAAAAAATTGCAGTAGCAATTATCAAGCTCACGACTCCACTCAAAAATGGTGATCACATATATATTCAGGCCGAAGGTCACCTGTTCCTGCAAGAAGTTGCAGAAATGCAAATCGACAGAAAAAACGTCGCAAAAGCAAAAACAGGATCTCACATCGGCATGAAAGTCAGCCAAAAAGCGCTTCTGAATAGCAAAATTTACAAAGTTTAAACTTAATATTGAGCCTAAATAATAACCTTTTCCTTAAAAGGACTTTTAGAAATGTCAAAAATCAGTGTCAAAATGGCTAATAGCCTGTAAAAAAAGCCATAAATATGTTAAAATAATAAGATAAATAAAGCTCAAAAATAAAATAAACATCAAAGTAAATGGGCGGAGAATTTTTTCAGGCCGAGCGTGGGCAAATTAAGGGGGTGGAAGCTCAGGCACAGAAAGAAAAAAAAGATAAAGTGGTAACAGAGCTGCAGGCCAAAAAAGACCTGTTTCATACTGAAGTAAGCAAAGCCGGGAAAATGCTGGCAGATGCAGACAGTAAACTCACACAACAACAATCAAAAGATAAAGTTTCCGGATACAAAAAAGACATTTCCTCGACTTTAAAGGAGATCGTAAATCAGGGGCAGGCAGCCCTGAAAGCAAAAGATCCCGAAGCAGATTTAGCAGTCATGGATTTATTGGCGGGAAGTTTGAAATCTGAATTAGCAACGGTGAAACAGTACGTTCCGTTGTTCAACGATGTTGAATCTGGAAAAACGCATCTTCCAAAAATAGAGGCTGAGTTGAAAAAAGCCAGAGAAGCGAAAAAGAAAGGTGGCGTGAGGTCACCGGAATTCAATACAGCATACGACGCAGCCGAACAAGCCCTGGGCTCAGCGCAGGAAAGTGAAATCTATTTGTGGAAAGTAGAAGCGTTGCCGGCAGAAATGCAGGCGATATTGATGTCCGTGCTCGGACCACTCAAAGACCAGGAAGCCGAAATAGCCGGATACCGACTGGAACGAACTCAGGATTCAGCTCTACTAGACAGCGCTGATGATGTTCCGGAAATAAAAGCAGACAAAGAGAACATGAGAATTCTGAAACCGGCAAAAACTGCATTTGATGCGGTACAACCAACCATGGAAAAAATCTCGGTTGCGGTGAAAGACAGTAAAGAAAAACCTGAAAAACTTGCAGAAATAAGCGGTTCAGTAGACACCGCCATGACCGATTTGGGAAACGTTTTGAAGCAACTACAGACGATCGATAAAACAAAATTTGTAGATCCCATGTACATCACACTGTATGAAAACACACTGAGCAAAGTGAACTTGCAGTTGAGCGATTTGGCAAACTTGAAAGTGGCACTCAAAACACGGGAACTCATGACCACCGGATTAACCGAAGAAGAAAAGAAATACGTGACGATGGACGAAAAAGGGAACATCCAAAAGACCCCCGAATTTGCCAAACTGCCGAAAGATAAACAGATGGCGCTTGAAGCCAAGTTCAAGTTAATCGAAATGGAAGTTTCAATGGAACTGGATGAAAAAACAGCAGGAGAAAAAGAAAAGAAAATGATCGAAGGCCGCAAGAAACTGATGGCAGGAGATCCGTTCGGAGCCAAAGCAGATTTAATAGCATACCTCAATCAGGAAAAAAAGAATCCAGAAAGTGATCCTGTACGCATTGAACAGACCAGGGAAATGTTGAAGCAGATTGCCAAAATGGAGTTGTCGCAAATGGTACAGAGATTGGCGGCGATGAAGGCATCGGTAAAAGAAAGATACAACAACAACGCATTCGGAAAAACCGACTACGGAACTCAAACGGTGGGACAGGCCGAAGACAATATCGAAATGATGGCACGCGTAATTGATGCGGCTGAAGAG
>JADZCU010000009.1 GCA_020851415.1 Candidatus Peregrinibacteria bacterium | reverse complement strand
TGTGTTAGTTTGCGAAGAAGAAGTGCATTACGTCGCCGTCTTTTACGATATACTCTTTTCCTTCCAATCTGAGAACACCTTTATCTTTAGCTCCCGCTTCTCCTCCGTATTTTACCAGATCTTCCCAGCGGACGACTTCGGCTTTGATGAAACCTTTTTCGAAATCGGTGTGGATAACGCCGGCAGCTTTTGGAGCTGTATCACCTTTGTGAATGGTCCAGGCGCGTACTTCTTGAACGCCTGCAGTGAAATATGTGGCTAATCCCAATGTTTCGTAGGCGGCTTTGATGAGTGAGTTGAGTCCAGTTTCTTTTAGGCCAATGTCCTGGAGGAATGCGGCTGCTTCTTCCTGAGATAGTTCGCCAAGTTCTTCTTCAATTTTTGCAGAAATTGGGATTACTTTTTGATTGGCGTTGAGTCCGAGAGTTTTTTTGAGTTCATCTATGTTTGCTTTTCCAACTTCGTTTTCGTGCATGTTGGCAACGTAGAGAAATGGCTTTGCTGTAAGCAAATGTAGATCGCGGACTGCGAGTGTTTCTTCCGGGGTGAGATCGAGGTCGATCATTTTTTTCCCGGTTTTGAGTGCCTCCTCAACTTTTACCAGGAGTGTATGATAGTCTTTCTTTTTTGCATCGCCTGATTTGGCATCGCTGGCCGCTTTTCCCACACGTTTCTCTAACGTCTGGAGATCCGCCAGAATCAGCTCTGTTTCAATAATTTCTATGTCTCTGCGCGGGTCCACTGAGTTATGTACATGAATAATATTGTCATCATTAAACGCACGCACTACTTGTGCGATAGCATCACACTCGCGTATGTGTGCCAAAAACTGGTTTCCCAAACCTTCCCCTTCACTGGCTCCTTTTACGAGACCTGCAATATCCACAAATTCAACAATTGCCGGAACCACTTTTTCGGTTTTTACGATTTCTTTCAGTTTGTACATGCGCTCGTCGGGAACCTCAACGATTCCTACGTTTGGTTCTATCGTGCAAAACGGATAGTTTGCCGCCATGGCTCCTTTTGAGCGTGTGAGGGCGTTGAAGAGTGTTGATTTGCCTACGTTTGGAAGTCCTACGATGCCGATTTTCATATTGAGTCTGAGATTAGTGATTGGTAATTCCGGTACTGCTCCAGAGTTATTTGGCCGGGTGCGGATGATGTTTTTTCGTCAGCCGATACGAAGATAATTCGTGAACCGAGGGCGGGAGCCACAATTCTGGAAATTTTGCCTTTTTTGCCCATACAGTGGCCAATCATAGGGTATTTTTTCTTTTTTGCCCATCCTAAAAGTTCAAAAATGATGAGATTGTCTTCTGATTTGTTGGCATAGACCGCAATTTTTGCCATGTCTGCTCCGGATTTCATGGCTTTTTGAACTATTTTTTTGAGTGTTTTGAGAGAGGGTGTTTTTTGAAAGTTATGATACGAAAGTATGAGCTGAGTGCTTTTTGGGCAAGACGATTTGAGCAGGCTTAATAATTTATTTGCGGTGTTAACGCTTATATCTATGTATTTTGGCTTGATGGAGATGAAATTTATGAGCTGTTGCACGCGCTTTTGCTGGGAAGTTGGCGCGTTCCCCTGTTCATTTTTGGGCTTATTTACCAAAAGTAGAGGTTTTTTACTGATATTTTTGAGTTGAATTGGTTCTATTTCCTGCTGGAATTGATCGACCCACACTTCTATGAGATCGGCAAAAGGTTCAATCTTCCGGATTTGTTTTTGGAGATCTTTTATATTTTTTGCCCGGATTGGAATGCAAACTTCATTCATGCGACCAACTAGTATCATAGATTGGGCACTTTAAGCTATATGGAAAGCCCTTTTTAGGCTTTGTCGCCCGGGTGGATTTGTGGTATAATTATCAGATAAAAATAAAACAAAAATTTATGATGAAGTTTTCTCAAAATCTTACCTGCAAGTTCCAGTATTTTTCTGACAGGTTTGTATATGAGCTGGCAAAAGGCTCTGAAGTTTATGAACCCGGTTCGGCGGAGAAAGAAAAAACTTTGGCCGATACTTTGCGCGAGGCTGAAGAGGCACTTAAAAATGCCGATTTGAAATTGAAGAAAATTGAAACTTATTACGAGTTTTCACGACCAAGCGAAGATGCTCTTAAAAAGTCCAAGGATAAGCCAATGAAGCTTTCAACAAAGCGCGAAATTGATCCGGTTGTTGAAGAGGCATATTTGAATTTTTTGCAGAAATGGTTTGAACTAAAAAGATTTTTGTCCGAAGCAAAAAAATGGGCTGGTAAGAGCGGTGAAAAGGTTAAAACTGATCAGGATGTTGTTGATAAAACTATCGCTGAACTTGAAGAGATGCTTTCCGGCTTTCGTGAAAAGCAACAGAAACATTATGATGAAGTTGAGAAAAAGCATGTGGGAGATCCAATGTACTCCGGTCTTGATAAACTGGTTTTGGATGAGGCTCCACTCTACACTCCAACAGACAAGAAGAAAAAACCTGCTGCGGCTGGTATGGTAGGCAAAGTTCCCGAAGCAAAGCCAAAAGATAAACCTCAGGAAAAAGAACCGGCAAAAAATACTCAAGAGTACTGGCTGTTTCAGATTTCCCGCGTGGTGCAAAAACTGCAGGCAGGCGGGATGGCAGAACTTGCCCCCGATGAAAAAAAGGCGATTATGTTTTTCTGCAATCCGGGAAAAAGCAGAGATTATGTTTATAACGACAACGGGGTAAATAAGCATGTTATTTTGCAGCGTGATACTTCCGGTAAATTTTTGCGCATTCTTGACCCTTCCGGACAAGCTGTGGATTCATCTTATGTAGCTTTTTCAGGTACTACCGACGCTAAACCAACGTGGCCAGGAAGCAGGTTTGATAGCAAAGAAGGTGGCGCTTCAGCTCCGGCTGAAAAGTTTGCCAATACTTTTGCAAGGGATTTGGCGTGGCTTAAATCGAGTAAAGCTAAAGTCGGTGCACGTGTGTCTGTAAATATTAATTTGGTTCATCAAAAGAAAGACGACACAGAAAACTGGAATAAATTGTGGCTTGAGGTGATTAAGGGGGTTGATGGTAATTACAGAGTAACGACCAAAACGCAGCGCATTTCCCGAAACGGGAAAATGATTATTGGTGAAAAACCTGAGAAGGAAACATCACATGATTTTAGTTCTTTGGCTGATGCGGAAAAATTTGCAAAAGAACATTTCACCAATGAAACTATTTTTACTCGCATAGATGGCACTGAAAAAGATGCTGAGGCAGAGCAGAAATATGCTGAAGAAAAGCGAAATAAGCAGCTTGAAAGATTTTCAGGACTTGTTGTCCGCTCTTTGGTTCCGATTTTTATTAAGGATCAAATGGATAAAAATATGGAAGGTCTCTCTCAGGTTCTTACGCAGTACAAGATGAACAACTGGGAATCCAAAGTTGCTTTTATCGGACGTTTTACGGTGCGGGTGAAGGACGGCATTATTCAGGTGGTAGATCTGCAGCCGGGCGGCATTGGCACACCAAAAGGTAAACAAAATGAGGCTATTGCCTACCAGAGAAGTATGAATACGTTGTCAGACTCAGATAGTGCTGTTGCTTAAATTTTATACGTTATGAATCGTAAAGAATTAAAAAAAGAGTTGTATCAGTTAATGGCGTCGTCACTTTCCATACAGTCGCTCAGCAGTACGGAAAGACTGCAGATGGAAGACCGTATTTTAAACATGCGGGAAACAGATATGGAACAGATGATTCAACTTTTTCATGAAGAACAGGAAGAAATGAAAGCGCTCCATAAGCGCTCAAAAATTGAACAAAAACAGGTGAAGAAAGTTGAAGCTTTGGTGGACGGACTACGCGACGCCGGCCATATTTTGGATAAAGCTTTCCTTACGGCCAGGGAATCGGAAGAGCGCAGCGAATCAAGCAAAATATCTTCTGATTTGCTGAAGCAGATTGATATGATTGAGTAGTTTTATTTCTCGTTGATTATAACTGTTCGAGGCGACCAGTCTTTAATTTTTACACCCTCAGGAACCGTTATCCATTCCGCCAGGATTTGTATTTCGCCCGGCTTTGTGATTTCCGTAAGATCTATCAGTACGCCAACGTCGTTGTACTGAATTTTTTGAATGACTTCGGTATCACCTTCGATGGTGATTTGCATGGTTGACGGTGTTATTTTTTCCACCTCAAAATCTGGATTTGCCCCACTGAGCACTATGGGTACTATAACGCTTGTTTGTGAGGTGTTTGATGTTTCTTGTGTCTCCTGAGTTGGTGGTGACGGTAATTCATCTGCAATGATATTTACTCTTAATTCTGTGCTTTCCGGTTCAATTGTTAAATTTTCGGACGTGAGTCCGAGATTTTCCGGCAATGTGAGTGCCACAGTTTGTTTGAAAGTTGTGTCTTCTGTTCCGTTCAGAGTAATGACCGCTTCAATTTGTTGTATTTTATCCAGCATCGACTGGCCTGCTTTTATATTTACCTCATCGATTGTGCTTTCTATGTTTTCAAGGTGGTAGCCTTTTAGAGGTATTCCTTTAACTTTGGTTGTTACTTTGACCTGCTTTTCCATTACCGGAACCACGGTAACTTTTACCGTAGCGGGGTCTACTTTTACGATGCTGACTTTAGGGTTACTGGTGGAAACTAAAACCGGCAAATCGTAGGTTCCACTCTGTTTACCGGCCAGATCTACGCTTACGTCAAAACTGTTTTTGTTGAGTGTTTTTTTTATGTCCCCTTCGGTACGAATATAGAGTTTTATGGGAGATATTTTCTCCTGCATACTGAGAGTTTTTCCCAAGTCTAATGCTTTTACCTCCAGCGATTCCGGGAAAAGGTACACCGTATTTTCTATCCCGACGACAAACATCCACAGCAGAGCCGCCGTGAAGAAAGCGAGGAGCTTTAGTTGCCAGTTGTTAAGAAGTGATTTCATGATTTTTTACGGTGATTTTTTTTGGGTCGAGGTGGTTGTAGGGTCTGAATGATGAGTTTATATAACATATCCGCCTGTATGTTTTTTTCCAATGATCCACCTTTTGCAAATGAGATGGTCCCCTTTTCTTCAGATACGACAATGACGGCTGCGTCCGTTGTTTCACTTAGGCCAAGTGCTGCTTTGTGTCTTGTTCCAAGACCGGGCGTGTTTTTATAAGAGTGAGGCAAAATGCTGGATGCCGAACGGATTCGCTGATTCCCAATTATTATTGCGCCATCGTGCATTGGTGAAGTTGTGTGGAAAATTGCCTCAATGAGCTCTGCGGATACTTTCGCCTGAAGTGATATGCCGGTGTCTTCGTACTCTTTGAGAGTTATGTTTTGCTGCAAAACAATCAAGGCACCTATTTTTTTACCGGCCAAGTGAGTGCAGGCGTTTACTATTTCCTGTGTCATGCGTTCGATTTCCTGTTCTTTGTGCTGCAAAAACAGTTTGGTGTGCCCCAGTCGCTCCAGTGCCATACGAAACTCCTGTTGAAAAAGTACCGGGATGGCAACCAGGATAATTGTAAAAAATCTTTCCAAAAGCCAACTGAGCGCAACCAGCTGAAATACTCTACTGACAATAAAAAGACCTCCTATAAAGCCAAGCCCGATAAGCACATGAAGAGCGCGGCTTCCTTTCAGGATGGAAAAGAGGAAATAAAAAATTACCGCTACGATAATTATATCGAGCAGGATTTGTGAAGTACTGAAGTTTAATAATGTGACATTCTCCCAAAAAACACGGGCCTGGTTCCCAATAAAAACGATAAGTTCGGCTATCCAGTGACTGACAAATTCCATGAATACCAAAAGAGGATACACAGCGAGTGTATCCTCTTTTCTTTGGCTTCACAAGAATTTTTGGCTACTGAGTCGTAAATTCCTGCTTTAATTGACTTATTTTGAGAATCCGAAGGCTTTTTTGCGTGTGAAATACAGGATTCCGATGAACATTCCTACATAGAGGATATCTTCCGGACCTGATTTGGCCAATGATTTTGGATCCGATTCGGATGCCGCGTTGTGTGTTTCCATGGATTTTTCTTCTACGGTCAGTTCACCGTCTGAAAGATCTTTTGACGAAACATTTGTTGTTACAACTGGCATTACTTCAACTTCTGTTTCCGGAGTTTCCAATGCTGATGGAGAAAGTGTATCTAGAGCCATTACTTCGGATGTTGTTGAAGTTTCCATAGGAAGTACTTCTTCAGAGTCTGAGACTGGGAGAACTGTTTCCGGTTCCACAATGTCAGATACGAAAGGATCTACGGTTTCCGCCTTTACCACTACACCAACTACTACTTTACCCTGCATTTGCGGGTGGAATGAGCATGTATAGCTAAATTCGCCATCTTCAGGGAAGGTATGTTCATATGTTTCACCTGTATTTAAGGTTCCGCTGGTGAAATCTTCACCAGTAACGGTGTGTGGGACTGTATCGTTGTTTGTCCACTTTACTGTTGTTCCCTTGTCTATTTCCATAAGACCGGGACTGAAGGCGAAATCGTTAATACTTACCTCTACCACATTACTTACTTCCTCATTTACTTCTGACGTAAGAGGCATGTCCATGGCCACCATCTGACTGCTTTCAGTGGTAACCGGCACGGATGGTGCTGGGCTTTCTTGTGTTGAAGAAAGGATGTCAGCGCGAAGATCGGTAGGTTCCTGCACCCAATAAGCGACGTATGCAGCAAAACCCACTATCAATAGAGCTGCTATAACTTTCACTTTTGTAGAGGTTGCAACATCAGGGTTTTGAGCGGCTTTCTCTGCAGCCACTGAAGTATCGTCGTTTACTTTTTCCTGGTTCTTGTCGCTATTTGTAGAAAATGGGTTTTTCATATTTTTTTGTTAATTTTTATTTTTTTAAATCTTTACATCTTATCACAAATTCACTTCTTCAACAATTCGCGAATGCCTTCTACAAGCCATGTTTTGTTTACATATGTTTTTTTTGTTTTCTAATTTTTGCATTAATGATCCTATATATTGGTGTGGAGGGCGAATGGACGTTTTGACTATTTTTTGCTATAATAGAGGGATTATTTTTAGCATTTACCCCAATGACTGAGCAGGATTTTAATAACCTTTTGAACCCGGGCCCTGAGAAACAATATCTCATGCCAAAAGAGATGTTGATTGTTCCGCTGAAAGACATAGTGGTTTTTCCTACAATGGTGGTGACTGTTTATATAAAGGACACCAATCTCATCAAGAGTATTGAGGAAGCTTTTGAGAAAGGTGTTATGGTTGGACTTCTTTCGCAAAAGGATTCCGGCAAACCGGTACCTCCGGTTAGTAATTTGTATGAGGTTGGAACCGCGGTTTCTATTTTGCAGGTTATTAAAGGAACTACGGGACAAGAGGCTATGGTTCTTGTAGAGGGTATTTCTCGATTTGTAGTAAACGATTTCATACAGCTTAATCCAGTTGTATTGGCGAAGATTGAACTTGCTCCGGCTGCTGACAGTAAAGATATAAATCTTGCGGCAATGTCTGATGAAATGAAAAGCCTGATTCGCGTGGCCGTACATGAGGGAAAGGCCTTACCTCAGGAGGTGCTTATTAACCTTGAAAATATAACGGACATTGATCAGGTGGCAGATGTCACTTGTTCTTTTTTGACTCTCGATTTAAAAAAGAAGCAGGAGTTACTTGCTCTTACCAATCCGGCTGAACGTCTTGGGAAAATTATTGAAGCCTTGAACCGTGAAATTGAACTTTTAAAACTGCGAAAAAAAATCCGTTCTGATGTTTCCAAACAGATGAATAAAACCGAACGTGAATTTTTACTTCGCCAGGAAATGAAAGCTATTAAAAAGCAGCTTGGTGACAAAGAAGACTCCGCGTTTGGAGGAATGGATGGCATGAGTGATGAGGGTGAAATTAAAGAATTGAAGGTTCGCATTAAAGAGTCAAAAATGCCTGCAGAGGTGGAGAAAATTGCCATGAAAGAACTAGATCGATTAAAGAAAATTGTTTCTTTTTCTCCTGAGTTCACTGTGGCTCGAACTTATATTGAATGGCTTTGTGACATGCCGTGGGATAAGAGCTGTAAAAATAAAATTGACGTAAAAGTTGCCAGAAAAATTCTGGATGAAGACCATTATGGTTTGGATAAGATTAAAGAGCGTATTTTGGAATATCTTGCGGTGTGCCAATTGAATGAGCGTTGCGGTGCAACTATTTTATGCTTTGTGGGACCTCCGGGTGTTGGAAAAACATCTCTTGGTAAATCTGTAGCACGTGCCCTGGGACGTATGTTTATTCATACTTCACTTGGCGGCGTGCGTGATGAGGCTGACATTCGCGGCCATCGTCGTACGTATGTCGGCGCCATGCCGGGTAGAATTGTTCAAAGTATTAAGAGAGCCGGATGTAATAATCCTGTTTTCATGCTTGATGAAATTGATAAACTGGGGCACGATTTTCAGGGGGATCCCGCTTCGGCACTTTTAGAGGTGCTGGATCCTGAACAGAACAATATTTTCACGGATCATTATCTGGATGTGCCTTTTGATCTTTCGAAAACTTTCTTTATTTTGACGGCCAACTTTCTTGATCCGATTCCATCGGCACTCTTGGATCGTATGGAAATCATTGAACTTGCCGGTTATACCGAAGAGGAAAAACTTGTCATCGCTCATAGATATTTGTTGCCAAAACAAATGGCTTATAACGGCCTTGAAAAGCACCCGTTTGAGATGACGGATGAAGCGATTTTAAAGGTTGTGCGTTCTTATACTTTTGAGGCGGGACTTCGTGAACTTGAACGTGAACTTGGAGCAATCTGCCGTAAAATTGCCAAGGAGACTGTTGAAAGTAAAAAGAAAGTCAGTAAAATCGGGGCGGCCGATATTGAGTATTATTTGGGTGTTGAAAAATATGAGTATGAAATGAAGAGCCACGAAGATACTGTTGGTGTGGCGACCGGACTGGCTTGGACTCCATTTGGTGGTGATATTATTTTTATTGAGGCTGCACGAATGAAAGGTAGTAAGAACCTGATTCTTACCGGTAGTCTGGGTGATGTTATGCAGGAGTCCGCACGCGCCGCTTTGAGTTATGTTCGCAGCAACGCAAAAGAGTTTCATATCAGTGATGATATTTTTGA
>JADZCU010000008.1 GCA_020851415.1 Candidatus Peregrinibacteria bacterium | reverse complement strand
TACGACGACCAAAACATCACCTACCATGGCAAACCGGTTGCCGGTGCAGTTGGATACCTTCGAACTCTGGAGATGATCAGTGATTTCAAAAAGTGGGGGATTCAACTCACCGAAGAAAAGAAAAACGGGTACACCAAATACAGCGGACTCAATGGCCGAGTGAACTTCATTATCATGAACAATCCCGACAACAAAATCCTCCACACGGAAACGGTTTACCGAAACGGTTTCATCTACTCGCAAACCGCCGGCACCCCGCATGAGGGGGTAACCGGCGATTTCAATGGAAAACTTGCTTTTGAAAAGTATATTCAGGACTCTCCCGAACAGATATCAGTCTAAGTATTACTCTTTTTTAGCCTTCTTAGCTGGCTTTTCTTCCTCAGACTCTTCTGATGTTTCTTCAGCTTCATCCTCAGATTTCTTGATCTTTTTCTTTGGTTCTTCAGTCAAAGCCTTGATAGAAAGACCTACACGGTGCTCTTCCGGTTCAACAGCGATAACTTTCGCTTTTACCTTATCACCAACTTTCAGAACTTCACCCGGATCTTTCAGTTCTTCACCGGCGATCTCAGTAACATGAATCAAACCATTGATTTCATCATTCAATTTAACGAAAGCACCAAATGGTGTCAGACGGTTTACTTCACCTTCAACAACAGAACCAATCTTGAACACTTTAGCTGCCTCCAACCATGGATCAGCAACCAGACGTTTCATAGAGAGGGAGATCTTGTCGCCATCAATTCCAATAACCTGTACTTCAACCTTGTCGCCAAGACGACCAAAGTCACCAGGGTTCTTAACGTGACCCCAAGCGATTTCAGAAATATGTACCAAACCTTCAAGACCATCAAATGCAACGAAGATACCAAACTTAACGATACCACTGATAGTACCCTTAACCGTATCACCGATAGTAAGCTTGCCAAGAGCAACCTTACGCTGGTCTTCCATTGCAGCCTTTTCAGAGAGAATAAGTTTACCGTTTTCTTTGTCGATGTTGATAATTTTTACAGAGAACTTCTCACCAATCAATTTCTGGAGACGTACCAAAATCTGGCCGGCATCAGCATCATTAACACGTGGATAATGCATAGGAGCCAGCTGAGATACAGGGATAAAGCCCTTGATACCATCAACCTCAAGCAGAAGGCCACCTTTGTTCGCTTCATTAGCCTTAACAGCAATAACTTCCGAGTTAAGGTAAGCATCCTGAAAGCGCTTCCAGGTTTTCTCCTGGTTTGCTTTACGGAGAGACAATACAATGTAACCTTCGTCATTTTCACCCTCGATCACGTATGCAGAAACAGCATCTCCAGCTTTGAGAGTTTTCATTGTATCACTGCTGTCTTTTGCTTCACGACCGCTGATCATACCCGTGGCAACACCATTAATATCCACCAGGATCTTATTTTTATAAATACTAATAACGAGACCATCAACCAGTTGACCTGGTTCAGGTAACGCAATATTTGTGAGCCCCTGAAGAAGCTCGTCCATTGAAGAAGTTGAAACCTTTGTAGGCATAAAAAACTTACCGTTGCAAAGTCGTTAAGTATAAAAGCTTGAGGAGAGGCGACCTTGCAGGGATTTAAAAAGCCCCCATCTCTAGCCTATGTAGTTTAGGGGCTTTTATTCGCTCTGTCAAACCTTTGGTAGTTACCATGCCAACAGATGGTTCTAGACCTTTTTCAGGTTTTTTGAAGCCTTTTTTGCCGTGGATTTAATTCCGCTTGGTGATTTAGTTGAAGAAGCGGCTTTAGCACTGCCTTTTTTCAAGATCAATTTGTCATCTTCAGCCAGTATTTTTACCGTATCACCGTCAGTAAACTCGCCTTGGAGATATTTTTCAGTTAAAGCATCCTCAATCAACTCCTGAATCTTGCGGCGAACCGGACGTGCGCCATATTGAGGGTCATAACTGACCTTAGCCATAAGATCCAAACCGCTTGGAGTCAAATCCAGGGTAATATTTTTAGCCCTCAAACGAGTTTGCAAATGACCCATGTTCAATTTCACAATCTCCTTAATACTTTCGTTCGTAAGTGGCTTGAACACAACAACCTTATCCACACGATTCAAAAATTCAGGGCGGAAATGATCTTTCAATTCACCCAAAACATTCTCTTTGATCTTTTCGTAATCCTGTTCAGCTTTTTCCAGTTCATTGCTGCTCAAGCTAAACCCGATTGGAGCAGCACGTTCAGTCAAACGCTTCGCACCAATGTTGGAAGTCATAATAATAACAGTATTCTTAAAATCCACCGCGCGTCCCTTGCTGTCAGTCAAAATACCATCCTCAAGAATCTGCAAAAGCAGATTAAAGACATCCGGATGAGCTTTTTCAATCTCATCAAACAGTACAACCGAATAAGGCTTACGACGTACGGCTTCAGTTAACTGACCACCATCCTCATAACCAACATAACCCGCAGTAGTACCAACCAAACGAGAAGTATTATGGCGTTCCATAAACTCACTCATATCGATTTTAATCAAAGCCTCTTTGTCGTTGAAAACTTCTTCAGCAATAGCTCGAACCAGCTCAGTCTTACCAACACCGGTAGGTCCCATAAAAATAAACGAACCAATTGGGCGGTTTGGAGCCGCAATACCTGCACGTGAACGTTGAATAGAACGTGCCACAGCTTCAACCGCTTCATTCTGACCGATAATACGTTTCTTCAAAGTATCACCAAGTTTCATCAAACGTGACATATCTTCTTTCACCAAACGTGTCACAGGAACACCGGTAATATTTGAAACAACCTTCGCAATATCTTCCTCATCAATCAATTCTCGCTCCTCGCGAGGGATTTTAATTTGCTTGCTGGCCTCAATCTCTTTCAAGATCTCAAGCTCACGATTGCGAAGTTCAGCAGCATACTCATAATCCTGGCTGGAAACTGACTCCTCCTTGGACTTAATAATTTTACTGAGCTCTTTCTGAAGTTTACGAACTTTATCAAGCTGTCCTTTGCCCTTAATGCGGCGGATAGAACAAGCCTCATCCAAAAGATCGATAGCCTTATCCGGTAAGAAACGGTCATTAATATAACGTTTCGACATAATCACCGCAGCCTTCAAAGACTCGTCTTTAATAATCAAACTATGATGTTCTTCAAAACCTTCACGGATACCAGTAAGAATCTTCAAAGCATCCTCTTCATTTGGCTCCTTCACCATCACCGGTTGAAAACGGCGCTCCAAAGCAGTGTCACTTTCAATATATTTACGATATTCACTTGTCGTAGTTGCACCTATCACTTGGATTTTCCCGCGTGAGAGTGCTGGTTTTAAAATGTTAGCGGCGTCCAGGCTACCTTCAGCGGATCCTGCTCCAATAACACTATGAAGTTCATCAATGAACAAAATCACATTTTGCAGTGAAGCTGCCTCGTCAATAATCTGTTTAATACGCTCTTCAAACTCACCGCGATACTTAGTACCGGCCACAACCGAAGTCATAGAAAGTGAAAGGATTTTCTTATCTAGCATAGCGTCCGGAACCTGTTCAGCCACAATCGCCTGAGCCAAACCTTCAATAATAGCAGTCTTACCGACACCCGGTTCACCAATAAGCACCGGATTATTCTTGGTCTTACGGCAGAGGATACTAATAGTACGTTCAATCTCCTTATTACGTCCGATCACAGGTGTAAGTTTTCCCTTGCGCGCCTCTGCAATCATATCTGTTGTAAAATAGTTCAACGCCGGAGTTTTTGATGCTGTTTTATCTTCACGAGGCGCATCATCTTTATGCTTATAACCATCCTTAAACTGTTCTTTTTGCTGGTTATTCATGGCATTCATATTACCAACCAAAACCCCGTGCAATCCGCTCAAGAAAAACTCAATTGGATTCATACCAGCGGCTGCCTGAGGGCTGCCCATAGTTTCAGTAGGTGACTGGCGTTGCATATCACGACTCTTTTCAAATGTCTGAACCAGCTGCTCTTTAATATCCTGTGGGTTGACCTTCATATTTTCCAAAATAACTGTTGCTGCGGTATTTTCCTGGGCAACCAGCGCATACAATAAATGTTCGGTTCCAACATACGAATGGTTGAACTGGTGAGCCGAAAGTACCGCCCCTTCAATAACCTTCTTGGCAAAGCCACTCAATCCACCCCATCCCTTCTGGGAAGTGGTCGGAGCAGAGTTCATGCGGCCAACAGTTTTCAAAACCAAATAAACATTATCCAATGATACTCCAAAGTTCAGCAAAATAGCTGCCCCAAGGGAGTTAGCCTGAGAAAGAATACCGATCAAAAGATGTTCGGTTCCCACATAGTTCAGTTTAGCTTCCTTCGCCTTTTCCTGAGCTACAATGAGTGCCTGCTTCGCTTCCTTGGTGAATTTATCAAAACGGTGATCTGGTTGCATAAGGTTTGTAAGTTATTTTTATTTCATTCTAGTCTAACATAAAATGTGCTGATTCCGAAGCCATCCTAAGGAATTACTCTTTACGTGCGTGTGCTTTATTATCTGGCATTAAACGGCTCAGTATCGCAAATTGAACAAAGATCAAAACAAATTAGCACTCTGAATTATAGAGTGCTAATTTAGGGAAGTCAAATGAAGAAATTTTTTACTCTTCAACCGAAGATGCCATCGTGGCCAATGTCGATGCAGATGATGCCGGACCAGTTACGCGATAAACTCTAGAACCCTCTCCTTCATAATAATACTGAACTTCATCACCAGATGTTACCTTTATCAAATCCTTACCATTCACGGTAACCGCAGTACCAGATGGAGCAGAACCGGAAATAACATCCAAAGATACAGAACCCTCTTCCTCATCCAACGGCTTATCTCCAAAATCATAATGTCGAACTACCCCTGATTCCGTTGGTGTGGTTCCAGAATAATACCAGCTCTTTGGAAACTGCATTGAGAAATTAAAAGTCTCACTCTCAAGTTTAGTAAAACCCGAAATTGCTACATCTGAGGTGTCAGTAGTAGAAGTTGTTGATGTTGTTGAAGACCCGGAAGTGCTTGCTGGTGCAGTTGGCGGTGGGGCAACGGGTGTAGGCGCAGGTGTGGAAGTTCCGCCGGAAGAAGTGCTTCCGGAAGTCGAAGTAGTTGTTGTACTACCGGAAGTTGTTGAAGTTGGTTTCTCATCATCTTCGTCAGATGCTGTACTGGTTGGAGCAGGTTTGGTCGTCGCAGTATCACTGGTTGTTGATGTGCTCTCTACGTCTACTTCAACAAGTTCCTGAGTAACAGAAGATGGATTACCTGCCGTAAAGCTGCCCAGCATCTCATAAAAAATATTTTGATCCTGCAATGAACTACTATCATTGCCGCTATCAATATGAATGACATAAAAACTCTTATCTCCACTTACATAATAATCTACAACGGAGCCGTCAGTATGCTTCACGGAATCAAGACTTGAAACACCAACCTTACTCTTGGTAAGTCCCGCAACCAAAAGATCACCAGAACTATCAGACTTCAAAGTAGGGAACTCGCTCTTCAACCATTCCAGGTAAGTTTTAGAGCCGGCATCTACAGCCGTAACTCTGAACAAATGGCTCTTTGCGGTTTCCTGAGTGCCCACTACCTCCTCGGAACCTGAAGCAGATACTTCAGCTGAATCTTCAACCTTCTTTTCAAAATCAACAGAATCATCAGATGCAGATACCTTCATATCGCTTCGATACTTTATGCTAAAACCCATTGAAGCATTGTCATAGGTCTGCCAGCTCAACTCCTTCATCTCCTGTGTTGGCGTATCCTGAACTATATCAATATTCAAAACCTCCATGAGCTGTTTGTTGTCAGTTGTGTAAGTAATAGCACCACGAACCTCCACCATCTTGCCCGAGTACATCGGGTCATCCAAATTGATCGCAAGGCTTTTCAACAAAACGGTGTCTCCATCATCAAGTTGCAACAAATGAGTCCCCTGATTGCTGGTTTTAAGACCGCCCAAAGAACGAATCACACCTATACGTCTTTCATTGGGTTGCTCATCAATGATCACATCCTTGTCTGATCCTCCAAAAAACTGACAGCCGCTCAAAAAGAAAGTAGCGCAGCCAATGCTTGCAGCTATAAGTGCAAGAGTAAGAAAAGACGCAGAGGAACGGGAAGTTCGTTTCATAAAATGAATTGATATTAAATAAGTGTATTTGGTGTTGGTATTCCCAAATGTCTGTAAGCAAGTTGTGTAACGGTTCGCCCTCTTGGTGTCCTTTCCAGAAAACCAAGTTTCAGCAGGTAAGGCTCATAGATATCTTCCACGGTATCCTGTTCTTCACTTACCGCAGCGGCAATGGTATTCAAGCCCACCGGGCCACCTTGAAATTTATCAATAATAGTATTCAAAATATTGCGATCCAGTGAATCAAGTCCAAGCGGATCAATTCCCAAATCATCAAAAGCTTTTTCAACAATCTCAACAGTAATAACTTTCGCATCATTGACCTCGGCAAAATCTCTCACTCGTCGAAGCAGGCGATTCGCAATACGTGGTGTTTGTCTTGCCGATGCCGCAACAAGTCTTGAAGCCTGCTGATCAATGGAACAGTTTAAAATTGTGGCCGAACGCTCAATGATGGTTTGAAGTTGAGCTTCCTTATAAAAATCCAAACGAAAAATTAAACCAAAACGGTCGCGCAGAGGTGCAGAAAGCATACTCATTTTTGTGGTTGCTCCGATCAATGTGAATTTTGGAAGCTGCAATCTCATAGATCTAGCCGATGGACCTTTTCCTATAATCAAATCAATTCCAAAATCTTCCATTGCCGTGTACAAGACCTCTTCAACGGCAGGTTTCAAACGATGAATCTCATCAATAAACAAAATATCTTTATCACGTAGGTTGGTAATAATTGAAGCCACGTCACCCTGCTTTTCCAGCGCCGGACCGGATGTCACACGAATGTTCACACCCATTTCACGAGCCATAATATTAGCCAGAGTCGTTTTACCCAACCCCGGCGGCCCATGAATAAGCGCATGCTCAAGAGGTTCTTCACGCTTTTTTGAAGCCTGCAAAGAAACAGCCAGATTTTTCTTCACCTCATCTTGGCCTATATATTCGCTGAGTGTCTGCGGCCTGAGAGTGTTCTCAAAGACGTTTGCCTCATCTTTGCTATTACTGACGTCGGCTGACAGCAGCCTCTTCGTCGTGGACGTATCGCGCTGTATCATCAACAGGAGTTACTGATGCTCCTATTCTAGACGGTTTTACATTTAGATGGTAGACAAAGTGCTTGATCCCTTCAGGATCTGGTGCGTCCTTAAAGATGATAGTTGTTTGGGTCGATGCGGTCTCAACGGTAAAAACTCCAAAATCAAAAAAGGGCAAAACTGCCAAAAGCCCTGCTTCCTGGGTCCCAATATCCTGGATGTCACTTAATTCCGCTTCATGCTCAGATCTTGAAAAAGCTCCATTCCAATCCACATGCAAAATACGTCTGTTGGTAATAATCAAGCGGTCAAAGTAAAAGAAAAACAGATCATAGGCCAAAAGCAGAAGAAAAACACTGGCCACACCGGCATAAAGCATTACCATTTGCGCCGTATTCAGAAGTCCGCTAAAAAAAGTCGCCACAAAGAAGAACGGCAAACTCACGACAGTATAATTAAAAGCTTTAATCAAAAAAACCGTAGGATGGTGGTGGAAAGTCTTAATCAGTGATTCGTTTTCCTGCAAGTGCATAAAACAAAATATGTGGTATATAAGTGAGAACACAATATAACCACATATTTGTCAAAAAATCAAGTTTTTCGATAGCCGTGAGCCTATGCCACCTGACAATCCGGGAATCCGTTGTTGGTGAACTCCTCCTGACGGAACACAACCTTTGCGCCTTCCCTGGATTCTAGCAGAACATTTAACACCTTCATGGTTTCTTCTTCGGTCCACTGTCCACCAGTTTCCAGAACTGCTCGCAAGCATCGAGTTAAAAACAAACGTTCCCCATGAGTCTCAGGTTGTACCTTTTGATAAACTACCTCGTGTAATCTGTCAAAAACGCCGCTATCCCTTGGGGTAGTTGAGCTCACCTGATCGGTTTCATTTTCAGGGCGGTGATGACCATCAACTGACACCTGGGTGCTGGCAGCCACAGCCTCAGCGTGAGTTAATTGTTCCGGTAAGTCTTGTGCGTAAAGCATAGTAATGGGGTTAAAAAAATAAATGCTTTGACTGTTGTAATTAAAGAAAAGTGCAAACAAAAAAGCCTCTCCGTTTCGGGAGAGGCTTGTGAATTTCAGATAGAAAAATGTTTACACGAAGCTGCCTCTCCTTGGGGAGATAATAATAAGGGAAGCAATAATAAGGTTCGTGTTTCTACTCCGCATGAAATTTGAATATGTGATTCCAATTATCCTAAAACCCAAAATAAAAGTCAAATTTTCTAAGCGCACTACATTAAGAAATCATCTCAGGTTCAGATTCCAACTCAACACCAAATAAATCATGAACACGAAGGGTGACATTTTTAATAAGATCCACAAGTTCACTTCGGGTTGCTCCGCCTTCATTCACGATTACTAGAGCGTTATTTTTATAGAAAGACAAATTTCCAAAACGTTTCCCTTTGAACCCTGCCAAATCCAGCAGAGCTCCTGCAGGTATTTTTACAGTTCCATCATTTACAGGAAAAGATTTAAGCCCGGGAAACTCTTTCTTGAGTTTTTCAGCCTGTTCGACAGAAACAAAAACATTCTTAAAAAAAGATCCCACGGAAGCAATCAAACGTGGATCGGGAAGTTTGGTCCACCTTATGGTTGTGATGGCATTACGAATATCAGCAAGTGTCGGGCTGGAAATATTATTAGCGGCAAAATACTCTGCAACTCCAGGATAATTCGGAACTCGAGCATCCCCGCGATGGAGCCTGAGAGTGATTTTGGTAATGATGTATCGCCCACGCCCTTCCCGTTTAAAAAGACTGTCTCTATAACCAAAACCACACTCACTGTTGGAAAATGTAACAATTGTACGTTCAAAAACATCAAAAGCTTCCAGTGAAATTAAAACATCTTTTATCTCAGTGCCATACGCTCCAACATTTTGTACAGGTGTAGCCCCCGCACTACCCGGAATTGCGGAAAGCGCCTCGATACCGCAAAAATTATGCTCAACACAGTAGGCGACAACATCATCCCAAACTGTGCCTCCTCCTGCACCAACAATAACCTCATCACCATTGTCAGAATCCAAAGCAATACCACTGGGAGCAAGTTTCACAATAAGCGTATCCACATCTCCATCCGGAAAAATAACATTCGACCCGCCGCCCAAAACGAACCATTTTCTTTCAGGCTCAAGTAAAGCAAAAAGCTCTTGAAGGTCTGCCTCATTCTCGACTGTCGCAACCTCCTTCGCAAAACCCCCCATCCGAAAAGTGGAAAGGCTGGAAAGTGGCACATTGTATTCTCTTTTAATTGGCATCAAATGAGGCAAAAGAATCCGGCTCCGCCAGTCTAGTTGCGCCTGACTCTCAAAGAAAGTTCTTCCATACTCCGAGCACACGGTGCGAGGGTAAAAGAATCTGGCTCCGCCAGTTTGATAAGCATCTGACTTTCAAAGAAAGTTCTTCAATATACCGAGTGCACGGCACGAGGGCGCAAGAATCCGGCTTTGCCGGTTCTGTAGCTCTACAAAGTGGTGCGCCCGGGCCGATTCGAACGGCCGACCTTTGCCTTAGAAGGGCACTGCTCTATCCAACTGAGCTACGGGCGCGCACAGCGACGATTATACCGGAAACTTACGATCTGTACACAGCCGTGCTGTTACAAAGTCAGTATGTCCGGAATATTAGTTATAAAAGGCTTTTACGTCAGTACTGGAAACAGTCAAACCGTTCAGATATACATTATTTCCACTAATTTTCATGAGTAAAGCTCTATAAAGTGTTTCAGCAACTTCAGCTCTGGTCATACCTTCTTCAGGATTAAAGTAGCCTCGAGAATCTTCAATTAAATTCTTATCTTTGGCATACTGAACATAAGGTGCATACCAGGCGTTTGCTTTTACATCCTTATACACGTCGCGGATCACAGCATTTGGTACTTTTGCATCCAAAGCTTCCAGCAACATTTTCAGGAATTCAGCACGGTTAACGGTGTTTGTTGGTTTAAATGTACCGTCAGAATAACCCTTAACAATCTCTTTTTCGAAAGCTGTCGCAACATAATCTGCGTACCATTCATCACTTTCAGTATCTTTAAAGTTCAATGATTGTCCGCTGGTCAGGTCCGCATTCACTCCTGCCAAAATAAACTTAACCGCCTCAACGCGAGACACTACATTATATGGTTTAAATGTTGCGTCTGGATAACCTGAAATAACATTATGCTTCTGTAAAAATTTAACAGCAGCTGCAAAACTGTCGTCACTATCAACATCAGAAAGTTTTAATGTTTCATTTTTTGCATCCTCAACTGAAAGATGCACATCACTTTCACCAACGATTGAACCATCCACCGCCTTGATTTTCAACGCTCCATCAGCGGTTGGAAGTACGGTAAATTGGGCTTCGCCATCCTTAAATGAGCTTGGACCCAAATTGTCAGGAAGCTGTGCGCCTCCTACCAAAGTTTGAATACCAACCTGTCCGTTTGGAACATACGCAGCTACCTTTGAACCAGATTTATCAACAGCAGCAAGTGAGTAAACCTCTTCCTTGTCTTTTTCAAAACTTAAATCATGACTAATAACGAAATGATCAACTTCAACCACAGGTTCAGGTGTAGGCTCCGGTTCCGGAGTAGGTTCTACAACCGGTTCTGGAGTTGGTTCTGGATCAGAATCAATCGGTGGGGGAAGATCCGTGGACGGTTCTGGACTTGGTGTCGGAGTAGGAGTTGGAGCGGGTGCCGGGGTAGGTGTAGGACTTGGACTTGGCGAAGGTGAAGACCCATTCAAATATTTCTGAACATACACCATCGGATTAATAGTTGTCTTTAAAGCTTTTTCCTTACCAAATCCGCTATTTATAGCGCTGGTAAAATCATAACCGGCAGCGCTCGCTTCCTGAAAAGTAAATGCCCAATATGGATGCCAAGGTGCCTGGTCATTGTCTATTTGAAAATGAACATGTGGAGTTGTTGCCGTACCGGTAGAACCACTCTTACCAATCAATTGACCTTTGTTGACAACGTCACCCTCCGCAACAAGCAGCTCACTCATGTGGCTATAACTTGAATACAAAGTCACTTTCTTAGAACTGTCATCAAGACTTGGGAAGTTTTCATGTTTTATAACGATATGCTTACCAAAACCCGTAGTTTGATCAGCAACCTTCACCGCAATACCGTTCCCAATTGCATACACGGGAGTACCCGTTGGAACTTTAATATCAACAGCCAAATGACTTCCGGCATACTCAATGCCATCCAATTTATAGTTACCCATGTAAGGAGTGCTGAAAGTTATTTTCTCGTTTCGAATTGCAAGATCAGATTCAGTTTTCCAACCAAGCTGTTCTGTAGGTGTTTTCAACTCATCTGCGTTATATACAGGCAAAGGCCCCATTTTATCTTGAGGTATGCTGGCATAATCTTTCTTGTACTCATCTGATTTCAAAGATGTCCACTTCGGAGCATTGAGTACTGGCAAACTGGTCCCATCATAAGGGAGAGCAGATTTTGTCGGTATCACACTGGCTTGAAAATCTGTATAATTTGTCTGAACAAGGACCATTGCTACAGTTAAAGAACCTAAAAGCAGAGCCCATGGTGCGTACTTGCGAAAAGATGAAAGAGAAAGTTTTTGTTTTTGCATGGTTTTTGTTTTTATTTATCATTAAATTATAGCAGAAATCAGATAAAATTTCAACAATGCAAAAGTATAAAAGTAATAGTCCGGAACAAACCAAAAAAATTGCCGAAGATCTGGTAAAAAGCGGTAAATTCAGCAGATTTTGGTGTCTGGAAGGCACTCTGGGGGGTGGAAAAACCGTTTTCAGTAAAGGGCTGGCCAGAGCGCTGGGCATACCCGAAAAAGAAATAAAAAGCCCTACCTATACATTTGTCAGGGAGTACAAAAAGGAAAAAATCAGATTTTTGCATTTCGACTTCTATAGAATCGAATCTGTAGATGACCTCATGGCCCATGATGTACAGGAAATGTTTTCAGATCCAAATACCTGGATAGTTGTTGAATGGCCGGACCGCGTGAAACATCTGTTACCAAAAAAACGCTGGGAAATACAGTTCGAGCATCTCAACGAAAAAGAACGTTTGATCACTGTGAGTAAACAGGGATAAACGTCCTTTCAAACAGTTACTTTTTAACACCTTTAGCTTGGATCTCCTTCTTTTGCTTTTATGAGATCATAAGTTCGTTTTCGTTCCTGCAAAATCTTTTCCATTTCCGCACGTGTTTTGGGGCCAAAATCCCCGGCCCCCGGAGAAGTAAGGTCTCCGGCTAAAAGTTGTGTTTGCTGAAATTTAAATACAGCATGGGCAGTTACTTCGCCGTAGAAACCAGTTGGATCAATCCCCAATAAATTAATATTTTTAAGTTCTGCCTGAAGTTCACGAACATCCTCGCCAGAATCTCCCAACTTCAAATCGCGTTCAAAAATTGAATAATCATGAGTGACCGTTACAGATTCTGCGTGAGCTGTAGGTAAGGCAGCCTTGCTGGATAAAATTCCAAGAGTTCTTGGCCCAACATAACCTGCGCCATAAGCATTTTCATGTGTCACAATTTTCTCAGCCACCTGAAACTTTTTTACAGCATTTTGCGTTTTTTCATCAAATGTTGAGGTGATTCCACCATCATAGAAGTTGAGATCTTTGAGAATCTCTTGAACCTTGGCCACATGTTCGCCGGTTGTTCCCAAGGCAAAAGTTCCACGAATCGTTGCCTGAGTCGGCTGTGGAGCAGGAGTCGCAGGTTGTGTCGTAACCGAAGACTGTCCAGGCACGGCAGGTGTCAAAGTATTTGGTATGCTTTCATTGCCGTCGTATCCTTCTAATTGGACATTTTCAACAATACTGTCATCAATACCATACATAGTAACTTCAACTGTACGTTTTCCCCACGTAAGTGCCCGCTTGAGTCCGGCATCACCATGTCCCATCCACACATCCAGACGATCATAACTGTTACCACGTTCACCGGCATGCACTATAGCGCCACCACGATCATGAACCGCAACAGTTCCAACTCCTGGAATATACATCTTACTTCCGAATGGATAACTTTTTGGAGCCGCAACCATACCAGGGTAAACCACTGTTCCATCGGCAGCCTTCACTCCATCACCATTTAAACGTATATCACCAGCATAAGATCCGGTTACATACTTGTTTTGATTTGGAAGTGGTGAATAATAAGCGGATATAAGAAACTTTTGTGTATAAGGATAAGCACCGTCAGAGACACGAACAGGTTCAGCGTCTGTAGCGGTCGCTGCAGATACATACACATCACCTGCACTCAAAGTCTGAGGAATAGGACTATACAAAACATCGGCAGCGCGTGCTATACCCGGCCAGAAACCTAAAGTTGCAACGGTGGATGCCACTGCGACAATGCGGGCGAGAAAAAGTTTCGTTGAAGACGGAACTTTCATATATGGATTGTTATTTGTATTTATATTTGTTTGATACCCTTTGTTTTTTTGAGGGTATCAAGTAATCATAACACAAAAAAATGGCTTACAACCGAGTTTTTATTGCTAAACATATTATATGTTTTTTAATTTAAACTGATAAAAGCATAACAAAAAAGAACCGTCACACACAGAAAACGGCTTAAAACAATGAAAAACAAAAATATGTATCCTAGAAAACCGCCCCGATACGACGCAAAATCTCACGATCCACAAACTCTCTATCACGACCATATTTAAGGCGTGAAAGCTGCTTAAACGCTTCTGCAGCATCATAATCACCCTTCTCAAAATATGGGTTTACAGGAGTAATACTAAAAGGTCGGCTTGGTTGGGAATCAATAGAAAGCTTCATAACCGCTTTAAATTTATCCAGGTTAATCAAATCTTGGTCGCTAAACACCGGAGCCATTTCTTTTGAAAGGTATTCGGCATCCTGAGCACCAATCTTATAGGCCATCATTGAACCAACGTTACCAAACACAGCATCCTTCACTTTGGACTTACGGTCAGGACCTTCCAACTGTGCAATGTACTGATGAGCCATAATGAGACCCAAGCGATATTTACGAGCCTCAGACAAGATAACTTCAATACTATCAGTTACATAGTTCTGGAACTCATCAATATACAGGAAGAAGTCTTTACGCTCTTCCTTAGCGAGTTTCTGACGTTGCAAAGCAGCCATCTGTAACTTCGATACTATAATAAGACCAAGGAGACGTGAGTTAATTTCACCTACATCACCCTTCGAAAGGTTAATCAACAAAATTTTCCCTTCATTCATGATCTTGGCAAAATCAAAGGCCGATTTCGTCTGCCCGATAATATTACGCATCATGGAGTTCGTAACGAACTGTCCAAACTTGGCTGCAAAGTAGGGGATCATTTCTTGTTTTTCTCTGGCACCCGTCTTAGCCATTTGGTGTTCCCAGAAGGATCGTACAATCGGATTAGTCACATGTTCTACCTTCAACTTCTGAAAATCGTCATCAGTAAATAAGCGAACGATATCTGTTAAAGCACCACCTTCCGGATCAGACATAAGGGTCAAACAACCGTTACGGAAGTAATCCTGGATACGTGGCCCAAAAATCTCTTCGTTAAAGAGTTTAATCATAATGTTCATGGCTTCCATCGCCACATACTCTTTCTCTTCCCAACTTACACCTTCAAGTAAGTTTAAACCCATCGGACGTTCCATATCCGCTGGATTGAAATACACCACATCATCGGCACGTTCACGTGGAATAAATGGCAAAACGTCTTCAATCAACTGTCCATGAGGATCAACGATAGCCAAACCGTCTCCCGCCTTTAAATCCTGGCGGATCATCACCTGGAGTACTGAAGATTTACCAGTACCCGTTTGACCGATAACATAGAAGTGGCGGAAACGGTCTTCGCGTTTCATACGAATTTCAGTTTGACCACCACGATAATTATTATGACCAAGAAGCAATCCCTCTTTCGGAATATTTGCTGGTGCCGGAGCAATTTTATAGTTCTGCCAAGCAATAGTCGGAGCTTTGTTATAACGAATGTTTGGCAGGTGATAAACGCTGGCCAACTCATCTGAGGAAAGAATAGTTTTTTGGCCGCGTAACCTCTCAATCCATGTGCGTTTAAAGTTACGGAAAATATAATCTTTAATAATTTGCTTCTCCGAAACATATTTCACATGATGGAAACTGTTGGCATTTGGCGAGCTAAACTGCGCAAAAGCACTTTGGATGTTATGCAAATGGGTGTGAGCTTCACGCTCGGAAGGAGAAGCTGTCACGATTCGGATAATGCATTCGTATCCAACTTTTGAATTTTTTTCTTCTAGAGCTTTTACCTCATCGTTGGTAAGGGGAGTGGCCTGCTGCATTTGCTGAGGAGTTTCCTCTCCATGACTGGATTCCCCCTTGATCATAAATTGAAGGATCGTTGCTATCCAAATCAGGGGATTAAGTGAAATGCCTTTCTTGTGGTGCTTGGCACCCTTGTTATCAAAAATACTTTTTGCCTCCTCACGTCCGCGCTCCTGCCAGCCGTCCTTTTCTGGTCTGCAAAGAATTTGAATTGCAGCTCCATCATCAAAACCAAGTTTCGATAAAACGTTGGTAATGTTATTCAACGGATCCGTATTCAATTGCGCAAAAGTTTTAATCGGGAAAATATAATCATGATGCAAACTCATGGCGTGTGCGGAAGTTTTTGAATTCTCTTTAAAAATGTTGTAATCCTTAACCTGTTCCACATAAACATCGGGATAGAAAGCCGTTACCTGTTTTTCAAAAAGGCTTTTCAAATCATGAGGAACTACCATATAGAAAAATACCTGGTTCTCAGTAACCACATATTCCAAAGAAAAATAGTCCTGCCCCCAGAAATAGTTTTTAAGGCTCTTTGTGTAAATACTATGAAGCGCCTCAAATAAATGAGCGCCAATTCCAACGGCTTCCTTAAAATCTTTTGCCTGCGCTTGTTCACTTTCCTGATCCTCCTTTGACTCTTTTTTAGAAACAGTAATTTTCAAAAACACCAAATTCAGTGCACGGTTTTTATCTGCAACTTTATGCATGATGTAAACCATCAGCTTAAAAGCGACGTACAACGTAGCCGCCAGCAGGATGTAAACCAAAACATTTAAGAAAAAATCAGCCATGACAAAAGAGAAGTACTCACTATTAATTATAGCCTAAAACCAGCCAAAATAAAACGGAGAAAAGGGCTGAGCTTCGCAAACCGGACTTATTTTTTTGGTAACTGCACACGAATATGAAGTTCACTTACCTGTGCCTCCGGCATTTCTGAAGGTGAGTTTAACATCAAATCCTTGGCTTTCTGATCCTTCGGAAAGGCTATAACCTCACGGATATTCGCCTCATCACGCATAATCATAATCAAGCGATCCAGACCCCAGGCAATACCACCATGAGGTGGAGCTCCAAATTCAAACGCATGCAACAAATGACCAAAACGGTTTTGAGCATCCTCTTTACTGATCTTCAAAATATCAAAAATCTTACTTTGAAGCTCCGGATTATGGATTCTGATTGAACCACCGGCAACTTCAGATCCATTCAAAGCTAAATCGTAAGCCTTAGCCTTTACCAGCTCAGGTTGAGTATCAAGCATCTCAATATCTTCATTTTTTGGACTGGTAAACGGATGATGTGCGGACTGAAGAGTCTTATCCTCTTTGTTGTATTCAAAAAGTGGGAAGTCATAAATCCAGCAGAACGCAAAAACATTCGGATCACGAAGTTTCAATTTATCGGCACAAGCCAGACGTACATGCCCCAAAGCCTCGCAGGCTGTGTTAAAGCTGTCGGCTGTAAAGAAAATAATATCACCGGCTTTAGCACCAACATGGCTTACCAATGACTTTAATTCCTCCTCACTAAAAAATTTCACCAAGGTAGATTTCGGACCATCTTCGGCAACCTGTATGTAGGCCAAACCTTTTGCCCCGTAAATCTTCGCAACATCAGTAAATTCGTCTATCTCTTTACGTGTGAAAGAGTTTCCACCGTCCACCTTTAAAGCCTTAACAACTCCGCCGTTTTTCACAGCATCACTGAAAACTTTAAATTGTGAATCCTTCACCATATCACTGACATCAACCATCTGCATTTCAAAACGAATATCAGGCTTATCTGAACCATATTTGTTCATTGCGTCCTCCCAGGTTATGCGAGGGAAAGGCTTGCTTAAAAGTTTCTTATGAGGAGCCAGTTGCTCAACAACCTGAATCATAACTTCCTCATTGACCTGTATGACATCCTCGGCTTCAACAAATGACATTTCCACGTCGAGCTGAGTAAACTCAGGCTGACGGTCACCTCGCTGATCTTCATCACGGAAACAGCGGGCAATTTGGAAATATCTATCCATGCCTGCAACCATTAACAACTGCTTCAGCTGCTGTGGAGACTGTGGCAAAACATAAAAAGTACCGGGATACAAACGTGAAGGCACAAGATACTCACGGCTACCTTCAGGTGTTCCTTTAATCAAAATTGGAGTTTCAACTTCAACAAAACCTTTATTATCCATCAAGTCACGGATAAGTTTGATGACCTTATAACGTGTCAGAAGATTCTGCTTCATGCGATCACGACGAATATCCAGATAGCGATACTTCAAACGAACATCCTCAGCCACCTCTTTGTCCTGATCAATTTCAAAAGGAGGTGTTTTGGCCTTATTCAAAATCTTAAAATCCTTAACCAGCACCTCAATTCCGCCAGTCGACATTTTATCGTTTCTCATACCGTCCGGACGCTTTCTGACAACACCGGTAACTTGAACTACAAATTCCGGTCTCACATTATTGGCAATCTCATGAGTGGTAGTAGAAACCGCAGGATCAGAAACAATCTGTGTCAGACCATAACGATCACGCAGATCAATAAAAATAAGTCCACCGTGGTCTCGACGACGGTGAACCCATCCGCTCAGGGTCACTTCCGTGTCAACGTGCTGTTCATTCAAGTCATTACAGGTGTGGGATCTCATCATAAAGAGGAAAAATAAAAGTCTGGAGTATATTAAAGTTGTTTTATGAACAAATCAACTTCCAAGGAGCGTTGCAATCTCTTGTTCAAGCTCAGGAGTCACTTTAATGGTAGTAGGCAAAGAAATCCGCTTGTCGGTTTTTCCACCGGTTAAAACAAGCTCAACCTTTCGTTCGCCGGGATATGAAAGTAAAATCGACTTTAATTGTTTTAAAGTCTCCATATTTACATTCGCCGGTACATTGATATTGTAGGAATTTTCTTTCCAGTCCGTACTAAGAGCAGGTGAGGTTGGCGGTGGAGCCAGTGGGTCCTCCATGGGGTCAAAAGCAACTGGTGCATCCACTTCAAGTACTTTCACTTTTCTAATCATTTTCTCCTTTTCATCAAAAAGGCCTGCCTCTTTAGCATTTTCTATCATGCTATCTAGGGAAATGCTTTTGGCGTTATTACAGCTCAACTGGAGATTTCCACCTCTGTTATCAAGTCGTCCCTCAGTAATTAAAATCTGACCCTCAATAAAATATGGCTGATATTGAAGAAACGTTTTCGGGAAAACGACGATTTCGATTCTTCCGGTCGGATCCTCAAGTTCACCATACATCATATAACTGCCGGATTTCGTGAAGACCTTCTTCGCTTTAGTCAAAAGACCCCCAAGCTTTACGGTTTTCCCAATATTTCTTTTCGTCAGTGTATCAATCAAATTCACTTTCTTTCCCAGATATTTTCGAAGACCTTTCAAGGGATGACCTGAAACATATAAACCCAAATACTCTTTTTCAAAATTCAGTCGTTCCATCAGCGTTGAAGGTGCAACTTTTGGCAACTTGAGAGTAGAGCTGGTTTGATCCTCCATCCCGCCAAACAAACTCACCTGTCCCTGTGATGACATCTCCTGGCTCATTTTTGCGAACTGGACCAAAATTTCAACGCTTTCCGCGATAGCTTTACGTTCAGCCATTTCATCGAAAGCTCCCGTATAGGCCAGTGCTTCCAGTGTCTTTTTGTTCACTGCTTTAATTGGAACTCTTTGAAGAAAATCTTCTAAACTCACAAATTTACCATTTTTTCTCACCTCAAGAATCGCATGAATAGTTCCTTCACCAAGACCCTTGATGGCACTTAGTCCAAAACGGATTGTCTTGTCATCAACTACGGTAAAGTTTGCAAAAGACTCATTAACCGATGGTGGCAAAACAGATATACCCATGTCTTCACACTCCATAATTTCCATGGCTACTCTTTCAGTATTGTCATGGTCGCAGGAAATAAGTGCTGCCATCAATTCAGTAGGATAGTGCGCTTTCAAATAAGCAGTACGATAAGAGATCATCGCATAACACGCCGCATGTGCTTTATTGAAGCCATATCCAGCAAAAGGTTCAACCACTTGCTCGAAAACCTCCTGGGCAAATTTTTTCGGGTGACCATTTTTTACCGCACCTTCTACAAACTTAATTTTTTGTTCATTCAAAAGTGCCGGAATTTTTTTACCCACCGCTTTACGAAGAAGATCTGCTTCTCCTAAACTGAATAAAGAAAAATCCCGAGCTAACTGTAAAATCTGTTCCTGGTAAATCGCAACACCATTCGTTTCTTTTAAAATAGATTCAAAAGATGGATGCATGTATGTAACACTTTCAGGCTTATGTTTGCCTTTAATATACATAGGAATCCATTCCATAGGACCCGGTCGATACAATGAAATCATCGCAATAATATCTCCAAAATTCGTTGGTTTCAGCTCCTTTATATATCGTCGCATACCAGGGGATTCCAATTGAAATACTCCTGTGGTGTCACCCTTTTGAAAAAGTTCAAAAGTCTTGGCGTCATCCATCGGAATCGTCGTCAAATCCAGATCAACATTTTTGGTGACCTTTAAAATCGCCAACGTTTTTTGAATGATAGTTAAGTTTTTTAGCCCAAGGAAATCCATCTTCAGCAAACCAATTTCGTCCGCTGGCTTCATTGAATACTGGGTAATAACGTCATCTCCACCACCAGTTGATCGTTGCAAAGGTGTGTAGTTTACTAATGGCAATTCCGACATTACAACGGCCGACGCATGAGTTCCGGCGTGGCGCACAGTTCCTTCAAGTTTAATGGCGTTATCCAGCAACTCCTTTGTTCGAGGTTCACGTTGATACACACTTCGAAGTTCAGGGTCACTTTCAATAGATTTTGCCAGGGGAGTATGTTTACCTAAAATGGGTTGCGGTAAAAGTTTGGCTACACGATCAACTTCCGCGTATGGATACCCCATTGCTCGTCCAACATCTCTTACCGCAGCACGGGCGGCCATGGTTCCAAAAGTAATAATCTGGGCTACATTTTCATGTCCGTATTTTCCCTTCACATAATTCAAAACCTCATCACGCCT
>JADZCU010000007.1 GCA_020851415.1 Candidatus Peregrinibacteria bacterium | reverse complement strand
TCGGTTTTGGTCGGGTTTTGCTGGCAGCCTGAAAAAGCCATGAGCACCAGTATGAATGCTCCGACTCTGGAGGAGTTTGTGTAGCGGATTTTATTCTTTGTTTGCACCATTAAACGGACGTGGCTAGTACTGCACAATGTGCTTTCCTACTACAAAAAACCTTAAGTTACTCCTTTGATCACGGATCTATAACCATCATGAAGCTTGAGAAAGCTGTGAGAGCGATCAAGGCCGCAAGGATGTGAATGGAAATTTTTTTTGACATGGGTTGGATTTAATTGGTTTTATTTTACCTGAATTGTTCCGTTCGGTCATGCTTTTTTCCCTTTTCCACTTTTTCTTCTGAATTTTGATAAAACTTCGGGGCTGATGAGGAAGGAGTTTCCGTTCCACAGGCTAACTTCAATCATGCTTCCGTTGTTACAGATTCCTTTTACTTTTATTACAGCGCCCGGGCTTATTCGCTCTTTTACGTGAAGTGGAATTTCCATCCCCATTTCTTTTAATTGCTCTTCTTTTGGGATTCTAAACTTGTCGCCTATGGTAATAGGTACCAGCTGATATACTAATGATTCGTCCAGTGTATCCAGTAGTGCTTTGTTGATTGTGGTTTGTTTCCCGTGAATGTTTGTGAGCACCGCCTGTTTTGTGCTTTCATCAACGGATGTGACTGTAAAAATTTCGTTGATGACAAAGTTACCGAACTCTCTGGCTGTGGCAGCAGTTCCTAGTTTGAACCATTTACCTTCTTTGAATACTGCGGTTGGTTCTGCGGGTTCCAGGATTTCTTGTTCTGTTACTGTTGGTTCTGCAGATACTGCTGTTTTTTCAGTCATCAGTTGTTGCCGTTAGGATTAGCTTTTTTTGCGATTTGCTTGAGTGTATCCGGATCAAGTATGAAGTATTTTCCCGTTTGATTCTCTACACGTATGAGCGTTTGATTTTCAAACGTTATTCTTACTACATTCAGGACATCTCCTGGAAAAATGCAATCACTCTTTGGGAGCAATACCAGGAATTTGTCACCTTCATCTATATCAAGAAATCTTGGTCTGGTTTTCGCTTCGCGTTTACATTCAGCACCTTTGCCGTAAACCTCGTCATGAAGTTTTTCTAAGCGTTCTGCATCATGCAATGCCATATCAACATCATTGGCTGCTTCTTCTATGATAGATGCGAGAGCGACTTGAGGCATTGAAGGAGGTATGGTGCTGGCTGTTGCCATTGCGTCTCTTTGGAGTATGTACATTATCAAGCTATCACGCTCAATTGCGCCTTCCTCGGAAAGGAGATTGGCCAGATATCCTTCAAAATTTGTTTGAGGCAACTGACGGTTAATTGATTCCGGTTCTATGTCATGGGCTTGCATGAGTGCTCTTTGACGCGTGACTATATCCATTAGTCGCTTGCGATCATTTTCGCTGGTTGCTGCCAAACTGGCTATTTTCTCGATCACCTCCAAGGTTTGAGGATGATACAAACGAGCAAGGGGTCCTTGGGACTCCTTGCTGCTTTTGACTTCGTTTGATCCTTTGAGCTCATCACCTGGTTGTCCTGGCTTTGGTCTGCTCATATATGGTTTTTGAATTAGAGTTTAGTATCCCAGTAATCAATCATTTTCGCAATAATTTTGGCTGCTTCTGCGCGTGTGATAGGGCGGTTTGGGTCGAAGTTACCGTTGCCTACACCTTGGACTAATCCTATGTTGTGAGCTTGTTCGATCCAACCTGTACTCCAACCGTTTACGTCGTTGAAGAATGATTTGCCGGTATTGATAGGGCCGTAGCCGTAGGTTGCGAGAACTACTTTGGTAGCTTCAGCACGGGTGATATCTCTGTTTGGCTTGAAGCTGCTTGATGTGTAACCTTGAACTATTTTGCGATCCCAAGCCGGGCGAATCCATGGGCCCTGCCATTTATCGAGATCCATGAATGGGGATCCACAGTCGTCGTCGTAACAACTCATTGGGTCGATACCACGGGCGTAGAGAGCCATTTTTGTGAGCTCGGCACGGGTAACGTGCTGTTCTGGACGGAATGAACCGTCTTTGTAACCTTCAAGGATACATAAGTCGTAGAGACGACGGATGTAGATTTCTGCCCAGTGACCGTCTATATCTTTTGGATATGCACGTCCGTCGCAGGAACTTGTGGTCTGGTCGTCGCTTGATTGTCCTCCTGGAGGGCCTTTGTAGTCGTCGTCGAGTGGGACTTTGTTGCTGGTGTTACCAGAACTACCATCATTGTCGTCATCATCGTCGAGAGGGACTTTGTTACTGGTGTTGCCTGAACCGCTGGTACCATCTGTTGATCCGGGACTTCCTTTGTAGTCATCGTCCAATGGAACTTTGGCACTGGTGTTATTTGGGTTACCTGACGCTGGATCGTATCCACCGTTGTCATCTGTAGTGACTGTGAGGGCTTGTGCCATATGCAATGGCACTACAACCACTGCTGTGAGAATCATGGCGCTAAGCAATTTCTTGGCGTGCTTATGCATAAATAGGATTTGGGTAAAAATTAACAAGAGCTCTTTATATCATATATTTTACAATGTGTCAATACTGATTTCGGGTAACGTTAAAGGGGGAGGAATCCCGATAAGGTTGTCTTAGCTACGCCTTAACGTACACCCGGAGGGTGGGTTGGGAGTTGCCAGCGAAGATTACCTAATTAGGAGGCGCGTCTCTTAATAATGGTAGGTTTTGCCCCCCAAAATGGTATGCGCACGATAGATTTGCTCTAACAGAAGGGTGCGAATGCACTCGTGCGTGAAGGTGAGTTTGGAGAATGAGAGCAGGAGTTTGGCCTGGGATTTGATGATTTCTTCCAGCCCATAGGGGCCGCCGATGATGAAAACGAGGTTTTTGGTGCTTTGTTGCATGCGTTCGTTGAGAAAACTGGCGAATTCGAGTGATGTGAACTGTTTGCCTCGCTCATCTAGAGCAATAATGTAGCTATCTTTGGGGATATTTTTGATGATTTCTGCTGCTTCTTTGGCTTTTACCAGCTTTCGCCCGGCTTCGGGGTCGCCCTTGGGTATTTCAGCTTCTTTTAGGGTAATTGTTTCAATATTTAAGAGTGGTTTGAGTCTTTTTTGATACTCTGCCTCTGCTTCCTGAAAGAAGCTGTGTTTGGTTTTGCCGACTTGGATGATGGTTATTTTCACGGTGATTGTGGTTGGGGCGGGAGCCGGAAATTGTCTGTTGTGACTGTTATATGCTAGCATAGGTTTCGATTTCATAACTTTTATTTTATGGCATCGGAATTTTCTTTTGATATTGTTACGGATTTTGACCAGCAGGAGCTGACTAACGCTTTTGATCAGGTGAAACGTGAAATTGGGAATCGTTATGATTTTCGGGGTACAAATACTGAAGTGACTTTGAATGAGAATGATATTACGGTGATTGCACCGGATAATATGAAGTTGAAAGCTGTGCAGGATGTGCTTTTTCAGAAATTGGTGAACCGAAAACTTTCTCCGAAGATTTTGGATATTCAGGAACCGGAACCTGCGGCCGGCGGTATGCTGCGTCAGGTTATGAAACTTATTAAAGTGATGTCACAAGAGAATGCAAAAGAGGTCAGTAAATTGATTAAGGAAAATTTTCCGAAAGTGAAGGGTTCGATTCAAGGTGATGCCGTGCGTGTGAGTTCCAAGGATAAAGATAATTTGCAGGCAGTAATTTCTTTCTTTCAGAAATACGAGGGATTGAAGGTGCCGGTGAGTTTTACCAACTACCGATAGTTTGTCTGTCTTGCTTTGGTAACCTGAAGTGATACACTCGGCGTGCTATGAAAAAAGGTGATCTTTTTACTGTACAGATTGAGAGCCTGGCCTTTGGAGGCGAGGGTATTGCGCGGGTTCATACCGAGCAGGGTGATTTTGTGGTTTTTGTGGAGGACACTGTGCCAGGCGATATTGTTGAGATTGAATTGGGTTCGAAAAAACGAAGTCACGCTTTTGGTTATGTGCGGACGATGGTTCAGGCGAGTCCCAAACGTATTGCCGCACGATGTAAACATTTTGGATCTGTTCGAGAAGGTGGATGTGGAGGGTGTTCATTGCAGTTTTTATCTTATGGGGATCAGCTTGGGATTAAAGAGCAGCAGGTTCGTGATGCGATGATGAGAATTGGAGGTTTTGCCGGGGATGTGGTTTTGCCGATTTTGGGTTGCAAGGAACCTTGGTATTACAGAAATAAAATGGATTTTAGTTTTAGCAGGAGTAAGGAAGGTGTGCTGGGACTGGGGCTGCATGTGAAACGTAGGCATCATGATGTGGTTGAGATGACGGAGTGTTTTTTGTTTGCACCTTATGCCGGTGCATTTGTGAGCCGGATGCGTGATTTTTTTCGGTCGCTGGATGACCAGAAAGTTTTGGATGATGAAATGGTTTTGTCTTCTTTGGTTTTACGTGAAGGGAAAAATACTGGTGAAGTGATGGTGAATTTGATTGTGGAAAATGGTGAGGTGAATTTCTTGAGTGATTTTACCGCAATGGTGAGGGATTTTTTTAAGAATGAGGTTGAAACTTCTCAAACTCAGGTACGCAAATTGACTTCGATTTATTTTACGCATATTCGAAATAAGAAAGGTCAGCGCAAAACATTTGAAGAGATTGTTTTGTGGGGTGAGCCGGTGATTCATGAGGTTTTGCAACTTGAGGACGGCGTGAATCTTTCTTATGAAATTCATCCACAGGCATTTTTTCAGCCAAATACTAAACAGGCTCAACTTTTGTATGGAGAGGCTGTAAGAGCCGCCGGGTTGAGCGGCAAGGAAACTGTTTTTGATCTGTTTTGCGGAACAGGGACGATTGGTCTTTTTTGTTCTTCGAAGGCGGCGAAAGTGGTGGGAATTGAGTTAAACGAAAAGGCAGTTTTGAATGCGAGGGCCAACGCTGAAAGGAACGGCGTGAAAAATATTGAGTTTATTGCTGGGGATGTTTTGGAAAAATTGCCGGAGGTTAAAGAGAAACCTGATGTGGTTATTCTGGATCCGCCGCGCGCGGGACTTCATGAAAATATTGTTCGACATGTGGCTGATTTTGGGCCGAGAACTGTGGTATATGTTTCTTGTAATCCAACGACTCTGGCGCGGGATTTGCAGTTGTTTTGCAAAGCCGGGTATACGCTTGAATCGGTGAAGCCGGTGGATATGTTTCCGCAGACTTATCATATTGAGAATGTGGCGCTGCTTCGAAAAATAGTTTAATGCTTGGGTGAAAGCGGGAGGGCGGGAGTGTGCTCTGCGCGCAACGGGGATGCTTCCGAGCATGCCTTTTTGGCATGCTCTCCCCCGACTGCGCGCAGAGCACACTCCCGCCCTCCCTACACAGCAAATATTTAAAATATGTTATCGAAGGCAGACACCTTAAAAGTATTTATAAAAAAAGCCCCACCGTTTGGTGGGGCTTTTTGGAATCTTTTTATTAAATGATTATTCTTTTGAAGCTACGCGGCGGCGTGGTGCTGCTTTTTTAGATGGCATTTCTTTCATTGATTTTTTTGGCATCATGCATTCGCCGTTGCAATCTTTGTCGCCACATGCGCACATGCCACACATACCACCTTCGCATGCGCCGGCACCACAGCAGGCATCACCCATTCCACATGTTACTACTGTTTTTACAGCTGCAACCAATGCGAACATGAAGAATGTTGTTGTTATGTCCTGGAGGAAGAAGAGGAATTTCAGATGTGTAGCCATTCCTGGATCAACTACCGGGATGAGTGGTTGGCCGAAAAAGCCCCATACGAACATTACGAGTACGAGTAAAAATTTGAGGACGAGCATCAGGCCTACAAAATGACAGAGACCCGAAACCAACTTAGGTTTAAACATAGGGTGTTGTTTTAAAAAATAATTTATTTTGGACTAACCGATATTGTAATACAGCTTACTTTTTTTGGCGAGATTTTTTTGTGATTCGTTTTGTAAATTTTATTTTTTTATCACCGGCAGATTTTTTATTGAGGAAATTTTCTTTGAGCCAATCTGTCGCCTGCAGCTTTGTTTTTAATTTCATTTCGAGTTGGAGCTCGTGCATTTCGTTTAAAATGTCTCCGACTTTTTTGCCGGGTTTTATTTGGAGCATCTTCATTACGTCTTCACCGCTGAGGAGTGGCTTGGGGGGACGCGGCATTTCTTTCATGCAGCGTCGGTATTCTTTTAATACTTTTTGTACCAGTGAGTCGTCGCCCGGTACTGTGCCGGCCGCGTCCGCTTCGCAGACCTGCATTAGGTTGAGAAACCATGGATGTAGGAACCATTTTCTTTTTTTGCCTTCTGGCATTTTTAATAGTTCCACCAACATCATGTGGTGTGTTACCAACCAGACTATTTCATCGATAAATTTTCTTGGGTAATGGAGGCGCGTTAGAATTTCCTTGGCCAACTCTCCTGACTTCTGCGCGTGGTGATCAAATCGTATGCGCTCCGCTACCGAAAACGTAACCGTTTTTCCGACATCATGTAAAAGGGTTGCCATGCGAACCGCGAGCGATGCCCCAGAAGGAAGTGACTTGAGTGAAAGCAGGGCATGATCCCAAACATCACCTTCCGTGTGGTACTTATATGGTTGGGCGAGGCCTTTCATTGCCTGGATTTCGGGGAGTAGCACTTCCAAAACGCCCAGGTCTTCCATGTCTTCCAGAGCTTCCGTGGGATGTTCGGAGAGGAGCATTTTGTCCAACTCAGCTGAGATTCTTTCTTTTGCTACTTTGTCTACGACAAGTCGTGCATGTTTGTGAAGTGCAGTGTAGGTTTTTGGTTCGTATTGGAAATTGAACTGATTTTTGAATCTGATGGCGCGTAGGATACGGAGGTGATCTTCGAGAATTCTTTCGTGAGGATCGCCAATGAAACGAATCAGTCGAGCCTCAAGATCTTTTTGACCACCTACATAGTCGTGAATTTTATCTTCAATCGGATCGTAGAACATACCGTTGATGGTGAAATCACGACGTTTGGCATCCTCTTTGGCACTGGTAAAAATGATGGCATCCGGCCTGCGTCCGTCGCTGTAACCGCTGTCTGAACGGAAGGTTGCCACTTCAAAATGGTGGCCTTCCTGAATGGCTAAAATGACACCAAACTCTTTTCCTATTGGAATTGTTTTTTCTAAAAGGTCTTCTATTTCATCAGGTTTGGCACTGGTAACTATGTCGTAATCTTTTGGCTTGATGCCGAGTAAAATGTCGCGCACACAGCCTCCTGCCCAGTAGGCTTCATGGCCTGCTTTGCGCAGTATTTTTATGATCTCAATGGAGGTTGGCATCATACTTTAGGTATTGTATCACAGAGCGGGTATTGTTGCTTTTTGGTTAGGAAATGCTATATTTCTCCCCTTTTTACTTTTTGAACTTCTCTCATGGACGGTTCTGAGAAAAGTAGTGTTATGCCGGATGACTTGG
>JADZCU010000006.1 GCA_020851415.1 Candidatus Peregrinibacteria bacterium | reverse complement strand
CGTAGGAGTTTGAGATTCCTTCGATTGCCTGGATGCGTTCGATGTATTTTTCCAGGGATTCCTGGCGGGCGCCTGGGCGGCCGGCGGAGATGGCGTCGCCTGCTTTTACCAGCATGGCTTCGGCTGTACGTTGCGGGATGGCGTCATGGTGAGCCCAGGCCGCGTGGATTTCGTCTTCGTTGAAAGTATATTTTTCCATGATCTCCTTGGTGAGAACGTCATGGGGGAGTCCAACTTCCTGATCGATTGCTTTGCCGAGATCGTGGAAGAATCCGCCGATTTTGGATGTTTCCATATCCAGGCCGAGTTCTGCGCCGAGCATCAATGTGAAGTAGCCTACTTCGTATGAATGTTTCAAAATGTTTTGTCCGTAACTGGTGCGGAACTGCAGACGGCCGACTACTTTTGCGAAGTCGTCCGGGAATTTGCGGTGGTCGAGTTCGAGTTTTTTGATGACGTCGTGGCCGATGCGGATAAGGTTTTTGTCTACTGATTTTTGGACTTCGGCCAGGGCGAATTTTACTTTGTCCGGATTTACCATTCTTTCTTTTACCAGACGAGCGATGGTTTCACGGGCAATGTGTTTTTTGACGAGGTCGAAACATGAAATGATGATGGTGTTTGGGGAGTCGTTGAAGATAATGTCACAGCCGGTGAGCTCTTCCAGGAGAATGAGGTTTTCCATGTTTTTGCCAAGGATGCGGGCTTTCATTTCGTCGCGGGCGACTTCGATGGTTGTGCTGATTTTTTCTACCGATGTTGGAGCGGCATAGCGCTGGATGACGCTGGCGACCATGTTTTTTGCCAGGCGCACTTTGTTTTCTTCAAGATCTTCTACGTGTTTGCGGAGCCGGTCTTCTGTTGCCAATTCCAGGTCTTGTTCCAGATTGTGCATGATGGAACTTTTTACCTCATCCAGGCTTTCGCCGGTTTTTTGCGCGAGTTTTACCGTGAACTGTGTTTCGATCTCCTTGTTTTTACTTTGGAGATTTTGCATCAATTCGTTTTCAAAATTGAGGGCTGCGTTGATTTCCAGATTTTTTGTCTCTTTTTTCTGGATCTGTTCTTCTTTGGACTGGATCAGGCTTTCGATGCGTTTTGACTGATCTTTTTGGGTCACCTCGTCCTGTTGAATGGTTTTTCTGATTTCGAGTGCCTTGGCACGGCTTTCTTCACGGAACTGCGTTGCCTGAAGCTGCGCCTTGTTGAGGATTTCGTTGTACTCTTTTTGGTACTCTTCAATTGAGGCTTTGACCTTTGGTTTGAGCACTAAATAGCCAACCGCTCCGCCAAGGGAAAGGCCAATTATTGAGATAATGACATTGAGAAGCTCTTGATCCATAAAATGTTTACTCTATATATGCCTGAGCATTGTAGCCCTTATTTGGCCATGCGTAAATCTTCGACTATGCGCGTAATGATGCGGGATGCCGTTTCGACTTCTTCAACGGTATTGTTGTGGCCAAGAGTGAGGCGAAGGCTGTTTTTGATGAGCTCCGGGGGAAGCCCCAGGGCGGCGAGGACGTGGGATGGCTCAAGGGAGCCCGATGTGCAAGCCGAGCCGGACGATGCGGCAATTTGTTGCATGTCCAGGCGCAGGAGTAACGATTCACCGTCGGCCGATTCGAAGGAGATATTTACGTTGTTGGCCAGTCGCCTGACTGGATCTCCGTTGAGCCTGGTTCCAGAAAGTTTCAAAAGATTTTTGATCAAGAGGTCTCGGAGATTCAATATGTGAGGCAAATGATGGGACTGCTCCTGGGTGATAATCTTTAAGGCCTCGGCCATGCCAACTATACCGGCTACGTTTTCGGTCCCGGCTCGCATGCGGAACTCCTGTCCACCACCGTATAAGAGTGGTGCGATTTTTGTTCCTTCTTTGAGGTAGAGGACACCTACTGCTTTGGGGCCATAGATTTTGCTGCTGTTGATGGTCATGGCGTCTACCTGGAGAGTGGGGATATCTATGGGGAGGAGTCCCGGCGTCTGGCAGGCGTCCGTGTGGAAGAGGATTTTTTGTTCGTGGAGAATTTTGCTTATGGCGGGGATGTCCTGCACGGTGCCGATTTCATTGTTGGCGTAGATGATGGATGCGAGGATGGTGTCTTTAGTAATGGCTTTTTTGAGATCTTCGAGGTTGATGAGGCCGCTGGCGTCCACGTCGAGGTAGGTCACTTTGAAGCCTCTTCGTTCGAGTTCCTGGCAGGGGTTGAGCACTGCGTGGTGTTCGATTTTTGTCGTTATTATGTGGTTGCCGTTCTTTTTTTGCGCTTCGGCCAAGCCGAAAATCGCCCAGTTGTCGGACTCTGTTCCGCTGCCAGTGAAAAGGATCTCTTTTGGGGTGCACTGTAAAATGTCCGCAATGGTTTGACGAGCCTGGTCGATGGCGGACCTGGCTTCGCGTCCTAATGCGTAAATGCTTGAAGGGTTGCCGAACTTTTCTTCAAGATAGGGCTGCATTTTTTTTAACACTCGCGGGTCTATTGGGGTAGTCGCGGCGTGGTCAAAATAGATCATGGATGCCCATTTTACGCTGAGAGATCTTTTATTTCAATGCCTGAAGGGAGATCAAAAACGCTATCCGGTACATCTATGTTTACTTCTACTTTGTTGGCTACGGCGCTGAGGGTGCCTCCACCCATTGCCTCTGAGTTTATTTCCAATGGCAGGGCGTTCCATAAGCAAACTTTTCCTACTGTGTTGCTTACATACTCGTCACAGGTTTGGCCGGCGATCTGTTTTTTCCCTGTGGCTGCCGGTAAATCCATACCGTTCTTTGTTTCTTTCAGGCCAATGGTGACTCCCATGAGATAGTTAATCCTGTTTGCTTTGGGAAGTTTTTTGAGTTCGGCATATGTCTGGTTTTGCGCCATTGTGCCTGTTTTGCTGTCCAGATTTATATAGTAGATCTTTTCTTTGTTGATGATCATAAGGGTGTTGCTTTTGCCTGTGGTCTGGAAAAGCTCTTTGTCGCCCTTGATGGTTACTACTGTTTTAGCGTCGGCGTCTGTTGGTGAAGTGTATTCTATGCGGGCTGAGTTGAATGGGTATGGGTAGATCTTTTCTTCGGCCAAGCCGCAACCAGCACTAATAGTAGATGCGCAAATGATTGCTGCCAGAATTATTTTCTTCATGAAAAGGGTATTAGCGGTTAGTTTTGTGTTGCCTCTAAACTACCACTGCTTTCGGGACGATTCAATTCCTCTTTCTTTTGTTCGATGAGTTTGAGGATTTTTGGCATGGCGTCTTCTGCGGCGTCTAT
>JADZCU010000005.1 GCA_020851415.1 Candidatus Peregrinibacteria bacterium | reverse complement strand
ATTTGCCGCTGCTCTTGCGTGTTTTAATGCACTATGAATCCCATCGGTTACAAAATGAAAAGTTGTTCCACCTTCCATTTTGATTGACTCTCGTGGATGATTCGTTAATACAAACACATCACAATGATAAGGAGGATTATTTCCCCACCAACCTTTCCATTCATCATCTTTCCATTCACCGCGAATGGGACCGAACATATTTCGTCCAAGAATCCACGAGCCAATGTTTTCAAATCCTTTCACAGCAAACTCATTGTCAACACCCGTCGTGCCACCCTTATTCTCGCCATGCATAGCTTGAAAAGATTTCGTTGGAAAAACCCATTCATGCAAAGCCATTCCACCAACTCCCATCGGATTCTCTAAGCTTTGATCCGATCCTGCCCCATAGCCATCTATTGATATGGAAAAACACAATACTTTTAATTTGCTCATTTAATTTTCTCCTTATTTCCTTAAAATCTTTTCCATAGCTTTCCCCTTTGCTAATTCATCAACTAACTTATCTAAGTAACGAATCTTTTGCATGAGCTTATCTTCAATATCCTCAACACGATACCCGCAAATTACACCCGTAATTTTTGATGCATTCGAATTCATTTGCGGTGCCTCAGCGAAAAAAGTTTTTAAATCATTTTTCTTGTCGATTTGCTTTTGCAACGACTGCTTATCGTACCCTGTTAGCCAAAAAATAATTGTGTCCAAATCTGCTTTAGCGCGTTCTTTTCTTTCAATTTTTTGTATGTATAACTGATAGATACTTGCGAAAGAGTATGAAAATATTTTTGTATTATTCATAATAGAGTTGTTGCAAAATAAGAAATAGTCTAAAAAAAAGCTTGTACAAAAACAATAGAATTATTTATTTTCTGTATGAAGAATATAGAAAAGATATTAAAAAAGAAACGACTTTGTCAGGCGTTGACCGGAGTGGCGCCGGAAAAGATTTATGAGAGCCTTCCATATTTTGAAATTGAACTAGAAAAGCATGATAAGAAGGAAAATAAATCATCGAAAGGAAGAAAAACTGAACTAACAAATTCTTTAGAAAAATTATTTTTCATTCTATACTATGTAAAATGCTATCCAACATTCGATGAAGCTGGTTTTTTCTTTGGTGTCGATAAAGGAACTGCAAATCGGTGGGTTCATAAGTATTCGAAGATACTAGAGTCTACGTTGAAAGAAATGATGCTATTACCTGCACGAAAGCCAAAAAAGATTGTTAATAAATTGAAAAAGATGAAAAAAAATAATGAAGAAATTTTTATTGATGGAACTGAAAGACCCAGAAGAAGACCGAAAAACAAGGATATTCAGAAGGAGAACTATTCAGGAAAAAAGAAACGACATACAGTTAAAAATTTGGTTATTACGAATAGAAAAAAAGAAATCTTATATTTATCTAACACAGTGCAAGGCTCAATGCATGATTTCACATTGATGAAGGAAACAGTAGTCAAAAAATATCTTCCTTCCGAAATGAAAGTTTATGTTGATACTGGATTTCTAGGCTTCCAAAAACTAAGCCCTGATCTAAATATCTTTATGCCTAAAAAGAAACCTAAATCTAGAAATCTTTTTCAATACGAAAAAAATCAGAATAGAAAAATTTCAAAACTCAGAATTCTTGTTGAACATGCGATAGGCGGCATAAAAAGACTTCGTGGTGTCACTGATGTATTTAGAAATATAAAGAAGGGATTCTCTGATTTAATAATGAGTATATGTTGCGGATTATGGAATTTAAACTTGAAAAAAATCTAAATTAGAATAAAATCGAATTTTGCAACAACTCTAATATTCTCTTTGTCCCATATTAGAAAAATCTAATACAGTTTCACTTCATACCCTTAATATATTCAACAAGTTGGTCAATGCAAATTCCCCAACCTTCCTGAAATCCCATCTCTTCATGTTTCTTACAATCTTCCACAGTCCAATGTCTTGCAGTTCCGGTATATTTTGTTTTGCCGCCACCTAAGTCTTCAAATTCAAGTAGGCCTGTAAAAATAAATGGTCTATCAGAAGAATTCAAAGTAGGCTCCCATCCAACGGTAAATGCGTCAGTCCATACAATTCGTTTATTCTTTACGATTTCTAAATAGACTCCACTGTTAGGAAAACTTTCGCCTTCAGGCGATTTCATCAAAGTGAAAAACTCTCCACCCGGACGAAGATCAATGCGGCATTCTGTTGTTAGCCATGGCTTTGGACAGAACCAAGGCATTAAATGTTCAGGCGTTGTCCAACACATCCAAATCAAATCAATTGGTGCTTCTACGATTCTTTCTATTTTTAATTCTCTATCTCTCATTTTGTTCCCTATAAATTAATTTCGTTATTCATCTATTGTTTTAAACTTTGTATTTATAATATTCGGCATTGCACACTCTTTACTTCTCCGCCAGCTCCTTAAGCTTTTGCAAAGCTTTGGGCCACATATCTTTGAACATCTCCTCGAAATCGCCACCTGTAGAATCTAATTCCACTAGCACCTCAGTGTTTTTACCATTTTCTTTGAAGGTGTAATTTTCATTCATGCCGACCCACGCCTTCACGGCTTCACTGGTAGTGTCTTCCTTACCGTCATGCACCATGCCGAGATGCTCGATAGAGATACACTCATGTAAGCGGTTTTCTTTGATGCGACTCACCATGCCTCCCATCTTGCCTGTCGTCGGGTCCGGCCCGAGAAAAAAGATTTTGCTCCCTTTACTCCATTCACCAACATAGTGCGAACCGGGACTAAAAGCTTCCGTCCACACACGATAAGTCGCGTCGTCGAGCATTGTGCTCCAAACCTTTGCTTTCGGCGCATTGATGACGATTGAAAAATTCAGTTTGTGTTTCATAATTATCTCCTTGCGCTAAAACGTATAACCTTATGAAGTCTTATTTTAAAAAAAATTTTTATCTGTTTTCGCTTATTCATTAATAACATCAAGCCCATAACCCCATTATTTTTTGGATAAAGTTGCCAATAATTCTTCCAGGTTTTTCAATGTCGCACTATATCCTTCCTTGAAGCCCATTTCAATCATTCTTTCCATGCGGGCGAGGGATTCATTGTAAATAGTAATCCTGACTGTTGTCGTTACGTTTTGTTCACT
>JADZCU010000004.1 GCA_020851415.1 Candidatus Peregrinibacteria bacterium | reverse complement strand
TAATGGTAAACGTTGAAGAAAAACTCAAACGCATCGCCGAACGCTTGGCTGACGAAAGACTCGACCAGGAATTAAAAGAGGTCGGGCCGCAAGGCTGGAAACAGCTCTGGCGTATAGACAAAATCGCCGTCAAATTCTGGAAACGCAACGCTGCGGAAGGTTACCGCCAACGCTACACCGAAGAGTTTATCAAACGTCTCAAAGAAGAACCCCGCTTCCGCACTGAACTCATGGAACTCCCTCGTGATGAGGTAAAACCGGGATACTTCAACAAACTCAGCGGCAAAACACCGGCCGAAGGAACGCGCGAAAACATCAGCGCCGAACTCGACGCCATCGCTGAACGCTTTGGAATTTCATGGAGTACCAACGATCTTGAGTCATATCTCACACCAAACGAACGGACCATTGAAAACATCGGCAACCTGGAAGTACAACAATCCATCCGTAACCTCTGCCGTGATTATGCAGATGGCCGCGTAAACGACGCAGAATTCCAAAACATTGTACGCACCGTTATCATCCCGCAAGTTCAGGCACTCCAATCCCCTCCAGATGCCAGCATTCTCGCCTTCTTGGAAGAAAGCACCGGACGTGGAACTGTCGACATTCAAAAAGCCGGTCTCCTGGACAAAATGCGCGCTCACAAAGCTGGTTTGATCGCACTCGACATTGAAAACATGCGCATCAACATCAAGTTAGGAAAAGCTCAAAACGTTGATGTAAAAACACAGGTAAAGAGTCTCAACTGGACTGACCGTCTTTCACGCGCAGTTGTCGAAACAGTACAACGCAACCGTTTCCTCGGTCGCTTCATCAACCCATCCACCGTGGCAATCATGGGTTATGGACTCTCAAACATCGGTGCTCAGTTTGCAACAGGACAACTCACACGTCTTGGCGCGCTCACTGCGGCATCAGTAGTTTTTGCTCCGGCAGTATGGCCGGCCGTAGCCGGAATCGCCGGTGGTGTAGCCGTTGGGACACTCTTCTCAACACTCCGCCAAAACAAAGAATCACTCCGTCTCAAGGCCATGAAAGAACGCCGACAAGCGCTTGGTTATGCGCCGGAAGACGATCGCAAAGGCTTACGTCCAAATCAATCACACAACAGCCGTTTCGAACGCCGTCTGGAAAACGAAAATGCCTTATACCAAAAAGTACCGGTTGAAACACTCATCAATAACATTACCGGCGCTACAAATTACGCAGCACTTCAAACAGCACTCGCTCAGGCTATCACCCTCAACGAAATTTCCGAAATGGGTTTACCGGCAAGTGGTGGCAACAATGCCCAACCAGAACGCATCGATCTGATTAAGTTTTCCAATGAAAGGAGCATCGAAGCAGAACGCTTCCGTCTCCTTCGTACAATTTCGCAAGCAAAACTGAGACTACGCCGCCTGGGTGGTGGACGAGATGTAAACACCGACATGCAACATGCGCTCGCCGCGCAACGTTCGGCTGTTGAAGCTCAAATGAAAACATCAGAAGCCAACTTCCAGAAAATCAAACGGGTGGAAAACTGGAAAGCCGCAGGAATCGGTGCGGCATTCGGCGCCGGGATCTCCGCTCTGGGACTTTTGATTCCACACACCGACGTTCAAACAAATACGTATACCCTCACACCATCAGGCCCGGCTACCATGGTCGACCTGGAAGCAAACCTCGCGAAAGTTGGCTACAACCCAACACAAATAGCGGATATCAAATCCCATATGGTTTTTGATCCATCTACCAACAAGCTCACTCAGGCTTCCGTAGATTATCTCCGCAAAACATACGCCATGACCGTTGACGGAACACACGTTCCGGGGTCAGTTTCCAGCAGCATCCTGGATCTCCACAGTGGAACAAAAATGAGCCAGACTGATCTGTTAACAGAACTCAAAGCTCAAGGAATCAATACTTCATCGGTAGCTTTTGATTCAAAAGGTCATCTGACACCAGCAAGTATCGCTTATCTCAAAGCCCAAAACGCCAACATCACAGAAGTGGTAACGGCAGGTCCTGGCGGAGCCATGAACTCAACAGGTACAGCACCGTCAGGTTGGGAAAAACTCAGATCCATCCACTTCAACGACAACCAACCGCACGCTCCAAACAAACACATTTTGGATGAACTCCATTTCTGGTGGAAAGGAAAACCACAAATCGACCCTACAGATGGACAGGTTCATTTCACATCAAAGGCAATGCTTGATCCAGGCAAGTTACATTCAAAACTACCTGCCGGTGTCTCCATGCCATCATCAGGCACTCAACTCAAACTCGGTCTTGAAGTAAAAGTGAATGGCGTAAACCATTGGAAATTTTTCACACCGGACGCCAACGGCGACATCGCCCTTCCTCCGGAATACTTTGATAGTGGAAGTTTAGGAGTTGTAGCCAAAGGCGGCGACACGCTCCCGGGTCTCAAAACACACGCCCTCGCAGTAGGTTTTGAAGACAGCAAAGGCACATACCAGGTCCTGGCTTCCGTAAGAGGTAACGGCAGTTACACCCCAACACCAACCCCAAGCGAAACCGTCGAATTCCTCGGCAAAGTAACCAAATCCGCAACCACAGACGGTTCCGACACCTACACCCTCCTCCGCGACGTCAGCAAAGAGGTCGAATTCCGCGGCGCAATGCCACCAATTATCCCAGGCGCACCGATGGTGCATTTGGAACATGGGAAGAAAGGGGCGGTAGTGGATACCTCAGGTGATACGAGTGGTGATACCTCAGGAGACACCAGTGGCGACACGTCTGGTGACACATCCGGCGATACCAGCGGAGACACTTCGGGTGAAACAAGCGGTGAAACCTCCGGAGACACCAGTGGCGATACGTCTGGTGAAACTTCAGGTGAGCCGACTACACCGAGAGCAACACGTGATTTCGGTGACAGCTAAAATAAAAACTTATGCACAACTTAGATATAAGACCATCAATTCCGGAAGAGGAACTCAAAAAAATAGAAGCAACAGTCAGGGCAAGAAGTTTAGAAATCAATGAGTTATCCCAAGAAATTATTCCACTGACAGAAAAGATCAGTCGTTTCGTTTTCTGGGGAGTTCTTGATGCAAAACCCGAACTGGCAAAAGCGTATATAGAAAACGGTTACGACCCAAGTAAGCTCTCACCAGAAGCTCAAGCCGAATTTAATCAAATCCAGCAAACCACCAACATACGCACAGTGGAAATTGTTTGTGAAATTCTGCAAAGTGATTTAGGGCCTGAAGAACTGGAAAGAAAAATTTACGATCATGTTTTTTGGAGTATTCTGGATAATCATCAACAGGTTGCAAAAAAATTCATAGAAAAATGGGATACATCAACAATGGCGGACAAAGAAAAAGATCAGTTCGCAAACATTCAAAGAATCGTCGATATAAAAAGAGAAGAAATTACTCCCCTGGCTCAAAATGTTGGCGATGTAAAACATCAAATATACCAACAAATCTTTTGGGGAATGTTAGACCATAGAGAGGCTCTTGCCAGAAAGTATATGGAGCATTGGGATCCACAAAAACTCTCACCAGAAGAACAAAAGGAGCTCGCTGCAATTGCTGAATCTGCAAAACACACTGTGGCAGAAATTTTAGGCTTGCTGGTAGCTGAACAAGGATCAGTAAAAAAAGTTCAACTCCTGCTCTTACAAAGTATCCTCATCGCTCGTGAAGACACAAAAGTACTGGAAAATCTTATGCAGGGGGACAAAGGTGACGAAGTAAGAAAATTACAAAAAATCTTAGTTGATGTAGGCTATCTCCATACACAATTCGACAAAGAAACAAGCGAAGGATTAGCAAACCTACAAAAAGATTTAGGTATAAATTTAAACCCAAATTTTCTTGGAAGATTAGGGCCAAAAACTCGCGCAGCACTCAATCGACTAGTTCGGGAAAAAACAAAAATCGGTAAAGTTGATGGATCAAAACTCTCTTCAGAATATCTGATTTTTCCAAAAAATCTGTTGGAAGGAGATATTGGACCTGAAGTCATTAAAGTTCAAAAACTACTCATCGAGCTAGGATACCTCCATGACGGGTTCGACAACCCAACCATGCAGGCAGTATCTCAACTACAGTTAGACCTGGATCTGGATGTAGCTCCCAAAAACAGAGGGAAATTAGGACCAAAAACCAGAACAGAACTAAACGCAACAATCATTGATACAGAAAAAACAAAAAAACTTCATCATCGTCAAAGATTACGCCGGGAAAGAAGACATGTTGATCACTACCTTAAATACCGCATGGCACTTCCTCATGTGGTAAAACACATGCCAGATTACGTAGAACAAGTAAAAGCAGACAGTAATCGACTTCCGGAAATGCACGAAAAATGTCGTGTAAGTGTTTGCGTACCAGCCCATTTGGAAGAAAAAAATATTGAAAAACTCCTCAATGGATATTTAGATCAACGCAATGAGGACGGAACCCCACTCGATCCGGATACTTTTGAAATAAATATCATTGTAAATCGTCAGGTAGGAATAGCCCCTGACAGAACAGTACAGGTAATTGAAGCATTCCAGCGCAAACACCCAAATATGCACATAAACATAGTTGATAAAGTCTTCCCAAAAACAAATCCTGAAGACCTCAAAAGAGGTATTCGTGTAGCAAGCGTTGGAACAGCAAGAAAATATATAGGTGACGTAACACTTTTACGTTCAAGAAAAACAGACAGAAAAGTACCTCTGTATATCCTCACAGAAGATGCCGATGAAGAGTTTATCGGCCCATATAACATTTCAAAAGCGATCACAAAACTCGATAAAGAGCCATACCTCGACGCCCTACGCGGCGTCATAGATATGCCGGCAGAATCATACATGCAAAACGATTTCTTACTTTTTGCCCGTCGCCTCCAAGATTTTATCGAAATTAGCGCAAGAAACTCCAAATACAATGCTCCATGGACCTGGCAGGGTATCAGAACCGGAGGCCAAGACACAGTATTTACGGCTGAAGCCTATAGTCTTGCTGGTGGGACACCTTTCGGAAGCACACAAGGAGAAGACCTTGCTGTAGGAAATATGATCCGCAATAAAAGAAACACGCTCGGAACAATTGCTTCTGTAAATAATTTAACGGTTAGCGATCCGCGCCGCATGCTCTTTAACATTATGGAACGCGGCACAATCACAACTGCTTACGGAGGTGGAAAGAGCGAAGGTGGAAATTTCGTATCAGACGATGTACGCAGTTTCGACTGGCAAAAAATCATTGATCAAGTTCCGGGTAAAAAATTAACAGAAGCAAATAAAGTGCTCTTCGAAAAAGAGGCAGGCAGGTTTGCTCATCTTGCTCTGAGTATTTTCATCTGGAATGCCTTTAATTCACAACCAAGTACAAGTGAAGTAAATGAAGCAATAAACAAAGGAATTGCTCTTTTTGAGAGAGCCATGTTTTTTATGGGTTTCAAAAAAGATGACTACAATCTCAATTACAGTTGGCACATGAGTGAATATGGCTGGCCTCAATTAAATCCCTGCACCGTAAAATTTAATAAAATAGATAATATTCAGGCAGCACTCAATAGTTACCCGGAAAGATATAAAAAGCGTTTAGAAAACGATAAGAAAAAATACGAAGAAAAACTAAAAAGGCCAAAAGATGAATAAAGTTACCGTATCAATTTGTTTCATCACAAAAAACGAAGAAGAAACTTTAGATAGATGTCTAAAATCTCTCAAGGGTTTAGTTGACGAAATTATAGTTGTCGACACCGGATCAACAGACAAAACGGTCAAAATCGCCAAAAAATATAGGGCAAAAGTTTTCCAGTTTCCTTGGCAAGATGATTTCAGTTTAGCCAGGAACTTTGCTCTATCAAAAGCCACAAAAACCTGGACCATGTGGCTGGATGCAGATGACGTACTTTCTGCCGAACATTACAGAGAAATCAAAAAATATCTTTCAAAAGTAAATAAAAAAACTGACGGTATTATGGTTCCTTATGTTCTATCAACAAACAAAGTCGGCACCCCTGAACGTTTTACCAACCGTTTAAGAGTATTCCGTACAGAAAAAAACATCCGTTTTAAGTATCCCATCCACGAAATTCTCGAGACCAAAGGAATACAATTGGAATACATAAAAAGTGCTTATGTACTACACGCTCCAAAAGCAGAAAAAAACTCATTTCAAAGAAACATAACAATTCTTTTACAAACAATAAAAAGCAAAAAATACGCTCAAGATTTCCATATTCTTTTTCACATCGGCAAAGAATATCAACGTGCCGGACAAATGCTCAAGGCAATAAATGCCTATAAAAAAGCTTTTACAAACGCTAAAAACACCAACGACCGCTACAATTCACTCATACGAATCGCACAATGTTCCATCAGCAAAAAAAAATTAGCTGATGCATCAAATTACGCACATCAGGCTCTAAAAATTGACGCAAAACGACCAGAGTCACTGGAAATAATTGCTTCAATAAAAGCTGAAATGGGACATATCGAAAGTGCCAACTTCTGGAAAAGCTTAAGTGAACAAATACCCCAAAAAATCTCAAACCAGGTTATGAAATGGTCAGAATATTAGTTCTGCTTTACCAAAAAGGTAATTCACACCTACAATAATCAAAACAAATCACTAACACCCCCCCAATGACCCCAGAAATCCACGACTACCTCAAACAACTCCTGGTAGATGCCGGCCAAACTGACCTTGGCACGGAACTTGAAGAAACCATGATTCAGGATCTTGCCACACGTCTCGAAGACCGCCTCACTCTGGCTGCGGTAGAAAAACTCCCGCAAGACAAACAGGAAGAACTCACAAACCTTGCCGCAGACAAAGAAAATGCCAAGCAGGTCATGGAGTTCCTGCAAAAAAACATTCCGGACTACGACGAAGTTTTCGCTCAGGCTTTAGCCGATTTCCGTGAAATTTATCTCGGCGCTCAAAGCTAAACTATCTCAATCTTCGTGAGAGTAAATCAACAAACTCCTCAACAGGCAGGTTGCCGTTTACACAAGCCAGCAACGACCTAAGTCCAGGAAGATCTCTTTCCATAGCGCTCTCAAAGCGTTTTTGCTGTGTCTCACTGCCATAACGTTGAGCCACCAAATTTGCCCTTGAAGCATAAACTGAACCCTTCACTACCAGAGTCTGAAGTTGAGTCAGTTCCTCCAAAGAAAACTCAGTTTTTCCACCAGTAAGCTTGGTGATATCACCATCAGTTAAGGCAGATTGATAAACATACACAATATTTTTCACAAAATCCGGGCTTCCGGACGAAATCAGTTTCCCGTCCATCAAAACGGCAAGGTTATCCTCATCATCCACATCCACAAGCAACAATTTACCATTGCTGCTATCAAAATATGTGTCACCTTATATTTAGTAGCTACCGGACTTTCAGCCGCACCTTCTGGTGCAAAATTTTCTCCAGCCATGGCAATGAAATTAGAGTGATAAAAGGATAATTACTATATCCGTTTTCAAAAGTTTGTCAAACGACCGTAAGCACTCTATAATAGGCGGTGCTAACCGAAGTAAAATCCAATTTTCAACAAAAACACATGGATAGGAAGCATGAAGTACTAAAAGCCATCATCAAAGAATTTATCACAACTGCGGAACCCGTCGGTTCGCAGACCATTTTAGTGAGCTACCATTTTCAAGTCAGCCCGGCCACCATCCGTAATGACATGGCAGCGCTGGAAAAAGAAGGTCTCATCTATCAACCACATACATCGGCAGGACGTGTTCCAACAGAGCGCGGCTATCGTCTCTATATAGAAGAGATGCCACAAGAAGAAATCAATGCTGCTCGCAAACACGCCATCCAAGTTCTCAAACAAATTCAGACAGACTACCACTTAGAAAAAGCCAAACAGAAAATCTACGACGCAGTTGAACTCATCTCAAGAGCCACCGAAAACGTCAGTTTCGCCACGCTGCCGGACAACGCCAGAACCTTTTACCTTGGTCTCGCAAGCGCGCTCAGACAACCGGAATTTTTATCAGACTCCATCAACGCCAGTCAGGTAATCGAAGTTCTGGAACGACACGACAACTTTGTCACCCTCCTCAAAAAACTCGAAATCGATGACGACGTCAAAACCTATATCGGCAAAGAAAACATCATCGAGCAAATCCAAAGTTGCAGCTTGATCGTTACCAAATACCACATCCACGGATACAGCGGATACCTTGGTATTCTCGGCCCGACTCGCATGAACTACCCATTCAGTACAGTAATAGTTGAAGAGGTAAAAAAATTATTGGAACAAAAGTAATCCCTTATTTTAGCCATGAATAACACTTCCTCCGACCCAAACCAAAATACAGTCCCGCCATCACAAGGACAAGGATCAGATCAAAACGCAGGTAGCGGCTCCGGCACTCAGCCAAATCCAGCCGCAACAAACGGAAACCCTGCCGCAACCACAAACCCAGATCCGGTATCCCAACCCGGCGGCTCCACTGGCGACTCCCTGGCCGACAGCCTGGTCATTGCCCTCACCAACGAAAACGAAGCTCTCAAAAGCGACATAGAACAAGCAAAAAAACAGCTGGATGACATGCTCAAAATCAGCCAAAACGCCCTGGCCGACTTACAAAACTTCCGCCGCCGCAGTGAAGAAGAAAAAAATGCCTTCGTAGAATACGCCAACGCCGGCCTTATCAAATCCAGCGTCCTCCCTTTCCTGGACAACATGCACCGCGCCCTCACCCACGAACCAAAAGACGCCGAGTGGGCAAAAGGAGTTGAACAAAGCATGCAACTCTTTGAAAAAGCTTTAGCCACTCAAGGCCTCAAAGCCTACGACTCAGTCGGCCAAAAACTCGACCCAAAAATCCACGAAGTAGTTATGATGGCTCCCGGTGAAAAAGACATCATCCTCCAGGAAGCCGAAAAAGGCTTCATGTTAGGCGACAAAGTCCTCAAACCAGCCAAAGTAATCGTAGGAAACGGCGAAGCGGCATAAACAAATCTGCCCGGGCAGACTTCTACCACTTAGCATAGTTGAAAAAGAAAGAGAGCCCACGCCGGGGCTCTCTTTCTGTAATCTCAGGTTGTTAGCAATTACCATTTTTAGCTCCACCATCGTTGGTTAACAAGACCTGAGATTCGCTAATGGCTTCGAGAACCATACACATTATACCCCCACTTTCATAAGCTATCAAATTCACTCAATCCAAAAAAATATGTTTCTCATTAAAAAAATTTTAACCACAAATGATAATTTCACGTCACCAATGTGGTGGGGTTAGGAAGGTTCCGTTGATGGTTTCGAGAATCTATCAGCCGGGGTTCGAGTCCCCGTAGCTCCACCATCATGGGTAAGAGGCTCTGCTTAAGCAGAGCTTCTTTTTTGTAAAATCTATTTTTTCTTCTTCGCCCCCACTTCCCTCACCCGGAACTTCGCAATCTTTTCAATCAAATCATAAGGCATTGGCTCATCCAAAGGAAACTGCACAGACCCTTTTGCCCCTTGGTACACAGACAGCTCTTTCTTAAAAGCCACATTGCCCGCTGGTGTAGCATAAAAACCTATGTGCTTTTTCCACGCACCAAAATAAACCAAAGGTTTCCCGTTCAATGTAAATGCTGGCAATCCATAACTTATCCCCTCAACAGCATCGGGCGCCGCTTTTCCAATCACCTTCCGTATTTTTACCAAAATAGTCTGAACATCCTTTGGAAAAGTTTTGATATATTCATCAATCGTTCCATAAGATTTTTTGGGTTCAGGCATAAGTTCAAAAATTAAAAAAATTTAATTCATCAACGTAATGGCCAGCTGCAAAACCGTAGCAAAACTTCCCCAAAGAGTATACGGAACCAGTAACCAAAACACAGGTTTTGCCTTTTTCCATGCGTAAAGTTCAATCCAAATCAAAGTACCCAGAACCACCAAAATATTAAGTAAACTCAACCAGTTATTTTTAAATGCCAACGAAACAGCAGTAAATAAAAGGTTCGAAACAATGTTCGCCACAAACACCCACACAAAAACAGCATCCACTTTTTTCTTCTTCAAAAGCACGCACGCCCAAACAAAGGCGATAATAATCATCGGATAAATAATCCCCCACGCCACCCCAAAAAGCCAAGTTGGAGGTGCAAAAAACGGCTTCTTTAAAGCACCATACCAATTCACATATTCCAAAGTCCCTGCCTCGCTAAACTGATTTGTCAGCCAATAAAAAAAATCCATAACAAAAAATCATCAAATAAAACCTTACTATTATTCACCAATCAACAGTATACACCAAACACAAAACAAACTCCGCCCGCATCGCCTAAAAAACCTACGCCGACTTGGTATATTCGGTGATCGCAGCAGAAAGTCTCGCATACGTGTCTTTTCGACGAACCTCATCACGATCTAAAGTCGTTAAACGGAATCCATAATAAGGGCTAAAGAATCCACTGGCAGGAACCACGCAAATGCCGGTGTTTGCCAACAAATAATAAGCAAACCGTTTATCCAACGGGAACCCTGGTTTTGAAACTTCACCTTCAATATAAGCACGCGCCGCATCGTTTTTCACCGGCAACGTTTGCTTGTCATTCAACACACCTTCGTTAAATAACGGCATCATATAAAAAGCTCCATTTGTACGGTTCACCTTCATACCCGGAGTATTCCCAAGAACCTCGGCGATATAATTTCCGTTCTTTTCCAGCTCAGCATTGTAAGCCCTGTTCCAAGCTTCAAACTCAGGATGATCATAAATTTTTGGAAGAACCACCTGTGGCAAAGTCACAGAACAAACCTCCATCAAAACGCGCTTCTTCACAGCCTCCGCATACTCTTTATAATCAGCATCCAAATCCACATTATGGAACTCCAACCAACCGCAACGTCCGCCCGGCCAAGGAACATCCTTGGAAAGACCACGCATCACAACCAGCGGCACGCGACCCTGCGCAATTTCAGTTATCTGCGCATATTCCAAACCGTTATACACCATACGGAAATACACCTCGTCCGAAATAATCATCAAAGAGTATTTTTCTGCCAATTTCACAATAGATTCCAAAGTCTCTTTACTATACACAGCTCCGGTTGGGTTGTTCGGATTGATCACCAAAATCGCCACAATGTCTGGGTGAGCCACTATCTGCGCTTCCATATCACCCAAATCCGGCTGCCAACCATTATCCGGATCCAACTTATAAATAATCGGATCAGCTTTGGCATTAAAAGACTCCATCGAAGCATGCGTAGGATACGAAGGAGTTGGCTGCAGCACACGCGCCCCCGCAGGTAACATATGATACAAAGCCGAAATCCCAGCCCCCAACCCACTGGCAAACAAAACATACTCATAATCCAGTTTCGAAGAAGGAGAAAACCTCTTCGCATACTCAGTCACCCATTTGCGAGTAGCAGGATTCCCGCGTGAATGAGAATACCCAAAAACCGCATCACCGGGCTTTTGAACCTCTTCCACAATAATCTCTTTTACAAACTTCGGAACCATCCACCCTTTGGCAATCGGATCACCGATATTTTCACCAATAAATGTAAAATCCTTATCCACTTCACCGATTTTCTGAGCCACATCAACAATTTCACGAATACCATAACGAAGGAGTCCAACATCAGAATTAGAGATTTTGTTTCGCATAAAAAAGCTAAAAAAATTCTGCCTGAGCATAGCACACCGGCACCCCCAAATACACATTGCCACAAACCGAAAATCATAGTAAATTAGCCATCCGCAAACGGTCAAAATTGCAGAATATCAACAAAACCATAAGCACTACGACAATGGTAGAAACACAGCTTTTTACAGACGCTCCGGAACCAAAGCCAGTGCACGTCAAAACCGAAGCAGACAAACTCAACGACTACCACAGAGCACTTTCCATGCTGCCTCTTGAAGTACAAAACGAAAAAATGAATGCCATCCATTCACCAAAAAATCTCAGAAGATTTTTATCCGCACAAGCGCCGGAAAACTTAGTCGCCCGCTTCAGTCACAGACTTCCCGAAGTACAAAAATCACAACTCCCGGAACAGCTCACCCGGGAAGAACGAATGCGCATAGCCAAAATCGAATTCGACATTCAAGCTTCTTTAGAAAAATACCTCGACCTTATCGACCAGCCAACCGCAAGTGATTCAGCATTCACCACACTTCTCATCGAAATCTATCAGGGCAGAACCAAATTACTCATAGCCCTCGGTCTCATCCACGAAAGCAGCGGAAACGAAGCGGACACAAAAACCACCTACCGAAACGCAATTAACGCAGGCCACACGGAAGGCTATAGCATGCTCATGAACTACTACATTCAAACCGAAGACTTTACCTCTGCCTACAAACTCGCCAAAGAAGCACTTGAGAAAAAATTTACCATGCCGGCAATGAACTTGGCCTTTTACTATTTCACCGCCGACAACGATAAATTCTGCAAAAGCATACTCACAATGGTAGACCCAAACGATCGTCGTTCCCCACACGTACAACTTCTCGATTACGCCATTCGCACTTACAATTTCGATCAGATCAGTAAAATAATGGAAATACTTCGTTCAACTGATGACACAGATTTCATGGAAGCCGCTTCACTCCTCTATGAAGGCGACGTTGACCGGGCGCTCCAGGCATTCATCAGAGGACTCGATTACCAGGACTGCACCTCAATCCTCGAAGAAGCACAAAAACTCCTCAAAAATGATAACAACCTAGCGGCACGTATTTACATGGCTGACCATCTCAGATTCCTTCTCACGGAATTGGGACTGGAAAATCTCGGCAACCATCTGGTCAATCAATGTAAAAACTAGCCTTGACGATTATTTTTTCAAGAATACAATAGGTCTCCGCTAACAGGCGCGTCTCAAAAAGAATAGGTTAAGGGTAAATCTGATTCTCCACAGGCGCGCCGCGTTGGCCTTTTTTTGTACCAAAAGCCAATATCAAACCCCTCCGGGCACACGGTTTCAAAACCCCTTTTCAATTCTTGACTTCCCGCTTTTAGCACTCTATAATTTCGAGTGCTAAGTTGTTTGGCTACGTTCAATTAGCCGCTTTTCTAGGCAAAAACGCAGCGAAATCCTATCAATAAACTTTAACAAAAACTCTTATGGGAAAAATCATTGGAATCGACCTTGGTACTACTAACTCCTGCGTGGCCGTTATGGAAGGTGCCGACACAGTAGTCATTGCCAACGCCGAAGGTTTTCGTACCACTCCATCTGTGGTAGCCATCAAAAATGGTGAACGTCTCGTTGGCCAACAAGCCAAAGCCCAAGCAGTAACAAACCATGCCAACACTATCTACTCTGCAAAACGCTTCATCGGACGCATGTTCAAAGAAGTAAAAGCAGACGCAGAACGCATGCCTTTCAAAGTAGTAGAAGGCCGCGACGGCGAATGTGAAATCGTCCTCGACGGTAAACAACACCGCCCTGCAGAAATCAGTTCTATGGTTTTGGCAAAACTCAAAGCCGATGCAGAAGCATACTTGGGTCAGCCGGTTACTGAAGCTGTTATTACAGTACCTGCCTACTTCAACGACGCCCAACGTCAGGCAACCAAAGACGCAGGTAAAATCGCCGGCCTGGATGTAAAACGTATTATTAACGAGCCAACCGCAGCCGCTCTTGCCTACGGCCTTGATAAAAACAAAGCCGAAAACAAGAAAATCGCCGTATACGATCTTGGTGGAGGAACTTTCGACGTCTCCATTTTAGAGCTTGGTGATGGCGTATTCGAAGTAATGTCCACCAACGGTGACACCCAACTTGGTGGTGACGATTTTGACCAACGCGTGGTCAGCTGGATTCTAGGTGAATTCAAAAAAGAGTCAGGACTGGATCTCTCCAACGACAAAGTAGCACTCCAGCGCCTTCGTGATGCGGCAGAAAAAGCCAAGATTGCGCTCTCTTCCGTTCACGAAACCGACATTAACGAACCATTCATCGCCATGGATAAAGGCGGAGCCCCAAAACATTTAACACTGAAATTAACTCGAGCAAAATTCGAAGATTTGGTCTCCGATTTGATTGAGAAAACCGTAGCCCCATGTAAAAAAGCCATCGAAGATGCAAAGGTCTACATTTCGGATATCGATGAAGTCATATTGGTGGGAGGTGTTACACGCATGCCCGCTGTCCAAGCCAAAGTGAAGGAAGTATTTGGCAAAGAACCAAACCGCGGCAGCAATCCAGACGAAGTCGTAGCTCTCGGTGCAGCCATCCAGGGCGGCGTACTCCAGGGAAATGTCAAAGACATCATCTTATTGGATGTAACTCCACTCTCACTCAGTATCGAAACCATGGGCGGTGTTGCCACAAGACTCATCGAACGCAACGCAACAATCCCAACCAGCAAATCACAAACATTCTCAACAGCCGCTGACAACCAAACATCTGTAGAGATCCACATCACCCAAGGTGAACGTCCAATGGCCGCAGACAACAAATCACTCGGCCGCTTCATTTTGGACGGCCTGCCACCGGCACCACGAGGCGTACCACAAGTAGAAGTAACCTTCGACATTGATGCCAACGGTATCATGAACGTCAAAGCCACAGACAAAGCTTCCGGCAAAACCCAACACATCACCATCACCGGCTCCAGCAACATGAGCGAAGCCGAAATCGAAAAAATGCGCAAAGAAGCCGAACAGTTCGCCGAAGAAGACAAGAAAAAGAAGGAGACTATTGAAATCCGCAACAAAGCCGAAAGCTTAGTGCTTCAAAGTGAACGCACCCTCAAAGACGCCGGCGACAAAGTCTCAGCCGAACTCAAAACCCCAGTAACAGAAAAAATCGACGCCCTCAAAAAAATCATGGAGAACAAAGAAGCCAAAAACGAAGAAATCCAAAAAGGCTACGACGAACTCTCCGACGCCATCCAAAAAGTAGGCGCCGAAATGTACAAAAACGCCCCCCAGGGCACACCAACCGGCGACCCAGCGGCAGCAGGAGCCGACGCCAGCGCTAGCGCCGAACCTGACGACACCAAGGTTTACGAAGCCGGGAAAAAGGATATTCCAAATGAAGGAACGGAAGGCCCGATTGAGGGAGAAGTGGTTGATAAAAAATAACTATGAATAAAGAAATCATAATATCAGAAATCCCACCATTAGAAGTTCTGAACAAAATCATTATCTGGGAAAAAGAGCTCTTAACAAAGATGGAATACTTCAAATCATCTCTACAAGTTAACTTCTAATAATGGAACCAAAAAAACTCAATCTCAAATGCACCGATGAACTCATGCAGGGCACTCACGGCAGCGAAGTCATCATCAGCACATCAGACAAAGACGTTAGCCTCACCTTCATCGTCCCATCCATCACGCCAGGCGAAGCCCTAGTCACCAGCCGCATCTTCATCCCCCACTCCACCGCCCTCAAAATGGCCGACATCATCAAACAACGCTTACAGCCAGCAAATGATCTGTTTCAGAAGTTAACAGGCCTCATACCACCAACGGAGGATTCCGCAGGGCCGAAGGAGGAAAAATAGATTTTCAATTAACACAAAAAGAGCCGCCAAATATTTGGCGGCTCTTTTTGTCATAACATGTTAAGAAAAATTTTAACTCCTCATGGTTAAATGCAGCCATACTCTACGCTAGATACCTTCTAGCCGTTGTCCATCTATGATATAATGTACACCCAACATGATCACCAATACATTTATGGCAACGAAAAATAGCTACAACAAGGGCATACTCAATTTCATAATGTACCCTACACCAGAAGGAACTTTTGTCGCAGCATGTCAGGAATTATGTTTAATCGTTGAGGGTAAAGACCAAGAATTACTCAAATATAAGATCATAGGGAAAGCCCAATCTTACATTCGTAATGTATGTACAAAAAAATTAGGTGAACACTTACTCAACCAAGAACTCCCAAAAGAAATTCTCAAAGAGTTCAACGATTACAGGGCAAAAAAAAGTAATGAAGATTTTCAAAAATGGATTGAAAGCTTTAAGAAGTTAAAAGAAAACAACAAAAATCTCCATACCCTAGCCTAACTATCATGGGAAAAAGTGTATTGAAGAATTGGAGTCCACGAGAAGTTGTTCGTTTTTTAAAAAAGAATGGTTTTACAGAAATAAAAGGCAAAGGCGACCATTGCTGCCTCTTCAACGAAATCACAAAAGCCTATACAGAAGTGGACATGGGGCGTGACGCATTCGCCCAAAGAGAAATGCTCCAATACACAACCCAAACACTCATTCCGAAAGAAAATTGGAAGAAGGGGAAAAAGGTAAAAACTACTATCTAGTCATCCGACTTCTAAAGTACTCTTCAGTCTCCTTATCCAAAAAATAGACGTAACATCCTTTCATTCCACGAGTCATCAGAGTTCTATAAGTATTTTTAATTATGCTATCGGCTTTCTTTTGAGCTTTCACAGGATCTACTTGGAAATATTTTTTGAACCCCTTTAGGGAAGCATCCATTCTTGAACGTTTAGATGGATCGGTAATAACTTTACCATCACGTACAATAAAATCATTTCCCACGATAACACCCACATAGTCAACCTCGAGACCTTGGCATGTATGAATACAACCAATTTCACTAACAGATTCTGGCTTAAGAATCCACAAATTGCCATGGCTTGCTAGATTCCATTTTGCTTCAAAATTATATTCAGGAATAACAATGTCATTTTTAGCCGAATTACGTTTACTAACCCAATCCCAACAATATCCAGCCACAAGCCTAGCTTTATTCTTAATTTTATTTTTTTCTAAAATAATATCTCTCAATTCATTTGGCGACCCAACAACTTTAAAATCAAAATCATTCCTATCAAAAATTACGTTCGCTGTCTCTCTTATTCCTAAAACATTATCAAGCCAAGCCAAATAACCATCCGATCCATTACAACGAAACTGTGAAGTTAGTTCGAGTTTATGAACAAATGCAGTTTGCCCATTTGCCCACCTAATAATTTCTTCCTTCTCACCAATATCACTCCAGGTTACTTTTTGATCCTCATCAATGAAGAAAATACTAAATTTTGATGACTTAATTATTTCCTTAATTTGATTCTCGCCAAGATTCTTGTACATTCCAGATTTTTCATTCAAACGATGAGCTTCGTCAATAATTAAAACATCAAACGTATTTTCCTCAGTTTCAGTAAAAGAACCTGAACCAGTAAACATATTAGATATCTCACTTTTTTTAAAGTGACCAGTAAGCATACTTTCATAAACATCGCGTGGTGCTGAATTTTTTGTAACATACTTTGCAACTAGCCCAAGTTTAGTTAACGCAACAAGCAAATTAATTGCAACAACTGATTTTCCAGTACCTGGCCCGCCTTCAACTATCAAGACATTATTCGCCACAAAACTTGATTTTCTTGCAAGCGACAAAGCAGTTTCGTAAACAATTTTTTGATCATCAATCATCACAAACTCCTTATTTCCCTTCAACATTGACGACAAACTATCAGCCAAACTTTTTGATGGCTTTATTTTGCCGGAATCAATTCTAAACATTGTATTTTTCTTATCACCAAACTTTACATATTTTTTTATAAATTCACGAAGTTTCACCTTATCGTTTTTCAAAAAAATAGGCGCTTGAGCAATATATTCTGCATAAAAAGAATTACTAATTATTCCATCATCCAAATAATTATGTAAATAAGCACAAGGATTTATCTGTATATGTTCATCGTAAACCGTCTGGTTAAAATTATTCATCAATGAAGCATAAGACCATGCTTGATAGGATGGATGAGCCGTTTCTTTAAATCCATGCTGAAAACGTGTAACAACAATACCATCATTATCTGTTAATTGTGCCTCAGCCCATTGTTTAAGTTCAACTAAAATAACCTGCTCAACATTATTTCCATCTTGGCCGGTCAAAATAAAATCTATTCTTTTTGAAGTCTGCGGAATACGATATTCAATAGCGACTCCTGAATCCCCAGGAATATCACTATCTTCTAACACAAAATACATTTCCCTAAGTGAATTCTTCCAGGAATCTTTTTCACTACGCCCAACATTGATTTTAAGCTTATCTTGTACCCATTTTACAACAATATCCTCAATATTCCGATCAACAACATCCTTTAAAAAATTTTCTTTATTGGACTGGTAAACAATCATATCTTAAAGTTTTGTATATTTGGTATGTTTACCTTTTACTTTTTCGACGGGGTACTTAATCTCATTTTTCCTTATTTTTTCCTCCAAAGAAGTTAATATATCTATTTCCAAGTCATGGCTCATCAATAGTACCCAATACAATACATCAGCAAGCTCATCACTTATTTCGTCCTTATGCTCAATTACATGTTTTTCCATCTCCAAGGCATTTTTCCATTGGAAATGCTCCATAACCTCATTTGCTTCCAAAACCAATGAGATAGCAACATCTTTTGGGTTATGAAACTGCTTCCAATCTCTTACATCTCGAAAAGATATAATTCTTTGCATTATATCTCTAATATTCTTCATACAGACATGATTAAGTGCACATCAAAAACAAAATATACCTTTCTACATAATAATTGAATCAAAATTTTAAATCATCCACACGTAATTTACCCAATTTTGCTAGCCATAGCTTAAAAGGTTCTGCTTTCGGAAGATTAATTGATTGAACTAGACGAAAAATCCCTTCAAGGTTTGTACACCACTCCTTACATTTGCCAAATTCCTCTACTTCAAGTACGGAAGCTCTCGAGATATACCATTTATCTAATTCTGGATCCAGACTTCTCATATGATGAACAAAATCATGTACATTCCCAGAATCAATAAAAGTTAAAACTACATCTTCTATCACAAACCACCATTCATTTTCATGCCAAACACGTCGAACTTTTTTGTCACTTCCCCAAAAAAAATCGGCCATTTCCATATTTTTTTATATTTAATAGGGTCACAAATTAACAAAGTGATCTTATATTTCTCTAAAATTAATTTAAAAAAACTTTTGGAGTCTTAGCTTTTGTCTTTCCTCCTCGTAGCACGATCTCTCTTCTTCACCCACGCCCCCAAAACCGTAGCAAACAAAACAAATACAATCAGAGGCCATAATGCCTCTGCCCCCTCAACCATTCCTCCATATACTGGTGTTGAAAAATCAATTTTCGACCAATCCATAAGGTAATTTATAAATGATCTATCGCCGTCTATGATAGATCGCGGAATTCTGACAAGAAAGAGAAAGTGTGAATGTGATTAAGAAAATTTTAATAAAAAATGCGATAAGTTACCGGCATTCACAAAACTTACCGCAATTATTCATGACTTCAGCTAAGAAAATTATTGTTCAGGGGATCGAGGTGAATATTTCGTCGGCAAAACACAATGATAAGGACTATATTTCGCTGACGGATATGGCAAAATATAAGACCTATGACAGTGGAGTGGTTATATCAAATTGGCTCACTACAAAATACACTGTTCAATTCATGAGTGCATGGGAGCAAATCCACAACCCAGATTTTAATCTTATGGGATTCAATAAGATTAAAATTGAGGTTGGTACAAACGGGTTTATTGTCTCTTCATCCATGTGGATAAAAAATACAAATGCCATAGGTATCAGATCCCGTACTGGTCGCTACGGTGGGACATTTGCCCACAAAGACATTGCTTTCGAATTCGCCACCTGGCTTTCTCCAGAATTTAAGCTCTTTCTCATCAAAGAGTTCCAACGCCTCAAAGAGGAAGAAAACAAAAAATTAGCTCTTGGTTGGGACGTAAAAAGAATGTTGGCAAAAATTAATTATAAAATTCACACTGACGCAATTAAAAAACATCTCATACCTGAAAATCTGGAAAAATATGCCAAAGACCTGGTGTATGCCACTGAAGCAGATCTATTAAACCTGGCTCTGTTCGGACTGAAAGCCCAGGAATGGGGAAGAAAGAATCATCAGAAAACCGGCAATATCCGGGACCATGCAGCCGTAGAACAATTAGTAATTTTAGCGAACCTCGAAACTCTGAACGCCGAATTTATCCGGCAGGGATTGGAACCTATTAAAAGGCTAAAAAAGCTGAATGAAATAGCCATCATCCAAATGCGGTCACTTTTAGGAAATCCTACGATCAAGAAACTTTCCAATGGCGATCCAGCGCCTTAAACCTGCATGACAAAACACTGTTTTACAGCTATAATACTGAGATAAACTGATCTCAATGTTTACATGCACTCTACCCCCATCTCCAAAACCGACTTCACCCGCTACCTCAAATGCCCTCGATACGGCTGGCTTTGCAAACACAAACCAGAGTTGTGCCACGAAAAAACAAAGCGTACTGCCAAACAGGGTATGGAGGTAGAAGCTCTCGCTCATGGCCTTTTTGCTGAAGGTGTAGAAATCCCCTTTGGTAAAAGACATCTTGATCTAAGTGCCGCAGCTACCAAAACTCAAGAATTGATGGCTGCCCCTAAAGTCCAAGTCATCTACCAAGCCACCGTCCACACCGACAAATACCTCTGCCGCGCCGATATCATGGTTCGCGACGCAGATGGCAAAGGCTGGCACCTGTACGAAGTCAAAGCCGTCACCAAGTTGAGACCGGAACATTTGGCCGATATCTCTTTTCAGGCAAATGTCTTTGAACATGTTGGCATTCCTGTCTACACATACAGTCTGGTCTATCTGGATAAAAACTATCAATACGACGAACAAAAAGGTCTGGAACTCAAAAAAATGTTCCTCATCAAAGACCTCACCAAAGAAATCCATGAACACAAACAAGAGTTCAATCAGCAAATGGAAGAAGCCCACGCCGTCCTCACCAGCCCAAAAGAACCACACCCGGCAGTTCTCAAAAAAAGCTTCAACCCGGCACTCCCTCCCCTGTTAGAAGAGTACTACTGGAAAGATATCCCCGACTACAGCATCTACGACATCAGCTTCATAACCAAAAAAGAACTTATCAAACTCAGTGAACAAAAAATTCTCCTCATCAAAGATATCCCCAACGATTTTTTCAAACCGGGATACAAACAATTACAAGTACGCCTCACCAAAACCCACACCAGGCATATAGATCACGTAAAACTCAAAGAAAGGCTCGCCACCTACCAATACCCACTCTATTTCCTAGATTACGAAACCGTAAACCCCGCAATCCCCCGCTTCAACGGCACCCGTCCGTATCAAAAAATCGTTTTCCAGTATTCACTTCATGTACAACGTACTCCGGAAAGTTCCCTGGAACATTTTGAGTTCCTCCACACAGAAAAAGACAATCCCATGCCACATCTGTTAAAGCAGCTACAAACAGAAATCGGCGATCACGGAACAGTTTTCACCTGGAACCAAACCTTTGAGAAAAGTTGCAACACAGCTATGGCCAAAGACTATCCACAGCACAGTGACTTCCTTCTGACAGTAAACGAAAGAGTCAGCGACCTGATGAAAATTTTTGAGGAAGACATCTACGCCGACTACCAATTCAAAGGAAGAACCACCATCAAAAAAATTCTCCCGATCCTAGTCCCGGAACTCAACTACGAAAACCTCGGCATTCAACACGGCGGCCATGCTATGGACGCGTGGCACGATTTAATGTCAGACCAAGCTATAAACCGCCAAGAAACAATCAAGAACATGCTTGAGTATTGCGGACAGGATACTTTGGCTATGGTGAGGATATTGGAATTTTTGAGGAAGGTGGTGTAAAGATAATTTATGCACAACTTCCGGCAACAACTAATGAAATTCATGGGGTGGTACGGCATCCTGGTTGGAACCCTTTTTGGCCTCCCTCTTATTATCTGGGGTATCTGGACCACTTTTGATCCGGGAATCACAAAAGGCCCGGGGATAACACTCCCCTTCGATTTGATGTGGATTCCGATCATCCTCATTGCACCCATCGTTCTGGGCTCGGTGGTACTCCTTTTAAAGAGATGATTGCAATTTTTAACTAGCTACAGCTCAAAAATATGACTACAGTATTTTTTAAAATAAATGATGTGCAGGAAAAAGAGGTATAGCCCCCCTAATACAACCTCCCGGTCCTCACAATACTCATCGGACCGGTGAAATCACTTCCATAGTTATCAAGAATCACCTCGGGTGTCCGAACCGGTTCATGTTGCAAAACAGCGTAGGCGCAGCGCAGGTTGTGAACCATCTGGTATAACTGATCCAAATATTTTTCCGGATTGGCATTAATTTTGCTCAACAAATCCCGACCGGAGAAGACCTTATACGCATCATGATTGGAAAACCGACCGGCATTTTTTTCATCCAAACCTTTCGTCCGACACTGCACCTGGATACGAGTCTGAAAACCTTCCGGAATTCCGGTCAAATCCATAGATTTATACCCGCGTCGCGTCGGCGTTTCCCATGTTAAAGCCTCTTTCATATCGCCCGGATCCATAGTCCCGCGAATTTCCGCATACACCTGTTCAGCCTCAGCTTCAGTATCAGTAAGCACGGTAAATCCGATCAAGTCGGTAATAGTAGCAACCGCAGTTTTTCCTTCTTTCAACATTTTCAAAAGTGTCGATTCCGGTGTCTTAATACGCGGTCCCAAAATTTCAAATCGATCCCCATATCGCTCTTTCAAAACAACCAAATACCGATCCATCTGCTCTTTCAACATCTCCTCCATCGGCTTAAAAAGCGCCGGCAACGGTTCTCTGGTAGCGGAAAAAGCACTATTCAATCCCCTGGTAACCATACGAATATATTTCTGATCCAACTCCTCTGAATAAAGTCCCACCTCCGTAGTATCAGCCCCCTGTGATTCACCATAATCCAAATCTTTATTCACCAACTTGCGCAAAAGTTCCGCCACGGAAGCCCTTCGCATAATTTCAAGTTGCTCTGGCACACCACGCGCCTTAAAAAATCGTTCCCTATATTTATCAAAATTTGCCCACTCATACTGCGGTGACACATCATTGGAAAAAGGCATACCATTCTCATCAAAATCAATAAAACAGGCCTTCTTTCTGCGAGCCTCAATAATATAATCTCCCTGTCTATTATACAGTCTGGTATTCGGGTACTGAGCTCGATAATCCAAAAGCTTCTGATATTTTCCACGTCCCGCTAAATGCTCCAAGTATTCACCAAACCCCTCCTTGGAAGGATCTTCCCGCACCTCATCCACCTTCCCCTGATAATGCAAAACCTCCATCGCCCTCCCTAAAACAGCATCCACATCTTCAAAAATAAAAGTCCTCCTCAAATATTCCAAAAACGAAATCTCTTCATTTAAATCCAACGGAACAATCACTTTCGATTCATACCCTTTCACCTTCTGCTCAATGCGACACTTCAAAACTTCCAACACCATATCCAGCAACTCATCCTTCTCAAAAAAACTCTCTCCATCAAAACAAGCTTCCGCCTTTTTCAAGGCCACACAAGCCACAGCCAAAAGCTCCCGTGAAATCGCCAAAGCGTCTCCTACCCGATAAATCTCTGTAGGAATAGTAATCGGATGATCCGCAGCCGCTTTCGCCGCCTCCAAACTCTCGTACTCCACAGGATCAATCGGCAAAATATACTTCACCTTCACCCCAGCAACCTGAAAAAGATCGTAAATTTTCTGCAACGTTGCTGTCACAGATTCCAAACCTTCATCCATGTCATCACTTACTCGCAGTGCCCGTACATCACTAACCACCGCCATACTCTCCGCCTCAATCCCCTTCACGATCAAATCTACTTCATGCTCTTCACACTCCTCAACAACATCAAAAGCACCATCTGAATAGTCTTCAGCATCTTCCACACATTCTTCCCCCTGCTTCCCTTGTCCATCACCTCCAAGCATTTGATCCCCTCCTTTTTTTGGTTCATCACCAGACTCACCCGATGGGTCTTCAATTTCAGCCATACATCATAAAAAATGGCTCTCAAAGTAAAACAAAAACCACGTCATGTCAAACACGTTCAGAGAAAAGCAAAATCAGCTCTCCCACAGCCTTTCCACCCCCGCCCCCATTTCTACGTCCTCAAATCTTCCAGTTCAGTCACAAACATATAGTTGGATCTATCAAAAGCCCCACGAACCGCTCGCACATCCATCTCCGGCAACTGCTGAATTTGTGAAATAAAAAGTTCCTTCACCTCAGAACTAAATTTGCGATACTGAGAAAGCAAAAACTCCACTCCATGACTATTCGTTTCGCTCTGTTTTGAGGTCAAAACCAGCTCATGCAAAAGTTCATCCAAATAGCCCCGCTCACCCAAAAGTATCAAAGTAATATAAGCATACTGACGAATATGATCATTTTCAGACGTAGTCAGGACTTTCACGTACTCCTTTTCCCAATGCGCCTGAATTGCACCAATCAAAAACAGTGAACTTTCCATACCCGCCAAACTCTTATCCGACATAATCACCGCCAACCGTGGAACCAGATAAATACGCATATCCGGGAACTTCCAAAGCGCCGCCACCGTACTGGCCACAACCTTCACATTTTCACTGTTCAAAAACGGCTCCAGATACAAAATAATCGCCCGGTCATTAAAAGTATCCAACGTTTCAATAATATTCACCTGCACTTGTGGATCAGCATTCTGCAAATTCTTCTCCAAAAAGTCGATCACCTCTTCCAGATTAAAATATTTCAGGGCTGAAATAATTTCCATCTTCACATAATGCGGAACATTCGAGATAAAAATCTCCCGATACGTTTTCAAAAGCAAATGTTTAGAAAGCGGATATTTATTAAACTTCCTTCGACTTTTCACAATCAATTCAATATTCTGAAGTGCCGCAAACATCTCCTTGGGACTCCCCTCTTTCAGTATCTTAATCAAATCGGTAACCGTCTCATAATTTCCAATAATCCCAAGAGTATTCAAAGTCTTGATCCTGGTCTGTTCATCGGTGGATTTCATCGCCACCAGACGGCGCAAATACACCTCACCCTGATTACGCTGCGTCTTTTCCGCCAGCAACTCAATCGACTGATGTTTCAAATACACATCCTCCTTAAACAGATTATCCTTCAACTCCATCTGGAAATAGTTTTTGAATTTCAAAATCGCCACAAAAGCAATAACTATAAAAAACATAATCAGTCCCGTATTCAAAAATCGCTCCAGCTCAATGTTGGTCGCATACACAAAAAACGACAAAGACATAACCAGTTTCGTCAATGAAGTCAGCAACCCCATAATCAAAAAATACACCTGCTGCGCCTTTTGTTTGGGCGCAATCGAATAAATTTGAGAGGTAGTCACCGCCACTATTGAATACCACGGGATAGTGCAGGACAGTGCGAACAAAACCACAAAGAAAGGTGGCAGACCAAGAGCAAGAGCCACGCAACCGGCTACAAACATCAACACCGGATACGCCAACAAAATCTTCACAATACCAAATCTAAATAACAACTTTTCAGTCAAAAACAAACCCACTAAAAACATAATGGCGCTCTCCACCATATAAACTTTTCCAATAATATCCGTCAGCTCCTCACCGCTAAAGTTCATACTCATTGTCGTCTTAAACTTAAACTCCATCGAAACGCGAATCGCCACAAATAAAAAGACAATAAACGCCAGCGTTTTAAAAAGATGAGACTGATGAAAAACATACTTAAAAGCATCCCTCAAACGATTTTTTGATCCGGTCGCCTGTAACTTTGCAGATTCGGCTGCCTGCGCCAAATCCTTCTTAAAAAACTTCACCGTCAACAAAGCAAACAAAACCACAATCAAAAGTGACATCGCCGGCAAAAGCCCAATCCCCATCGGTTCACTCAAACGCTGAATATCCAGAGCAAAATACGACCCCACAATCACCCCAAGACTGGAAAAACTGTTCAAAAGCGGCAACATATTTTTTGCCTGAAGCGGAGTCATCAAAGATGAAGACACGTTAATCACAGAAATATCCAGGAAATCAAAAAAGAAACTACTCATCAGGAAAAAAAGCAAAGCCTGCAATTCGACATTTTGCGGCAACAAATAAACAATTCCGTAAAATGCAGAGATAAAAATAGTAAAAATAGCAAACTTCAACGGCGGTGAAAGCTTCATGCCAATAGCTGAACTCAACAACGAATAACAAATCGCCACAGTCGCTCCCAAAACCATCACAAATGGCAACTGCTCAGGGCCAACCGTCACCAAAAAAAACGTCTGACTATGAATCAAAAATGCGATCCCCAGCACGTACCCCGAAAAAGCCAGGAGACACAAAAGAATTTTCTTCAACAAATTTCGATTAAACCGCAAAGCCATCCATCAGAAACAAAAAAATACATTTCCCATTATTATACTATAAATAGCCATTTTCGTCACTTCCCCACGCCAGAAACGCCTGCCCTGCTCCAAAAACCCTTGGCACTCAAGCAATTTATCGCTAGACTAAGCCTCCTTGAGTTTCTTTATATGCGTTTAAAAGAATATCTGGCAAAGGTGAGCCACGTCGTCCATTATTTCAGGACACAGGGTGAAGTCATGGAATCAATATCTCGCGGGAAAGGTGAAACCCCGGGAAACTGCAAATTAAGATACGAACGCGCCATCGAAGAAGTCCGCGATTCACTTTTCAGAAACAAAAAACTGTTGGGTGTGTTCGACCAACCAATTCAAACCGATGAAGACCGTGAACGAGTAAAAGAACGCGAAATTCACCCAAAAGATCTTCAACGACACGTAGTCAAATCCCGCTACGAACTCCGTCATCTAAAACCAAAAAATGCCATCGACCTAGCCGCAGGTGACGACAACGCAGTCATAGAAGGATACAAACTCAAAGCCGAAAGCGTCGAAGAAATTGTCGTACAAATACTCACCGAACTCACGCAAGCACTTGAAATCAACGCCGGCGAAATCGGAAACGTTTTCGGAACAACCGAAAAAGAACTCCACTACGCACTCTTCGAAAGAGGAACAGAAACTCGCCACCTCAAGCCCACAATGGTTCCACCGCCATTACAAAACCCCGTCACCAGACATCTATTAGCAAACCCACCGGTACCACCTGCACCAAATATCCCAACAATCGATCGACTCCCAAGAACACGCACCACAACCACCCCAACCCCACCGCCAAAATCCGAAGTAGTTCCCGCAAAAAAACCGAAACGACTCACCAAAGCCAAACTAGATGAACTAACCGCAAAAGCTGTCGCCGCCAGACAAGAAGCCGCAGCTAAGCAACTCGAATCCATGGACGAAGCCCAAAGAGCGGCACTCCTAAAAGCATCCCAAGAAGCATCCGACCTCAAAGACGAAGTAGCAGAAAAAATAAAAGCACTGGAAGCAGAACTCCGCGCCAGAAACATCATCCAATAAAAAAGAGGCCGCCTGTTTGGTTCAGAGCGGCCTCTTTTTATATGTTCAAAAACTAAAACGTCCCGAACTCCTGAAACTCAGTCCAAACGGACATATCGGCAGCATCACCCGCATTGCATTTATCCTTTTCCAAAGCGGTAACAAGCTCTTGAACAACATCATCGTCCGCATACTTCGCGTCCAATCGCTCAATGTCATCCATAGTATAACCTTTCAAATCAAGGTAAGAGGTTTGCCATAAATCAGCACGTTCCTCCTCTGTCATTGTCGAATGATCAACATCAAAACATGTCACATCCGAAAGCAGATTTGCGGTCTCCAAACGTTCACCCATAAACAAATACGTACGGAAAATCATTTCAGCCACCTCCTTGCGGGTCATAGACTCGCCCGGTTTATAGTTATTGTTTGTAACATGCTGTTTATCCAAAAGATCTTTCACCCAGGCCAAACGCAAATATGTTGCATACCAAGCGCTCATATCCGCATCACTTGGCATAGCCCATGATTTCTCCGCGCTGGTAAGAGTCGGACGATAACTTTGCTTTACCATCACATTCAAAATAATTTTCATCGCCTCCGCACGGTTCACAGGATTTCCCGGTTTAAAAGTTTTATCGGAATACCCGTCAACCCAACCATGGCCTTTGGCAAAACAAACATACGGTGCAAACCACTCGCTCTGAACATCCTTAAAACAATCACTATAAGCATTTATGTTCGGAGTATTTCCCTCCATCATCCCAATAACCATTTTCACCAACTCCGCGCGGTTCACCGCGTTATCAGGTCTAAAAGTATCATCCTCATACCCTTCAATAACCTGACGGCCATACAAATAAGCGACAGCCGCAAAATTCGTATACCCCTTTTTCATATCATCAAAACTCATGCTGGATGCATTCGCTTCAGCCATAACCTCTTCTCTCATAGTCTCAGCCTGCACCAAAGCCGGCAACATCAAAGACCCCAAAAGAAACCCCGATAACAATTTCTTCATAAGATGAAAATTAACAAATACGACGAAAACACTATACTCAAATTCGCCGCAAAATTCCACCCAATTAACCCTTCTGTAAAACAAAAAACTTCAAGTACTCCCCTTCCGGAAAATACAAATTCACCGGATGATCCATCGGCTGGGATTTCTGTTCCAAAACTCTCAAAACACATTTCTCTTTCAGGGCAGACTGAAACAAAACCCCGCGGTATTTCTCCGGAGAAACATAACTGGAACAAGAAGAACTCACCAAAATTCCACCGTCCTTCAAAACACGAAGTGCCATCGAATTCATGCGGACATAAGCCTTCAAAGCAGTCTCCAAATTTTTCTGAGATTTGACAAACGCTGGTGGATCCACCACCACGACATCAAATTTCGTGCCGGCCGCTATGGTCTTGTCCAGATACGTAAACACGTCCTGCGTGACAACGGTATGGTTTTTCTCAAACCCATTCAGCTCCGCATTTTTGCTGCACATCTTCACCGCACCTTCTGCAATATCCACACTCGTAACATCCGTGGCGCCTCCCTCAAACGCAGAACAACTAAATCCACCGGTATAACAAAACAGATTCAGCACAGATTTTCCTTTAGCATATTTTCGCAGAGCCAAACGGTTTTCACGCTGATCCAAAAAGAATCCCGTTTTCTGACCCCCAGCAACATCCACCAAATATTTCAAACCATGTTCCAAAATCGTAAACGGTGCTTCAGGTAAAATCCCCGCCAAAACTCCTTCCGGCTTATCTTTCAAACCCTCCAAAGTTCGAACCATCACATCACTGCGTTCGTAAATCGCAGCGGGTTTCAAAACATTCTGCAAAGCTTTAACAACAAGAGGTTTCAATGTATCCATACCCAAAGTGTGCGCCTGCAAAACCAAAACCTTATCATACTTATCCACAATTAAACCCGGCAACCCATCACTCTCCGCAAACACCACCCGGTAGGAGTTCGTCTTTTTCTCATCAATAAAATCACGACGAGCATTCCACGCCTTCTGAATTTTATTTTCCAAAAATTTCACATCAATCATCTCCTTCTCATCAAACGTTAAAATACGAACCGTAATATTCGACAAACTATTGTAGTACCCGCGTGCGGCAAAAACTCCTTCGGACGTCATCACGTCAACAATCGCACCATCCTCAATCTTTTCCTTATCACGTTGCGCCTGCAACGCCCCGGAAAAAATCCACGGATGCCTATAAAATAAAGACCTCTCACGCCCCGGCTTCAAAACAATCGTAGGATACGCCATACCAAAAAAATTAAAGAATTACCCTATACATACAGCAAAAACACGCAATGTCCAACACAAACACCGCATTCTTATAAGCTTTATTAAATTACCAACATTCAAAATCCCGGTGCAAGTAACATCGTTACTTCAGTTTTGCTCAAAATTTGTTTATACGAGGAGACTAGAAAAAAATCCTCGAGACGTATTGGGGAATACGTTGAGAGGATTTTTTTCGACGGCGACGAAGTATAAACGAATTTTCAGCGAAACTACTCTATTTCATAAGTTACTGAGACATTAACAGCCAACTCCTTAGATCCCGCTTCAATAGTAGAACCCTGAGCAGCCATAGGAGCAGACTCGGCGCGATCCATAGCAAAGTTTGCATACTGCATTGGCATATAGTCATAACCCTCGTTGAAAGTCACAACACGACCCAATCTCACACCGGCAGCGTCAGCCATTTCCTGTGCCTTATCCTTTGCCTTTTTGAAAGCCTCTTTACGAGCATCTTTCTTCAAATTGCTGGCATCATCAATATCAAAAACCAACTGCCCAACCTGATTTGCACCTGCTGTCACAGACTGATCAAGAACATCATCAACCTTATCAAGATCACGGATCTTTACAGTAATACCCTGTTCCAAACGATAACCAATAAATTTAGGAGGAACGGTATAATCTCCATAATCATATTGTGAGCCAAGATTATAAGAGCTGGTCACAACATCCTTGGATTCAACCCCCTGCGCTTTCACAGCAGCAACGATTTTTGCCATTTTTTCATTACCGTCTTTTGTAACATCCTTTACCATTTTTCCCTCAGAAACCACAGAAAGATTGATCGTGGCAATATCCGGGCGTGATGTAACTTTACCCTCAGCATTCACAGTAATTGTTCGGGCATAAGGCTGGTTGGTCACCTCTGCTTTAATACTTTTCTGCCAAGGAGTTTGGAACTGCATGTAGACAATGCTAAAAGCACCGGCCAATAAAAAGATCGCCCCTGCAACCTGCACAAGTGTTTTCGCGCCATGAGATTGAGGCGAGGTAGAAGCTGCCATAAACAAATATGGTTAAGAAATATGTGTTTCAGTTTTATTAAAACCATTATACCCAAATGCTCATAAAAGAGCCAATATTACCAAACGAGACTGGACAAATTCGGGCAATTTTGGTAAAAAGTCAGCCAAATTTCACGAATTATGGCTCAAAGATCACTTCACGAAAGATTGCAACACGAGGAAAATCCACCAGCTGAAGCAGACACAAAGCACTTGGCCGTAAGCCACTCAGCGCATATTATTGGCCCAATGCTGATACTGGATAAAAAACATGAGGGCATAAGCATGGAAAGATTTGCCCACGCACTCAAAATTCCTTTCAATCCCAGACTCACCAGAACACTCATGCGTTTGGACTCATTTACCGATCTGCCGGTAGACGACCTCAAACGCTACATCAAAGGCTTAATTATCAACGTGGACAACACCCTTGCCGAACCGCGAAGCCAGGAGTTTTCACCTGAAGTAATGGCAAAACTCGAAGAGATTCAAAAAGCCATGCGTGTATGTTTCTTCAGTGACAGCGATGATCAACGACCACAACTGGTAAAAACAGGCATAACTTTTGCCAGCAACATTCCAAACAAACCGGATCCAAACGGTTTCAAAATGGCGGCTCGTCTGCGCCTGGATCTCAAAGCGGAAGATTGCGCCATGATCGGTTCGGATTACACCAAAGACGGTGCCTGCAAAGAGGCCGGCATGCGATACATCCATGTAAAACCTATCTCCGGCCCAAACGAACCAATCAGTGAAAAAATCATGCGCTGCTACGGCAATATGGTAGCAAGCATCCACGACCGTTTTCGCAAGAAATAATTCTATGCTAGGATATTTGCGAATTATCTCTAAGCCACAACCGGCGCGTTTATGATCGATCTCAAACTCCTTCTGGAAAACCCGGAAAAAATCAAAAAAGCTTTAGCAAAAAAACAGTTCAAAGGAGACCTGGACGGAATCCTCAAACTCGACGAACGCCGTCGAGCTCTCTTATTCGAATCCGAAAATCTCAAAGCCGAACAGAATAAAATTTCCAAAGAAATTCCAAAAGCTCAAGGTGACGACAAAACAAAGCTCATGGAACAGTCCAAAGAACTCAAAGAAAAAATGAAAGGACTCGAAGGAACCCTTTCAGAAGTCCAGGCCGAACTCAACGCTCAGGCCATGATGATCCCAAACCCACCACTCGACTCAGTCATTGACGGAAAAGATGATAGCGAAAATAAACCCATCAAAACCGTTGGCAAAAAACCGGAATTCGATTTCAAGCCGCTCGACCACATGGAACTTGGAAAAAAGCACGACATCATCGACATGGAACGCGGTGCCCGCATGTCCGGCGCCCGCTTCTACTACCTCAAAAACGAAGCCGTTATGCTGGAGTTCGCACTCCTCCAGTTCGTAATGCAAAAACTCATGAGCAAAGGATTCAAGCCAGTAATTCCACCTGTGCTCGTCAAAGAAAGTGCCATGTTTGCCACAGGTTTCTTCCCGGCAGACCGCAACGAAATCTACCAAGTAAACCCAAAATCCACAGAAAATCCCGACAACGACGACCTCTATTTAGTCGGAACATCAGAAGTTCCACTCGCCATGCTCCATGCGGATGAAATTCTGGAAGCCGAAAAACTTCCCCTCCGTTACGTAGGATTCTCAACCTGTTTCCGTCGCGAAGCCGGCAGTTACGGTAAAGATACGCAGGGCATTATCCGTGTACACCAGTTCGATAAAATCGAAATGTTTTCATTTTGTGACCCCGCAAAGTCAGAGGAAGAACATGAGCTGATCAGAAGTGTGGAAGAAGAAATTATGTCAGACCTCGGCTTCCACTATCAGGTACTCGACATTTGTGGAGGAGACCTCGGCGCCCCTGCAGCAAAAAAATACGACGTAGAAGTCTGGATTCCAACCCAGGAAAAATTCCGCGAGCTCACCAGTTGCAGTAACTGCACCGACTTCCAGGCCCGCCGCGCCCAGATCCGCTACAAAGACAGCGAAGGAAAAAAACATTTAGTGCACACACTCAACGGCACAGCAACCGCCATGGGCCGAACCATTGTCGCCATCCTGGAAAACTACCAACAAAAAGATGGAACCATCATGATCCCGGAAGTCCTCCGTCCATTCATGTTTGGCAAAACGTATATCGGCAAATAACCCTTTTTCACAACTCACTATGAAGAACCGTCAGTTCACAGCGGGGGGTATCGTTTTCACGCTACTCACAACTCTGATCCCACTCACAGCACAAGCCGGTGGCAGCAGCTTTAGCATAAGTGAATTAAACCCACAAACCCGTACCATCCAGGCCGGAGAAAATAACCAGCTCATAAAAGAGTTAGAAGTTTCTTTATACAACGAAGATATTTCCAGCCTAAACGACATGGAATTTAGTATTTCGTGTCAGAATAGACCAGATTTTTCAAAAGTATCGGTAGGGCAAGGTAGCAAAACCCTAGGAGAATCAACCTTTATCGACATATCCGCAAATGCAACAGAAAAATATGCACATGTTACAGCAGCAGGGTCAGAAATCAAAAACGGTGTAAATGAAAAGTTTTGGGTAAAAGTAGATGTCACAGATACAGATAAAAGTAATGCCTATGTCTGCCAACTCACAGATTTCAGTTTTATAGATCCATCCAAAGATATACGGTATGGCTCAGAACGATCATACGAAGAAGTGGCAAGTGGAATCACACCAATAGTCGTTATGGGTTCAAGCAAAAGTGGTCCAATAAAAAGCGTCCTTGAAGTAGACATGAAAAAATTAGGAGATCTCACTTACAAACTAGGTTCACAAAATCAACTCATTTACATGGCAGATGTGACAGCAAACCAGGATCTCACTATCGATGACATCCTCTTTTCCTGCCAAAACTCATACTCGCTCGAAAACCTGACGCTCAAAGATCAAACTGCAAAAAAAATCCTCCGAGAAGGGGCTCCAAATGACAACTTTAGCCCTATGACTCCGGACTATTTCCCTCCGATCCAATCAGAGTTATTCACAAATCTCGATTGGCAAATCCGTGGAGGTAGCACAAGACAACTCAATATCTTAGCCGATTTCAAAACCACTAGCTGGTCATCAGAATACAAGCATGGTTGCTCAATCATGGCCATCAATGCACACATCATCGACCCAACCAATACTTCAAAAAATATCTCGATCCATCCAACTCAAATCCCGGGTATCGGCCTCCAATACCAAACAGGTCCACTCAACATCTCTCAAGATTTTATCGACATCCCAAAAGATGACTTCCTTTACGACGCAGTTATCTACCTCCGAAATGCTTACATTGTAGACGGGTATGACGACGGCATGTTCCGCCCTCTCAGCAAAATCAACCGCGCCGAATTTGCCCAAATGTTAACCAAAGTAAAAACCCAGGGGGTACTCGTAGAATACGATGTAAATTGCAGCAAAGAAGATGATCCAAATTTTTTCTCCGACGTAGCAGAAGGAGTTTGGTACAACCTGCCAATCTGCTACTCCTATCACATGAAATTTATCAAAGGATACGCAGACGGAACCTTCAAACCGGAAAAAAATGTCAGCCGCGCCGAAGCTATCAAAATGGCACTGAAAGTAGCCGGCATAGAAATTGCAGATGAACCAACCACCGGCCCTTGGTACACACCATACATCGAACCGGCAGGTGACAATGGCCTCCTCTATTACGACCCAGGCCTCGGAAACCCAGACGAAGAAATCACCCGCGGTGAAATGGCCATGATGCTTTACAGAGTTTTGAACAACGCAAAAGACCTTGCCCTCAAAGAGGCCATCAACGCGAAAGTCGAAATACTCAAAACCCAAACCGGTGAAAGATACGTAGCAGGAGACTATTATGCAGGTATTGGTGGTGACTTCCAGCTCGCCTGTACAGAAACTGCTTTCCAAACATTCGAAGAAACAATGGCACTCATAGCTGAATACAATGAACAAAACCAGGCCAACGGAAACCTCAATAACTACGACATATACAACTGGACAAGTGAAAACCCAATGCTTGCAGTTCTCTTTGGTTTAAACCCGGACAAACTCCACATCGCCACAAACAGTGGATGCGTAGAAATTGCCAAAAACTATCTCACCCAAGACAGCTCAAAACTCAACGACACCACAGGCTACAGCGGAAAAACACCTTTGATTATTGCGGTAGACAACCAAGATCAACCAATGGTCGAAATGTTACTGGCCCAGGGAGCAGATCCAAACAAACTCACAGCAGACAATTATTTCAGTCCTTGGCCAAACCTCAGCCCACTCTACTTTGCTGCAATCCACAACAACACCACACTCATCCAAAAACTTCTGGATGCTGAAGCAAACATAAACCAGACTCTCAAAACTTCTTCAACAGTCCTCGATTTAGCCGTACTCGAAAGCAGCGAAGAAACCCAAACATATCTCAAAGACCACGGAGCAAAAACCTATATTGAAACAGTTCAATAATAGATATGCCGCCAAAAAACTCATTTGAAACCCGCAAAGGTCCCCGTACCACAGCAGATGGCGTTCCACTGGCAATTGGTTTAGTAGTTGGTTTGGCGGCAATCGCCATAACAAACAAATACATCAAAGATGAAACAGCTGCCGTTCTTTCATCAACTCCCCCAAGCAAAACGCCGCCACCCGCAGATACCCAACAAGATCCGACGCCACCAAACGCAACAAAAATTATCAAAGCCCGCAACATCAAAATACCCGACCCGGAAAAAACACAGTGTTCAGAGTCAAAACCCGTATCCAGTCAAAACGATGACGAAAGTGCCCCTGACTACCCTATTCTCTACTGCAACCAAGGAAAACAACCCCCAATAAAAATTTATCAAATCCTGGACGATTTAAGCCAAGCAGTTGAATACCCAGATTGCACAGCACTAAGCCACCCTCTGGAAATTATCCCCATCGAAACAAACACAAAATTTGATGTCGATCTGGAACTAGATCCACAACAACCATTTCTGGTCTATTTCCCCGAAAAAGAGACTCCAGAGACCATAAATGGCAGTACAATCTGCCAATAAAACCAGTTGCTGCTCATCCTCATGCACCTTCTTGATTAAAAGGCACTTTTTGTGCTAAAATTAGACGAAAACATAAAGAAATACCCAAATGCTCGCACTTTCAACAGATTCACTTAAAGGATACGGCTTAAACCGTATATTCAGCTTCGTGAAAGCTGCCAAATTCGATGGTATCGACCTCACAATCGACCCAAAAAATTACGATACCCAAAATGCGCAGTACATTAAATCGCTGATCGACCAAACAGGTGTTCCAGTTTTAGCTATCGCCACGCCTCCTCTTTCCAGTCCAAAAAAGATTATGGAAACCGTGAGCATGGCCAAACTTCTTGGTACAAGAATTATCGTCATCCAACCACCAAAGATTTTTGATTTCAAATACGTTCAGTGGATGAAAAACGAAATTCCAAAACTCCGTCAAAAAGAAAACATCTCCATCGCTTTGGAAAACGCTCCATCACAAACATTCCTGGGCCTCATCCCGGAAAACGCCATGGGCAGCATGCTCGATCTCAAAAAATTCAAACACGCTTGTCTGGACACTTCCCGCGTTGCTCAACGCCGCGAAGACTTAATCCGTACCTACAAATCCCTCCAAAAATTCCTGGTACACGTTCACATTTCCAACGTCCGCGCCGGCAAATATTATGCCCCGATGGAAAAAGGTATCCTCCCAATCGAAAGCTTCCTCACTAAGCTCAAGCAGGACGGATTCCCAGGAACCGTATCACTCAAACTCAACGGCAAATTCCTGACAGTCGGCGAAGACGACAAAGTGATCAAAGCTCTGGAAGAAGAAAAACTCTTCTACGACACCTACTTCACCAACGTGAAGCTAATGCCAAAATCCGTCGATGTCCCAGCTGAACCGGGCAACCACGCATAGAACAAAAAGCGCTATTGCAAGGGAGAAAAGCTATGCTAAACTGCCGACATGATCGAGATTAAGGACGTCAGCAAAATTTATCATGTAGGAAACGAAGAAATTGAAGCCCTCAGCGGCGTCAGCCTTTCTATCAAAGAAGGTGAATTCGTTGCGATTGTCGGGCCATCCGGTTCGGGCAAATCCACACTCCTCCATTTAATCGCCGGACTGGATAAACCAAGTTACGGAGAGGTCGTCGTCCAGAAAAAAAATCTCGCGCTCACTCCGGACAGCGTGCTTTCCAAATACCGAAACCGCACCATCGGTTTCATTTTTCAGGAGTTCCATTTACTGCAACACCTGAGCATTTTAGAAAACGTCAAAGTCCCCCTCATGTTTGCCAGCCACGAAGAAAAAGCTTCGCACCAAAAAAAAGCGACCGAACTTTTAGAAGATTTACACCTTGGTGACCGTCTCAATCACCGCCCAAACGAAATTTCCGGAGGACAAAAACAACGCGTAGCCATAGCTCGCGCACTCATCAATGCCCCCAAAATTATTTTGGCCGATGAGCCTACCGGCAACCTGGACTCAGTAACTGGAAAAGCGATTATTGATTTGTTGAAAAAGGTCCACAAACAAAAGAAGCTCACCCTAATTATTGTCACCCACGATAAGGAAATTGCAAAGGCTGCCCAAAGAGTTATCGAAATCAAAGACGGCAAACTAGTAACCAAAAACCGCCCCACCAGATTCACCAACTAGATTTGCCGGAGCAAATCGCGCCTGCCCCCAAGCAGGCATAGCAAAAGAAGTTTGCGACAGCAAACCCCTCTATACTATATACCGTACACCCGTGTACCTAAGCCTCGCTCTCAAAAACCTGCTCAACCAAAAAACACGCACCGTGCTCACAACACTCGGTATCAGTGTTGGCATTGCATCACTCGCGCTGCTGCTCTCATTGAGCGAAGGCATCAAGGAGGCAGTCATTGGAAAACTCACCAGCGCCAGTCCCCTCACCCAAATCACGGTACAAGCGAAGGGTGAAAAAGGCGGGTTGCTCAAATTATTAAACCAAGGGCCGCAAAACCCCATCACTCCTGACAAAAAAGAAAGTATCGAAAAAATCCCCCACGTCACGGCAGTGTATCCGGAAATGAACTACGCCAACATCTCATCACTCCAGGTGTCACTCATGGGGCAAGGACTCCAAACCGACGCCATGATTTTCGGCGTACCCTACGAATTCATCAAAGACGATCTCGCGACATCGTACACCAAAGAGCAGTGGGACAACCCCGAGCAACCATACCCGGTTTTCATCTCCCGCAAAATAGTTGATCTGTACAACTTCACCGTAGCACCTACCAACCGCCTGCCAACCTTCACCGAAAAAGATATCAGTGGTATTGAGTTCACACTCCTCCCAAACCAATCAACATTCTTCCCTCAACTCGGCCAAAGCACAAACCCGGTTCGTGCCAAAATCGCCGGCTTCTCCGACCGCACCTCCCTGGTTGGCGTAACTCTCCCAATCGAAGCCATCCGCCAACTCAACCTTCAAAACAACGGCAGCTATCAGGATCAATACCTCCGTCTTTTCGTACAAGTAGACAGCGTTGAACACGCCGAATCCGTAAGCAAAGCAATCCAGAACCTGGGTCTGGACGTATTCAGTTCAGAAGACGAACTCAAAGCCATCCAGGATAATTTCAAAATCGTTACCCTGGGCCTCAGCATGGTCAGCCTCATCATTCTCTTCGTCTCCGGCCTCATGATCATGAACACCTTCCTTTCCGCCGTCAGTGAACGCAAACACGAAATCGGCATCTACAGAACTTTGGGTGCCACCCAAAGCGACATCCAAAAAATGATCCTCACCGAAGCCACACTCATAGGCACCATCGCCAGTGTCACCGGACTCCTCTTCAGTTTCATCGCCGGCTTTATCATCAACGGCATCGCTCTCAGCGCGCTCCCCGTACTCAGCACAAAACCGGAAACCCTCTTTATAACAACACCACTCACGGCAATTTTCATCCTGCTCTTCGGCATCATCCTCTGCAATTTCTTTGCCCTCATTCCAGCCATGAAAGCCGGCAACCTGGAACCGTTAGAAGCCTTGACGAGTTAATTCGTGACCGCACAACACACCATGGCATTTGAAAGTGCCACTTTTTTGTGGTGACGTCGCCTAAACGCTGAGTAAAAAAACTCACCGTTATTTCAAGGCAGAAAAACAAATTCAACAAAAAACACTCTGTCAATTAAAACGGGTCAGACCTATTTCCAATTTTTTCGCCAGTTAGCAAACCGGCGAAATCACAAATTTCCATTTGACTCTAGCCCAAAAATGAATAGAATGGACTCGCTATCAGAGAACTTTTTACAAGGTCCCGATTGTGTTGTGAGCGATAGCCGATTCTTGCCGCTGGGGCTTATTTAAGCCGTGCCAGCACTTTCCGAAAGCTATTATTTCACTTCCTTTTTCATTTATGGCGAAAAAGAAACCTGCCGCTAAAAAAGCTGCGAAGCCCCTCAAAAAGGCTGCGCCGGTTAAAAAAGCGACAAAACCTTTAAAGACCGTCAAGAAGGTTGCTAAAAAACCGGCTCCTAAAAAAGCTCCGGTGAAAAAAGCAGCCCCAAAGGCAAAACCTGTTGCCAAGAAAGCGGTAAAAGCAACAAAACCGGCTCCTAAAAAAGCCGTAGCTCCTGTCTCAAAACCAGCAGCGAAAAAAGTCGAAGTCAAAGCTCAACCAAAAGTTGAAGCAAAGAAAGAGGAACCAAAAAAAGTTCATGTTCAGAACCCTTCTAAAAAAGAGGTTCAGCTTGAAAAAGCTGGAAAAATCGCAGCAGAAGCTTCACTCAAAGCCCGTGAAAAGTTGGCTAAGATCAAAGCTTCTTCAAACGTCGCTGACGAAATTTCCAAACTTCTTCCAAAGGAAAACATCAGCATGAAAGAGACCAGCGGTCGCCGTTTCTTCAATGACCGTATCGACGAAAAAATCGTTCTCCCCAACCTGATCGAAATCCAGATCGATTCATATCGCTGGTATTTGGATGAAGGTATCCGTGAACTCCTTGATGAAATCAATCCAATCAGTGATTTCTCCGGCAAAAAACTGGAACTTCACTTTTTAAGACACTCCATCGGCGAACCAAAGCATGACCCCGATACATGCAAATCAAAGAACATGACCTATGAAGCTCCGCTGAAAGTTCATGTACAGTTAATCAACAAAGAATCAGGTGAAATTAAAGAACAGGACGTGTTCCTTGGCGGTATTCCACTTATGACAAACCGTGGAACGTTTATCGTAAACGGTATTGAACGTGTAGTGGTAAGTCAGTTGGTACGTTCTCCTGGTGTATTTTTCTCACGCAACTCCCTCGCACCTGGAATGCACAATGCAAAAATCATTCCAAAGCGTGGTGCTTGGCTCGAAATCGAAACAGATAAGAAAGGAATCATCACGGTAAAGATTGATCGCAAACGCAAAATCCCGATCACTTCCCTTCTTCGAGTATTCGGTTACAAATCAGACAAAGACATTTTGGATCTCTTCAAAGAGGTGACCAAAGATCCTGAACACGATTACATTTTCAACACTCTGGAAAAAGACAGTGCAAAAACTGAAGACGAGGCATACCAGAGCATTTACAAAAAGATCCGTCCGGGTGATTTGGCTACTCCGGAAAATGCCAAGTCTCTCATCCAGTCAATGTTCTTCGACTACCGCAAATATGACATGGGTCCGGTAGCTCGTTACAAACTCAACAAACGTTTCGTACTCGACGTACCAAACAAAAAAGAAAACCATGTATTCCAGGTTGATGACCTTCTCGCAATTTTGCGTGAACTCGTTCGCATGAATAATGGTGAAGTAACTCCTGACGATATCGATCACCTTTCAAACCGCCGCGTTCGCGCTGTAGGTGAACTGGTACAGAACAAATTCCGCGTAGGTCTCCTGCGTACTGATCGTATCGCCAAAGATCGTATGACAGTTATGGATCTTGAAACGGTTACTCCAACTCAACTTATCAACTCCCGCCCTATCACAGCGGCTCTCCGTGAATTCTTTGCCAGCTCACAGTTGTCACAGTTCATGGATCAAACAAACCCACTTGCTGAGCTTGCTCACAAACGTCGTTTGTCTGCCATGGGTCCGGGTGGTCTCTCCCGTGAACGTGCATCCTTCGATGTACGTGACGTGCATCCATCTCACTACGGTCGTATCTGTCCTATTTCCACTCCAGAAGGTCCAAACATCGGTCTCGTAGTGCATTTGGGTACATTTGCCCGTGTAAACAAGTATGGCTTTATTGAAACTCCATATCGTGAAGTTGGCCACAGTATTGAAAACAAGGCAAAAGCTCTCACCGGTCACACCATCGTTGAAGATGTGATTGATGATAAGAAAAAAGTTATCGCTAAGAGCGGTACTGTAGTAAATGAAAAACTCGCAAAAGAGATTGAAAAAGTAAAAATGGAAAGAATAGCGGTTATGCCATTCCTCACAGAAAACGTTCGCTATTACGATGCCGACGAAGAACGTGGTTTGGTTATCGGTGAAGCCAACATTCCATCAAACGAAGTTGGTGAAATCATGGTTCCTCGTATTGCTGCCCGTGTAAACGGTGAGCCAAATACGATTACCATCAACGAAGTAACACATTTGGATATCTCTCCAAAACAGATTATCTCTGAAACAACAGCTCTCATTCCGTTCTTGGAACACGACGATAACACTCGTGCATCCATGGGTTCAAACATGCAACGTCAGGCTGTATCTCTCGTAACTCCAACCGCTCCGGTTGTAGGTACAGGTATGGAAGAGCTCGTGGCAAAAAGTTCAGGTCAGGTAGCTCTCGCCGAAGACAGCGGTATGGTTTCTTACGTAGACGCAGATCAAATCATCGTTATCTACGACAATGGTAAAAAATCATCATATCGTTTAATCGCATACGAAAGAAGCAACCAGGGTACATCTATTCACCAGCGCGCACGTGTAAAAAAAGGTCAACGTGTAACCCGTGGTGACGTACTCGCAGACGGTGCAGCTACAGAAAACGGTGAAATCGCTCTCGGTCGAAACGTGCTCGTGGCATACATGTCATGGCAAGGTTTCAACTTTGAGGATGCCGTAATTATGTCAGACCGCATGGTAAAAGATGGTTTCTATGACTCATGTCATATCGAAACATTTACCATGGATGTTCGTGACACAAAACTTGGTCCAGAAATTATTACCCGTGATATTCCAAACGTTGGTGAAGCCCGCCTCAAAGATCTCGACGAAAACGGTATCGTTCGCATCGGTGCAACAGTACACGAAGGCGACATCTTGGTTGGTAAAATCACACCAAAAGGTGAAACTGAATTAACAGCAGAAGAACGTCTGCTTCGCGCCATCTTCGGCGACAAAGCCCGTGACGTTAAAGATACATCTCTCCGCCTCCCAGGTGGTGAAGGTGGAAAAATCGTCGGCGTACAAATCTTCTCACGCAAAAATGGTGATGAACTTTCAACCGGCGTAAATCAACAAATCAAAGTGAGCGTTGCTCAAACACGTAAGATCTCTGTGGGTGATAAAGTTGCGGGACGCCACGGTAATAAGGGTGTTATCTCAATTATCGTTCCACAGGAAGACATGCCATTCATGCCGGACGGTACACCAATCGACGTAGTGTTAAACCCACTCGGTGTATCAAGTCGTATGAACATCGGTCAGATCTTGGAAACCCATGCAGGTTGGGCAGCACAGAAGCTGGGTATCAAAGTTGCTACTCCAGCATTGAAAGGTATCTCTACGCAACAGATTACAGAGCTGCTCAAAGAAGCAGATCTCCCAACAGACGGAAAAATCCAGCTCTACGATGGCCGCAGCGGTGAAGCGTTTGATCGCAAAACAACTGTAGGTATCAGTTACATCATGAAGTTGAGCCATTTGATTGAAGACAAGATTCACGCTCGTTCAGTTGGTCCATATTCTCTCGTTACACAACAGCCTCTCGGAGGTAAAGCACAGCATGGTGGTCAGCGTTTCGGAGAAATGGAAGTGTGGGCGCTTGAAGCATACGGCGCTGCTCATACACTCCAGGAAATGCTTACGATCAAATCAGATGACGTATATGGTCGTGCCAAAGCCTACGAATCTATCGTAAAAGGCGAACCAATCAGAAAACCACGTACTCCAGAATCATTCAACGTATTGGTAAAAGAACTTCAATCACTTGGATTGAGCGTTAAACTTCAGGCTACAGAAAACGCAGCACTCCTCCGTGAAGAAGATGAATACACTCTGGAACAAGCCATCGTTGAAGAAACTGAAATTCTCAAAGAAACTCCAACTGAACAGGTAGACGTTGATCCGGAAGTTGAAAAACTTATGGCCGACGAAGTAGTAGCTCCGGAAGAGGACGCAGGCGGTATGGAAATCCTCGACGAAAACGAATCCGAGGCAAAAGAACTCGTCGATGACGAATTTGCCCTCGAAGAAGCAGTTGACGACACCCCTGTAGAAGAACTCGACGCAGAACCTTCCGACGACGAACTCATGGCCGAAGAAGGTATCGATGAGGATAAAGAATAACTCCTGTAAAAACGAGATTTTCCCTAACTTATAGAAATCATGAGAAGTGTGAACAAAGTTATTTTGATAGGCAACCTAACCCGTGATCCAGAACTCCGACAAACACCAAACGGCCAGACTGTAGTAACCTTTGGTGTCGCCACCAACCGCGAATGGGTAACCCGCGATGGTCGCCGTCAGAGCTTAAGTGAATTTCACGACGTGGTAGCCTGGGCCAATCTGGCTGAAGTCTGCCAAAAATATCTCAAGAAAAGTAAATTAGTATACGTAGAAGGATATTTAAAAACTCGTTCTTGGGACACACCAGAAGGCATCAAACGTTTTAAAACCGAAATCGTAGTACAGGATTTGATCATGCTGGATAAAAAAGGTGAAAACGGAGATCAACCTGACTTCATTCCGGAAGAAATGGACAACAACAATTACATGAGCGACATGCCATCAGAAGCTCCCACCCCCCGGGTGTACGTAAAGGCGGAGCTAAGACAACCAGTGGCTGTCATGCCAAAGAAAGAAGTACAACCAGCTGCAACGCAAGCGCCTACCCCTCGGGTGGACGTAAAGGCTGAGCAAAGACAATCCACTCCAGTAAAACCAAGTGTGCCTGCGGCAACTCCGACACCAACTCCTCCGCCAGCACCTATAAAAAGCATCGGCATTGATGACGACCTCGGCCTCTAAGCAAAAATTTAGAGCACGCACCCTCCGGGTGTACGTAAAGGCGTAGCTACGCCCAACCGTAACTAAAAACCTAACTACAATATACTTAATACTTACTAATTTACCTCCCCTATGTCATTCAACGACACGGAGAAAAATCTCACCACGCTCGATAACTTCGATGCGATATCGGTATCAGTAGCTTCACCGGAAGAGATGCTTTCATGGTCTCACGGCGAAGTAAAAAAACCGGAAACCATCAACTATCGTACTCAGAAACCTGAACGTGACGGACTTTTCTGTGAAAAAATATTTGGACCAACAAAAAACTGGGAATGTTATTGCGGTAAATACAAACGTATCCGCTATAAAGGTGTAATTTGTGAAAAGTGTGGCGTTGAAGTTACACGCTCAAGCGTTCGTCGTGACCGCATGGCTCACATCAAACTTGCCGTACCAGTAAGTCATATCTGGTTCCTCCGTTCAACTCCAAGTCGTATTGGTTTGCTAGTAGACCTTCCAATCAAAGCGATTGAACAAGTTATCTATTTTGCTGCCTACATCGTGACTGAAGTTGACGATAAGTCAAAGACAGAAGCCAAAGAACAGCTCACTGTAGAATACAAAGTCATCCGCAAAAAAATTCAGGATGAAATCAAAAAAGGAATCATCGAAGACGAAACAGGCAAAAAAATCGAAGTCAGCGAAAAAGAAATGGCGACTCGCATTGAAGAACTCGATGAACAACATCGTGTTGCCAAGAGCGATCTTGAAACCCTCAAGATCGGAAAAATCTTCTCTGAACTTGAATACCGTGACATGTCCATGAAATACGGTCACATCTTCAAAGCAGGTATCGGTGCTGAAGCTATCCGCAACATCATCCAAAACCTCGACCTCAACAAGCTCACAGAGACTCTTGAACAGGATCTCAAAAAAGCTTCCGGTCAGAAGCAAAAGAAAATTATCAAACGTATCAAACTTGCAGGATCCCTCATGAAAGCTGGTATCAAGGCTGAATGGATGATCATGACAGTTCTCCCAGTAATCCCACCAGATCTTCGTCCAATGGTACAGCTTGATGGTGGTCGTTTCGCCGCTTCAGATCTTAATGATCTCTATCGCCGCGTTATCAACCGCAACAACCGCTTAAAGAGACTTATGGCTATCGGTGCTCCGGAAGTAATCTGCCGCAACGAAAAACGTATGCTCCAGGAAGCTGTTGATACACTCTTAAACAACAGCGCACGTCAGGGAAAAACAGTTTTCAACTCAGGTGACAAACGCAAGCTCCGCTCCCTTTCAGACATGTTGAAAGGTAAACAAGGTCGCTTCCGTCAGAACCTCCTTGGTAAACGTGTGGATTACTCCGGTCGTTCAGTAATCGTGGTAGGTCCAAAACTCAAACTTCACCAATGTGGTCTTCCAAAATCAATGGCTCTTGAACTCTTCAAACCATTCGTTATTGGAAAACTCATCCGTGACGGATTTGCTCACAACATCAAGAGCGCAGAAAAACTTATCCAGGCTGGTCGTAAAGAAGTATGGGACATCCTCGAAGAAGTAACTCGTGACCGTTACGTGCTCCTCAACCGTGCTCCAACACTTCACCGTCTTGGTATCCAGGCTTTCCAGCCGGTACTCGTTGAAGGAAAAGCTATTCAAATCCACCCACTCGTTTGTACAGCGTTCAACGCCGACTTCGATGGAGATCAGATGGCCGTACACGTACCACTCTCACAACAGGCACAGAAAGAGTCACGTGAGCTCATGGTTTCCTCACACAACCTTCTCAAACCATCCGCCGGTGAACCTATCGTAACTCCAGTTCAGGACATGGTACTCGGTTGCTACTACCTCACAAAATTAACCGAAGGCAAAAACGGTGAAGGTTTGATCTTTGCTGACTTAAATGAAGCAATGATTGCTTACCAGCTTGGTCACGTACATCTTCAGGCAAAAATCGGCATCCGTATCAACGGTGAAATCAAAGAAACAACTGTTGGTCGTGCCATTTTCAACAGCTTCATGCCTCAAGAATACGGTTTCATCAACGAAACTATAGGCAAGAAACAATTAAGTGAACTCATTTCAGAAGTATATGAACGTTTCGGTACAGAAATTACAGCTCACGTAACAGACGATCTCAAGCGCATGGGTTTCTACTTTGCCACTCAGTCAGGTCTTTCCATCGGTGCTGACGACATGGTAGTACCGGATGCAAAAGGCGCGATTATCGACAAAGCAACAGATCGCGTAAAAGTAATTACTGACTACTACAACAAAGGTCTCATTACCGACGACGAACGTTACAACCATGCCATCAAAGTATGGTCACAGACAAAATCTGACGTAACGGTAGAAATGGTAAAAGGCATTCTCCCTGAAAACGATCTTCACTACATGATCAACTCCGGAGCCCGTGGTAACTGGGGTCAGATCACACAGCTCTGTGGAATCAAAGGTCTCGTAGCTAACCCTGCTGGTCGCACTATCGAGCTCCCAATCAAATCCAACCTCAAAGAAGGATTCTCCATTCTTGAGTACTTCATTGCTACGCACGGTGGACGTAAAGGTAAATCAGATACAGCTCTGAAAACTGCTGAAGCTGGTTACCTCACACGTCGTTTGGTTGACGCAGTACAGGACATCATCATCAAAGAATACGATTGTGGCTCACTCGCAGCTCACACCGTAACTCGTGAAGAGTCAGTACGCATCGGTGAAAAATTCGAAACACGTATCTACGGTCGTGTACTCGCTGAAGCGGTGGTTGATCAGAAATCCGGTGAAGTATTACTCGAAAAAGACGAAGAAATCGACAAAGAAATGTTGAAAGTTATCACCGAAAAGAAAGTCGACATGGTCAAGGTACGTTCAGTAATGACATGTCAGACACGTGGTGGTATCTGTATGAAATGTTATGGTAAAGATCTTGGTACAAACAAGACAGTAGAAATCGGTACAGCCGTTGGTATTATCGCAGCTCAGTCAATCGGTGAACCAGGTACACAGCTCACCATGCGTACATTCCACATGGGTGGTGTAGCCGGTGAAGGTGATATTACCCAGGGTCTCACACGTGTTGAAGAACTCTTCGAAGCTCGTACTCCAAAGAGTCCTGCCGTTCTCACAGAAATCAGCGGTGTCGTAAAAATTCACCACAAGAACAGCAACACGGAAATCACTGTCACTTCAGAAGAACCAATCGAAAGTGAACACATGGTTTTGGCTGATTACAACCCAATCGTAAAGGTTGGCGATAAAGTAAAAGAAAAAGATGTAATCGCAAAAGGTCCAAACAAGAGCGTAATCCGCGCTTCAGTTGCCGGAAAAATCAAAGAAATCGCTAACGGTAACATCACAGTTCTCAGTGAAGGAGTTGTTGAACGCACATACAAGATTCCATTCGGCAAGACTCTCAAAGTAACCAACAACAAGAAAGTAAAACGTGGTGAAGCTCTCACATCAGGTCACTACAACCTCCGTGAACTCATGCGTCTCACCGACCTCTACACTGTACAAAAATACATCATGACTGAAGTACAGAGTATCTATGCTTCACAAGGTCAGACTATCAACGACAAACACATCGAAATCATCGCTCGTCAGATGCTCTCAAAAGTTCGCGTTTTGGATTCAGGTAACACACCGTTCCTCCCTGGTGAACTTGCAGACATCATGACATTCGAAGAAATGAACAAGAGCCTTTTGGCTGAAGGCAAAACACCGGCAAAAGCCGACCGTCTCCTCCTTGGTCTCACACGTGTATCTCTCTGTACAGACTCATGGTTGTCCGCAGCATCATTCCAGGAAACAATTCGCGTACTGGTTGAAGCCTCAACAACCAACAAAATGGATCAACTCGCAGGTCTTAAAGAAAACGTAATTATCGGTAAACTTATCCCTGCAGGTGAAACATACCGCAAACGTCATCCGGAGATTTTGAGCCAGATCATCAAACAATCAGGCAAAAGCTCACGTCTTCAGGCTCAACCAATGGAAGCCCAGACAGCAACCATGTACGAACTCCCGGTAATCTAAAAAAGTCGATCCCCGTCAAAAAAACCTTGCAATCGGGGCAATCCTTATGTAAATTAGGCAAGCATTTCATCCAAAATACTCAATGCCAACAATCAATCAATTAGTTCGCAACCCACGCAAAGCAGTAAAACGCAAAAGTAAAGCACCTGCATTGCAGAAAAATTTCAACTCACTCAAAAATACATCTTTGTATTTAGCTGCACCGCAGCGCCGTGGAGTATGCTTGAAGGTTTACACAACAACACCTAAAAAGCCGAACTCCGCTCTCCGTAAAGTTGCCCGTGTACGTTTAACCAACGGCGTGGAAGTTATCGCTTACATCCCTGGTGAAGGTCACAACTTACAGGAACACAGCGTGGTACTCGTACGTGGCGGTCGTGTAAAAGATTTGCCAGGTGTCCGCTACCACATCGTTCGCGGAAAACTCGATACTCAAGGTGTTCAAAGCCGCAGACAGGGTCGCTCACTTTATGGAAATAAACGTCCAAAAGCTGGTGCCGCTGCTAAATAAATCTTATCTACTTTAATAACTAAAACGAGATGCCACAGAAGCGCTGTGTATACATTCCAGAAGGATCTAACCCACTTCAAGAAAAGTTTATCAACTACATCATGAAGCAGGGCAAAAAAAACGTAGCTCGCAAAATCTTCAAAGACACTTTGGAGATCATCGGCAAGAACGACAAAGCTCCTGAAAAACTTTTCGAAGCTGCAATCGACAATATCAAACCTGCAGTAGAAGTACGTGCTAAACGTATCGGTGGAGCTGTATACCAAATCCCGGTCGAAGTAAAACCAGAACGTCAGTTAATGCTTGCTTTCCGTTGGATCCTCGGCGCTGCCCGCAGCAAACGTAACGCTCCTATGGCTAAGAAACTCGCTAGTGAACTCATGCTCGCCATGAACAACGAAGGCGCAGCCATCAAAAAGAAAGAAGATACTATCAAAATGGCACAGGCCAACAAAGCTTTCGCTCACTACGCTAAATACTAAGAGCGCAGCTCAATCCGGCAATATTCAAACATTCAAAAGCCCCGCCAGTCGGGGCTTTTTTGATATCAAATTTTGTATCTTTTGCTCCCAAACACAATCCCAAGTTCCCCCGCCCCATCCAATATCGCATCAGAAAAACACCGGTCTCTTACCAGCTACGCATTATTTACTTCACTATGATTTTTATAGTATATTAGACGAGTATTGTTTACACACAAAACTTATTTATAATTTCTCAACCTATGAAAGACAAGCTCAATAATCCCTCCGTACACGCTCACTGGTTCCTACGCGTAGCACTCGCAGCAGTATTCATGTATCACGGTGCACAAAAGTTTGGAATGCTCGACGCTTTTGCCGGAGCAGCAAAACTACCCTACATCGTTGCATTACTTGTAGCCTGCGCTGAATTCTTCGGCGGTCTCCTGGTATTTGTTGGCGCATTCACAAAAGACATCGTTACCAGAACAGGCGGCGCTTTCATCTCAATCGTAATGCTTGGTGCCTTCTTCATGGTCCACCTTCCAAAAGGTTTCGACATGAGCAACGGCGGCTTCGAATACGTAATGACACTCTTCGCTATATCCACTTTCTTTGCACTTTCCGGCAACAGTTTCGGTAGCTGCGTTCTCGGAAAAAAGAAATAAACGACCTCATGCTCAAAGCAATACTCGTAGACTGCATCCCTCACACTTTCTCCAAAGAAGACGCTGAATATCATATGGCAGAAGCCGAAAGTCTCATCAAGACCTACGGTGGTGTCGTACTGGTCAAAAGAATTCAAAAACGTAGTACTCCTGATTACCGCACCTACATAGGGAGCGGTAAACTTCAGGAAATCATTGAAGAAAGCAAAAGTTTGGATGCCAACATCCTCATCATCAACAACGAACTCAAACCCCAGCAAACCTACAACCTCAACGAACTCCTGCGTGAAGCCGCAGGCAAGAAGGCCAAAGGACATCTGGAGGCTTGGGATCGTATTGATGTAATTTTAAAAATATTCCAAAAACACGCCACAACTCGTGAAGCCAAATTAGAAATAGAGCTGGCTAGTATCAAACACATGGGCCCAAGAATATTTGGTATGGGTATGCAACTCTCCCGCCAGGGTGGTGGTATCGGAACCAAAGGTGTTGGAGAAACCAACACCGAGTTCATGAAACGTCATCTAGCCAAGATGGAAAGACGCATCAAAGCAGAACTCGACGACTGCAAACGCGTTCGCAAACTCCACCGCGCCGGCCGCAGACGCCAGGACATCAAAACCATCGGTATCATCGGCTACACCAACGCCGGCAAAACCAGCCTGCTCAACGCCCTCACCCAAAAAGGCGCATACGCAGCGGACAAGCTCTTCGCCACCCTAGACACTCGCGTCGGCAAAATGCTCCTGGAAAATCCATCTGACACAGCAAACGAAACTCCCAACTATCAAAATTTCGTTCTCATCTCAGATACCATCGGTTTCATTCAAGATCTACCTACAACCCTCATCAACTCTTTCCAATCCACATTGGAAGAAACCATCGAAGCTGATCTCCTCCTCCACGTTATAGACATCACCGACCCGCGCCGCGAAGAAAAAATTGCCATAGTAAACGACATACTGGCCAAAATCGAAGCACTCCACAAACCGGCCATCTATGTCTTCAACAAAATGGATAAAGCTTCAGCCATCGATATCAAACCAGAAGAGCTGGCAAAAGAGTACAAAATTTTCCACCCCTGTTTCATCTCCACCTACAGCGGCGAAGGCATAGATGAACTCAAAAAAACAATCGCCAAGCGAATATTGACAAAAGACAAAAAATAAGCAAAATAGGCTCTCTTTGTAATACCAAAGTGAACTTATGAGCAAATTACCGGAAAATCCAACACCGGGCGACATGATCCACATGATCGTAGAAGATCATCGCATCAACGGCGGTTATGTTTGCCCATATGCCAAACTGGCTGCAACAATAAAAACACTCCCCGACCAAGCAAATCCCCAAAATGCTTCCGAATTTCATGATGCAGTAAGCAACGGCCTTGAAGAGTTTCACAAAGCAAAAAGTGCATCCCTGATATATATCATCCCGGAGTCTCCAAAAAATCACGAAGAAGGCCGAGCACAAACAGAAGATGTTTTCAATCACCTCCGCATGGCCGCTTTAAAAATCAAACCAGGCGTCCTCATTGATCCCAGAAAAAGAAACCGAGCCTTTTCCATACTCCCCTTTGGCGATGACAAACTTCTAGCCATCGGCCTGAATCACTTATACCCAGAGCAACATCCCCGTTACAGCCCGCATCCGATTGTGGCCATAACAAAAGTAAGTGACATTCTCAAACTCAGCGAAGAACAAACTTTTTCAGTACGACAAAAAGCAATTCGTCACTTAATTCAAGCCCACATTCCCCATTTATCAATTGAAGAAATTGAAGGATCAACAACCATACAAATGGTGTTAAAAGGACGAAATCCGGTACTCGATGTCGAAGTAGATGACGCGATAGCGACTCCAGACATACTCAAAGCCATCGAGTCATATGGCCTAAATGTTCCTCTGTATCTGATGCCGGAAGAAACCACCTAACAACACTACAGAGCCTTCACATCATCAATCACTTCCTGAGCATGTTCAGCAGGCTTCACTTTGTTGTAGTGCTTTACGACTATCCCATTTTTATCTATCAAAAAAGATTCTCGCACAATACCCATAAAGAGTCTGCCATACATAGATTTTTCTCTCCACACACTATAAGCCTCCAAAACCTTTCGGTCAGGATCTGAAAGCAATGGAAAGTTCAAACGCTCTTTTGCCTTAAATTTTTTATGCGATTCTACAGAATCGGCACTCACTCCCAAAACCACAACATTCAAAGCTTTCAAATCGTTCATTCGATCTCGCAAAGTGCACGCTTCGGTAGTACATCCCGGCGTCATATCTTTTGGATAAAAGTACAACAAAACCATCTTCCCTTTATAATCTGCCAAAGAAGTTTCCTTGCCTTCATCATTCATCAGTTTAAAATCCGGGGCTTTCTTTCCAACAAGATCTTTCATAAGTATTTGTATTAAATGGCTACAGCTGCATCATAGCACAAAAATGCATTCCCTTGACTTCATAACCGCAATACCTATAATACCAAAGCCCTTTTTAATAATTTACATATATGGAACAAGAAGACCTTGGTAAGCTCCGTAATTTCGGAATTATCGCCCACATCGATGCGGGAAAAACTACAACAACAGAACGCGTACTGTTTTACACAGGACGTAATTATAAAATTGGTGAAGTGCACGAAGGTGCAGCAACCATGGACTGGATGGAACAGGAACGTGAACGTGGTATCACCATCACTTCAGCCGCAACAACATGCCGCTGGAAAGAATGCCGATACAACATTATCGATACTCCAGGGCACGTAGACTTTACCGCTGAAGTAGAACGCTCACTCCGTGTACTCGATGGTGGTGTAGTGGTTTTCGACGGTTCACAAGGTGTAGAACCACAATCAGAGACCGTATGGCGCCAGGCTGATAAATATAATGTTCCACGTATGGCCTACATCAATAAAATGGACAAAATTGGTGCAGACTTCTATATGAGTTTGAAATCAATTCACGACCGTCTCAGCCCAAACGCTGTAGCAGTACAACTCCCGGTTGGTGAAGAAAGCAGCTTCTCGGCAATCATCGACATCCTCGAAAACAAATGCTGGAAGTTCGAAGGCAAACACGGTGAAAAACACGTTGAAGTACCAATGCCGGAAGATATGAAAGAGAAAGTTGCTGAATATCGCCAAACATTAGTAGAACGCGTAGCAGAAAATGACGATGAACTTATCGACAAATTCTTGAACGCTCAGGAAATCTCTATCGAAGAACTCAAAAAAAGTATCCGTAAGAGCTGTATTGCCGGCAAACTCTACCCGGTATTCTGTGGAAGTTCCCTCGCAAACATGGGCGTACAGTTGGTACTCGATGGTGTAAATGCATACCTCCCATCACCTCTCGACATCAAATCATTCCACGGTACAAACCCTGACACCGGCGAAACAGAAGAACGCAAACCGGTTGATAGCGAACCATTCTCAGCTCTCGTATTCAAAATCGCTACAGATCCATTCGTGGGAAAACTCGCATTCTTCCGTGTATATTCAGGTAAGCTTGCCGCAGGTAGCTACGTATACAACTCAACAAAAGGAGACAAAGAACGTATCAGCCGTCTCCTCCAGATGCACGCTAACCAACGTGAAGAAATCAAAGAAGTACACGCCGGTGATATCGCTGCAACTGTAGGTTTGAAAGCAACTTTCACAGGCCACACTCTCTGTGACATCGACAAACCAATCATCCTCGAATCCATCACATTCCCAGAACCTGTTATCCAGATCGCTATCGAACCAAAGACAAAAGCTGACCAGGAAAAGATGGGTATCGCTCTCCAAAAACTCGCTGAAGAAGATCCAACATTCCAGGTTAAGACAGATCCAGAAACTTCTCAGACACTTATCGCTGGTATGGGTGAACTTCATCTTGAAATTATCGTTGACCGTATGAAACGCGAATTCAAAGTAGAAGCCAATATCGGTCGCCCACAGGTTGCATACCGTGAAACAATTCAGACAGAAGCGGAAGCTGAAGAAAAGTATGTAAAACAGTCCGGTGGCCGTGGTCAGTATGGTCACGTTATCATCAACATCAAGCCAAATGAAGTAGGTAAAGGCTATGAGTTCGTAAACAAAGTAGTAGGTGGACGTATCCCTCGTGAATACATCCCAGCTGTAGATAAAGGTATCAAAGAAGCTTTGACTCGTGGTATCCTCGCCGGGTATCCAGTGGTAGACGTCCTCATCGAACTTCTCGATGGTTCATACCATGACGTGGATTCATCCGAACTTGCGTTCAAAATCGCCGGATCACTCGCTTTCCAGAAAGGTGCTCGCGCCGCTAAACCGGTTATCCTTGAACCAATCATGAAAGTAGAAGTAGTGACTCCAGAAGAGTTCTTCGGAGACGTAATGGGTAACCTCTCTTCAAAACGCGGTCAGATCTACGAAACAACAGCACGTGGTATCGCCAAAGTAATTCACGCATACGTACCACTTTCAGAAATGTTCGGTTACGCAACTGACCTCCGTTCCATTTCTCAAGGCCGCTCATCATACGCCATGGAGTTTGAACGCTACGACAAAACCCCAAACAATATCTCGGAAAAAATCATCGCTGAACGTTCAGCTAAATAATTATTAGCGGATTCAGCTCTTACACTGGCAAATAACCCCCACTTCGCGTGGGGGTTTTTGTGATCCCAAGCACATCTACTAAAGAGCTCCTCTCACCCCTCTAAATTTCCAATGACGTATACATTTCATAACAAATATCAAAAATAATGAGCTCTTATTTTGGTAAACCCCAGGGTTCAAAAACAAACGTCATATCCAATGCAAAAATTTTCCGCCTCAAGCCACCCCGCCCGCCCCCCATCACTTGAACTAACACACTGAAATTTAATTGAAAAATTCTCTTGCTTTGAGTAAAAAATTCGACTAGTATCTCTTCGCATTGCTCTTGCAAAAGAGGGCAATATAAGGGTTTTCCCTTAGACTCAACAAAAGTACATATTAATAAACATTCTTTAATTCTAAAATTGTTATGGCAGACGTATTCAATAGAAATAAGACACACGTAAACGTTGGTACCATCGGTCACGTAGATCATGGAAAAACAACCCTCACTGCTGCAATCACATTTTATTGTGCTCAAAAAGGTTTAGCGAAAGCTCGCAAGTACGATGATATCGATAACGCTCCAGAAGAAAAGGCACGTGGTATTACTATCGCTACTTCACATCAGGAATACGAAACAGAAAAACGTCACTACGCACACGTTGACTGTCCAGGACATGCCGACTACGTAAAGAACATGATTACAGGTGCTGCTCAGATGGACGGTGCCATCCTCGTAGTTTCAGCTGCTGATGGTCCAATGCCACAGACTCGTGAGCACATCCTTTTGGCTAACCAGGTAAACGTTCCATACATCGTTGTGTTTATGAACAAGATGGATATGGCTGACCCGGAAATCGCAGAACTTTCAGAAATGGAAGTACGTGAACTTCTCAAGAAATACGGTTTCGATGGTGACAAAACTCCATTCATCCGCGGTTCAGCTCTAAAGGCTCTCGAAAATCCAACAGATCCAGAAGCTACTAAATGTATTCAGGATCTTCTCGACGCTCTCGATAGCTATATCCCGGATCCAAAACGTGAATTAGACAAACCATTCCTTATGCCTGTTGAAGACGTGTTCTCTATTAAAGGACGCGGTACAGTAGCAACTGGTCGTATCGACACAGGTGTTGTAAAGATTAACGAAGAAGTAGAAATCATTGGTATCAACGCTACTCGCAAAGTAGTAGTAACTGGTGTTGAAATGTTCAAGAAACTTCTTGATCAGGGTCAGGCTGGTGATAACGTTGGTCTTCTCCTCCGTGGTATTGAACGTGAAGAAATCCTCCGTGGTCAGGTAATTTGTAAACCAGGCTCAATCAAGCCTCACACAAAGTTCGAAGGTGAAGTATATATTTTGACTAAAGATGAAGGTGGTCGTCATACTCCATTCTTCAAGGGTTACAAACCTCAGTTCTACATCCGTACAACTGACGTAACAGGTAACATTGAACTTCCAGCTGGCGTAGAAATGGTTATGCCAGGTGATAACATCAAGATGGTAGTAACACTTGGTGCTCCTATCGCTCTTGATCAAGGTGTACGCTTCGCTATCCGTGAAGGTGGTCGTACGGTAGGTGCTGGTGTAGTATCCAAGATCATTGAATAATAATTATATATCCCCTCGTTTGTTCTTTTGAAATCCCGAAACTATGGCAACTAAGCAAAAAATTCGCATTAAGATCCAAGCATACGATCATAAAATAGTAGACGAATCAGCGAAATTAATTATTGAAACAGCTGAACGTACAGGTGCCATCGTTGCCGGTCCAATCCCACTTCCAACGAAAATTGAGAAGTTTACAGTAAATCGTTCAACATTCGTTCATAAGAACGCCCGTGATCAGTTCGAAATGCGAACACACAAGCGACTTATCGACATCACTGAAAGTACTCCAAAGACTGTGGATTCACTTACTAACCTAAGTCTCCCAGCAGGTGTAGACATCGAAATAAAGATGCTTGCATCCTAACCTAATAAATGGTAAACATGAGCCCGCACTTAAGTGCATGAATCCGAGCAACCGATTCAGCTCATCACAAATAGCCCACGTTATTTCCAGGGCACGCGGGTTCTCCGCCTCACAAAGGCTTTATAGAATCTGCACCCTAGTCTCCCCACTTCGGGGATGTACGTAACCTCTAGTAACTTATGTCAGGATTACTTGGCAAAAAAATAGGCATGACTCGCGTCATACAAGAAGATGGTCGTGTAGTACCAATTACGGTAGTACAATGTGCACCAAACGTTGTTGCACAGATCAAAACAGTTGAGAAAGATGGCTACAGTGCTGTCGTTCTTGGCTTTGACCCACTAAAAAAAGCTACAAAGACACGGAAGTTTCATCACATGAAAGAGTTCCGTCTTGAAGAAGGGAAAGAAATGAAAAAAGGTGAAGAAGTGACTGTAGAGATTTTCTCTGAAGGTGACGAAGTAAGTATCAGCGGCACCTCCAAGGGTAAAGGTTTCCAGGGTGTAGTCCGCCGTCATCACATGGCGGGTGGTCCAGCAAGTCACGGTTCACATTTTAAACGCGAGCCTGGTTCAGTAGGTGCTCGTGCTAAGCCTGGTAAAATCCATCGTGGTAAACGCATGGCAGGTCACATGGGTTCTGAAACTGTTACCAGTAAAAGCTCTGTAGTATACCTCGATAAAAAGAATAACCTGGTTGGCATCAAAGGCGCTCTCCCAGGAGGCATGAATACACTCATCACTATAAAGAAACTCGCATAATGTTAACAATAGACCTCTACAATCAGAAAGGTGAAAAGAATGGCACGCTCGAAGCTTCAGAAACTATCTTTGCTCAAAAAGTAAATAATGATCTGATGCATCAGGCACTCGTACGTGAGCACGCAAACCGCCGTTTAGGTATGATCTCTCATACTCAAACCAAGGGTGAAGTATCAGGTACTGGTAAAAAACCATTCAAGCAAAAGCACACAGGACGTGCTCGTCAGGGTTCACTCCGCAATCCACATCATCCAGGTGGTGGTATCGCATTGGGTCCTCGCAATAACCGCAACTACTCTCAGATGATGCCAAAGAAGCAACGCCGTTTGGCCTTGTTCTCTGCCCTCACGGTAAAATTCCAGGAAGGCAAAATCTTGGCTCTTGAAAACTACGAAAACGACAAAGTGAAGACAAAGGCATTTGTAGATATGCTTCACAAACTCCCTATTGATAAAGATGTTCTCGTTGTACTGTCTGGAAAAAACGATCTTATTCAGAAATCCAGCCGCAACGTACCATTCGCAAAAACATTAATGGTAAACTATCTCAACATTTCTGATCTTCAGAAATACGACCACGTTCTTTTCCTTAAAGACGCGGTAAAGAAGATGGAAGAGGTTTTCCTTAAATAATAAACTCCCTTAAGTAATAAACAATGAACGCGCATCAAGTTATCATCAGACCGGTTGTTACAGAAAAAGCCACAAGATTGGCTGAAAAAATGAGCTATGTATTCCTGGTTCACACCAAGGCTACAAAGATCGATGTGAAAAAAGCTATCAAGGAAATCTACGGTCATGATGTAGCAACTGTACGATCAAGTATTGTGTCAGCAAAGAAACGTGTAATCCGTCGCGCTGTAGTAAATAAGCGTGATGAAATGAAAAAAGTTATCGTTACACTCAAGGGTCGCAAAAAATTCGATATAACGAAGTTCGCTAAGGAAGCAAAGAAATAATTCAACCAACTCATCTTACTCATCACTAATTAGACTAAAGTGGCTATCAAAATTTACAAAAAGACATCTGCAGGCCGACGCAACATGAGCGGCTTAACATTTGAGGAAATCACCAAGACAAAGCCTGAGAAGAGCCTCGTTGTAGGCGGCAAAAAAATGGGTGGCCGTAACAACCAGGGTAAACTCACAATTCGTCATCAGGGTGGTGGTCACAAACAGCTTTATCGTTTGATAGATTTCAAACAGACTGATAAAAACAATATTCCTGCAAAAGTTGTAGCAATTGAATACGATCCAAATCGTACATGTTTCATCATGCTCGTAAACTATGCTGATGGTGAAAAGCGATATCACATCGCTCCATCAAGCATCAAGGTTGGTGAATCTATTGTTACGAAAGAAAAAGCTGAAATTAAGAATGGAAATCGCATGCAACTCAAACATATCCCTTCTGCTTACGCAATTCACAACGTTGAGCTCGTTAAAGGCCGTGGTGGTCAGCTCGTTCGTTCAGCAGGCTCAAAGGCTTATGTTATGGCTGTAGAAGGCGCATTTGCACAGGTTCAAATGCCATCAGGTGAAGTACGTCTTATTGATAAAAACTGCTACGCAACTATTGGTGAAGTCAGTAACCTCGATCACGCTAACGTAAAAATTGGTAAAGCTGGCCGCAATCGATGGCTCGGTAAACGTCCGGTAGTTCGTGGTAAAGCTATGAACCCAAATGATCATCCGCATGGTGGTGGTGAAGGTAACCAACCAATTGGTTTACCACAACCTCGCACTCCATGGGGTGTTCCAACTTTGGGTCTCAAGACTCGCAAACGCAAGTACAGCGACAAGATGATAGTAAAAGACCGTCGCCTTAAGAAATAATTTATATTTCCCCAAACATTCTCTTTTAAAAAACTATGTCACGAAGCGCAAAAAAAGGTCCATATCTCGACCCAAAACTCATGAAGAAAGTTCAAACAATGAACGATTCTGGTCAAAAGAAACTGATTAAAACATGGGTTCGTGCCTGTGTCATAGCTCCAGAGTTTGTAGGTCACACCTTCGGGGTATATAACGGCAAGCAACACATCCCGGTGTTTGTAACAGAAAACATGGTTGGTCACCGCCTGGGCGAATTCGCTCACACTCGCAAGTTCAAAGGACATGGTGGAAAACTTGCTAAAGAAACCGGTACGGCTAAACCAGCTGAAGCAGCACCTGCACCAGCTAAGAAATAATAATTCTCTTTTAATAAAATCATGAAAGCCATAGCACGTTTTGTCAGAATCACGCCAAAAAAGATGAACCTCATTGCACACATGGTGCGCAATCTGGACGCTGAAGAAGCTTTGAAAATTCTTGAATATACACCTAAAAAAGGTGCACACATTCTTGCGAAAGTTTTGGCAAGTGCCGTTGCAAATGCTGAAAACAACTTCAAGCAGGAACGTGCATCATTATTTGTAAAAGAAATCGTCGTAACAAAGGCACCTTCTTTCAAACGTGGCATCCCGGCATCAAAGGGTCGTATCCAGCCAATTGTTAAACGTAACTCTCATGTTACCGTTATGATCGGAGTAAAAGAAGGCGATGCAAAGGCTGAACCAAAGAAGGAAGAAAAGAAAGTAGCAACAAAAGAGGCAAAGGCTACTAAGAAAACTACAGCCAAGAAAGCTGCTAAATAAACCAACAAAATTACTAACTACTAATTACTCATTCCATGGGTCACAAAGTAAATCCAAACATCCTCCGCATTGGTATCATCAAAACTTGGGACAACAAGTGGTATGCTAACAAGAAAAATTTCAGCAAACTCCTTCACCAAGATATTGAAATTGAAAAAATCATTCGAGGCCGTTTGGCAGATGCATCTGTTTCTCACATTGAAATCCAGCGTACAGCCAACCGTGTAATAGTAGTAATTCACAGTGCAAAACCTGGTCTCATCATTGGTCGCCAGGGTGCAGGAATCGAATCACTCAAAGACGAATTGGAGAAAAAGTTCCATGAAGAGTTCAATCTCAGTATCCGTGAAATCCAAAAACCTACTCTCGACGCAATGCTTGTTGCTGATTCAATCGCCAAGCAAGTAGAAAAACGTATTGCTTACCGCCGTGCATCAAAGATGGCTTTGGAAAAAATCATCGAAGCAGGCGCAATCGGAGCAAAAGTTAACTGCGCAGGTCGTCTCAATGGTGTTGAAATCGCTCGCAGTGAATTTTTCTCTAAAGGAAAAATCCCTCTACATACTCTCCGTGCAGACATCGATTATGCTATTGTACATGCCAAAACTGCCTATGGAACAATTGGTATTAAGGTATGGATCTATCGTGGCGATATCTTTAAAAAGAAGAGTGAAGTAAAGGTAACGACGAAATAACATTGATTTAAGAAAAACAATCATTATAATCTTCAGGCATGTTAGGACCAAGAAAGACTAAATATAGGAAATCACAGCGCATTCGTGGCGCTGACCAGGGTATCGCTACTCGTGGTAGTCGTATCGCATTCGGTACATTTGCTCTCAAATCGATGGAAGGTGGAGAAATCTCCGCTCGTCAGATAGAAGCAGCTCGCCGTGCCATGACTCACCACATCAAACGTGGCGGTAAAATCTGGATTCGCGTATTCCCACACAAACCAGTAACTCAAAAGGCTGCTGAAGTACCGATGGGTTCTGGAAAAGGTAGTGTTGAAAAGTACGTAGCAACCATCAAGGCAGGAACAGTACTGTTTGAGATGGACGGTGTAACAACCGAAATTGCAAAAGAAGCCCTTCGTCTTGCTTCACATAAACTCCCGGTAAAAACGAAATTCATCGATTCACATATTTTGAATTAATTATGTTGTCTACACAGGAAATCCGCCAATTACAGACCAAAGAACTGCACGATGAGCTTGCTCGATCTACGCGTGAACTTATACAGGTTCGTATGGATATCGTAACCGGTACATCTAAAGAAAGTCACAGACTTACAGAGCTGAAAAAACACATTGCTCGCATCAAAACTATTATGAACCAGCAGCCAAAAGAGGTAGCTGCTCCAAAAGAAGAGGTGAAGTCTGAAGTAAAGCCAAAGAAAGTTGTAAAAGCTACTACAAGAAAAGCAGCAAAAGCAGTAACAAAGGCAAAGGCTGCAGTAAAGAAAGCTACTAAATCTACCAAAAAATAATCACTTATCTTAGTCACCTCAACCATGAGAACGAAAAAAGGAATAGTAACGAGTAATAAAATGAACATGACTATCGTAGTCACAGTTCACAGTTACAAAACTCATCCAAAATATAAGAAGCGTTTCCGTGTTTCAAAAAAGTTCTATGCACACGACCCGGAAAAGAAGTTTCAAATCGGTGACGAGGTAGTAATCTACGAAACACGTCCCCTTTCAAAACTAAAACGCTGGACAGTGGTAGCCCCAAAGGCTGAAGTGGCAACTAAATAATATATTCTCCCAAACAATTTTAAATTAAAGAACTCCGATGATTCAATTACGCTCAATGCTGGAAATAGCCGATAACAGTGGCGCAAAACTCGCTCAGTGCGTCAAAGTACTGGGTAGCAGTAGAAAACGTTATGCCCACATAGGCGATATCGTGGTTGTAAGTATCAAGCAAGCGTCTCCTCGCGCGGGTGTCAAAGCTCATGCTGTAGAAAAAGGAGTAGTTGTACGCACAAGAAAAGAGACAAAGCGTAAAGATGGAAGCTATATTCGCTTCGATGACAACGCTATCGTAATCATCAACAAAGACCTTGAACCAAAAGGAACCCGCGTATTCGGCCCGGTAGGTCGTGAACTCCGTGAAAAGGGTTTCCAGAAAATCGTAAGTCTTGCTCCAGAAGTACTCTAAACTATATATCTCAATAGAACATGAAGCTCAAAGTAAACGACAAAGTGCTTATCATCGCCGGCAAAGACAAAGGTAAAACCGGTCGTATCATCCGTGTTGTTACAAAACACGATAAGATCGTTGTAGAAGGCGCGAACATTCGTACCAAACATATCAAGAAGAGTGCTAACGCAGCTGGCCAGAAAATCACTTTCGAAGCTCCAATGAGTGCCAGCAATGCTATGATCCTGGATCCAAGTAACAACAAGCCAACTCGTATCGGTTATCGAAAACTTGAAAACGGCAAAAAAGAACGTATCGCCAAGCTATCAGGTACAGTACTCGATAATCTCCCGGCTGAAGCAAAAGCAGCTCCAAAGAAAAAAGAGAAAGCCGCTTCAACCACTAAATCTACTTCTAAAAAAACTATTGTTAAAGCTTAATCACAATGTCTGCAACTCCGTTCGATATACAAGAACATTACAAATCTAAGATCGTCCCTGAACTCAAAAAAGAGTTAAATATTAAGAACCCAAATGCGGTTCCTAAGATCACCAAGATCACTCTGAATATCGGTTTAGGTTCATTTATCTCTGCTAAAAAAGATTACACAGAGGTAGTTGAAAACCTTGCGAATATTACCGGCCAGAAACCGGTAGTAACAAAGTCACGCAAGTCCATCTCTAACTTCAAGATTCGTGAGAATCAGGCAGTAGGAGTAATGGTAACACTTCGTGGTCGCCGCATGTACAGCTTTCTGAATAAATTAGTACACATCACATTCCCTCGCGTTCGTGATTTCCGTGGCATCAATCCAAAAGCATTCGATGGACACGGTAACTACTCAGTTGGTCTCAAGGAAAACATCGTATTCCCGGAGATCAACCCTGACAACGTAGATCGTATCCACGGTGTGCAGGTAACAATCATCACCAATGCCGGTGACGATGAAAAGGGATTCAAACTATTAAAAGCATTCGGTTTCCCATTCCAGGTTAAAAAAGAATCAAAGAAGAAAAAATAATCCTAATTAATTACTACGATGGCACGTCTTGCCCTGAAAGTTAAAACTCAACGCCGAAAGCAGAATTTACTCAAAGATTTAGCTGCCGGTAAAAAGCCTCATCATCCTACCCGTGTTTACAATCGTTGCAAACTGTGTGGTCGTCAGGGAGGTTACATGCGAAAATTCGATATGTGCCGTATCTGCTTCCGTGAACTCGCAGTAAAAGGCAAAATTATGGGCATCAAAAAATCTTCCTGGTAAAATTTTCACTTAAGTCAACTAACATTCCTATGGCAAAAGTTATCACAGACCCAATTGCAGATCTTCTCACTCGCATCCGAAACGCTATGAAAGCGCGTCATGATGTGACAAATATGCCTTACTCAAAGATCAAATCTGAAATTCTCAAGGTTATGAAAGAAAGAGGTTTCATTGAAGGCTACGAGAAAGTAAAAAATGGAAAATTCAATGAACTGCAGGTTGTATTGAAAGAGACGAAATATCTGACATTCAAACGTATGAGCAAGCCAGGACAAAGAATCTACGTACAGGTCCGCGAAATCAAGAAAGTAAACGGCGGTATGGGGGTTGCCATCCTTTCAACACCAAAAGGTGTTATGAGTGCCGATGATGCTATGAAGCAAAAACTCGGAGGAGAACTTCTCTGCCAAATCTACTAAGACTCAACTAACTTACAATATCTCATGTCACGTATCGGCAAATTACCAATTCAGATTCCAAGCGGTGTAACTGTAACAAAAAGTGAAGATAACACTGTGCTTGCAAAAGGCCCAAAAGGTGAACTGAAATTTCAGTTCCACCCAATGGTAAGTTTCGAAATTGAAGGCAGTCAAATTCTCTGCAAACGTAAAGATGAAAGTAAAACAGCCCGCAGTCTCCATGGTTTAAGCCGCACTCTGTTGCTTAATATGGTAGAAGGCGTAAGCAAAGGTTTCGAGAAAAAACTTGAAATTCATGGTGTAGGTTATCGTGTAGCGGTACAAGGTACTAAAGTAGTATTAAACCTTGGTCACTCACACCCAATTGAATACCCACTTCCAACAGGTATTAAAGTAGAAATAGATAAGGAAAAAAAGAACATTATGACAGTTATGGGTGCTGACAAACAGATGGTCGGCCAAGTAGCAGCTAATATCCGTTCATTCCGCAAACCAGAACCATATAAAGGTAAAGGTATCCGATATATGGGTGAACACATTGTTCGCAAAGCTGGTAAAGCTGCTGCAAAGGATAAGTAAAATAAGCATTAACGCATTATGACAAACTCTAAGATTACAATTCGCAAACGCCGTCACGTACGTATCCGTGCAAAATTATCAGGTACAGCAGAACGTCCTCGTCTCTCCGTATTCCGAAGTTTAAGCAACAACTACGCTCAACTTATCGATGACGTGAAAGGTGTTACAATCGCCGCTACATCTGATCTCAAAATGAAAGGGAAAGAGAACAAGACAGAACGTGCCAAGAAAGTAGGTATGGAACTGGCAAAGATTGCAAAAGACATGAAAATTGAAGCCTGCGTTTTCGATCGCAACGGTTATAAGTATCATGGCCGCATCAAAGCTTTGGCTGACGGTGCCCGTGAAGGCGGACTCAAGTTCTAATAAAAACTTACCCTAATCTCACAATATTATTATGCAAAAAAGAGGTAGACAACACGTTAAGGAAGTAAAAGAATTCGAAGAAGAAGTAATTCAGCTTGATCGCGTAACCCGTGTAGTAAAAGGTGGTCGCCGTCTCCGCTTCCGCGCAACGGTTGTAGTTGGTAACCGCAAAGGCAAAGTTGGTGTCGGTATTGGAAAGTCCACTGAAGTAACTGGAGCTATTCAAAAAGCTATTGCTCAGGCTAAGAAAGCTATGGTTGAAGTTCCAATGGCTGGTCAAACAATCCCTCATCGCATCCAGGTAAAATTCAAGAGTGCAAAACTCCTCCTTATGCCTGCTTGCCCTGGTACTGGTATCATCGCCGGTGGTCCACTCCGCAAAATCGTAGAACTTTCAGGAGTACAGGACATTCTCAGCAAGTCTCTTGGTTGCAATAATCGTGTTACAAACAGCCAGGCAGCAATTATGGCTCTCGCAAGACTTCAACAGATTCCTTGGTTAAAGAAAAAAGCAACTACAGTAGCGACAGTAAGTGCTCCTAAATTTACACCAACAACTGCAGGAAGACCTCCAATGAGACAGCAACACCACTCAAAACCACAAACCACTGCCCCAAAAGCAGATCCAAAGAATGAAAAGAAAGCCTAATCACAATAATTACTAATTACACAAAGAGATGTCTCTCCTGAAACTCAAAAGCAACCCAGGCGCCCGCAAAAAACGTAAAGTAGTAGGTCGTGGTAACGGTTCCGGTCACGGTACCTATTCAACTCGTGGTATGAACGGTCAACGCCAACGTACTGGTAGTTCAGCTAGTCCGGGTTTCGAAGGTGGACAGACTCCCCTTTATCGCAAAATGCCAAAACTCGGTGGCTTTAGAAACATCAACCGCGTTGCCTATCAAGTGGTAAATGTCGGTGCACTCAACGTGTTTGAAGAAAACGAAGAAGTAAACATAACAAAACTGTTTGAGAGAAATCTCATCTGCCGAAAAAATATGCCTGTTAAAGTACTCGGTGACGGCGAACTTACTAAAAAGCTTGTAGTGAAAGTTGATAAAATTTCCGCTTCAGCCAAAGAAAAAATTGAAAAAGCCAAAGGTAAGTTTGAAGAAATGATGAAAGCTGGTGCCGAAACTGAAAAATAGGTATATACTTTCCGCGAACAAATCTTGATATACCTGTCTTACTGTTTCCATGAACTATCTGCTTCAAATCTGGCATTCTAAGGATCTTCGTAATAAGATCCTTTTCACTTTTGGTATCCTCATACTCACCCGTCTCCTGGCTCAGATAACTATCCCGGGAGCAAACACCAGCGCGCTCCAGGTAATCTACGCTCAAAACCAACTGCTTGGTATGTTCAGCATGCTCACAGGTGGAAGTGCCGAGAACTTCTCCATTATTTTGATGGGTCTTTCTCCATATATTAATGCATCAATCATCGTACAACTCCTTACGGTAATTATCCCAAAGTGGGAAAACCTTTCCAAGGAAGGTGAACAAGGTCGAAAAACATTAAATCAGTATACCCGTTACCTCACTATCCCAATCGCTTTCATTCAATCATATGGAATGTTAGCTCTTCTCAACTCACAATCTCCAGTACCTATTATAGACATCCACTCAGCAAACATCATCATCCCGGTGATGATCACAATCGTAGCCGGTTCAATGTTGATGATGTGGTTAGGTGAACTTATTTCAGAAAAAGGCTTAGGCAACGGAGTGTCGTTACTGATCTTCGCCGGTATCATAGTTGGTATTCCTGGATTCGTAGGTCAATCTTTAGCACTTGCTCAACAATCTTCAGAACAACTCATACCGCTGGTTATCAGCATACTCATGACCCTGGTATTTACCGTATCAGCAATTCTTATTACCGAAGGTGTGCGTAATATTCCAATCATTTATGCAGGTCGCGGAGTCCGTGGCAAAAGCGTAAACTCAGCACTCCCAATCCGTATCAATCAGGCAGGTATGATTCCAATCATCTTCGCCGTATCAGTTATGAGCTTTCCAACAATCCTTGGATCATTCTTCAAGAATTCAACCAACGACACATTAAAAGCAATCGGTGCATTCTTTGATACATACTTACAACAAAGCAACTGGCAATATCTGGTTCTCTATTTCATCCTGGTAATGGCTTTCACATTCTTCTATGTGTCGATCACATTCAACCCGGAACAGGTAGCTGAAAACATTCAAAAACGCGGCGGATACATCCCAGGCATTCGCCCAGGTAAGCAAACTGCTGAATACCTCGATAAAGTTTCAAGTCGTCTCAACCTTTTCGGTGGCTTGTTCATTGCCTTCCTGGCAATAGCTCCGATGATCATTAGCATAATTTTCTCTTCTCTCAATATGGGCTCAACCGCAAACATTGTAGGTGGTGCCAGCTTGATTATCGTGGTTGGTGTCGTACTCGAACTGTTCCGTCAGGTCAATGCGCAGCTCGTAATGCACGATTACAACAAACTGTATTAGAAAATCGCTAGAGCCAAGAAAGGCGCGATCCAAATATCGCCCAGGCTCTCCTATCCACATTCTCAACACTATGGACATCGTCCTCTTTGGCATTCAGGGATCCGGTAAAGGCACCTTAAGTAAAATCATCGCCGAGAAATACGGATTCGTTATTTTTGAAACCGGATCTGAACTTCGCAAACTTTCATCCGAAGACACAGAGCTTGCCCGTAAAGTAAAAAGTATAGTTGAATCCGGCAAACTGGTTCCAAACGAAATCGTCATGGATATCATCGAAAACTTCATGCACCATTTACCAAACGGTAAAGCGGTACTCTTCGATGGCATCCCAAGAAAAATGGAACAAGCGGAAACATTTGATGCCTTGATGGAAAGAAACGGAAGAAAGTTTACCGGCATTCTCATAAATGTACCGGAATCAACCGCGCTTCGCCGCCTGACAACACGCAGATTATGCGAAAATTGCAAAACCGTTTACCCGGCCGACTACACCAAGGACAACTGTGAAAAATGCGGCGGCAAACTGGTAACACGCAGTGACGACAATCCAGAAAGTATCAAAACACGCATCGCAGCTTTCAATGAAGAAACCATGCCGGTCATTGAAAAATACAAAAAGGAAAACCTCATGGTTACTATGAACGGTGACCAACCTATTGACACTGCGGCAAAAGAAATTCTTGAGGTTGTTGCTAAAATTTTATCCTAACTTATTTCACTGTGAAAATCTGGCGAGAAGGCAAATTGCGCATCGGTATAAAAGACAAAGAAGATATTAAAGCTATGCGTGAAGGCGGAAAAATTTTAGGCAAAATTCTGTACGAAGTAGGGAAAATGGCGAAAGCAGGAGTTACCACGTTAGAGCTGGACCAACACGCAGAAAAAATGATGAAGGAAATGAATGTCCTTCCGTCATTTAAAGGTTACCATGGATACCCAAATGTCATTTGCGCAAATGTAAACGAACAGGTAGTTCACGGTATTCCTACAAACTACAAACTCAAAGACGGCGACATTGTCACCATCGATTGTGGAGTAATTCACCAAAAATTCCACACAGACTCAGCCATCACTGTAGGTATCGGATCGATTTCTCCCGATGCTCAAAAACTTATCAATACAGCTGAAAAAGCATTAAAAAAAGCTATCGAAACCGCACGCCCGGGAATTCGCATTCACGAAATAAGCGGTGTGATTCAGGACATCGTAGAAGAACAAGGATTCGGTGTTGTCCGTGATCTGGTCGGTCATGGTATCGGACACGAAATGCATGAAGATCCGCAAGTCCCAAATTTTCGTGACAAAGATCGCGGTCCGATTCTTCAGACTGGCATGACTATTGCCATTGAGCCTATAATTACAATGAAAAAACCGGACGTGAAATTACTCAAGGACGGGTGGACATTTGCAACAAAAGACGGATCACTTTCCGTACAGGTCGAACACACAATTCTCATCACCGAAAAAGGCGCAGAAATACTTACAACAAGGCCTACCTGATATTTTGGAAAAAAAGGTTGCAATAGTAAAAAGTGTCGTGTAAAATCCTAACGCTTTACTGTAACTTTTTACAGGAAAAAAGGCTAAACAAAGCTAAAAACCACCCTATGGGCAAAGAGGTAATTGAATTACTCGGAGTCGTTACAGAAGCGCTACCTAATGCGACTTTCCGCGTGAAACTCCTCGACGAGAACTATCCGGATCATGTCGTTTTGGCACACATCTCCGGGCGAATGAGGGTTAACCACATTCGAATACTCCCGGGTGATAAAGTAACAATTGAGTTGACTCCTTATGATCTTTCAAAAGGTAGAATCATATTCCGTCACAAAGACGTAAGACCGGGTCAACAGCCACAGGTACCACCTCAAGCGACAACACCGGTTGTCCCAACCGAAACAGCTCCTACTAATAAAGCCGAATAACTCACTCCTATGAAGGTACGATCTTCAGTCAAAACAATCTGTGATAAATGCAAAGTAATCCGTCGTAACGGTGTTGTGCGCGTAATCTGTGAAAACAAGAAGCACAAACAGCGTCAGGGCTAAGCTTATTTGGAAGCTTCCTGTGTCAAAAACTCCAAATGGTCAATTGCTAAAATCATACTAATTACTAATTACATTAAAAATGGCTCGCATTGCCGGTGTTAACCTTCCAAAGGAAAAACGTGTACTTATCGGTTTGACTGCAATCTATGGCATTGGCCGTAGTATCAGTAAGAAAATCCTCGATGACGCAAACATAGATCCTATGGCGAAAATCCAGGATTTATCAGAAGACCAGCTCGCAAGAATCCGTGAAAAAATCGAGAAAATGCCTGTCGAAGGTGATCTCCGTCGCAAGGTTCAAATGGATATCAAACATCTGCAGGAAGTTGGTACCTATCGTGGCTACCGTCATCGCAGAGGTTTACCTGTGCGTGGTCAAAAGACAAAGAAGAATGCCCGAACTCGCAAGGGTAAGAAGAAGACAGTAGCAAATAAGAAGATTGCTACTAAGTAATCATTAATAATTGAAATCCGTAATTAATTACCAAACATATGGCAGAAGAAAATATTAAAAGTGAAGCCAAGGCAGCCGAAAGCAAAGCTCCTGTAAAGGCAGCGGCTCCAGTAAAGGCGGCTAAAGGCAAAAAGGGTAAGCCAAAGCGCAGACTTTTGACTGAAGGAAAAGTATTTATTCAAGCTTCTTTCAACAACACAATTGTTACAGTTACTGATCCAAATGGTGAAGTGGTTTCATGGAGCAGTTCAGGTACATGTGGTTTCAAAGGTCCTCGTAAAGCTACTCCATATGCTGCTCAGGTTGCAGCTGAAACTGCTATAACAAAAGCTAAAGTGTTTGGTCTTGAAAAAGTGCATGTTTATGTAAAAGGTGCCGGCAACGGACGAGAACAAGCGATCCGTGGTTTACAGGCAGGTGGCGTTTCAATTGAACGTCTCACTGACATTACACCTGTTCCACACAATGGATGCCGTCCACGCAAATCACGCCGCGTTTAGTTTGTAAGTTTTTTATTCCCCCTAAATAATATGTCACGATATACTGGACCAAAAGCTCGTATTGTCCGCCGCGAAGGCCTTAACATCTTCGGATCAGAAAAATACAATCTGAAGAAAAAGAACTATCGCCCAGGCATGCACGGACCAAAAGGAAATGTTTCCAAACCATCTGAATATGCACGTCAACTTCGTGAAAAACAGAAGTTGAAGTTCATGTATGGCGTAACAGAACGCCAACTTGGTAACTATTTCAAAAAAGCTGCAAAAGCTAAGGACATTACAGGTAATGCTCTTTTCAAGTTATTAGAATATCGCTTAGACAACGTAATTTATCGTGCAGGTATGGCAAAGACTCGCAACCAGGCTCGTCAGATCGTAAGCCATGGATTGATGCGTGTAAACGGCCAGCGCGTAAAGACCCCCTCCATACATATTAAAATCGGTGACAAATTTGACGTTATCGATCGCGCCAAGAGTTCCCCACTCTTTGCGGACCTTGAAAAACAGAAATTTGCGCCAGCAAAATGGGTAAAAGTTGACTACAAAACTCTCAGTGGGGAAGTTACGAGAGCAATTGAAGCCGACGAACTCGAGCAAGCTATTTCATCAAGCTTGATCGTAGAATTCTATTCTAAATAATTTATAACCCACATCGATAATGCATCAGATTCAAGCTGAAATCGGCATTCCAAAGATCAAGACTGAGCGCATAAGCGGAACCCATGCTGTATTTACAGTAAGTCCACTGCCTCCTGGTTATGGTACTACTATTGGAAACAGCTTTCGCCGTATTCTGCTTTCTTCGTTGCCGGGTGCCTGCATTACTGCAGTAAAAATCGAAGGTGCAAGTCACGAATATTCCACGCTAAAAGGCGTAAAAGACAGCATTTTAGATATCAACCTGAGCCTTAAGCAGGTACATTTACGAAAAACCAGCACAGCATCTTCAGTTTGCAATCTCACAGTAAGCAAAGAAGGTGTTGTTACAGCTAAAGACATCAAGTGCCCAAGCGATGTAGAAGTACTCAATCCAGATCTCTACATTACAACACTCGAAAAAGGTGCAAAACTCAACATTGAACTCCATGTAGATAAAGGTGTAGGTTACGTTCCTGCTACTCAGCGTCAACGTGAAACAAATGAGCCAGGTTTAATTCTCCTGGATTCTGTATTCTCCCCAGTTAAAAAAGTACGCTACGAAATCGAGGCTGCACGTGTAGGTCAAATGACCAACCTTGATAAGCTCACTCTGGAAGTTATGACAGATGGTTCAATCACTCCGGAAGACGCAGTTAAATTCGCTTCTAACATTCTCCAGTCTTACTTCAGCCTCTTCAATCAGGAAAACGCAATGGTTGAGGAAGCATACATGAGCGATTTCAAAAAGATCGCTGAAAAAGAACAAGCTGAAGAAAAGAATAAACCAGCACAAGAGTCCTATACTCCTATTGAAATCCTTGGTTTCTCCCCTCGTACATTGAATGCTTTGATCAACGGCGGAATCGGTTCAGTTGAACAGCTCGAAAAATGTACAGAAAGTAAGTTGTCAAACCTCCGCGGATTTGGTAAAAAGGCACTCACAGAAGTTGCTGCAGCTCTCGCAACCCGCGACAAGAGCCTGGCTAAAGAATAAATTTGTCATTTCATCTCACTCACGACCATGCGACATAATGTAAAAAAGCTCTACCTCGGACTGCCAAAAGGACAGAGAAAACTCCTCATGTATAACCTGGCTACATCTCTGATTCTTGAAGAGAAAATCAAGACTACCAAAGCAAAAGCTAAAGCTCTTCAGGGAATTATGGATAAACTTATCAACGATGCAAAACATGCTGATAAGAAAACTGCCATTCGTAAAGTAAGCTCTCTTGTCCAAAGTGAGATCTGCTCCAAAAAGCTCGTCGACGAAATCACAAAACGATACCAGGATCGCAACAGCGGCTATACACGCATCAGCGATATGGGTTTCCGCGCAGGTGACGCAGCTCCAATCGTTCAAATTGAACTTGTATAATCTTGTCTATAATCCGGGTTAATCCCAAATAATCATGAAAACATTCGCCCCAAAACAATCTGAAATCAAACAGGAATGGAACCTGGTAGATGTAAAAGGTAAAAGCCTAGGCCGTGTTGCAAGTAAAATTGCTGCATTACTCCGTGGCAAAAACAGCCCTACATTTGCACCTTATGTTATCAGCGGAAACTACGTTGTAGTTATCAATGCCAAAGAAGTACGATTAACAGGTAACAAAGCTGAACAGAAAGTTTATTACAAACATTCCCGTTTCCCAAACGGTTTAAAAGCTATTACAGCTGCAAAACAACGTGAAGTAAAACCTGAAAAACTGATCGAAATGGCAGTTGCAGGCATGATTCCACACAACAAATTGAAAAAAGATATTTTGAGAAAACTCAAAGTATACAGTGGTGCTGAGCATGACCACGAAGCTCAACAGCCAAAACCTATTGAACTCTAATATTTAAACATCTCAACTCCCCTATCCTATGGTGAAAAAGACTGAAGAATCAGGTACAACTAAACCGGTTGTTGCAAAAAAAACAGTTGCTCAAGAATATTACTACTCTGCAGGCAAACGAAAAACAGCGGTAGCACGTGTTCGTTTATATGCTAAAGGCAAAGGTGTAGTTACAGTAAATGATAAACCTGAAAATGAATACTTCACAGTTCCAAGCGCACATGGAGTAATTCAATCTGCGTTAAAACTTACTGGTCACTCAAAGAATTTTGATGTTTCCGTAAAAGTAGCCGGCGGCGGCATGAGCGCTCAGGCTGAAGCAATTCGCCATGGTATAGCTCGCGCCCTGATCGTATTTGATGAAACACTTCGCGGTACACTCAAAAAAGCAGGCTTCCTTACACGTGATGCACGTGTAAAAGAACGCAAAAAGCCAGGTCTCAAACGTGCTCGTCGCGCTCCACAGTTCAGCAAACGCTAAAAGAAAGAGTACGAACTTACTATACCAACCCGAAAAACACCCCGATATGGCGGGGTGTTTTTTTTAGATCAAATCTAAAAGTAAACAAAAGCCACACCTACATTGTCGCAAGGAGCAGCCGGGAAATAATCCAGTTTCACTTTACCGCCTTCATTATAGAGACCCGGAATCATACCTGAGTTATTTCTAAGAGCCACAAGTTTCTGAATCTCATCCATCACAGTGTATCGATTCATGTGATCCTTATGTAGATTCATAATCTCTTCATCAGTAACACCATCCAAACCATCCGTGCAAAGCATAAGTATCGATCCTGGAAGTGCCTTTAAATCCCTAAAAGACTTCAAGCCCAGCAACGCCGTACTGGTGATAATATTTCTTTCACTGTGAGTAATAGCCTCTTTTTCAGTAATTGCCCCTGCATCTAATAATTCCTGAACTTTGGAAAAGTCCTTACTGGCGGCTATAACTTTTCCATTATGAAACAAACGCCATCGAACATCTCCACAATGAACAATCCGTATCTTATTCCCATGTACCTCAGCGGCAGCAAAAACAACATCAGGAGCAATATTTTCTGTAACCAGAGTATTAAAATTTGTATTATAAGAGTTCAAATGCACACTGGCATCACCAATCGACTGATCAAAATCGGCAGGATCCGTAATGATACTTTCCACTATTAAATGTGAAGCCAATTCACTATGGTAGCGACTTCCAACACCATCCGCCACCACCACCCGCCTATTACCAAACCCCACGCAATCTTCATTAGAATGCAGATATTTAGTTCTGCCCAAACCCCGTGTAGTAAAAGCCACAATTTTCTTAGTCACATCCAGGTGACCGTCAAGAGTCGCATCTTCGCCGGCCGGTGGAATTTGAACCCCGGAACCATAACGAATGGAATCATGCAGCTTTTGTAAGCGATAGTAAGCCGGCACTTTTCCCTGTTCATTGTGAAGAACAAAACCTGAATCACTTTCTACCGAAAAGGTAAATGGAACACCTGTTAATGGCTCAACTGCGTTTCCCGTCACAAACTGTGAAGGAGCGGTAAAATATCTTTGAAGACCATTTGAATAACGCACTTCATAGCCATCAATAACTTTGTCATTGGGAGTATTATTTCGAGGAATTCGAACAGCCCTTGTCACCAAGCCTCCAAGTTCTTTACTACTAGACATTTCCAAAACAACACCATTCGTTAAATGCAGTGATGATATGGTCACAGATTCACCTGCTTCAACCTCGTTCCATTTACCAAGCTCTGGTATTGGATCCGGGTCTGGAATTGTCGATAAAGAGCCACGCATAGCCATAAGTACCCATTACATACATTACATAAAATTATACAACATTAGAAATGTTATAGCAAGTATGTTACAATACCTAAGTCAGTAGTATTCATCACGCTAAGATCTGATTTTTCTCGCATGCGCTTTGACCTTTTAACCATTTTTCCGGAAATTTTTGACTCCTATATTGGCGAAAGCATTATAAAAAGAGCCATTAAAGATCATAAACTGGAAATTGTTGTTCACGATATTCGTAAATACACCAAGGACAAACACCAAAAAGTGGATGCTCCACCTTATGGAGGCGGCGCAGGAATGCTGATGATGGCACAACCAATATATGATTGTGTTCAAGCAGTAAAAAAACTCAATAAAGGTCCGGTAATTTATATGAGTCCAAAGGGAAAAATGCTCACGCAAAATTATGGACAAACACTGGCAAAAAAATATCAAAAATCAGGCCTCATTCTACTCTGCGGACGCTATGAGGGTATAGATCAACGAGCAATAGATCTCTGCGTGGATTTTGAAATATCTATTGGGAAATATGTTTTAACTGGTGGTGAATTGCCAGCTATGGTTCTGCTGGACACCATAAGTAGACTCATCCCAGGTATTCTCGGTGACGATTATTCAAGTGAAGAAGAAACTTTTTCCAAAGTATTGGATGGCAAAAAGGAGTACCCGCATTACACGCGTCCGGAAGAATTTATGGGATTGAAAGTACCGGAAGTATTAATAAGCGGACATCATGCAAATATAAAAAAATGGCGTAAAGATCAATTAAAATAATATCATGCTCAACCAAAAAGAACTCATACCCTTATTGGAAAAACACCAAACCTGCCTGAATGGACTTACCGACGACGAAGTCATAAAAAGACAAAAATTCCACGGATTCAACGTTCTCCAAGCCAAAAAGAAAAAACCTCTAATTATTACTTTTCTGGAGGAGTTTAAAGATCTAATGGTTCTGTTGCTGATTTTTGCTGCATTCATAGCGCTGATTGGTGGTGAAGGTCGCGACGCTGCGGTTATTTTTTTCATCGTCGTACTCAACGCCACAATCGGTTTTGTTCAAAAATATCGCGCCGAAAAAGCCATTGAGGCACTGAGAAAGTTGGTAGCACCAAAGGCAAAAGTAATACGAAACGGAGTCCAAAACGAGATTGATGCCCGGGAAGTAGTACCGGGAGACATTTTAGTTATCCTGGAAGGTGACAACATAACAGCTGATGCGGTTTTATTTGAAGCAAATGAACTCCAAACACTTGAAAGCGCGTTAACTGGTGAATCAGTTCCCGTACAAAAGCTCACCCGGGATTTACCTGAAACCAATGCCACCGAGTCGGAAAAAGAAAATGTAATATTCATGGGAACAAATGTCACACATGGCAGTGGTAAAGCTATTGTCATTGGAACAGGCATGAATACGCAAATGGGTCAGGTGGCAAAACTTACAACCGAAACAAAAAAAGATCTCAGCCCACTGGAAAAAGAACTCCAAAGAATAGGTGTCTTCGTGGGGAAAATTGCGTTAGTGATTTCAGCAATTTTATTTATTGTAGGAGTTACGCTTCAAGGAAAATATTTTGTAGATGCACTGTTGTTTGCATCTTCCGTTGCTGTCGCCGCCGTACCTGAAGGACTTCCTGCCACAGTAACCATCGCTCTTGCCATTGGTGTTCAAAGGCTGGCCAAAAAGAATGCCATCATGAAACAGCTCTCAGCCGTTGAAACACTCGGTTCAACAACCGTTATTTGCAGTGATAAAACCGGCACACTGACCAAAAACGAAATGACCGTCAAAGAGCTGTATTTTGACCAATATGAAGCATCCGTACGCGGTGTAGGGTACAACCCTCAGGGCTCAATACACATTGAGCAGAACAACAAACACTGCGTCACCATTGGTGAAGAAAACGGCATGTACGAAGATTATGAACATCAAAGAGAAGATCTTTTGGCTATGCAACAAAAACAACCAAATGTTTTCAACTCATTGGAAATCCTCATCATCGCTGCAGGACTCTGCAACAACGCAGATCTGCACATACAAGACGGACAATGGAAAATAACTGGCGACCCAACAGAAGGTGCTTTATTAACCCTCGGAGAAAAAGCCGGATTTGATCTGCAAAAATTACGTGACCAATACGAAAAAATTTACGAACTCTCTTTTGATTCCACCAGAAAACGTATGACGGTAATCCTCAAAAATAGAGAAACCGGCGAGTACTGGGCAGTTACAAAAGGCGCTCCGGACAGCGTCATTAGCGTCTCACAACATCTCAATTTCAACGGACGCGAGGTAAAACTTGATAAAGACGGGAAAAACTCATTGATCAGTTTAAATGAAGGCATGGCACGCCGGGCGCTCCGTGGCCTTGGCTTCGCCTACCGAACAGTTTCCGAAACAGAAATAAATAAAGGAAAAAAAGAAGGTTCCTGGTTATTCCTAAAAGATGATATAGAAAAAAACATGACGTTCGTTGGAATGATCGGCATGATCGACCCGCCACGCCCTGAAGTAAAAGCTGCCGTTGATATGGCTCATAAAGCCGGCATCCGCACATATATCATTACAGGCGACCACGGCCTAACCGCGGAAGCAATTGCCAAACAATTAAATATCATCGGCCAAAACCAGCGCAAACATATCATTATGACCGGTGAAGACGTAAACAACATCAATGACAAAGAACTCAGTGCCAAACTGAACGAAAAAAATCTGGATATAATCTTTGCCCGTGTAAGTCCCGAACACAAACTCCGCATCGTAACCCTGCTCAAAGCATCCGGTGAAGTAGTGGCGGTAACCGGTGATGGAGTCAATGACGCCCCCGCATTAAAACGTGCAGATATTGGCGTAGCAATGGGCATCAGCGGAACCGATGTAAGCAAAGAAGCCTCCAACATGGTTTTAGCTGACGATAGCTACTCCACAATCGTCACAGCCATTAAAGAAGGTCGCACCATTTACGATAACCTGAAAAAATTTGTATTCTATGTGTTCTCCTGCAATATAGCGGAACTGCTCACCATTTTTGTAGCAATCATCCTGGGATTACCATCGCCCCTCACGGCAATTTTAATTCTCTGTATAGACATTGGAACAGACGTACTGCCAGCAGTAGCGCTGGGCATTGACCCATCAGAACCTGGCATCATGGAGAGAAAACCACGAAATCCAAAAGAAAAAATCATGACCAAACCGTTTGTAGAAAGATACCTCTATTTGGGTCTTATCATGGGAGCTCTGGTAATGGGAACCTACATTTGGACACTCTACCGATACGGGTGGAGTTGGGGACAAGCAATAACCGATGACGGTCAAGTACATCTCAAGGGCTCCAGTGTCGCTTTCGCCCTGCTTGTTATTATCCAAATGGTAAACGCATTCAATTCGCGCAGCGAAAAAAACTCTATCTTTAAACTGGGATTTTTCACCAATCCGTTCCTTTTGGGCGCAATTTGTATTTCAATTCTAACAACAATCGCCATTGTGGAAATTCCATTTATGCAAACATACCTCCACACAACCAGTTTGAACTTCAGCGATTGGAGTATCATCCTGGGCGCGTCACTGATAGTTTTAGTTGTTGAAGAAATGCGTAAAATCTTTGTTCGAAAAAAATATGGATGATCCCGCAAAACAACTGGAACAAATCAAAAAAATCCTGAGCACACATGGAGAAATAACCCTGGAAGTAAAAGCTGTTCCTGGAAGCAGTTACACCGGCATCAGCGGATTCTTAGGCACTGCACTCAAAATAAAAGTGGTTGCCCCGCCGGAAAAAGGCAAAGCCAATGACGAAATAATTCAAGTATTGGCAGATACATTCAAAGTTCCCCGCTCTTGCATACAAATCACCCAAGGAACAACATCCCCGCGCAAAAAATTCCACATCACAACAACAAAAAATGGCCTATAAAAACACGACAGAACTTATCGATTGGCTCAAAAAAAACAACTTCTGGACCAACAAAAGTCTCGGTCAAAATTTTCTGATCAATCCGGAAATAATCAAAAAAATCATTGAAGCATCAGGTATCAAACCCGGTGACAACGTTGTAGAAGTCGGACCGGGACCGGGAATACTCACAATGGCACTACTTGAAGCTGAAGCCAAAGTTATTGCCATAGAACTTGATGACCGGCTCATCCCCCACCTAAAAGAATTTCAAAAAACATACCCTCATTTAAATGTCATCCACGCTGACGCCCTCAAAACCGACCTCCCTCCGGAACCATACAAACTTGTAGCCAATATCCCCTACTACATCACCTCGCCGCTAATAAGCCATTACCTCCAGCCAAAAAATCCTGGAGAACTCAGACCACAAACCATTGTGCTTCTCATCCAAAAAGAGGTGGCGCAAAAAATCTGTGCCAAAGACGGCGACCATTCAGTCCTCAGCCTGCAGGTTCAAATATTCGGCAAGCCATCTATCGTGGACTATGTCAGTAAAAATAATTTCTTCCCCGCACCAAAAGTAGACTCAGCCATTTTAAAAATTGATGTATACCCGGCACCGGCAGTGGAAGATATCAAACTCTTCTTCCGGTTAATTAAGGTTTGTTTCGCACAACGCCGGAAAACGCTTTCCAATTCACTCCGATCAGGAATCAATATTACCAAAGAAGGTCTGACCGAACTCCTCAAAAAATCCAACATCGAACCAACAATCCGACCTCAAGAACTCAGTATTCAAGATTGGAACCGACTCATTCAAAACCTCAAATCACTGACCACTAGCCTCTAAATTCAAAAGCTCCAAAGCTCCCCTTTCGTTATTTGCTTCCAGGAAATCACACACGCCACGATACAGATCCTCAACGCGAACATTTCGCTTTTTTGTGAGATAGATTAAAAATCTCTCGGCAACCAGAGCATAGCCATCTTTCATAATATTCATGGCGTAATTCAACGAGCCATACCCTACCGGATCATCCACATAACGTTTATACAAACGTGCAAACTTCTTACAATCATCAACCCCGTTGGCCTTCCATAACTCAACAAAAAGATGAAGAACGTGCGGATTCACCGTTACAGAATTATGTACCCAATCCAACAAATCAACAAAACCCGAACTTCCCTCAAAAAATCTCATAGCAGCAACAGCATCTGACCCTTCATCCAGTCCCCTGTTAAACCAATCAATAAATCTGTCTTCACATAAATAACTCACCAACAGTTCTAATCGGGCAATTCCAGCACCGTGCGCCCTCATGGCTCCACTTTCATCCCGAAGCAAAATTCGTCCCCGAACCATAGTTGTCATTAAACGAGCAATCGTTGTATCCCTCCACACATTCGTAAAATCAACAGCCGCACTGCACAATCTTCGAAAATCTCCCAAAGACGTGCAAGCAACATGAAAACTATCCACAAAAGCAAGAAACTGCTGTGGATGATCCACGCTCACATACAAAGTAAAAACCAGCTGTTCCATCTCCTCTTTTTGTTTAGCATCGGCACAAACATGTGCAAACCGCTGAACATAAGGTTCCACCTCGGCTCGCAGACCACCCAAACCATCATCTATTGATTCCGTCATATCGCAATATAAGAGAATGCAATATAGAACAATGATGGCATTTTGGCAAGTACCAACCACGCTCTTGTTTATATTAGCCTCCAAAAATACCCTTAATAAGAAACCCTGCCTCAAAAATAATTATGCCTCAGCTATATCCTTATTCATCTTCACAACAGCATCACGAGCCGCATCAGCAAAATCCTTCTCCGTATAAACATCAGAGTTTTCCCAGGCAAACAGAATACTTCGAGAAGCGTTAATCACCGCACCAAGTCCATCCCTGTTAAAGCAGTTTTTCACATCCTTCGCTGTCCCACCCTGTGCCCCATAACCCGGAACCAGAAAAATTGTATTCGGCATCAATGCGCGCAGCTTTTTGGACTGAGCCGGAAAAGTCGCCCCAACCACTGCGCCTATAAAAGAGTACCCACTATCACCCAAATCATCCGCACCCCAGGATTCCAAGTATTGAGATAAAATTTCGTAGACCGTATTGTTGTCTTTCATTTCCAAATCCTGAATATCACTCGATGAAACATTTGAAGTTTTGGCCAGCACGAACATTCCTTTACCATGCTTTCTGCACTCTGCTGCAAACGGCTTAATAGAGTCAAAACCCATATACGGATTCACCGTCACAGCGTCAGTATCAAACCCAAAAACTTCCCCCCCCTGCACATTCACCTTCCCCAAAAAAGCTTTAGCATAAGCCTCCGCCGTTGTCCCAATATCACCACGCTTAATATCCGAAATAGTAAGTAACTGCTTATCACGGGCATACCACAAAACCTCTTCAAAAACTCGAATCCCCTCAGAACCATACTGTTCAAAAAAAGCGATCTGCGGTTTCACCACCGGCACCAGATCATGTGTCGAATCAATAATCATTTTACAAAACTCCAAGATAGATTCAGCGGCAGCAGTTATCGGATTGGCATACTCGGCAAAACATTTCTCACGGATAAACGCAGGAACCTGCTCCAAACGCGGATCAAGCCCCACACAAACCACCGATTTTTTTGCCTGAATCTGCGCATTGAGTCGGTCGGCAAAATGAAAAGGCTTCTGAAGACTTTCGTCCCGAGTTTGACGCTTCATTAACTCTTCTAAATGTTCTTTTTGTTTATTCGATTCCTTATCTTTACCGGAAGCCATACATTGTGTGTTAGATTACGACAAAATTACTGCAGCATGTACAAAATGTCAAAATTGACATTTTCATGATAAACCTATATTACAGACAGCCGATCCTTTACATCAAAATAAAGAGTTGAGAGCCATTTGTCTGGTTAAAATTTGCTAACACAAAGTTCAGTAAACTTTACAGACAAATGAGCTCTCTGCTTCAAAACCTTTGAGCATAATTTTGCGCATAGTGAAAAAAATTTCTACGCGAAAAATCATGCTCAAAGGACCGTTTTTAAACAAAGGAGAAAAGGTCGCTGAAGAGCAGTTGCACATCACGAAACCAGGTCGCAGTAGGTACAACACGCGCACGCAGATCGGAGCACATCATGAGTCTCGCCCAGAAAATCGGCCGCTCGGCGGAATCCGCCGAGCAGATCCAGAAGGCCTTCGTCCAGTTCGTGAGCGACATTGCCGTTCTCAGGGACGAAGCCGAGAAGGTGACCAACGACGAAGAGCGGCAGCGCCTGCTCAACACCATCGAGGAGATGAAGACGGCCGGCGATGAGCTGCTCGTCAACGTCACCGCTCAGGCCACTGTCCTCAAGGAGGTGGATCTGGTCGTGTCGGGCCCCCAGGACCCGCCGCCCCAGAATCAGGAAGCCGCCGCGACGAACTCGCAACCCCCGCCCGCCGGCAGCCAGCCGGAGAACCAGGAAAAGCCCATGACCGAACCCGCCCCCACCAGCTCGCCCACGCCCCCCGCCGCAACCGCAACCAGCACCCCCCCGCCCGCCGACGAATCGGGAAGCAAGGAGACCGCTCAGACCGAGCCGTCGCCCGCACCCGCTTCCGCCGACGACACCACGGCCGCCCCCGCCGACCAGCGCCTGGTTCCCACCCAGGACCCGCCGCCCGCCGAGGAGACCGTGACCGCGCCCGAGTCCACCCCCGCCGTGGAAGAGATCAAGGCCACCAACACCGACGCCACGCCCGCCGAAGCCCCCGCCGATCAGCCCAACAACGATCCGGTCGAAGAGCCCACGCCCGTGCCGCCGCCCGTCGAGGAGACCGCCCCCTCGCCCACCGTGGAGGAGAACAAGAACGACGACGCCACGCCCCTCGACCAGACCAACAACGGTCCGGCCGAGGGAACCGTGACCGACACCGGCGACGCTCCGCCCGCCGCCGACACCGACAAGAGCGATGCGCCCCCGGCCGAGAAGCCCGCGGATGACAGCAAGACCAGTGATGATCCGGCCGCGCCGTCGACCACGGGCAACGAGAACACCGCCGTGGAGGACAAGCCCAGCGACGACCCGCCCGCGCCCGCTTCGGGCACGACGCCGACGCCGCCCGAGCCCACCACCGCCGCGTGAGTGTGAGACGGAACTTCCTTAGCTTAAAAATGGGAGCAGAGTGCCCACACACTCGGGGGTACCATGGTCCACCATGGCGCCCTCGGCTTCCCTATGCAAAAAGACAGGTCAAAAAAACTTTTTTACCTACAATAAGCTCAGCAACAGCAGAAACTCACTCAAACAAAAGCAGTTCCAGCTTCTCCAAAATCTGATGTAAATTTCTTCGCGTCAATTTTTCTTGAAAACGTACGTTTCGTGCTCGCCAATCTAAGTTTTTCACATGATCAGAAAGCGCAACACCTTTCGTTTTTAAATTACCATCAAGAACAACCTCAAATGGATATCCCTTAATTTTTGAGGTAATGGGACAAAAAATTGCCAAACCAACTTTTGCATTATACGCCCCGGGTGAAAGTACCACAGCCGGCCGCTTACCACTCTGCTCTTTTCCAGATTGCGGATTAAAATCCAACAAAACTATATCGCCTTTCTGGGGAACATAACTTTTTACCATTCTTCATTTCCGTTAACAAAACCCGTATCTGTTTCTGCGTGAAGATTATCAGCAGTAACCTGACTTAAAAGTTCATTCAAGTTTAAGCGCGGCTTAGACAAAACAATCTTATTATCAATAAGATTCATCTCCAATTCAGTTCCCTCAACAATACCCGCCTCTTTAGCAAAAATGTGCGGAATCCTCACCCCAATACTATTCCCCCATTGCCGAACGTTAGTTTTCATAACCTCATACATAAAACATAGTCATTAGTAATTATACAAAGTATATACACAAAAGTAAAGATCACCACAGCCAAAAATACCAAACCCAAATAATAGATTTTTAAAGCCTCTCTAAAATCTAAACCTAACCCGTTGCCAAATCACAAACTTTCAGTACAATAAGCCTGCATAAATACCTAAAACATGAACAATCCCGTACAAGAAAGCCAAGAACAAACCACCCCCTGGACCATACTCCTCTACTACAAGTATGTGAGTATTCCAAATCCTGAACAGTTCGCCTACGAACATCTGAAATTTTGTAAATCCATCGGCATCAAAGGCCGAATTTTAATAGCAAATAACGGCATAAACGGAACAGTTGGCGGACCAAAAGAGATTACCGACCAGTATGTTCAGCATATGAAATCAAACTCTCTTTTTGCCGACATGGAAATAAAACAAAGCTTGGGGCCTACCACAAGTTTCAAAAAAATCTTCGTCCGTTACCGTGAAGAATTGGTAACCATGAAGTACAAAAAACAGTTAGACCCAAACAAAGAAGCCGGCACATATATAGAACCAAAAGAGCTCAACAGCCTCTACGAAAGCAACGAAGACTTTGTGATCATCGACATGCGCAACGACTACGAAGCAGCCATCGGGCGCTTCAAAAACGCCATCACATTACCCATGCAAAACTTCAAACAGCTCCCGGAAATAGTTGAAAAAGAGCTCATGAAGTACAAAGACAAAAAAGTGGTCACCTATTGCACTGGAGGCATTCGCTGCGAAACAGCCACAGCTCTTCTGAAAGACAAAGGATTCAAAGACGTCTATCAACTCCACGGTGGAGTACACGTCTATGGTCAAGAGTTTCCCGACGACTATTGGGAAGGCAAACTCTATGTTTTCGACGAACGCATCGCCGTCCCCATCAACACACCGGAAAACCGCAAAATCCTTTCCAACTGTGTACATTGCCAAACACCGTGCGATGACTATATCAACTGCACCAACGTACAGTGCAATAAACAGATCACTATCTGTCCGGATTGCCGAATCAAATGGAATGATGGTTGCAGTGAAGATTGTTCAAAAAAGCCGCGCCCTTCAACCGTGCGTACATAAGCGGCTAAGTAGCGTACACCCCACAGCAAACACGTGTCGCCTTGCCCGGCACTACCAAAAGTCTACCTGCGAATTATATCAACACCCTGTTGCAGAAGCGCTGTTATAGGCGTAATTTTCTGATCAAAACTCATATCGGTCTTTGCCCACAAAGATCGAACAGCTTCTACTATCGCATCAGATTCACTTACCCCTGGAGCATCCATCATTGTTTCTACAAACAACGCTTCTTCAACCTGAGCACGTGGATCCTCACACTTTTCATTATGTTCACGAACACGTTGAATCAAATAATCACGGTAATTCGTCATGGCCGCAATATTTTTCGGTAAATGTTTTTCCACAAAAGCAGGACTCCTTTCCATAAGGGAACAGGCAAAAAGCGGTGCAGTAAAAGTGTTCACATAGTCACCAGCCACCCCGTTGGGTGTCATTTGAAGTCTGGTTCTCAAAGTATCCGGTAAATATTGCACAAACAATAATATATCTGCAAGAACCAATTCAGGCGCATCATTTCTACCAGCATCTTTAAATAACATCGACATACATTCCGGATAAAAAAATTCAAGAGTAGGATTATAGCGAAAATTTGCCAAATGGCAAGTCTCTTGCTACGCTCTACTTCCATGTCCACCAAACCCACAAACAACGGCAACAAATACGCACACATGGCGGGCCCCCAACTCCAGCTGGATTTTCACAAAGCCGGTATTTTAACCAGGGCGGACATTATTGTTCTCACAGAAAGATTTTTGGAAATCTGTTCACAAAAAAAACTTCAGAAAGTTGCCATTATAACCGGCAAAGGCCATCACTCGGAGAACGGGCAATCTGTCATAAAACCTATCGTAGAAAAAATCCTCCACAACAGTGAGTATGTAAAAACTTTTTCATGGGCACCCAGAACCCGCGGAGGTGACGGCGCCTACGAAATAAGTATATTATAAAAACGAATTCATTTTCCCAAAATCATCTATGTCAAAAAACATCGCATCTATCATCATTTCATCCACACTTATCTTCAGTTTTCTCGGTTGCAGTTCAGAAAAAACTCCCAACACTTCAACAGGCAACACCACAATCGAAAAAAACACCACTCAACAACAAAAATCCCCGGCAGACATGACCTCAAGAGAGTTGGTCGACGTTTGTACAACAGACATGGCAACTCAATTTCATATTCACAGCCACCTCACCATTATGGCTGACAAAAAAACTATCGTCATACCCAAGAATGTTGGTATTGATCTCCAAAAAAATTGTATGAGCTCAGTTCATACCCACGACGCAAACGGAATCATTCACATTGAAGCACCAGTACAAAAAGATTTTACTCTTGGCGACTTCTTCTATAAATGGAACATGCCGCTATCCAGAACTCAAGTTCTCACTCTCAAAACCGATGACACTCATGGCTTAAAAATATACGCCGACGGAAAAGAAATAACTGATCCGGAAAATTTAGTTATGACTGACCATCAAGATATTTTCATTAGCTACTACGCACTCAAAGACGGTCCAGACCCCCTGCCTGCCCCATTCGATTGGAGTGAAGAATAAACTGACTACTTACTCGGACAAATATCTTTAGCGAAAAAGTCCCGTGAGTTGTTCAAAAGTAACGCCACTATAATCAGTAATTTTCATATCCACATGTAAAAGATCCTGTGGATTTTTACCGTTTTGAGTATAACCAACACATTTCATCTCTGCTCTCTTGGCCGCCAAACTCCCATGAAACGAATCCTCAAAAACCAGACAGTCCTGTGGCGTCACCCCAGCCAATTCCGCGGCCCTCAAAAAAATATCCGGACTCGGCTTTCCGCGACCCACATCATCCGCAGAAACCTTCACCGGGAAATACTGACTCAAGCCAAATAAGTCCAAAGTCACCTGCATCAAATCCCTATTGGTGGATGTCCCAACCGCAAGCGGTAAGCCTTTTTCCTTGAGCGATTGAATTAAAGGCACAACGCCAGGCATAGGCAATAGGCCCTTTTCCTCGCGGATTTTTTTCAAATACCCTTTTTTGGTTTCATCAATCATCAAATCCAAATCCAAAGTGATCTGAAATTTCTGTCTCAAAAAAGACCACATCGAAGCCAGGCTCGTCCCGGTAAATTGAGCATACTCTTCAGGTGTCAGAGTAAAACCCAGCTCCTCAAACACATCTCCGGCTGCCAAAAAATATACCGGCTCCGTATCCACCAACGTCCCATCCATATCAAAAATAACAGCCTTTAACATAAAGTCGTATCTTAAACACCGTACTGATCTCTATAATCCTTGATCACCCTCATTTGTTCATCATCAATATAAACTTTTCCACCAACCGGCTTACCATAAAGTACATCGATAATATCATCCAAAGTGACAACGGAATGGACCTCAATTCCAAACTCATCCTGCACCTCCTGCACAGCACTCTTTTCACCCATCCCCTTTTCCATACGATCCACAGCAATCAAAACTCCCGCAATTGTAGGTGAACCTGCCTTTTTCAAAAAATCCAAACTCTCACGTAGAGCCGTTCCGGCTGTCATAACATCATCAACAATCACCACTTTTGATTCAGAGGTAATTGGCGCGCCAACCAACATCCCTCCCTCGCCATGATCCTTTGCCTCTTTCCTGTTGTAACTATATCCGACATCCACCTTAAAATCCCTATACAAAGCCGTAGCAGTACCAGCACACAAAGGTATACCCTTGTACGCCGGCCCGAAAATTACATCAAAATCCTCCACTGAATTGTGCAAAGCTTGTGCATAATAACGTGTCAATTCATCAAAGGAACTTCCCATATAAAACTGTCCCGCATTCAAAAAATACGGACATTTTCTCCCGCTCTTCAAAGTAAAATCACCAAACTTCAAAGCATCCGTTCGAACCAAGAATTCCACGAACGCCTGCTTATAATTTCCTGCCGCATCTGCCATAAAAGAGATTAAGAACGCATCCATTAAAGCATTTTCAATCTCAATAGACAAATCCTAGCGGTAAACAGATCCGCTCAGAGTCTACTTACCCCAGGATTAAACCCCACGCTTAAAAGTAACTTCCCTCCCATGAACATTATGAAATGTGTCACGCCATTCATAAGCAAGTTCACCATTCAAAAAAGTCATCACAGGCCAACCTTTTAACCTCCAACCATGGAATGGTGACCAATCAACCTTGGTCCACAAAAAGTTGTGGCAAACTTTTTCCTCAAGTTCCAAATCAACCACCACCAAATCCGCATCGGCACCTACCTCAATGACACCTTTGCCTTTTATACCAAACCGTCGCGCCGGATTATATGAAGTCAATTCAACCACTTTTTGCAAAGTAAGTTTCCCCTGGTTCACCGCAGAAAGCAAAAGTGGTAACGAAGTTTGCACTCCCGGAATACCCGATGGAGCTTCCGCATAAGGCAACTGTTTTTCCTGCATCAAATGGGGCGCATGATCCGTACCGATCATGGTAACCGTACCGTCTTGAATGCCTTCCCAAAGCGCATTTTGATCACTTGCATCACGTATAGGCGGATTCACCTTAATAACATTTCCATGTTCCTCATAATCCCCTGTGTTCAAAAATAAATGGTGCGGAGTCACCTCAACACTCACCTTATCACTCTTAAATTCACGAATAACATCAAGTTCAGCCCGGGTAGACACATGGCAAATATGAACCTGCGTCCCATATTTTTTCGCCAGTTGCAAAGCATTTTTTACAGCCAACGCTGCACACTCCGGTGGTCGCGTTAAAGAATGAACTGCCGCATCTGCGCGATCAGCATATTTCGCCTGGGCATCACGAATGCACTGCTCATCCTCAGCGTGCAAAGCGCAAATAATCCCCGCCTGCATAAATTTCTCCAAAGCTTTTTTGTCATCAACCAGCAAAGATCCGGTTGAACTTCCCATAAAAATTTTCACACCGGCAATTCCTTTCATCGCCTTTATTTCTTCAACATTCTCATTGGTCGCCCCGGCAAAAAATCCGTAATTCACCATGGCGTTTTTTTCAACCATCAATCGTTTCGCAGACAAAGTGGCTGCATTTATGGTTGGCGGTTTCGTGTTTGGCATATCAAGAACTGTTGTCACGCCGCCCGCAAGAGCGGCTCTTGAACCCGTCACCCAGTTCTCCTTTTCCGGATTACCCGGTGTTCGAAAATGAACATGAGGATCAACCAATCCCGGCAACAAATATTTACCTTTCAAATTAAATGTCTCAACATCAACACCAAAATTCGCTTTATCCTTCGTAACCTGAACAATCTTCCCATCTTCCACTAAAACGCTCCCCGTAAAAATTTCTGTACGGGACACAATCTGTGCATTGATAAACGCAGTCTTATTCATAAATTATTTTTTTTCTGGGGGGTGACCCCGCATTAAAATTCTACCTTCCCCAGCATGATCGCAAGGAGCGCCATACGCAAGGCAACACCATTTTTTACCTGTCTAAAATACGCTGCTCCGGCAAGATCATCTATGTCCAATGAAATTTCCCCCACACGTGGCAATGGATGCATAATCGTCATTTGTGCATTATGACGTTCCACCATTTCACGGGTGAGAATATAGAAGTGCTTATATTTTTCATACTCAGCCGGATCATCAAAACGCTCTTTCTGAACACGTGTCATATAAACAACCTGCGCATGTTTCAATCCCTCTTCCAAACTTTCAGTTTCAGTACACTGAATCTTTTGATCCTTAAAATGCTGCACCTGTTCAGCCGGCATACGAAGCCTGTCTGGAGAAACCAGAATCAAATTCACCTTAAAATGTGAAAGCAAATACGTCAGTGAATGAACCGTCCGTCCAAATTTCAGGTCACCAACCATGGCAATAGTCAAACCGTCGATCGTTCCTCTTTCTTTTTGTATAGTCAGCATATCAAGAAGCGCCTGGGTTGGATGTTCACCCGCGCCGTCACCTGCATTTAAAACCGGTATTTTGACCGCACCGGCAAGCTCCGCCACCGATCCCGGAGTCGGATGTCGCATAGCCACAATATCCGCAAAATTCTCCACCACTTTTCCCGTATCATAAAGTGTTTCACCTTTTATCAAAGAGGAAGATTCCATGCCGGTAACCGTAATCACACGCCCCCCCAAACGGTTCATAGCCGTTTCAAAAGAAAGACGGGTTCTGGTGGATGGTTCATAAAAAAGCGTCGCCAACACCTTACCAGCCAACAAATCTGACTGCTTTTCCTTATTGGCATAAGGAGCCATGGTCTCCGCAATTTTCAAAATTCGTTCAATATCGCCTTTTGAAAGCACTGATGCGCTCAAAAGGTCTTTGGTAGGAAAATTCGACATAGAGTTTATGAGTTAGTTCTACAGCACTTTATACTAATTCGCTCACTGAAAAAAAGCGTAAATTTGATTTCATTGACAAAAGTCTCAAAAAAAATAGAATTGCACACCTTAAATTAAAGCAAAATGGCACAAAAAGAGCCCGGTTTAATTGAGTTCACAGCCACGCCGGAAACACTACGGGAGGAGGCTCAGACAATCCTCAACAAAGTAAATCAACGTCGTGCGGAAGTTCTGGCACTGCACTTGGGTGCTGAAGCTCAACAAATTCTTGAATATCTCCAGGCGGACAAGTTTGAAGACATTCCGCCAAGTTTCTATCCAATTATAGAAAGTATTTTAACCGGCGTGCTGGAAGATCCGACTTTTGGTGCAAGCGAATCCTCCGGCCCTGAACTTTTTGCCGCAACTATGGACCTGGGAGATATCGGAAGCCACGACGGCATACCACCAGACTACCAAAGCATCATCCGAGAAGCAGACGCACAGGTAAGTTTAAGAAATATGGTCGCCTTCGCAAGAACAATGGCACTCCTCTATCAACAATATGAAAATCACGCTCCGGAAACGGATATCAAAAAGTTTGTCCTCGAAGAAACAGCCAGATACTGCGCAACAAACCGCATAGCAACTCCAACGGAAATACTCAAAAACATCGATACTCAGGCAATGAACCAAATAATAAGATTATGGAAACAACAGGAAGTGAAACACCAAACAGCAGTCCACGAAGAGATCATGGAGGCAGATCGATTAGGTAACCACATTAAAGAAGGAGCTTTACCGGCCTCAGCGCTCTTCAATTCCAGACAGGTTCAGGACAGCATCATGGCGATAATGAACCAGGCCAACCCGGATGCGGCTGACAAAAAAAGAGCTGCCATCTACGCCAAACACGCCGAAACCACTCAGGAAAAAAACCGTAAATTTTACAGTTTCTATAATTTCGTTAAGGGGTCTGAATGTTTCACCGAACGTCTTTTCCGCTTTCAGGAAGGCGTTATCGATATAGATAATTTTTAATGAGGTTTTCCCTTGCTTATGGGAAAATCCGCCGCTATAGTAAGCAGGAAATCACCCCAAATTGAATGAAAAAAGGCAAGTTGGTTTTAAAAGACGGCACAAGCTTTGATGGATATATTTTCGGGGCAGAAAAATCCAGCGCTGGTGAAGTTGTCTTTTCAACAGGAATGGTTGGGTACCCACAAAGTCTCACCGATCCTTCTTTTCATGGTCAATTACTGACTTTCACCGTTCCTCTTGTCGGCAACTATGGCGTTCCGCCACAAACTAAAAAAGAACATGACTTCAACGATTTTTTTGAAAGCGAAAGAGTCCATGTAAAAGGAATTATCGTCAATGAATATTCAGAAAACTTCAGTCACTGGCACGCCAAACAAAGCCTTGGTGATTTCTTGAAAGAATGGGATGTACCGGGAATTACGGGCATAGACACTCGTGCGCTCACAAAACATCTTCGTGAAAAAGGTTCGCAACCGGGTAAAATAATTGTCGATAGTAAAGATGTTCCATACTTCGATCCAAACGCCCAAAATATTATTCCCGAAGTCAGTCCCAAAGAAGTAAAAATCTACAAACCGGCAAAAACAACCAAAGGAAACGCAAAAAAAACAATAGTAGTGGTGGATTGCGGAGTAAAAAACAACACACTCAGACATTTCCTGGATCGCGGGATAACACTCATACGCGTACCATGGAACTACGATTTCATCGCGGGAGGCGAAAAATTTGACGGCGTATTTCTTTCCAACGGACCGGGTAACCCGGCACTTTTAACCGAAACGGTAAATATCATCAAAAAATGTCTGGCTCTCAAAATCCCGACATTTGGTATCTGTTTGGGAAACCAGTTAATGGGTCTGGCTGCCGGAGCAAAAACGTTCAAACTAAAATACGGCCACCGCTCCCAAAATCAACCCTGCATCAACACTGAAAACGAAAATTGCTCCATGACTTCGCAAAATCATGGATTCGCCATAGACCGCAAAACTCTGCCAAAAGACTGGGAAGTATGGTTCGAGCATGCCAACGACGGAACGGTAGAAGGCATCAAACACAAAAAACTTCCATTTATGGCTGTGCAGTTCCACCCGGAAGCATGCCCCGGGCCGGTGGACACAGAAAATCTCTTCGATCAATTCATCAAACTTCTTTAATCATAACCATTTCTATGAAGCTCTCACGAAAAATTCTGGGGGTTGCCACAGGTATTGGAGTGCTTGGCGCATCTTCAATTTCAATGGCAGCATCAGAAAACATTGCCATGGAACAACTGCTTCCGGCCAACATTGACGCAGTATACACACTCGACACAACCGTTAAGAATCCCTTTGAAGTTCAACTCAAAGACCTGATTAAACAGTCCATGACCGCCGAAAACACCAGCAGCGAAAGCGACATGGCGCTGATTGATGTCATTTTAGATAACAACCGTCTGGTCTACGGTATGGATATGCCAAATGAAATTGAAAGCGAAGAAGGCATTTTAAAAGACCCAGAAATGTACATGGGAGTTCGCGTAACCGAAGAAGGCTTTCTTTCCCTCTACGAAAAAGCAAAATCAGAAATGACTATCACCGAAGAAACATATAATGGTGTAACTCTTTATGTAGGAGATAACGATACAGTCGTAGTCCATATTGGTGGACTATTCATCATGACCAGCAACAAAGAAAACGCTATGGAAGTCGTTGATCGTTATAAAGGCACCAAAAATGATGCCCTCGCCAACTACAGCAACTATATGGATATTATGACGCATGCCAACGATGCAGCATTCTTTTCAATGTATGTAAATCCTGCGGAAATGGGTGATCAAATCGGTGATGCGCTTGCAGAGTTGGGCGATGTATTCCCTCAGTTTGCCAACTTCAACAAAGACGTCATCAGCAGTATGGAAGGCGAAGGAGTTTGGGTAAGTCAAAACAGCACCGGCTTCACCATGAACATAGCCATTGAAGGTGATGATGCTCAACTCAAAGAGCTCAACATGAGTTTCGACAAACATAATTTCGTACCAAAACTCTGGGAAAAAATCTCCGGTACAGGATTGATGATGTATGGAGAAGTGAACCTCACCGATTCATGGATGACAGATGCAGTTCTTCTCTATGGCGACATGTTTGCCGACGAAGATTACATTGCCTGGAAAAATGAGTTCAAGGCAGATTCAAACATCGACTTCGACAAAGAAATCTTAAGTCTCATGAAAAATCAGCAAATGTTCACTGTCCACAAAACAGATCGCCTGATACCGGCAGTAACATGGATGGTGGATGTTGCCAGTAATAAATATGCCAACGCGGCTACGGTAGAAAAATTAAATGAATACTTAAAAAAGATCATGGCACCAGTGGAAACAGAGGCCGGTGTAGACTTTTTCAACAGCGAAATCGTGGACATGAATGGCTCAAAATTCTACAAAAACACCTTTAACTTCGGCACAGTTCTCCGTGCGGAAGGTGATTCCATAATGGATCTTGTAGGTGACGACCAGGTTACTATCACTCTCTACATGACGACAACTATTGATGGAACAATGGTTATCTCTACACTCCCAAGTTTGGGCAACATGTTAAATCACAGCTTAAAAGATAACAGCACTTTCGAAGCAGCATTCCCAATACTGAATCAGCCAGTAGCAGAAATTGGTTACTTCGATGTCAAAACACTCAACGACTACGTAACTATGGCTATGCAAGACCTGGGTGCACCTGAAGACGCAGTAACTGGTTACAACGATTTCATGGCTCCATTTAAAGACATTTCATGGATGTCATTTGCGGACAGTGATACCGTCTGGGCAACAATGAACATGAATGTTGATGTTGAAGGATTGGCAAAAACTTTCGAAACCGCTGCAGAGTGGTTCAAAGAACAGGGTCAGTATTATGACTACGAAATACCTGAATCTCCTTTCGCTCCAACCGCAAACTTCTGTGATGTTTATTATACAGACTGGTTCTGGATTTACGTTTCTGATTTAAGTGGTATGGAAGTCGTAAAGGGTTATGAAGACGGTTGCTTCCATCCTGAAAGAGATGTGACACGAGCAGAGTTCACCAAGATGGCACTCAAAGCCTCTGAACTCGCCGGCAACTACTACGCTTACGATTCTCAGCAGTTTGAAGATCGCTTCACGGATATAGATTATTCCAACGACTGGTTTGCACCAATCGTAGACCAGGCTGCCGCCAACAATCTGGTAAAAGGCTTCGACGACAAAACCTTCCGTCCAAATGCTTCTATAGCCCGCGCTGAAGCAGTACAAATCCTCTTCAACATGAGTTCAAAAATGAAGAGCGTAGATGCAACATATTCAGAATACTCATTCTTAGATGTAAAACCATCAGACTGGTTCTTCGGAGCGGTAAGAGCAGCTCGCTACTACAACCTGGTAAGCGGTGTAACCCCAATCACATTTGAACCTACACGCAACCTCACACGTGCTGAAGCCACAAAAATCATCAGCGGCTTCTATCACCTGGAAAGCGATGCTGAATAAACTCGCTAACATAAAGTAACAAAAAAAGGGTGGAAGCTGACTTCCACCCTTTTTAATTATTCAAAATTATTATTAAGCTGTCTTTGCCATGTGTTCACGAACACCTGACGAAGGACCGGCGTCGGATAAATCTGTATCTGTAAGAGATATTTCAAGCTCAGCACGATTATTGGCATACTTTGCCGCATGAACCACCGGTACGGCAGGTTCAATCATTGCCGGATCTTGTCCTTTTTCCAAAGCGGCATAAAACCTATGAATAGTTTCCTTCTCCGCTGCGGCAATCACACTTAAATATCTATCACTAACCGCAAACTCAACAGTCTTTTTTTGACCATCTTCATCCAAAGTTCGTGGCATAACACGAACAGTCGGAACTTCAGCGGGGTTGATTTTCTTTAACGGATTTGGTTTTGTGGGAAGTTCGGTAAGACCGTTTACAACAATCCAAATATCCTTTTGTGTATCATGCAAACGAACCAAAAGAGCGTTAGAAATGGCCGATTCTACTGTACCTGAAAACCATTTTTCACCTTCGGTCTGACGAATTGCCACCTCAGGTTCACGATTATCAATTCCACTCATAACAGAAAAAATATTAAAAATGCCGCCCGATTATATGAATTAAAATGACAAAAATCAACGACTTTTACGCCCCAACTGCTGTAAATATTTGTTTAAAAGCACTCTGACAAAAGCCATATATAAGAAAAGCCCCGCTTTCGCGGGGCTGACTTAAATTCCGATCCTTATGGGTACCTCAAGATAAAAAATAAATGAGGACTCAAGGTTTTTGTTTTGGGAATTTTGTTTTAACGGTTGACCGACCGAAATCTTTGCAGAGTTTTGGCTTATTATTTCCAGTCCAGCCACGGACCACCTGTTGGTGTGCTTCAGGACCCCGAAGGATAACAAGAAACACCAGGAAGCTGTAATCGGCCATCACTTGGTCAAAGTGGAGCCACCACCGAGCAGAGATTGAGGGAGAGCCAAGCCTTCTAGGGTGCAATACCAGATGAGGGTTCCAGAATTGCGACTTAGCTCTCCTATCGATCTTTACAGAGGTTGTTTATATGAGCCTGATTGTAAATGATCTCACCATCTTTCTTTGTTTTTCCCCCTGTGTATTTTTGTTTGATTGGGAACTTGCGCTCCCTTTGTTTTTGTTTGGGGCGTCCGCCCTATGTGTATTTTTGTTTTAGAGTGAAATTCTCGGTGGGAAGTGATAGAGTCGTAGGGCTTCCAGCTTTCTGGATTAAGGCGCCTATCGGCTGACTCGTTCCTGCATCTGAATTTCACGCCATTGTAACTCGCCCACAGATTTTTGCAAATTATAGCTGTGTACATAAGTAGAGGATATTTTTTAATTTAAACACGAGGTCTAAGATGAGCCAAAGAACCAAGAAACAATCAGATTCAATCTACATAGCACTCGATATTGAAACCACCGGTTTTGACCCCATAGCTGATCAGCTTATTGAAATCGCCATCATCAAATTTCAAGACGGCAAGATCATTGATCAATACGAAACACTCATAAACCCACAAGTTACAATTCCTCCAATGATCACCCATATCACGGGTATCAAAGAGGAAGATGTTACTGACGCACCTTTCTTTAAGGATGTAGGAGCTAAAATTGTAGAGTTTATCGGAAAACACCCTATCGTAGGTCACAACATCAGCTTCGATGTAAACTTTTTGAACCAAAAAGGGCTTCTATTAACAAATGAGCTCTACGATACCCTTCAGCTTTCCACAATTTTACTACCAGGGTTGGCTTCCTACAGCCTAGAGGCTCTCACCCGCATTTTGAACATCCAGCACAAAAACAAACATCGCGCGATGTCCGACACTATTGCCAGCTTCGACCTCTTTAATTTACTCGAACAAAAGTTAAACGAAATAGATGAAAAATCTCTCACAGCCATTACCCAAATTTTAAATAAGAGCACCTGGTCGCTAAAGCCGTTATTTGAAAACAGACAAAAGACTCAGATAACCTCAGAAGAAATTACACTTCCTGAAACCGATTTCGGTACCGATCAGGAAGAAAAAGATTTTAGTTATAAGGTTGAAGACATTGAGATGCTCAACATCTTTGAGTCAAACGGAGCATTGTCCAAAGTAATAAAAGACTACGAAGAACGCCCGTCACAAAAAAAGATGGCGGAAATCATCGGCGACGCTTTCGCAAAAAATAAACAGGTAATCATCGAGGCCGGAACAGGTACAGGCAAAACCCTGGCTTATCTTGCAGCCGCTTCTGAATACAACTTAAAAACGAATCAGAAAATTGTCGCCTCCACATTTACCCATAATCTCCAGGATCAATTACTGCTAAAAGATCTTCCTTTACTCAACAAAGCACTGGAAAAAATCGGCATCCAATCAAGACGTTTTGCATTGCTCAAGGGCAGGAAAAACTATCTTTCCCTGCGACGCCTGCAAAACTTTCTCAACAAAAACGCTTTTCTGGATCATGAAGTCTGCATGCTCCTCAAAATAGTATTATGGCTACCAAAAACTAAAACCGGTGATCTGAATGAACTCACTGTCCAAGGCAAAGAGTTCACCATGCTTGATGATATATGTTGCAGCGAACACCTTTGTCCTCACGATGACAATGAATTTAAGAGTGGCTGCTTCCTGGTAAAAGCCCGCAAAAGAGCGGAACACGCCGACATTATAGTTGTAAATCACGCCCTGCTTTTACAAGATGCCATTGCCGAAACTCCCCTCCTCCCCGACTACAATCATCTCATCATCGACGAGGCCCATCATCTGGAAAACGTCGCAACGGACAGTCTCACACTGGCTCTTTCCATGCACAACTTTTTGAAACCCTTCGAAAGAATGTTGGCCACTATCGACCAAGTTGGCATGTTGCGCGCAGCGGTAACAGAAGGGTCTGAAACCATGAAAATCAGCAGAGCCTTAAACAATCAGCTCATCAGTCGCATCGAAATTTTCTTTGGATTGATCGGCATTTTCTTCGAAAGATATCTACAGCCAAATCAATACCAGGCTCAGATCAATTTGCGTCCGTCTCTTTATCAAACCGCAGAATGGGAAAAAATAACCCAGGCCTCCGTTTCAGTAAAAGAACACGGCACACACCTCATTCATCAACTGCGCGCCATAGAAGAAAACAACTACATTAACAATGATAAACTCCGCAAAGAGTTCAAATCCATGCTCTTGGAAATCGAACAAAAGTTCATGGATCTCAACACCATCATGAATAAAGAAACATTAGGTCAACGCATCAGCTGGATCTATAAAACTCTTGAAGGCAACATCAGCGTAAAAAGCGCTCCATACAATATAGGTGAAAAACTCAAAAATCTGCTCTTCGACAAAAAACGAAGTTGCATACTGACATCCGCCACACTTCGAACAGACCCAAGCTTCAACTTCTTCCGTGAGCAGTTAAGTTTGGGCCAGGAGTTTGAGGAATACGCACTCCCCTCACACTTCTCCTACCCTGATCAAGTAAAAATCCTTATCCCGCAGGACTTGGCCGAGCCAATGACCGAAGGCTACTTCATTCAATGTTCACAAATAATTGAAAAAATTATTCAAAAAAACGGTGGACGCACACTGGTGTTATTCACATCAAAAAAAGCTCTCTCTGCTACGTATTTTGAAATCGCTCCTCGTCTAAAAGAAAAAGGATTTACCGTTCTTGCTCAAAACGTAACAGGCGGACGCGGCAAAATCCTCGAACACTTTAAAGACGAACCGGCAACTTCAGCCATTTTTGGTACTGCAAGTTTTTGGGAAGGCGTAGATATTCCCGGGAAAGATCTCACTTGCGTCGTCATGCTGAAACTCCCCTTCGACCCGCCAGACGACCCGCTGATCGTAGCACGCAGCCAAAAATACACGGACAGCTTTAAAGAGTTTCAACTCCCCCGGGCTATTCTTAAATTCAAACAGGGTTTCGGCCGCCTTATTCGTACCAGCAAAGATACCGGCAGTATTGTCATCCTGGATACACGCATAGTACAAAAATCTTACGGCCCTAAATTCATCCAGTCATTACCGGAGGGTATAAAAGTAGCCTATACCAGCCGCGAAGAGTTAACGTCCATACTCTAGTTTCACCCCACAAAAACCTGTCAAAAATACTTTACATTTCAGTATGTAAAGTTGGCTTCAAGATACTTTGCATTTCCTCAAAATAAAGCCTACAATAAGCCCTGAGTTCATTCTTAATTATATAAATATGGATCCAACACTTCTCATAATTCTCGGCGTTGTTGCGGTAATCGCTTTTGCTGCAATTGGTATTTATAACGGATTAGTACAGTTAAGCGTAAAAGTAGACGAAGGCTGGGCAGATATTGAAACCCAACTCAAACGCCGTTACGACCTGATCCCAAATATGGTGGAAACAGTAAAGGGTTATGCTAAACATGAAAAAGGAACACTGGAACAAGTTACAAAAGCACGTAACATGGCTATGGGCGCAAACACACCAGAACAAAAAGCACAGGCTGAAGGTATGCTTGCCGGAGCATTGAAAACACTCTTCGCCGTTGCGGAAAACTATCCTGATTTGAAAGCAAACCAGAACTTCATGGATCTGCAGGCTACACTCAAAGAGATCGAAGAACATCTCCAACTTTCACGCCGTTACTACAATGCGACAGTGCGTGATTTCAATACAAAAGTTATGGTATTCCCAAACAACATTTTTGCTGGAATTCTTGGCTTCGTAAAACGTCAGTTCTTTGAAGTATCAAGTCCTGAAGAACGTGAAAACGTAAAAGTAAGTTTTGAAGATAAGGCAGAAAAATAAACCCTTGGCACACACAGAAAGTATCAACTTCTGTAATGAGCAAGGCAAGTCCCTTCCCAAAACTTATTCCGCATTTATGAAAACTTCCCTCTCGACTCAATTCTCAAGGTTTACCAGAAACACTCTGGTAAGCCTTTTGGCTGTGGCTGCATTTGCACCAACGGCTTTTTCCTACGGCTATGGCTGGGACATAGACAAATTCGATACAGCCATCAAAATCAATGAAGACGGCATCATAAACGTCACAGAAACCATCGTCGCCGACTATACGAACGAAGCACACCACGGATTAATTCGCTCTATCCCTGTGGACTATAGAGATCGTTACGGAAACAACCTTTCATTATATTTCCAGGTAACGTCGGTTACCGATGAAAATGGGAAAAACTGGAACTATGAACAATATAAAGAAGGCAATATTCTCAACATTAAAATTGGTGACGCCGACATACTATTGGATAAACCATCCACTTTCCGCATCAGTTATGATGTAGGAAGAGCCATCAATCGTTTTGACACCTATGATGAACTCTACTGGAACTCAACTGGTACACAATGGGATGTATTGATGGATGAAGTAACCACGACAATTACACTGCCAGATAAAGTTCAAACCACTGATATTAAAGCTACCTGCTACACCGGATCATACGGCAGCTCCGAACAGAACTGTACACCGGAAATCCAGAATCACAGTGTCACATATTCGGTAAACGACAATAAACTTCCAACAGCACCGGATTTAAACCCATTAAGCGGATTAACAGTCGTTGTTGGCTTTCCAAAAGGAATAGTTGCCGAACCAAGCTTTGCCCAGCAAGCCTGGTGGTTCTTTGTAGACAATTGGGGATACGCTCTGCCGTTTATCACTTTCGGCATACTCTATTATCTCTGGTCAACCCGCGGTCGTGATCCAAAAACACGTGACGCCGTCATGCCAATTTATAAAGCTCCTCCGGGCATGACCCCCACGGAAATTGGTACCATCATAGATGAAAACCTGGATATGCGTGACATCACATCCACTATTGTGGATATGGCGGTACGCGGCTACTTACAAATCAAGGAGTTAAAAGAAAAAAGATTGCTCTTCGACGGCACCGACTACGAGTTCATAAAACTCAAAGAATACAACTCCGACAACACGCTGAAAGATCACGAAAAGAAAATTTTGAATGCACTTTTCGACGGGAGCGAAAGCAAAAAACTTTCGTCACTCAAAAACGAGTTCTACAGTTCCTTACCAGGCATCAGAGAGTCCGTTTATAACAACATGGTAAAAGACGGTTACTTCCCTACCAATCCGGAAAAAGTCCGCAACATTTATTACACAGTAGGCTCTATTTTATGCTTCGGAGTACTCTTTGGCCTGGGAGCGTTCATAGCATTTTTCCCACTCTCGGCCATTTTGGGCATACTGAGTTCGGGTGGAGTTGTTCTGGCTTTTGCTAAATACATGCCGGCCAAAACAAAAAAAGGCGTAGATATGTACTATCAGGCTAGGGGTCTGGAAATGTTTATCAAAACCGCGGAGCGTGATCGCATCAAGTTCCAGGAACAGGAAAATATCTTTGAAAAAATTCTCCCTTTCGCTATGACTCTCGGGTTAGCCTCCAAATGGGCATCAGCCTTTGAAGGGATCTATAAGACCGCACCAAGTTGGTACGTCTCATCAAATCCTCACTGGCACAACAATTTCAACGTAATGGCATTCAGCAACACCCTGGATTCAGTTGCCTCTGAAATGCAAACAACATTCGCATCATCACCTAGATCAGCATCGGGCGGAGGCAGTGGTTTCAGCGGAGGTTCATCAGGTGGTGGTTTTGGCGGCGGCGGTGGAAGCTCCTGGTAATATCAAATGAAATCCAAATACTAAAAAAAGCCTGGGCATAAATTCTCAGGCTTTTTTTTAATCACTAAATACATTTCAGCATTACGTTCTCGGCTGATAGCTGTCAAAGATAATCTCAGCCTTAGCCATAGTCTGATTAAAACTGGATTGCTCGTTCTTCAGTCCCGATAAATAAAAAATTTTATCCATACCATACCAAACGGCAAACCAACCGGACGGTTCAAGAAAAACACGCAGTATGCTCATAAAATAATGCGCAGATTCAAAAGCCGATGTAGCACTGGCCAAAAGCATTAAAACAAACCCCACTATTGTAAGAAAAACACCGTTTCTCAGAAAGATCTTACGTTCATGGCGTAAATGATCAAAAGTATGACGAAAATGCGTATGAAGCCGATTTTTAATTACATGTTCATCACTCTTATTTCTCTTCCCCACGGGAACCAAAATCATCAACTGAATAAGCCTGTTCTTTTCCGCATGTAAAACTTTTCGAGTCTCATTCAAAAAATCATCAGAGAGTTCTCTTTGTGAAAAAGAACGAGGATCAAAGTCAGAAAAAATATTGTCGTAGTCGTCCAGCCAAACACTAACAAGCTTTCTTGGCTCCTTTGATAAATCTACATTATTCATTTATTTCTTGGCAAAGTAAGAATAGTACTCATCCGCGGTTTCCAAACAAATTTTTTCCATTTGGGCGTCACCCAAAGACTGGCAAAGCTGTTTTGCCTTGGTATCGGAATAATAATAAGAAATAAAATCTTTCACAGCACCAACTATACATTCCGACTTCTGTTCAAAATTCTCACCAATAAAACACTTGGTCTTCGTTTGTTCAACATCACTCACGGAAGTACCACTGGCATCACGCCCAAGACTGCGATAACAAGTATTCACATAACCTTTATCCACACCCTTACATAAATCAAAAACTTTCTTAAAATCATAGTTTGTCACCTTCAACATATAAGAAGTCTGCATCAAATAGCAGGTCTCCTTATATCCCTCACCCACAGCATTACATGGGTACACCGGATCTTCCGGTTTTAAATAGTCAGTCTTATGATTTCGCCCGTCAGCAATAACATTCTCCATAAAAACACCGCTATAACATGAGCTTTTTTCCCACTGGCCAGTCAACCCATCACAAAGCTCCAAAGAATCAAAAAGTTCGTCCCCGGTTAAACTCATAAGTCCATGGCCTACACCATGAACACAGTTGTAGTAATCGAACGAATAACTTTCCTTTCCCGGAATATCCATGCATATATTGTTGATTTCACCCGGAAGATTTTCATAACCAATTTTACCAATATATCTCTCTATCACCCCATGATAATAACCGGACCAGCAAAAGTCCTCACCATGAGTATAGGCATCAGCCACTTTTGGATATTTCTCTACAGCCGCATGGCCAATGCTATGTGACAAAGGATGACAGTAAGTCTGCACCATCGACGACATTTCATACAAACCGCGTAAATCCTTGAAAGCAGTTACAGGGTCGGTTGCAAGAGTCTTATCGGTCAGATATTTATCAAAACATTCAAAAGCTTTATCCCCCACCGTCTCATTTAAACAAATACCGGCGGAGCTGTTTTTCAATTCATCCGCAGAAGGAATTTTTCCCGCATTATCAATCGTCTTACCAAAAGCATCAACTCTCTGCCCGCCGCCAGAATCCTCAACAGTTGTCTGGGCAGATTCCAAAGGAACATCTGAAAAATTCTCCATAAAGTTCTGCGTCACCTGTTGATTCGATCTCGAAAGATTGCTTGAAGCATCACTGCAACCGGCAAAACTCAAAAGCGCAAATACCAAAAGAAAATATCCAGAAGAACGGCGAAACATAACAAAAAAATTAAATTCTGCCATGATTATAGCAAATTTCCGGGTGTGTTCAAAAAGTGGCTTAAATAAAGCTACAATTTAAACTTAATCTTAATATCCTCAATCTCATCGCGAAGTTCAGCCGCCTTTTCAAACTCCATATTCAAAGAGGCCATATCCATCTGATTTTCCAACTCCTCAATAAATCTTCCAAGTTCTTCACGGGGAATCTTTGAAGGATCAATGTGTTTTTCTCCGGCTTGTCCTTCCTTTTTCTGGCGATTCATAGCGATATCCTTCACCGCCTTTATGATGGTTTGAGGTGTAATTCCATGTTTCTTATTGTACGCGATCTGAATGGTACGACGACGCTCAGTCTCGGCAAGAGCCTTCTCCATAGCGGCAGTGATACGATTTGCATACATAATTACAAAACCATTCACATTACGCGCCGCACGACCAATCGTCTGAATAAGTGCCCCCTCAGAGCGCAAGAAACCTTCTTTATCGGCATCCAAAATACCGATCAATGAAACTTCGGGGAGATCCAAACCCTCACGAAGCAGGTTAATACCAACCAGTACATCAAATTTACCAATACGCAAATCACGCAAAATTTCGATGCGTTCCATAGTATCAATATCCGAATGCAAATAACGGACTTTAATACCGGCATCGGTTAAATAATCCGTCAGATCTTCCGCTGAACGTTTTGTTAAAGTTGTCACAAGTACGCGATCTTTTACCTTAATGCGGGCTTGAATCTCTTTCAGCAGATCATCAATCTGATGATCACTCGGACGAACCACAACTTCCGGATCAATCAAACCTGTCGGACGAATAATTTGCTGGGCAATACTGTCCTTACTTTTTTCCAATTCATACTTCGACGGAGTCGCAGAAACATAAATCACCTGATTGATCGCCTTTTCAAACTCATCAAATTTAAGAGGTCTGTTGTCATGAGCAGACGGCAAACGAAAGCCATAATCAACCAACGTCTGTTTACGGGAAAAATTGCCGTTATGCATACCGCCGATCTGCGGAATAGTCATATGCGACTCATCCACAATCATCAAAAAATCATCCGGAAAATAATCAAGCAATGTTGCTGGCGGTGAACCAACATCACGTCTCTGGAAATAGCGGGTATAGTTCTCGATACCTGTCACATAACCCGTTTCCTGAAGAATTTCTAAATCATATTCCGTGCGAGTCTTAATGCGCTCCGCCTCAAGAATTTTGCCCTGCGCTTTAAGTTCAGCATAACGAAGTTCCATATCAGCTCGAATCGTTCCCACAGCCTGTTCAATCTTCTCACGACTGGTCACATCATGTTTCGCCGGAAATATCACCACGCGATCAAGTTCACGAATCATTTCACCGGTAAAAGAGTCAGCTTCAGTAATTTTCTCAATCTCATCACCAAAAAATTCCAAACGAAAAACCGTATCACGATCCGGAGGAAAAATTTCCAATGTATCGCCAAGCACATGAAACATACCCTGTTTAAACTCAATACTGGAACGGACATACTGAATGTCCGTAAGCTGACGAAGCAGCTTATCACGTTTACGTTCTTCACCCACCTTCAGCTCCATCGAAAACGCATTATAGTCCTCAACGTCACCCAAACCATAAATACATGAAACCGATGCCACAATTAACACATCACGTCGCGTGAGCAGGTTCACCGTAGCCGCGTGACGATATTTACTGATCTCTTCATTTATGGAAGCATCTTTTTCAATATACGTATCACTGGATGGCAGATACGCTTCCGGCTGATAATAATCATAATACGAAACAAAATAGCTTACTGCATTCTGCGGAAAAAACTCCTGAAACTCACTACAAAGCTGCGCAGCGAGAGTTTTATTATGGGCAATAACAAGCGTTGGTTTTTGCACCTGCTGGACAATATTCGCCATAGTAAAAGTCTTACCCGACCCGGTCACACCAAGAAGTGTCTGACTTTTTTTACCGGCATTCAAACCGCTGACTAATTGTTTAATGGCTGCAGGCTGATCACCAGTTGGTTGAAACGGTGAAGCAAGTTTAAATTCATTCATGCAAAAACATAGCTTTATACAAGACTGGTATTGTACAAGGATTTTTCAGAAAAATCCAGCCCTGAAGCTATAGTAAGGTTATAAAACTTGCATGAAACTTAAATATTCCCTTTTACAAAGGCACATTGTATAATCAACATAAAGTAAGCATCCTTACTTATCTCCCCTTAACCCCCTTTTTTATATGGCTAAACATAAACCTCTTTGTCTAGTGGTGACACTTTTAGTAATCATCGGTGCTGTAAACTGGGGCCTCTCAGGTCTTGGCATGCTCATCGGCTCAAACCTTAATGTTGTAAACCTTCTCTTAACACAGACCCTCAAGCTCCCTATGGCAGTTGAATCAGTAATTTACCTGCTTGTTGGTGTAGCTGGTCTCGCTTTCGGTGGTATGTTCTTCTCAATGAAAGAATGTGGGTGCGAAAAAAAATAGTTTCCTGAATTTATAAGAAAACCCAAACAAAAAGGGGTCCTTCGCCAAAAAAAGCGGAGGGCCTTTTTTTAAACCTCACTACAAAATTACCCCGTACCGGAAGGCTAAAATTTATGATTGTGGTTCTCAATCTTACCGTCACGCAGATACACAATCCTTTGAGTCAATTTTCCATATTCAGGCTCATGGGTAACCATCACAATCGTTTGGCCATTTTTATGAAGCTCCTTAAATACACTCATCACCTGCTCGGACATGGTTGAATCCAGGCTCGCAGTAGGCTCATCGGCAAAGAGAATTTTTGGTTTGTGCGCCACGGCACGAGCCACACTCACGCGCTGCTGTTCTCCGCCGGAAAGCTGACTTGGTAAATTTCGCAATCGATCTTTCAAACCCATCATCTCCAAATAGTGAGCAGAAATGTCATATGCTTTCTGCTTTGAATACCCCTTCATCATCAAAGCAATCATCACATTTTCCGAGGCCGTAAGTTCGGGAATAAGTGCGTAATCCTGAAAAACAAAGCCCAGAGAATTCAAACGTATATTCTGTTTTTCTTCATCCGTAAGATCAGAAACAGATTGGCCATCAAGAATAATTTTCCCGGAAGTTGCGTTATCAATAAGACCCAATTGATATAGTAAAGTCGACTTTCCGGAACCTGACGGCCCCATAACTGCTAAAAATTCTCCCTTCTTCACGTTAAAATCAATGCCCTTCAAAACCTTACTCACTACCGGACCGTTAATATAATCCTTAAACAAATTTTCAGTGGAGAGAATATTCATCGTCCAAGAATTGCGTTAAGGGTATTTTCTTTCACAATTAAATAAGCTGGAACAAAACCGCTCACAATCGAGACCGCAAACAAAATAACAATACGAACAATCGCGTACTCCGCGCTCACATACAAAATGCCGTCTGCAAAAGGAAAATCTATCGGATTTTGATCAACAAACGGAACAAGAAAACCATACAAAGTGGTCATACCTATAACCACCGCCACAGCGGTATAAAAAACACCCTGAATCATATAGGAGACAATCACCGAGCCGCCGCTAATTCCACTCGCCTTCAAGACACCGATAAACCTGCGTTTACTTACCGCATTCACAAAAATCAAAATAAAAATCGTGATACCGCCAACCATCAAACCAATACCGCCCACAATATTACCGATCAAGCCAAAGGAATCGTTAATATCCTTTACGGCAGTTCCAATACCCTCATCCCAGGTCTTCAAAAGATTTATTCGATCATATCCGGCGTTCACAAAATAATCCTTAAATTTCATCGGATTCAATGGATCATCCGTTTTAAAAGCAATTTCACTCAAACGATAATCGCGAATATTCATAATATCGCGCATCTCATCAAGAGAAATAATCGCCTGCAAATTTCTTAAGTTATTCTTCGATTTCACAATACCAACCAACGTGTACTCCTTACGGGCACCACTACCCAAAGTCAAAAGCAACTTATCGCCTACATACACCTCCTGCAATGATTCCCCGATTGCTATAGTCGCACCACGTCCGGCCAAAATAGAGCCAAGCACAATCGCATCACGTTCACCCGGGTAGAGAAATCTCCCCTCCAGAACTTTATTGGCCATATTCGTAGTTTGCCCTTCAAGAACTGGATCAATACCAAGAATTGTCGCGGAAATACTGTTTCCTTCACTCCCCTTTTGTCGACTGCGAAAATCCTTTTCCAATTTTCCACCGGTCTGAAGACGTGGCGCATAAGACAAAAATCCCGGCAAAGTTTTTGCAAAATCAATCAGTTTATCCGCATCCTGTAAAAACTTCTCGGTTCGCAAAGGTTGAGCCAAAAGCGTGCCAGAATACGTTTTAATATAACCGGTCTCAGAACCCTTAATCAAACCCAGAAGTAAACCTCCCACAGCCACCAGATTCAAAAAAATCAGCGTCAAAATAGTAACAATAAGAACTGCCACATAGCGATTAGAACGCAGAATACCGCGGTAAGCTAAAAATATGCCGACACGTAATGAATGCCAATACTTCATAAAGTAGCTGGGACAAAAATCATATCTCCCACTTTCAAACCTTCAATTACTTCGATCATCCCTTCGTCACCTCGAACACCGGTACGAATCTCTTTTTGAACCGGATTATTTTTGGCATCAGGTATCATGACTCCCTTTTTGCCATCTAATGAGGTAATGGCCCGCTCTGGAATAGCCAAAACATTTTCCTTGGATTCAGTTTCAATAGTTACGTCGGCCGTCATGCCCGGCTTCAACCTTTCATCCTTCGTAACCAAAGCAACCTTCACTTTATAATACACAACATCCTGAATAATAGTTGGGCCAGGTTCAACCGAAACAATTCTTCCTTCAAAATGCTGATCCTTATCAAGTCCGTCAAAAGTAACATCAACGTCACTCTCTGGAGAAATTTTGGCAATTTGCGTTTCAGGAACATCAACATCAATGTGATAATCACTGTTATCCATCATTTGGAATGTTGTTTTCTGTGCAGCAACCCCGCCTGAAACAATTTGCTCTCCCACTTCAATATCTCTATTCAAAATCACACCGTCTTCCGGCGCCTTCAGCAGAGTTTTATCCAAAACACTCTGTGCCTTATCAACCTGTGCGGCAGCCTGCGCTACGCGTGCCTTAAACGGCGCCAAATCAACGGCACGGGGTGAAGCCAAAACTTTATCCAGCTGAGCCTGAGCCTTTCCAACAAGAGCTTCATTCACCTGATACTGCGCCTCCAATGATTTTACCTGACTCTCAGCCGTATCAATCTGAACATCACCATCCACCTGAATTTTATCTCTGTTAGATTCAGCCTGTTCCAACAAAACTTCCGCAGTTTCGTTGTCCAACGGTAAAGTTTCATCAGAACCATCCACCGCTAAACGAGCCTTATCAAAAGCAGCTTTTGCCTGATCAAAACTACCGGCTGCAGTATCAAACAATCCTGAAGTAGTTCGTATTTCAATCTTAAATGCATCCAATTCAGCTTGAGTAAGCCATAAATTATCAACATACAAGAATTCGCTCATATCCGTAACCTGCACCAACATTGAATGGGTATTTTTCACTAACAGCTCAATATCATCACTCAAACTCTCGATTTCATCGGTTGTAGCAGTAGAAGATAAAGCATAATAAATCTGACTTAATCGATTTTGTTCAGCGTAAACATCACGTAAATTATTTCCCATACTTATAAAAAGAAGCGCCGCATCACCACGATAAGAGGTTGGGTCACCCAACAAATGAGAAGCATCTAAGTCATAATTACCAAACAATTTATCCACAGTAACCACACTGGAACTCACCGCATTCAAAACCTGCCCTACGCTGTTTTTTAAAGAAAACGATGCATTATTCAAAACCGATTCATTCTGATCGGAAGTTGTACCGCTGTTAGATTGAACCTTCTTCAAAGCCACCTCGGCATTTTTCACCTGAAGATCAGCTACTCGATTCTGTTCAGCGACAGTCTTCTGCGTATTCTCATAAGTAGTCCTGGCATTGTCCAGATCGACACCGATTTTTTGCAGATTCGCATCAGCCTGTTCAACCTCAATTCTCGCAATGGTAATCTCTTCGTCTGTGGCATTTGCAACGGCAAGATTCAAAGAAGCATTGGCCTCACTCAATGATGCCTTCGCCTGCTTAAGGCCGGCAGCCTCATTGGAGTTTTCCAAAATAGCCAAAATATCACCCTTATGAACTGTATCTCCCGTATCTTTCAAAATCTCTTTTACCAAACCTGAACTCTGAAAGCTCAAATCAATGGTCGCCTTGGGCTCAAGCGTACCTGTAGCCGAAACAGATTGGGCAAGTGTAGAAAGCTGTACCTCAACAAGGTCATATTTCACTCCATTTCCATTCCCCTGCTGACTATATGCAATTCCACCAGCTATCAAAATCCCAAGAATAAGCAGCCAGATAATTTTGTTTTTGTGTTGTTTTAAAAATTGAACCATCAGGACATAATAGCAAAAAAATGCCGTTTTTTAAATACCAGAAGCCAAAAGCTCCACATGGTTCTATTGACAAATAAGCCAAAAGAATCCTCCCTCAAGAGAGTTACGCAATAATCCTGTATAAAGCGCAAAAATTACCCCCTCATCTCATAGTTTCGCAAATGTGCAATACTCCCCAATTGACAATGAAACTATTCAATGCAAAAATGCGCGACCATAAGGCAAAATATGAACAAAGTAAACGTCCTGTACAATCAAGACTACGCCGACCATCCCGAAGATTTTCCGGGAAAGAAAAAACTCCTGGAAAAGATCAAGGAACGCATATCAAAAGGCGACGGACACGCCGTCATGCAGGGCATACGTTTTCAATCGGGTCCCACAGGAAACATTCATGATTACGTCGCAGAGCAAATCAGAGCCATTCTTCCTGATTTAAAGTCCGGGAAAATAGCCACCTGTTTTGGTGATAGTGGTAACGGTTTAGTACTGGGAGCATTCGATCAAATAGCCCGTCAACACAAACAAGAAACAGGGACGGAACTTTCAGACATTACAGAAAATGCCATCTATCTGGCTCCCGGAGGAACATATAACCACGGTCCAATAGCCATGGGCACCGACCAAATGAAAGAGCTCACTGATTTTGTTGGTAACGACAATAGCGGATACAAAAACCAAACCGTGCGTATGCGCAATGCCCGTGTTCAAAAAAACAAAGTAAACAACCCTCATAAAATTACCGAAACAACCAACCATCCATTTTTTGCCTTCGCCGGAATGTTTTTTGATGCCTATATTTTAGACAAAAATGAAAAACTGGGACGCAAAGATGGATACATAAAAAACAGTTTAAAAGTAATAAATGAAGCCCTCAGAGAGGTTTTTGGCAACGACGCGCAAGCAGTTTTAGAGAGCTTAATCCAAGCCTTTGGCAGCGAAATATTTGTAGAATCAGACAATGAACAAAGACCTGAACGTAATATTCCTCAAAGCAAACTACGTGCCTTCACCACACTACCTCGCTGGGGCATGGCCAGATTCGAACCGGAAGTGGAAAGTCTGGATAGCGATGAGATATTTATAATGGAATCTGAAAAAGCCGGACCGGTCGGCATGCTGAAAATCGCTGCGGCAGTGAACATTATTGGAGCCAGCAGAAGTCTGCTCAGAGCTTGTCTGCAACAAGCAGAGAAAGAAGTAAAAGCGGGGAAACCACCTGCGGAAACAGGCATAAAAGGTATCTTAAGAAAATTTAATCCCAAAAAAATATCCTACTATACGGAAAAATTTGATCCAAAACTTTTAGGAGGACTCAACTACTCTACCGACGGATTCCCTCACCAGGTTCATCTGGAAAAAGATGAAGAAGGTCGTCTTGAAATCTACACCATTCCCGACTCAAAAGTACAAATCGTTAGAAAAGTAGCCTAAACTTCTTATGAGTCACCTCCTCGAACAACCAGTATTAAAGCCGGAAATACAAAAGTTTGTTCAAGAATCCGGCACGGACGAATGGAGAAAACTCAATACGGATCAAAGATACCAAATACTCCATGCGCTCCAACGATTTGGCATTCTTTCCGATATAGATTTCATTGGTCTCAACTGGCTCCTGGAAGCAAAAGCCCTGGACGTACTTTCAGAAAAACATTTAAAAGAAAAAATCGACAGCATCCGAAGAACGGTACAGCAAAAAACCGCTTCAAATCTTCCGGAAATCCCAGATCTGGTTATAAAAAAACCGGCACCAATAACCTCTCTTGCCAAACTCCAGGAACGAATGGTCGATCCAAATGAGATGGCTGAGCGATTCAAAAAATTCGGAATCAATCTTTTTGGGAAAAGGTTGGAATGGGGCAGCTACTACCTGCACACAAAATATTGGCATCCAGGTGAAGAGAAAACACTTCACATTCCCTCAATTTCAGAATCATCCATGCAGCAGTTCGAGGATGCACTCAAAAATCGCGTTATCGATACCGTCGCCTTCAACGACAGGCGCCTCGGCGACGGACAAGCGCTCCACCGCCTTACCGACCTGAACAATCCTCATTTCATCAAAGAACTTGATCAAAGCGCCAACGCAGACGCATCGAAACTCAGACAACTCATCCTCATCAATGAACCACATCACCAAGCAACACTCATAACCAAACGTGACAAAAAATTCCTTCGCAAAGCCAAAAAAGACACCGAACAATACGTTATCAGACAAATCAATGAAGAAAGAAAGCAAAGGGGCAGATCACCAAATAAAGTCCAACTGATTGGATTTTCAGTAGGTGGAGGAGAGCAACCCAACATTCAAAACTTCAGTACAAAACTCACGAAACCTGGTTGGACCGGAATGGATATTGGTACCATAAACCGCATTCTGGCCTTTTTATCGGAAACAGATCCCGCAGCAGCTCAAGCATTCGTTGCCATAAACGGAGAAGCTCATTTCGCCAACAATTTCACCCAAGACGGGAAGGCAATCGGATTCGAATTCTGCCAAATAGCCGATGACAACAGTTTCATCGCCACCCCAAAACGATACGGAAGTATCTTCACCACCAACAATCATGCTCCGTACATTCCCATGTTGGTGGGCACCCCCGGGTGTACGTAAAGGCGTAGCTAAGACAACCCGCGGGGGCATCCAATCCGCCCCCGCGAGCTGTACTTCATACGAAGTTACCCCAACTCACAAAACTTTATTGTAAATCCGCGTAGGCCCCCGAAGTCAAAGTAGTGTTATTCGTCTTCAGACGAAACATCATTTCAGACATTTCACCACGGGTAATTTTCTGATTAAACTGATGGATTGTCATGGGGATTGCCTTTTTATCAGACAAAACGGTTACATACGGTTTATACCAAGGTTCACCCGTTGCAACACTTGCTATAGGTAACTTGAAACCATTCACAATAATCTTAGCAGCTTCGGCAAAGTTAATTTGCTGCTCAGGTTTAAAACTGCCGTCTGGATAACCATCAACCAAATCGTTTGTTTTCGCTTCGCAAACATAATCCAAATACCATACAGGTTCAGCAGAGCCAACCGGAGAAAGAACATCCGTGAAAAGATTCATGTATGTACCTCCTTCATTTGCATAACCCTCCATACATAAGCCATTTGATTCGAGCGTAGCTCCAACAATAATTTTAGTAAACTCCGCACGGTTAATAGTATTATTTGGCTTAAAACTTCCATCATCATAACCGGAAACAACACCGGCGTTCTTCAAATACAAAAGAGCGTCATAATAAGTGGCACCTTCAACAACATCGGTAAACACAGGACCGCCAGCTTGCACAGTTATATAGTCTTCAACTCCCTCGGGAATCTGCGGGAAAGAATCTGCGATGCTCATATTAGTTTGAGAACCTGCAAAAAGGACAATCAACTCTTTTTTTGTATTATCAACTCCCGGGACAATGTATTCATTATGTTTATACTCAATGTCAGTCCCTTCATCTTCATATAAATCATCAACATCAAGCTCTGTAGTTGTGCTATAAGCAGCTGCATCATCCGCAGGGTCATAATCAACACCCAAACTCTTTGCACGTTCAGAGTCGACAGCATACAAATTAATTGAGTTAAACTTATAACCAACATCAACACACTCACCTTCTGCCGGTTTCCAAACTTTTGGAGTCTCCAACATTGGGCCAGTTTCACGGGCGTACACCGTAATCTTTGGCAGCTCCGAAAGACCTATTAATTTAGCGCACACCGGAACAACCACTTTACCTTCCGGAAGCACATCTGCAAAAGCCAGGGATGAGCCAAGCAAGCTAAAAGCCATGGTCCCCACCAACAAATATTTTTTCATAGAATATTTTTAAATTATACATCTACCTACTCTAGGCATAATACCACTGCAACGCAGACATTACAAAAATGGCTGGTACTTCATTATTTTAAAAAGATGCCATTTGTTGCAGTTCAAAATTGCGTTTTTACGAGGAAGATTGAAAAAAATCTCCGATACGTACGAGTCAGTACGTTGAGGAGATTTTTTTCAATCTGACGAAGTAAAAACCTATTTTCAACTGCAACCACTTGTTTCGCCACAATCGATACACTTATAGCAAGATCCATTTCTTACCATCACGGCACCGCAAGCAGAACACATAGCCGCATCTTCATTATTTTGGTGAAGAGCCATATCTTTTTGCATCTTCGCAAACTCCTCAGCACTCATATTGGCTTTCATTTCCATCGCAGGCTTACCGGCTTCAACAGCCACACGCTGCTCTACTTCAACCACAGCACCTTTAGCATTACGATGTTCACGATCATTCACCAGGTTAGCGGTAACCTCTTCAAACTTACCAATAACCGCCGTTTCAACCGGAACGCGTGGCAAAAGAAGATTCGTGCTTTCGCTATATGCGCGATCCACCAAATCAGCATTGTGATATTTCTTTGCAGACTCTTTTGGTAAGAACTTCAAAGCAAGATAACGGCCGATATAATCCATAATAGATTTCACCATTGGGATATCACGGTTGCCGGTCATACCAGCAGGTTCAAAACGTGTGTGACAGAACTTGCTCACCAAAACCTCAACTGGCACACCATACTGAAGATTCATAGAGATAGACAAAGCCAAAGCATCCATAATACCTGAGAGTGTAGAACCTTCCTTACTCATCTTGATAAAGATTTCACCAGGCTGGCCGTCATCATAAAGACCAACGGTCAAATAACCTTCATGTCCGGAAATAGAGAATTTGTGGGTAAGACTGTGACGTTCTGAAGGAAGTTTTCGGCGGAAAGGCTTTTGTACAACTTTCTCAATCACCTGCTGAACACGTTCAGGGCCGGCTGTGTCATCAGAATCTTCAATATCTTCAAAGTTGAAGAGCGAAGCATACGCATCATCAGCAGAAGATGTGTTGAGTGGTTGGCTCAATTTAGAACCATCACGATAAATAGCATTACATTTCAGCATCAATTCCCAGCTTTCCATATAAGCCTTTTGGATATCTTCAACTGTACATTCCTCTGGCATGTTCACAGTCTTGGAAATAGAACCGGAGATAAACGGTTGAGCCGCAGCCATCATACGAAGATGACCATTGTATGGAATAAAGCGTTTGCCTTTCTTTCCACATTTATTCGCGCAGTCAAAAACAGCATAGTGTTCTTTTTTCAAGTGTGGAGCTCCTTCCAAAGTCATAGTTCCACAAACATATTCATTGGCCTCTTCAATCTGTTCCTTTGTGAAACCAAGAGCCAAAAGCATATCAAAATTAATATCGTTCAGTTCCTTTTCACCCATACCAAGAACATTGCGGCAGAACTCTTCACCCAAAGAGAATTTATTGAAGGCAAATTTCAACTCAAACACACCGGTGAGCTGAGTTTCGGTGGCCAACAACTCTTTATCAGTGAAACCTTTCCCACGAAGAGTTTCTTCGTTGATATGAGGACAACCCTTCAAAGTTGCATGTCCCTTCGCATAGTTTTCAATAGCAACAATCTGTTCATTGGTATAACCAAGATTTTCCAAAGCTGGAATAATAGATTGGTTCACGATCTTGAAATAACCGCCACCAACCAGCTTCTTAAATTTCACCAAAGCAAAATCTGGTTCAATACCTGTTGTGTCACAATCCATAACAAGTCCGATTGTTCCAGTTGGAGCAATAACAGTTGTCTGCGCATTACGATAACCAAACTGCTCACCCCACTCAAGAGCGCGATCCCAAGCCTCACGGGCCGCAGCCAACATGTTTTCAGGGCAGTAAGCAGGATTGATACCCTTTGGAGTAACAGTTAAACCTTCGTATTCATTCTTAGAAACATTGTAAGCCGCACGACGGTGATTGCGGATAACCTTCAACATATGTTTTTTGTTCTTCTCATACTTGCGGAAAGTACCAAGCACTTTTGCCATTTCAGCTGAAGTGGCATAAGACTCGCCACAAAGAATAGCAGTCAGAGCGCCACAAACTGCGTAACCTTCTTCAGATGTATAAGGAATCCCCATCTGCATCAAAACAGTACCAATGTTGGCATAACCAAGACCAAGAGTACGGAAGTCATAAGAAAGTTCAGCAATCTCTTTGGATGGAAACTGCGCCATCAAAACAGAAACCTCCAAAACGATGGTCCACAAACGTGCAGTGTGACGATACCCTTCAATATCAAACTTCTTTGTCTTGTCGTCGTAGTAACGGATCAAGTTGATCGAAGCCAAATTGCAGGCTGTATCATCCAAAAACATATATTCAGAGCACGGATTACTAGCGTTAATACGGCCATCCTCAGGACATGTGTGCCATTCATTGATAGTCGAATCATATTGGATACCAGGATCAGCGGAAGCCCATGCAGCATTTGCGATCTTGTCCCACAATTTTCGTGCAGGAATAGATTTATAAACTTTCCCGTTCGTGCGGTTAATAAGGTTCCATTCAGTATTATTTCGAACAGCCTGAACAAACTCATTTGGCACACGAACAGAGTTGTTTGAGTTCTGGCCACCAACAGTCAGATAAGCCTCAGAACGGAAATCCGTATCATAACGACGGAAACTGAACTCATCAGGTTTCATGCCTTCCTCAACCAGTTGAAGAACACGTTTAATGTACTTCAAAGGAATATGTTTCTGATCAGCTTCGTAAATAAGTCTCTTCAATTTTGGATTCTTCTCAGCATCCAAACCATTTTCAGCTGCGCTATCCACAATCTTCTTCAATTCTTCATAACACATATGGGAACCGGCATGCAGTGCAGCCACTTTCTGTTCCTCTATAACTTTCCAATCAATAAACCCTTCAATTTCCGGGTGATCCATATCCAAGCAAACCATCTTCGCCGCACGGCGTGTAGTGCCACCGGACTTAATAGCACCGGCAGCGCGATCAAGCACAGCCAGGAAGCTCATAAGACCAGATGAAACACCACCTCCAGAAAGATTTTCATTTCCACCGCGAACCTTAGAAAAGTTTGTACCTGTTCCAGAACCATATTTAAACAAACGTGCCTCACGGATGATCAAATCAAAGATACCACCTTCATTTACCAAATCATCTTTCACAGATTGAATAAAGCAGGCATGTGGTTGCGGACGTGTATAAGCATCCTTGGATTTCGAAAGTTTCTCTGTTTCAGGGTCTATATAATAGTGCCCCTGAGCATCACCCGTAATGTTATAAGCATGAGCAAGACCCGTGTTAAACCATTGCGGACTATTTGGAGCACACATTTGTGCCACAATCATATATTTCAATTCATCTTCAAAAGCCTGAGCATCTTCAGCGTTGTCAAAATAGTTATGAGTTTCACCCCAGTGTCTCCAGGTAGAAGCCAAACGTGTAGCAACCATTTTCACTGAAGTCTCTGAACCAAAAACTTGATTTCCCTCCTTATCCAATTTTGGTTTCCCATTTTTATCTACTTGAGGCACACCCTTCTTGCGGCAATATTTTTGCGCCAAAATATCTGTCGCAACTTGAGACCAAAATTTTGGAACCTCAACATCCTTCATTTCAAAAACCACGGAACCGTCCGGGTTTGTAATGCGTGAGGTACGAAAATCGTATTCAAAATAAGAAAAAGGATCTTTTCCGGCTTCAGTATAAAAACGCTGGATTTTCAGACCTTTCTTAACACGATCTTTGAGAGCTGTCGGCGAGCTCGTAGCGATGGATGGCGCAGGAACCATAACGGAACAAGGTTAAAGGGTGGGTATATTGGTGTTTCGTTTTGATATTTTTTTGAAACACGGGTGGGTAAAATCCTATAAATTTTGATCAGAAATCCGGGGTCGAAAAAGCATGATTGCACTGATTTTTTTTAGACCATGAACCACGCCCTGCCAAATGAGCCGAAACCCTCGGACACACTAGCAATTGTGGCTCCTAGAAAAAGTAACTACTAAATATAGGACAAGCCATACGTTAAACTTTTGATCACCCATCGTCAAGAATTTGGTGAGTTCGTTACAGAATTGTAGTTGCAGAAAATTTGAACCATATCTTTTGTTATACGAAATGGAACTATACAAAATATTTTCGCATTGGCTTCAAGAGTTGTTTGCAAAATCTCATTGAAAAGGAAAAAATAGAAATGGTACATTTCCCGGTTACTTTTTCACCAATCACTCCATTGCCAGCTTTCAACAAAAATGATCTGAAGAGATTTCTTACTGCAGCCCGCACACTGGCTCTCAAAGCCGGTGGAATACAAAAACGTGCCTGCGGAAAAAAGTTCAAAATCGATTTCAAAGCGGGAAGAAGCAACGATCTCGTAACTGAAATCGACAAAAAATGTGAAACCATAATAGTAAAAGAGCTTAGCAAAATGTTTCCCGATCACGGCATTTTAGGGGAAGAAGGCTCTCAAAGAAACGCAGGCCAGGGCTTTCAGTGGATTATTGACCCCATCGACGGAACAACCAATTTCGCCCATTCTCACCCATATTTTGCCGTTTCCATAGGACTGGCCTATCTGGGAACACCCATTGTTGGCGTCATCTACGCTCCCCTACTCAATGAAATATACACAGCAGCACAAGGTCAGGGCGCATTCCTCAATAACAAACCAATCAAAGTATCAACAACCAAAACCCTGCAATTTTCCCTTCTTTCCACAGGATTCACCTACAAAAGACGTGGCATAAATCTGCCCAATTTTGAACACTTCCTTTACAACACCCAAGGAATCAGACGTGGTGGTGCAGCCAGTATAGATCTTTGTTATGTGGCCGCCGGCCGCATAGATGGCTATTGGGAGCTGGGACTCAAACCCTGGGACATCACCGCAGGAGTTTGCATACTCAAAGAAGCTGGTGGCCGGATCACGAGCATGGCTGGGCAAAAGCTTGATCTGTATGGCCGAAATATTCTCGCCACAAACGGAAAAATCCATAAAGAAATGCTCAGTTTCTTCAAAGAAGCCCCAGAACTCCCGCATGAACTGGAAGAGGCTAAAACTCTCTAACAAAAGCCTTTTCTTCTGGTATCAACGGCTAATATAAACAAGAGCGTGGTTGACAAGATTTAGAGATAAGGAGGGAGAAACGATCAGAGAGAGAAAGAAAGCGGTGCGAATACATGAAGGAGAAGAGGTCACAGTAGCCCTGGAGATAACGTTTCCAGACACCATGATGAATGGTCCGAAGAACACCTTTGAGCATGCTCCAAACACCCTCAATAGTGTTGGTATGAACATGTCTCCAGGCAAACTGTTTCGCTGAGTGATTGACCGTGTGATGAATATATCGATGGTTCAGATTGTTGTAGGTGCTGAGACTGTCGGTGCAGACCATACTGCCTTTTTCAACATATTTTCGATGTGGGAAATACAGTGAAGTGTCAGATCGATCCATAATCGGAAAAAGCTTTAATCTCCCGTTTCGTTCAACTGTCCCCAGCAGAATTTGCTGATTTTTCTTGTGAGAAATCCAGGCTTCATCTGATTCACAAATACCCTTGAGAGTGCCTTCAAATCGGTCATTTTGAAGTGTGGATCTGATCTTTCGCATCATTTTGAGGGCCGTCGGATATGAGACTTCAATGTTTCGGGAAAGTTCTGCAGCAGAAAGTGATCCCGTGGATTCCAGAAGTATGATCAGGCCATAGACCCATTTCCAGAGTGGAACCTTGGTTTTCTCGTAGATAGTGCCTGTTATATCTGTAAAAGTTTTCATACAATTGTGACAAAAATACCGTTTAATTCCATTTTTGAAGATCGAATGTGGTGAAATATCATTCACACATCCACACCTTGGACACGCTATTTGCCCTTTCCATCGCTGTTTCCGAAGGATTCGAGCGGCTACCAGATTATTTTTGATTATCGTGAATTTCTTTGATATTTTTTGCATAGGGTGTGGTGGGTGAGTTTTAGCGCTCTGTATTCTACTCGAATACGTTTCTCACCACGCTCTCCTTTATATTAGCCGTATCAACGATCAAGTCATTTGACTTGATTGTTTTTATATATTAAAATAGCAAACCCTCATAATCAAAAATGCCGGAAAAAACAACAAATATAGATTCAAGGAAGAGGAAAAGACCAAAAGAAGAAGTAGCACCTCCTGTATCAGCTCGTCAGCCAGGATCTCCTTTGGTAAGAAATATCCAAAGTATTTCGCAAAGACTCATACTTGGAGCAGTCGCCATAACTGCAGCGACAGTGGGAAGCATTTATATAGATAAAAGCCCAAATGACCCCACGCCAGCAATAACCGCAAAAAAATCAGGCGGCCAAATTTCAAAAACACCACAGAGTAAAAAAACTCCTTCAGAAGGAAACGCCAAAGAACTATCTGATGAAGAAACAACAGACATACTGATCGAAAAAGCAGAAAAAGGATTAGCATCCTACGAAGAAAGATTACGAACAAAAACAGCTGTACTCAAAGATGAATATCTGAAAGACAGCCTATTAAAAATTTTTGACACACTTCGGAAAAACAAAAACAATCCCAACAGAAATATCCCACGACTTGTCGCGAAAATGATGAAAAGTGGAGAAAGATCAATGGAAGCACCGATAGAGTTTTTTGGCTATGCTCCGCTTCTGGATGAAAGCGAAAACGCGGCCGCAGCATTCAACCCCAAAATGCGCACCATGTCACTCGACCCAAACTTCGATCCAGAAAACGATCTCGAACTCTCCATATTGTATCATGAAGCACGCCACTCACTGGACGACATGAAATATCGATCACTCTTCGCAAATCACGGAAAACTTGGTGAATACATGCAATTCATAAAAAGCCCTGGAACAAAACCTATACTATCGGCTGAAGCCATGGCCTTTGCCACGCAAATAGAAAGCGTTGATCTCCTGACCGACGGGCAACTCAGAAAAACCCAAATTACCGACCGTGAATCCATGGCAAAACTGCACCAAACACTACGCACAAACATGAAAACATCCGACATCAGCAGCCTCAATATTCTCGTCAAAGCTGCCCAGGTGTTCTATCCCCACGGATTAAAAAACGGAGAAGTAAGCGAAGAATTTGCAGATCACATCGCCGGTCTCTATGGCCAATTCGGACCAGTCTACATGATTACCGCTGACGCAAAAATCGTACCGTATAAGCGCACAAAATAAAGAAATCCAGACAACACATCCCCATGAAAAGGAAATCTGTTGTCAAAAGGGTAAAACTAGGCTAAATTAGGCCCTGCCTTTGGGGAAATGGACCCATACAATACGAGCCCGTAGCTCAGATGGATAGAGCGTTGGTTTGCGGAGCCAAAGGTCGTGCGTTCGACTCGCACCGGGCTCACCATGAAAATCATATAGTACGTGAAAAAACTAATCACGGCTTGCTTTCAAGTGTCCACAAGCATAGTGTAGCCCCTTCCGCTGGTTACCCCGCAAAGGTGGATCGCAGCGGAGATAACCCTGCTCTTTGGAAAAAAGGAAGGAGGAAAACTCACGAATGTCAGACTTCTACGAATCGTTGCCTGGTCAGTTCAAGATCATGATCTACCTGATCAGTGGAATGCTCATCGCACTCCCGATCCTCGCCATCCCCCATCGATTCCTGGTTCGTATCGGGAAAACCAAATACCTCAGCCCCAACTGGCTGAGCATCTGGCGCACCCCAATCGCCTGGATCGGCTACACGATGTACTTCCACGGATACCCCTACCAGGGGTTTTGCGTTGTCGTCTTGGCGTTCATCCTGGATCGTATCGACGGCAAAGTTGCCGCCGCCTACGACGAGGAAAACAAAAAAAGCGATGCGCCCACAACCCCCACCGGAAAGTTCTGGGAAGATCTGAACTACCTCGGCAGCACCCCCACTGGAAAGTGGCTCGACCCCATGGGAGACAAAATCACGGTACCCATTCCGATGATCGTCTTCAGCATCATGGGGTACATGCAGTGGTACGCGGTCGTCACGATGCTCTGCCTCGAAGTGATTGGAACGCTTATCCGTAAGCCGTTCCTGCCGCTCTGGCCCTTCAGGCTGATCGAGTCGTACGTCCGCGGCGAAGGTGCGTCCTGGGCCGGCAAGGTCAAGGTAATTGCCCAGTACGTCTGCCTCTTTCTCGGCATGATCATCCACCAAAAGTGGGTGGAGGTAGACTCGGAAATCACCCTTACAACCCTGGTGACCATCAACCTGATGGCCATCATCAGCATCCTGTCCCGGCTCAAGACCCATGCCGCCCTCGACGAGGTAGCAGACAAAGCCACCTCCGCCTTCAACCACAAAGAATAGGGTCGGCCTGGCGCGCATTCCCCGCGACCAGGCCACCCCCTAAAAATTCGGTTCCCGCGCCCTACGTAAAGGCGTAGCTAAGCTTTACCCTTTCAAACTCTCAATCGCTTAAAAAATCGAGAGAGTCTTTTGTGTTGTATCGGTACCATCACTCACCTGAACCGTCACCTGAGCCGAAGAACAAGCAGCCATACTGGCGAGCGGATACTGCCAACCGACCATGGAACTACTGGTCCCCGTATTGAACGAACCACAACTCACATTAGTCCAATTATAAGTAAGTGAATCATCGTCCGGATCAGAAGCCGTGAGGTAGAGTTGATACATGTGAGGATCGTCCTCTGCATTATTAGTCCACACAGCCTCAAGCCCTTCAATCACCGGTGGCTCATTCACAGGTGTCGATATTGCTTCATCCATCCACACAGCAGCACCGAACACCATGTCATCGATATTGTCGCCGTCACCCACTGTTAATTTAATACCACCTTCCATACACTCATCAGCTTCAGCAGAATCAAATGTCCAATCAACAACGCCGGTCGTTTCATCCCAGTCAAGAAGACCGCACGCAGAAGGTGAACTCCAATCATACATTACATCCGTCACCTGTCCTTCAGGGAAACGCACATGCGGCACACCCCGGAAGTGATAATCATGCGAAGCATCATCAACCACCAAAAAGGTTGCATCGGTGATCAATACTCCATCCCAACCGCCACCAAACAAATAATAGTCATTAAGCTGTGCAGCCCATGACTCAATATCTTCAATATCACCAGCCTCATAGCCTTCGTCACTGTCACCTGGCACAAGTCCCAAATCAATAACGCTATCTTTCACAGTAGATAATGGATCAATACCAACAACCGTATAACCCCAAGTTGAAGGAGTTGTACCCTTTGTGGCAGTCAACCAAACAAATTTCGGATTCCCGACAACACCAAACGGTGGGAAGCCAGGCGGTGCCGTAGCCAAATTCAAAACACCAGTAACCGGTGCAACCATGACACCGGCAACAATTGGCCAGAGGTCATACTGAACATCACCAGGACCACCAAAGTTAGATACCTGACACATAAATCTCACCGTATCAATTCCTGTTGGGAAGACCACTTTTCTTGGACAAGTCATAACCGGAGCAGGTTTTCCCCACACAAGACCACGACCTCCACCAGCGCGTCCGCCGGGTCCACCTTCACCATCGTTCCAGTTAGGAAGCTGAATATAATAATCCTCCACCTCTCCATATTCAAACTCTCCACTCCCATCCCATCCATTCGTACCAAACGAAGAAACACTCAAAGGTTCACGACTCAAAACCACACGCATCCAGCTGGTAGGAGTCAGGAGCCAACCATTTGAATATGCAAACTCATCCGTAGTAACACTCTTCGTAGAACCTGGCGTAACATTGACCACATAGTTCTTCACAACCCATTCCTGTTCACCACCCGCAGCGTGACCTTTCCATTTACCGTCCATATTCAAATCAATAACTGCATTCAAATAGCGTGGTCCAGCCGGAGCACTTTCATCAACCGTCACATCAACAGTTAAAGTTGCCGGTGGCGGAATACTCACAAGTGAAATATTCAATCCCTTCACTCCATCATCAAACCCGTCAGCATTATCCAAATTCATAGTGCCGTCCGGATCACTCGAATCATCAGCATCCGTTTCATCACTAACAGAAACACCCAACCATTCCATACTAGAATCCAGTGCATGCGCACCTTTCATGGAAGAGTTTGAAGTATTATAAAGTGTCGGGAAAGCTGCCTGAACAGTCGAGAAACTTCCCGCATACCCTGCTGCCCCACTTTCCGGAGCATCACCAAATTCTGCTACAGGAGCAGCACCCGCCAAAGAAGGTGGTGGAGGTAACTGCGCCACATCAACATCTAAAATTTCATCAACAAGATCAGCACTATATGCAGTTTCACCCAGTGCATACACAGCCAGCGAACGGAACAACAACTCTGCTGTTACAGCACGAGTCAATCCACCCGCAGGCTTAATGTTTCCGGTTGTTCCAAGCAAGCCGGCATTTTTTGCAAAGGCAACATACTTGGTGTACCACTGTCCGGTTGGGACATCAGGGTAGGGTGGAGTCGCAGGTTCAGTCATGTCCCATCCCTGGATCTCACCAAGCATCTTGAGAGCTTCAACCGTATTCACCTCCTGACCTGGTTTAAATGTATCGTCAGGATACCCCTGCACCCATTTCTGTTCTTTCGCAAAACAAACAAAACGGGCAAACCATTCTTCTTTCACATCAGGAAAACAGTTCTTATATTCACTCGCCGCCGGATCAAGACCATGAAGCAACATATAAACTTTCAGTTGCTCCGCACGATTCAAAACGCGGTCTGGTTGATAAGTCCCATCAGGATATCCTTCAAACACACCACTATCCTTCATAAACTGAATGGCCGTGACATTCGGATGATTACTACCCACATCAGAAAAAGGACCCGTAGTTTGCGCGTAAGCCAAAGATGACACCTGACTCACAAGCAAGGTGACAAGACTCAACTGCGCTATGAAAGTTTTCTTCCCATCAAACATAACAAAGCGTTTAAAAAATAAAAACCTTGAAAAACCTAAACACTATAGCTTAGTTTCCCCAACTTTCAAAAATTCCCGCCCTCCGGGTGTACGTAAAGGTGTAATTAAGTATAAGCTTATAGCTAAGTCCCCCCTACATCCTCAAACTCTCAATCGCCTTTTGACGATCCTCCGCTCCAAAAATATAAGAGCCCGCAACTAAAATATTTGCACCAGCTTCCACACACAATTTCGCCGTTTCTGCATTAATTCCACCATCAACTTCAATATCCAGATCAGGTTTCAATTTTCGAATTTCACGAATTTTATCAAGCGCGACCGGAATAAATTTTTGGCCGCCAAATCCTGGATTAACACTCATAATAAGAACCATATCCAGATCCCCCAAAACATCCTTTATCATCTCTACAGGAGTTCCAGGGTTAATAGACACAGCAGCCTTCACCCCAAAACTTTTAATCAGTTGAATCACGCGATGCAAATGCTTACAAGCCTCCTGGTGTACAGTAACGCTCACCTTGTCCTTACTCAAACCGTTGGCGGTGGCCGCCTTCACAAACTCCTCGATATACATCTCCGGATGTTCAATCATCAAATGCAAATCTACCGGTAATTTTGTCTGAATGTTCTTCACCACGGGCGGCCCCATAGTAATATTCGGCACAAAATGTCCGTCCATAATATCCACATGCAACAAATCCACATACGGCTCAACCGTAGCAATATCTGCATTCAATTTTCCAAAGTCCGCCGACAAAATAGATGGAGCGATTTGTATCTTCATAAAAACAGGTTCTTTTCACCATTATACCAGAAATATGTGAATCCCGTTAGAAAAATTTTAGGACTCTCCATTATCCTGCAATCGAACATTCACAAATATGTATCAAAATTGACATACTAGAATATATAGAATATTATTTATAATAATATATAATCTAGCTTCATATGTTTCCAAAAACCGCATCTATGCAACAAATCCAAAAAAATTATCGTAAACTCTTCGATGAAGTCATCGAATCACAAGAACCACTCGTTGTCCTCAACAACAATAAGCCCGAGGTAGTAATTATTGATATTCACCAATTTGAAGAAATACAGGCAAAAGCAGAAAAATACGAACTTGAATTGGCAATGAAAGCCATCATGACATACAAAAAAGAGAAAAAAGATGGAAAACTCAAAGTTCTAAAATCTATAAAAGATCTGATCGATGAAGATTAAAAAAATCATATATACAAGCCATTTCAAGCGAGCACTAAAAAAACTTCCCGAATCAATAAAAAAGCAAATGATTCAAAAAGAAAAACTTTTTCGAGCAAACTGCTTCGACCCAAGACTCAAAACCCACAAACTCAACGACCCTCTTTCAGAATACTGGTCATTTTCAGTAAACCACTCAACCAGAACACTCTTCTCATTCGAAACAAACGAGGAAACAGCCTTCATCGACATCGGACCACATTCAATTTATTAAAGCTTAGCAGCTCTCCTCAGGATTCGCCGGCTTGGCATTCGGCTCCATCTTGGCAATTCTACGAACATGACGCTCTTCATTTTCAAACGGAGTCGTCAAAAAAGTATCAACGATATTTTTAGCCAGATCCATACCAATAATACGGCTGCCCAAACAAAGTACGTTCGCATCATTATGCAAACGTGCCATTTTCGCCATCAACTCAACCGTACAAACCGCCGCACGAATACCTTCACGCTTGTTTGCGGACATCATCATCCCAATACCGGTACCGCAAATAAGAATTCCCAGAGAGCCCTTTTCATCAACAATTTTCTCACAAACCTCACGGGCAATATCAGGATAATCAAGAGAGTCCTGGCTAAAAGCACCCAAATCAACCGCCTTAAAATCAGCCTTTTCACCAATATATTTCTTTAGTGCCTCTTTCATCTCATACCCTGCATGGTCGGAACCAATGTAAATTGTTGTTTGCTTAGCTTGCATGTCAAAAAATTAAAAAACAGAAGAAACAGATTTCGCGTTGTGAATATTGGAAATAGTCTTGGCAAGTAATGGCGCAGCTGACAACACTTTCAATCCCTCAAACTGCTTTTCCTTTGGAAGTGGAATCGTATTGATAACCACAACCTCCTGAAACTTCGCCGCCTTCAACCTGCTCACTGCAGGATCAGAAAACACCGGATGCGTAGCCACTAAATACACATTGTCATTCGCACCCTTTCGAAGCAGTGCCTCTTTCGCATTCACCACAGTTCCGGCGGTATCAATCAAATCGTCATAAATAATACAGGTCTTATCTGCAACATCACCAATAACATGAGAAACCTCGGAAACATTATGCGCTGTACGAACCTTGTGAATAATAGCCAACTCTCCACCAACAGCATCCGCAAAACGTTTTGCCGTTTTTGCCGCACCGGTATCTGGAGCAACAACCACAATATTATTCATTTTTTTCTTGGCAAAATACTCAACAAAAAGTTTCTTCGCACTCAAATTATCAACCGGAAAATCAAAAAATCCCTGCTCCTGATCTGAATGCAAATTCATCGTAATCACATGATCAGCACCAGCTGAAGCAATCAATTTTGCCATCAATTTCGCCGAAATAGGTTCACGCGGAGTAGCCACGCGATCCTGTCGTGCATACCCAAAATGGGGCATCACCACATGAATACGACCGGCAAAAGACCGCTTCAAAGAATCCAAAATAATAAACAGTTCCATAAAATCCTCATTCACCCGTGATGTGGCAGTTTGAATAACATAAGCATCACTCCCACGAACTGTCTGTTCCGGACGCACATAAATTTCATTACACGCAAAACGTGTAAGCGTCATATCATCCACCTTCACATGCAAATTTTTGGCTATTTCATGAGCCAATTCAGGATGTGAAGAACCAGTAAAAATTTTGAGGGGCATCTGCTGCATATCTGGCAAGTATTCAACCACGTCACAGCTTTTTCATCAAGTGCTGAAGTAAAACCTTGCCTTTTTCTGTGAACCTGCTACAATACCTGTGGAACGTCGCTCGGCGATGAAACAAGTACTCGCAATGAGGCGTTCAAAAATAAACCAAACAGATGGAAGGGATAAGCCCTTCTTTTTTTGTGTTATTTTTCAGAAGACGTCGCCTCAACGCTCTCAGAAAACCCCCACCAACCCCACGGCAGATACAGCCTGTGGAAACCATTTTTGAAAAACCATCCATACCCAATTTGGGCTTTTTGTGTTATAATCAAAGAGATATATAGAAATAAAAAAACACCAAATGCTTAGCAAGATTAAGACCAATAAAAAGAACATCGTAATTTTAGGTGCCGGCTTCACCGGGCTCAGGGCAGCCAAACAATTAGCCAGCCGCTTACGTTTCAACAAAGAGTACCAGATCATTCTGGTCGATCGCCGCAATATTCACGTCTACAACGGCGACCTGTACGAAATCAGTACCGCCTACAATGAAAAGATGACGCAAGCCTGCCAGACCAAATTGCAGGACGCCGTCACCATCACCATGAAGCGCGCCCTCAAAGGTTTACCTGTTGTTCATGCTCAATCAACAGCCAAATCCATCGACCCAAAAAACAAAACCGTCACACTTTCAAAATACGGCGAAATCCCCTACGAATATCTGGTTATGGCTCTTGGAAGTGTCACCAACTACTACAACATTCCAGGCCTGGCTGAAAACTCTTTCCCACTCAAAACAGTGGAAAATGCTTTAGCTATCAACTGCCATCTGGATCAAATGTTCCGCGAACGATATGAGAAAAAAGATACACACAAAGTACACATTGCAGTAGGCGGTGGTGGATACACCGGTGCAGAATTTGCCTGTGAACTGGTTGGATGCATCAAAAAGCTCGGCCACAAATACCATTTCAATCCTGAAAAAGATGTAGAAATTAGCATCATCCAGGGAAGTGATGAATTTGTAGGATTGGGCAAAAAAGTATCGGACATTACCATCAAACGCTTCAAACAGCTGAGGATCAAACCAATAACCAACACGCGCATCAGTGGCTACAACGGAAAAACTCTCAAAACCATCGACAAAAAAGGCGTCCCTCATCCTGACATACACACCGACATGCTCGTCTGGACAGGTGGAATCATGGTAAATCCCCTCCTCAAATCATTTCCGGTTTTGCACGAATCGGGAGGGCTTGAAACCTATTCAACACTTGAAAGTCCTCACTATCCAAAAGTCTACGCAGGTGGAGACAACGCCACAATTTTTGACCCAAAAAGACATAACCTGGTTCCAAAAATTGCTCAACTCGCCATTCAACAAGGAAGACTTATCGGTGAAAACATCTACGCAGACATCATCGGCAAAAAACAAAAAGAGTATCATCCCGTTTTCAAAGGATACATCGTCCCGCTTGGTGGAACCTATTTTGTTTACAGCCGCGGCATGGTGACTTTCGCAGGCATCATTCCATACATGATGCGCCGTTACGTCGATTTTCATTATTTCGCCAGTTGGATGCCGTTTGGCGCAGCCATCAAAAAATGGATGCACACGGAAAACATTTTTTTGCAGAACGATTAAAGATTAAAATAAAAACTAATTTTACTCAAAAAGTGACTATTACGAGGCGAAAATCAAAAAGTAAAGTGAGCCGTATTCGGAAATACGGTGAACTGCTTTTTGGTTTTCAACGAAGTAAGAGGCACTTTTTCAGTAAAATTAAGGCTCTCATCATGGACATGGACGGCACACTCATCATCAGCCAGCATTTTCATGCGGATGCTTTAATCAAAACGTTCAAAGAGTACGGCATCACCTACTCACGTGAAGAAGACCAAAAAAAATATTCCGGCAAACGCTCAAAAGTAACCTGTGAAGCCGTCTTCAAAGAAAACGGCAAAAATCCAACCGAAGAAGAGGTCACAGCCTGCGCCAATCAAAAGAAAAAATACTACGATGAAATTATCGCTGAAGCCGAAATACCTCAAGTACCAGGCATTATCGAACTACTAAAAAAAGCGGAAACAAAAAAACTCCCAATCGCAATCGCATCCGGAAACAAACAAGATGCAGCAAAAAAACTTTTAGAAAGATCCCAAATCGGCGATCACTGGTTCAAGAAAATCGTCACACAAGAACAAGTTAAAAACACCAAACCCGCACCGGATCTTTTCCTCCTTGCCGCAAAAGAACTCAGCGTAGAACCACAAAATTGTATCGTTTTCGAGGACGCATTAAACGGAGTAAAAGCCGCAAAAGCCGCAAACATGTTTTGCGTTGCCGTCACAACCGGAGAGTCAAAAGAGGCGTTACAACAAGCAGGAGCAGATATTGTGGTGCAAGATTATCATGAGTTATTGGAAAAATTTCCAACCCTCCTTTCATAAATAAATTACAAACTCTAAAACCCATTCCTATGGCAAAAAAATTACCCAAACCAGTTCTCACGTGGTTCGATAAATATCTCCGTTACGTAAACTACATTGGCGCCGCGCAGTTATATCTCAAAGAAAACTGCCTGCTCACAGATGAACTCAAGCCGGAACATATCAAAGAAAGAATCCTGGGACATTGGGGAACCGTGCCCGGGCTCAGTTTCATTTACGCACACGTAAACTATCTCATCAGCAAACATAAACCCAGCATGATGTACATCGCTGGTCCAGGCCATGGCGCACCTGCTGTTATCGCCAACCTCTTCGCAGAAAACACTCTCGCCGAATACTATCCACAGCTCAAGCGCGATAAAAAAGGAACAGCAGAACTCATTCGCATGTTCAGTTGGCCGGGCGGCTTCCCAAGCCACACCAACCCTGGAACCCCAGGAGCAATCCTGGAAGGCGGCGAACTCGGTTACTCCCTCGCAACATCATTCGGTGCCGTGATGGATAATCCAGAGCTGATAGTCACTTGCGTCGTTGGTGACGGCGAAGCAGAAACAGGTCCGCTCGCCACAGCATGGCACGGCAACAAATTCTTAAACCCAAAAACCAGCGGTGCGGTGCTCCCGATTCTTCACGCCAACGGTTACAAAATCACCGGCCCAACTATCTTCGCCACCATGAGTGATGAAGAACTCACGCACCTCTTCAAAGGCTACGGCTACGAACCAATGATCGTCAGTTGTGAACACATCACATCTGCAAAAGCTCATGCCGATATGAATTCAGCACTCGAAGCCGCCTACAAACGCATCCGCGCTATCCAAAAGAAAGCACGCTCATCAAAAAAACCATATCTCAAAGCTCGTTGGCCAATGATCGTCCTTCGTTCACCAAAAGGTGACACCGGCATTGAAAAAGCCGACGGCCACAAAGTCGCAGGCCTGTACCATTCCCACGGCATCCCTATCAACGATCCTCGTACAAATCCAGGACACTTCCAACTCATCAAACACTGGCTGGAAAGTTACCGCTTCAACGAATTGGTCGACGCCAAAGGCCAACCACTCCCCGAAGTACTCAAGTACGTTCCAAAAGGCTCACTCCGCATGGGCAAAAATAAACACGCCAACGGAGGAGAAATGCTCAAAGCACTCAAACTTCCACCGCTCAAAAACTATGCAGTGGCTCTCAAAAAACGCGGCCCGGCAACCATGGGCAGCAACACAGCAGTCAGCGCAAAAATGCTCCGCGACGTTATCAAACTCAATCCAAAAAATTTCCGTTTCATGTGTCCGGACGAAACAGAATCCAACAAATTCATGGATCTTTTCCAGGTAACAGATCGCGCCTACATGTGGCCGGTTCACCCATATGACGAAAACGTCGGACCAAACGGACGTGTGATGGAAGTCCTTTCCGAACACAACCTTCAAGGCTGGTTACAAGGATACCTCCTCACCGGCCGCCATGGAATTTTCGTAACCTACGAAGCGTTCGCAACCATCGTTGCCAGCATGGTAGACCAATATGCAAAATTCTTAAAACAGTCCGGAAAAGTAAAATGGAGAAAACCGGTTGCCTCACTCAATTACTTACTCACCAGCGTTGGCTGGCGTCAGGAACACAACGGTTTCTCGCACCAGAACCCAAGCTTTGTCAGCAATGTCTTGGAAAAACACGGCAATTTCTGCAGTGTCTACTTCCCTGCCGATGCCAACAGCATGCTGGTAATTATGGAAGACTGTCTCAAACGCACTAACGGAATTAACGTCATCGTCGCAGGAAAAAATCCACTGCCACAATGGCTCACCTTAGAAGAAGCCCGTGAAGAACTCAAAACCGGTATTGGAGTTTGGAAATGGGTTGACCCCGCAGGAACCAAAGATCCAGATATTGTTATGGCTGCAACGGGCGACGCCTTGGTACAAGAAAGCATGGCAGCCATCCAACTCTTAAAAGAAGTAATCCCTGAGCTCAAAACCCGCTTTGTAAATGTTTCAGAACTCACGGCACTTGGCATCGGTGACGAACGCCACCCACTGGGAATTGGCAACGAAAAGTTCGAAGAAATCTTCACCACGGATAAACCAATTATCTACAACTTCCACGGCTACACCGGAGTTATCAAAAAACTCATCTTCGGCCACAAGCACGCCGAAAGATTCTCTATTCACGGTTACAACGAAGAAGGCACCACAACAACACCTTTCGAAATGATGGTCTTAAACAAAGCCAGCCGCTATCACTTGGCCATGGAAGCCATCGAAAAAGCCGCAAAAACAAACTCAGCCATCGCCAAAAAAGCACCGGCCCTCATCAAACATTTCGAAAAAATCATCGCCGACCACGAAATCTACATCCACAAATTCGGCAAAGACAACCCGGAAGTAGATAATTGGCAATGGAAATAAATATTTGCACATGTCCCTCCAAGACCTCATACAACTCGTCGACATCCTCGGTGTTTTCGTATTCGCAATTTCCGGAGCCCTGGTCGCAATTCAAAAGAAAATGGACATCTTGGGTATGCTAGTATTAGCCGTTGTTACAGCCGTAGGCGGAGGCACACTTCGTTCAATCCTAATCGGAGACACCCCAATCCCCTTTCTCCGAAACCCAAACTATCTAATCGCCTGCATCGCAGCAACACTTATAGTTTTCTTCTTCCATCGTTTACTCAAAAAACTCAACAAACCAATCATCATTTTTGATGCGGTGGGTCTTGGACTTTTCATGAGCCTTGGCATGACCATCGCACTGGGAAAAGGCCTGCCAATATGGGCAAGCTTACTCCTCGGCATAATCACAGCCAGCTTCGGCGGCGTCATCCGCGACGTCCTCAGTGCAGAAATCCCCCTCATCTTCCGCAAAGAGTTCTACGCATCCGCCTGTTTAATTGGCGGCCTTTTCTACCTCGCACTCTCCTACTACCAGGTAAATCAAGAAATACTCATCATCGCCACCGCCCTCACAGTTTTCGTAGTCCGCATGCTGGGCATCCACTACAACTGGTCTCTTCCACGGCCAAAATAGAGATAATCAATGTTTAACTCTAGAATATCTAACGAAAATAGCGTTATCTCTTGTTTATTTATGTAAAGCTGGCAACCTACACCTTCTCCACAGCCCAAACAATCGCTCGTTCCACAACCCAGAGGAACTAAGGAACACTTGCCTCTTACTCCGTAAATTTTTGCCGTGCTCTATAAAACTTCACATCAATACTATGAGCAATAATGTGGTGCTCGGCACAAAGCGGAGCCAAATATTTCGCATCATGATTTTGAGAAAGACTAAATCTCTGGGTGTGGTGAATCTGTTTTGATGGTTTCTTGCAGGTATGGATTGAGCATTTTGCGCCATATTCAGCTTTCAAAATCTTCTGAATCCGCACAGGAATATAGCGGCTGGTACTTTTTGGATTTTGGGCATGGACTGATGCGGCGTGATTCGTCTCCCGCTTTTTTTGAGAAAGATTCTTGGGAATATTTTTGTCATTTACGCTCATTTTCTCATGTATTTCTTTCGATATTTTCTCTTTTTCTTGAGCAATATTCACCTTTCGCTGATCCAACATTTTTCGCAAAAGTTCGTTCACATCGATCCCTTTTGAATGAAGCTCGTTAAGTTCCCTCACAACATCAGAATCCAAATTCATTTCTAATTTTGGCTGTTGCAAAACTTCCATTTGCAAAGTCTGCCCGGGCAGACTCACCCCTCCAAAAATACTCTCCTGCAAGCCGTTTTGATTTTCAAAATCGCCCCCCTTCTGGCAAGTATCCACAACACCATCAGACACATATTTTCCATCACTCTGACTCACAGCCGCGCCATCCGCGCATTGCGCAACCCTCTCATCCCGCACCCAAGTCTCCAGCGCACTCTTCGGCAAAACCAAAATTTTATCCGCAACCACCTCCTGATTTTCCACCGTAGCAATCGAAACCACCCTCGCCAATTTATTCACACTCGCCTCCCCATTCACCAACAAACTTTTCAGCACCGGCTTATCCTCAAACCGTTTCTCCAGATTCAAAACAACCCGAACCTGATCCTGACTCATTCCTGCCAATTTAGCAGCAAACTCAAAAATAGATTTGAATCCTTTTTTCTGATAGAGACGTCGCCTAAACACTTCCGGCAAAAGCCCCGCGAACTTTCTACGGGCTGACAAAGCCTGCGACCCAAATTTTTTACAAAGCTCATAAAGTTTTTGATCTTCAACAGACAATTTTTTGTTGAATGAACGCATTTTATTTAAAACTCCGACCCCATTCAGCAAAATTTTCTGCTCACCAATTTCACCAATTTGTTCAACTTTAACCTCCATAATCATCAAAGAAATAAAAATATAGAATATAAGAATTCTAGCATTTAAAAGCCAAAAATCCAGCACTCCATATTGAAAAACACTGTCAAATGTGCCAAAACAAACACAGTTTTACAGCTTACAGAAGGCAAAATCAGCAATCACCATTCGTATTTAATAAACAGATATGTCAAAATACCCATCGAAAAACGACACCCATAACACCCCCCCGAAGTCTGCCCGGGCAGACTTTACCAGTTACGAGACCTATCAGAATACTCACACACATGTCATAAGGCTAAAATTGACCAATACGGGAAAATGACTTATAATATATAGATTATCAAAAAAACATCTGTAAAACATCTTCCTATGAAGCTCGACAGATCAACCACAAAAAAACTCAAAAAATATTTTCAAATCTTTAAAGATGCGCGGGATAGCGACGCAAATGAAGCAGATACAGTTATGTATCTTATGAAGTTTTTCGAAGAAGTCTTTAATTTCGACCCACTTAAGGGAGAAATCTCCAGAGAAGTGTTAATGAAATATGGATTTTGCGATTTTGCTATTAAACAAGGTGAAAAAATTAAATACCTCATTGAGGCTAAGCGGGCAAACCACAAAATACTAAACGAAAAAGATATTGAACAAGCTGAAGGCTACGCAGCTCAATCAAAAGGTATCCATTGGGTTTTGCTCACCAATGGAATCGAATGGAAATTATATAATTTGACCTTCAGTAATAGCAATGGCGTAACCCATGAAGAAATATTCTCTATTAAATTTGTAGATGATGAAACCACATTCAACCCAAAAAAATTATGGGAATCGCTCAGTTTACTCTCAAAAGAAAGCCTAAAAAGTGGCAAACTCGAAGATTGTGCAAAAAAGAAAAAAGCCACCTCCAAAAGCAACTTAATTAGCATCCTAGCTAGCACATCCGTTTTAAAATATATCCGTCGTGAACTAAACAAAAAATACAAGGCACGCCTAGATATTAAAGATGTGTCTGATGGTTTAAACAAAGTATTAAATAAAGATTTGCTTAAAAATGGGGAGTTAAAAGTTTCAAAAACACCAAAAAAACGATCTGAAATTCAAAGCATAACTTTGAAACCTATTATTCAACAGCTAAACAAAAAAGAAAATTTTGAGGTAAATAAAAACAGACTACCAAAGAACAACAGCCCTGAAACAGGTAATATCATATTCTAGTCCTTACTTCCCCCTACACCTTCTCCGCCGCCCAAACTCGTACTCGTTCCGCAATCCCCGCTCCGTCCATCTGGTATTTCTTAAACAGGTCGTCTACTTTGCCCGATTCACCGTAGCCTTCCATTCCCAGACGTAAAAGCTTTGCAGGGTATCTCTCAGACAAAACTTCCGCAACCGCAGAACCAAGTCCACCAACCGTTTGATGATCTTCTACCGTCACTAACCGTGAAATTTGACGTGCACATTCCTCGATCAAATCCTTATCAATTGGAGCAATCGAAGCCATATTCACAACCATAGTCGAAATCCCGTCACGATCCAAAACACTCGCAGCCTCAAGAGCCATATGCAGCGCCGTCCCATACGAAAAAATACACACATCCGTCCCCTGCTTATAAATATGTCCGCGGCCAAAAACAAACTGGTGCTGCGAATCATACAAGTCCGGCAACGGCACATTCACCAAACGAATATACGTTGGTCCATAATCCATCATTACCGTTTCCAAAACTTTTTTCGTCTCAGTCGCATCCGCAGGACACACCACTTTCATATCCGGAAGTGAACGCATCAACGCAATATCCTCAAGTGATTGGTGATACATTCCCTCTTCCGCACGAAGCAAACCCGCATG
>JADZCU010000003.1 GCA_020851415.1 Candidatus Peregrinibacteria bacterium | reverse complement strand
TGAAAGGTAGTAAGAACCTGATTCTTACCGGTAGTCTGGGTGATGTTATGCAGGAGTCCGCACGCGCCGCTTTGAGTTATGTTCGCAGCAACGCAAAAGAGTTTCATATCAGTGATGATATTTTTGAAAACTCGGATATTCATATTCATGTGCCTGAAGGTGCTACACCGAAAGATGGGCCGTCAGCCGGCATTACTATTTGTACTGCGCTTGTTTCCCTTTTGACACAGCAAAAGATACGCCGTGATGTGGCGATGACCGGCGAGGTAACACTCACGGGCAGAATTTTGCCTATCGGCGGTTTGAAGGAAAAAATTCTTGCGGCTAAACGTGCACGTCTGAAAACAATTCTTATCCCTGAACGCAACAAAAAGGATCTGACTGATATTCCGGCGCATTTGTTGAGCGGATTAACTATCCATACGGTTAAAACTTTGGCAGATGTGATGAAATATGCTCTGATCCCAAACGTAAAACCTGTAAAGAAATCGGCACCTAAAATCACCACGAAAGTTATTCAACTTCCTCAAAAAAGAGTTGGGAAGGTAAAAATTATTAAGATGTCGGATCTCAAATAAATCTGACTCCATTCAAACTTGAGCAGGATCACTTTACTGAAAGGTAGGGTGATCCTTTTGAAAGTTTTAATGTTAGGTGTCTATGGTGAGCAGTTTTACGGTGTTTGCCGCGTCTGTTACGTTGCTGAAACCCGGGTATACTTCAATATTTTGGAGACGACGGAGTTCGTAATAGAGAAGACTGTGCATATCGTTGTTAATGACGATATTTACTTTGTGTTTTTTGAGTACATTAACAATATGAGCGATATTTTGTGGTGTGAAATTTTCGATCTTTACCGAATCGTATAGTGACATTTTTTCATTTTTCACATCTATGAAAAGGTATGCTTTTGTTTCTTCAGGTGAATGAGCGACTATTGAATCCAGGCCGTTTAATTGCTGAATTGGGACGGCTATGCGGATGTGCGGAGTATGTGGAATTTCCGCATACAGACGGAAATCTTTGAGGTAGTCGTTTATTTTGCTTATTTCTTCTTTCAGGTTTGCCAGCTCATTTCTGATATCTCTGGTTTGTGCGTATGGATTGATTTCCAGAAATGCTTCGCCAAAAATAAACGTTCCGGCGCGGCGCAGGCGGATATCCCGGATTTCTTTTACCACATGTGATTTTGATCTGATAGTATCGTGGATTTTTTTGGTGAGTTCCGGATCGTTGAAATAGTCCAACAAAAAGAACAGCGACTCTTTTGCGGTGGAGCAGCCTATGCGCAAAATCATTAGTGACATGATGACACCAATAATTCCTTCAACGTATGGAATGTGAAAATAGTTTGCGGCAATTCCAACCAATACGCCCGATTCCATTATCAGATCCATGCGTTTTTCTTTTGCCGTGTTAGTGAGTGAAAGTGAGTTTATTTTTTCACCGGCTTTCTTTAGGTAATGGCTTAGGTGCAAAGTTACCGCTACTGTAATCAAAACTGATATAACAGCCAGGAATTGGTCTTTGGATTCGGGCAGGGCCGTTATGCGTTCGGCACTTTCAAATAAAATTTGAAAACCGAAATATATGATAATTAACGATGTTACGAATGCAGCAAATGTTTCGGCTTTGTAATATCCGTATTTAAAAGTTTTGTCGGCGCGTCTTTCACTTATTTTGAGTCCTACCAGACTGGCAAACAGCGTTAATAAATCCGTACAACTGCTGAGCGCGTCGGCCATTAAAACGACGATGCCTGTATACCAGCCAAAGGCTCCTTTTATTATTGCGAGCAGGGTTATTTCGATAATGCCAACGATGGCGATTTTCACCCCAAATTCGAGTTTTTGTATGTCTTTTTTTCGCACGGGAGATCACATTGGTAAACTTCACCGGGGTTACACTGACCGAGTTTTATCTTTCTATTATACCATTTTTGGGTGATTTTTGATATGCTACGGGAGATGTAAATGAGCTGTAGTGATTGTATTTGTGCATCATTGAGGATGCGGGCTCATGGAGCGGTTTATGAATTTTATTATTTGAATACATGACAGATCTTTTTGGCAGAGAAGGGAAACGACCGACTGTTGCTTGTGATACTGTTGTTTTTACCGTAAAGGATGGCGTTTTGTGTGTTTTGCTGGTTGTGCGCGGGGGTGATCCGTTTAAGGGGATGTACGCATTGCCGGGTGGTTTTATGGAATGGGGTGAGTCTTGCGAAGAGGGGGCGCGGAGGGAGCTGAAGGAAGAGACAGGGCTCGAGGTTGAAGCGTTGGAGTTTGTGGGTGTGTTTTCAAAACCAGGGCGTGATCCGCGCGGTACGGTTGTTTCTGTTGAATATCTGGCCGTGGTGGAACCTGAAAAAGCTGTTATTCAGGCCGGTGATGATGCTGCGGAAGCTGAGTGGGTTGCCGTGGAGAAAGTTCCTGTGTTGGCGTTTGATCACTCGGAGGTTTTTGCTTCGGCTAAGGCTTTATTTGAGAGTAAAGATGAACTAAAAAAACGTCTGGGGATGTAGTTTTTTATTTTGCAGGATATTTGAGGTGTGCTATATTTGGCCCCTTTTTAGTCATCCTTATGAAGTTTCTGAGACCTCTGCTCACAATTCTGGTTATGGCCGGTATTATCTTTGTTATTTATCAGGTGTTTATTTTGCCATTTATGCCAAAGGTTGCTCCTTACCGGGTTGCACATATGATCGATGCGGATAGTTTATTGGTGTATGACGGAAAAGCGCTTAAGAAGGTTCAACTCATTGGGGTGGATGCTCCGGAACTTACCGGTCCCCAAAAAGGACATCAATGTTATGACAAAGAAGCGCTTGCGGAAGCTTCGAAAATTTTTGCGAAAGATAGAGGTATCTGGCTGGAAGAAGATACCGCCAGCGGCGACAAGGATATCCATGGACGCGATCTGCGTTATGTGAAACTTCCTGACGGGAAGTTGTACAATAAGGAACTTTTGCAACAGGGTATTGCCAAGGAATCTAATCCGCAGGATGCGAAATATAAGTTGCGTGATGATTTTTTGAATACACAAAAAGATGCCACGGATAAGGAGCTGGGTATTTGGGATGAGCAAGGCTGTGCCGGGATATTTTGATTTGTGGTTTAAAGTTATTTGATTCGAGTAATACGAGGAAGAACCGAAAAATTCTAGCGAACTGTATTCGGAAATACAGTGAGTGAATTTTTCGGTTCTGACGAAGTAGTACGAAGGATCAAATAACTTTAAAAAAAGAGACTAGGAGGGAGCTGTCTTGAGGACTATGTGCCAAAAAAAGTGGCAAATGCATAGACCGAAGGCAACTCCCCTACAGTCTCGTTTTTGTTTTTGTTTTCAAGACTCCCTGAATCTGAAGCTTTGGCTTCAGACAAGTGGACACTCAGGAAATTATTAGTTTCCGTAAGTAGCCGCTTTTCCTGACATATTTCTATGAAAAGAAAGCATTGCTCTGGGGTGTCGGCGCATAATGTTTGTTCCGAAGAACAAAACATCACAGTGTCGAAATCCCAAGACCATTCATTCAATCCTACAGCTCGGCCTTTTTACCCACCAAGCGAAGAAAGAACATACGCTTAGAACCTGGGGGACTCTAAGACATAGTCGAAAGTATGGAGATCAGATCCAGAGAGGAAGCTAGGAGAGACGTAAAACATGATTGAGGGTGTACCTAACGATGCCTCAGGTCTCTCCCAGCTTTCTCCCTGGATATTGATGAATCTTGAATTGTAAAAGAACATTTTAGATCCCTAGTTGAGGACGGATATCGAACCCCGGAAGAAGATTGGGTCTTCCAGTGGTCGCTCCAAGTGATAAGCCTGTGCGGTTATCAAAGCGAGACGTCCGAAATGATGCGACTCAGAAAGTTTGGATATAAACCGAGGTTTACAGTGCCGAAACTCCACGTAGTCGTACCACAGCATTCAATCTCTTACTTTCACATGCTTGATATTGAAGCCATCAAGCGGTAGAGAAAGGCAGAAAAATCTTATCTGGCGGATAAAGATAGTTCTGATCCGTGCCCAAGCTAGGGAGGAAGCTGGGAGGGACACAAAACATGAAACGGGGTAAACCATATCTATGCTTCAGGTCTCTCACAGCTTTCTCCCTGGCTTTTTATTTTTGTTTTTGTTTTCAAATATCAACGTTTCATTTAATTGTATCATGGTTTTTATATATTTGTCAATACCCTCGTAATGGTTCAATAGCTTGTGAACAGGAGGAGGTAGAATAAAAAATCCAGTAACCAAGCAAAATATGTCATATACCGTGAACCCGAAGATGCCAAGAATCAGGGCAAAAGCAGTCGAAATGGTTCG
>JADZCU010000002.1 GCA_020851415.1 Candidatus Peregrinibacteria bacterium | reverse complement strand
TGGCCATCTTATCCATGTACTGATCAGCGACAAAACTAAACCGATCCAGGGTAACCTGTGCCCCCAGATAACGATATTTATTCAACTGGGTCTGAAGGGATCGAAGATTGGTGTTGGCCTCTTTCAAGCGTTCTGTTGTATTCGGGCCAAACAAATTTGCACCCGGAGACAGCTCACTGTAAAAGTAAAAAGTCATGCCGGCGGCAAGAACAAAAACAACCAGGGCAAGAGTCTGAACCAGACGTAATTTCTTCTTCAAACGTAGTTCGCGATCCTGTTCAAGGCTCTTCTGCAGGGTTGGAGCATTACCCAAAATTGGCTTCAGCTTGGACGCAGTGTCAGAGCCGGCCACAATCGATTCAATCATTTTTGGACCGGTTGTTTTTGCTTCCGTCTTGTTAAAAAAAGAAGCGCCGCTCAAGGTGGCTGAGCCCGCTGGGGCTGGGGCAGGACTAGCTGCTGGTTTAGGAGTTGAAGGTGTAGCGTCGATTTTAATAACCGGGCTTCCGCCATCAATTTTAAGATTGTTGTCAGGCATAAGTTTTTGTTTTTATTTTTTTAATCTCATTATTTTAGCAAAATTCAGCCAAAAAGTAAATGGGCTGAAGGCCAAATATCAAGAGAGATGAACCAACCAGGGCCCGGGTACTATTTTTTTGCAAGTTCAGCTTCGTACAAAGCCAGCTTTTCTTGCTTCGCATACTTGCCTCTCATCGTCATGTGAAACAGCACTGGAATCACCACCAGGGTAAGGAGAGTTGAAGCAGCCAATCCAAACATCAGAGCGGCTCCTAAACCCTTCCATGTTTCATTATGCAAAGTGAGTGGCACCATGCCGATAATTGTACAGATAGATGTGAGAAAAATAGCTTCCAGACGGGATTTTGCAGCATCGACGATAGCATCGGTATACTCAATGCCAACTCGAAGATTCAGGTTGATTTTATCCACCAGAATCACCGCATTTTTCACCACGATACCAAAAAGTGCCAAAATACCGATCAAAGTTGGGAAAGAAAGAGTAAAACCAATGGCTGCCAATCCATAAAAAACACCGGTCATGGCCAGTGGAATTGCCGCAAGCACAAGCACAGCCTTGCGGAAAGAGTTGAACTGAATTACCAGTGTTCCCACAATCAGCATCATCGCCACAATCATCGCTCGAAGAATCGAGAAAATCGATTCATTATTGGTTTCGTTGGCACCGCCAAACTGAATTTCATAACCGGCAGGCAGTTTATCTTCCTTAATTTTTTCCTGGAACTGTGCCAGAACATCTGTTGGTAAAGTTGGAGCTTCAACGCTTGCCGAAAGCGTAATAACACGTTTTTGATCAATACGTGAAAGGGAAGTCAGTGCCGGCTCAAGAGTAACGTCAGCCACATCTCCCAAACTAAAAGCCTGTCCAAGGTTATTCGTCAGTTGAAGGGTCTTCAGTGAATCAATAGTTGGTAAAGATCCATCGGCAAATTCTGCATGAACGCTGATCTCATCATTCCCTCTGAAAAGTTTTGTCACTTCCACGCCGCTCAGGGCAGCACGGAGCGTAAAAGCCACCTGCGCAGAGGAAATCCCATGAAGCTGTAATTGATCAGGCTTAAACTTAAATGTGAACTCACCTGGACTCAATTTGATAGAAGTTTTTTCATTCACGGTACCCGGAATGGAAGCAAGAATATCCTTGTATCTATTTGCAATTTTTTCCAGCTCATGACGATCTTCACCCAAAATGTTGGCCTGAAAATCCGCACCGGCCGGAGGTCCGCTCGAAAGTTCCATCACCGTAACATTGGCTCCCTTGATATGTGAAAGTTTCTCACGGAGTTTTGGTGCAATTTCATAAGACTTTTCACCCTCATGCATACCTTCATCTTTTGGACGCTCTTTCAACGGATACAAATTCACGGCAAACTGCGCAAGATGGGTTTTTCCCCCGCCTCCGCCAAAATCCGATGTCAGGTCATTACTGGTATTCACACCGCCTGAACCAATAACCATCGTAAAATTGTTAATGTTTTTTTCCGCCAAAAGCACTTTTTCAACTTCATCAGCAACCTTCGCCGTGTCCTCAAGTATCAATCCGGGCGCACCTTCAATATTTACATACATGTACTCAGAATCCGCAGGCGGAATAAACTCAGACTTTAAAACACCTGTGGCAGGCAACGTTACGGAACCTGCAAAAAGAATAATCGCAAAAATCAAAACCAGTACCTTTTTAAATCGGCTTTGCAAAATACTATTTAAAAATCGGCCGAATGAAGGAAGAAATGCATCAACCTTAATCAAACCGCCGATAACCTTATTCCAAAAACTTTTCTGGCTTCCTTCAGCCAAATAATGATGATAGATCTTTGCTTTAATCTTTTCCGGATCAGCCTGTTCCTGTAAAAGCAGATCCTCATTAATTTTCAATTTATCACGTAACTTTGAACGATAAACAAAAAACAACGAAAAGAACAAAACTCCACAAATCGCAAAACCAATCAAAGCCCCAAGAGCAGCGCCACTAGTGATCACGCCAACGAATGTCCCCACAGTTGCCAATCCCAATATCCACAGAATTGCTTTCAACGGGCCGCGAGTTAAACGGAATCGTTCCAGAATAATCGCCATAGGATGATTAATCACAATCGCCACAAAATACGATGTCGCGAGCGTTACGGAAACGGTAATCGGAATAGAACGGATAAATTGACCGATAATACCTGTCGCAAGCAAAAGCGGCAAAAACGCCCAGATGGTAGTAATGGTTGTTGTGAAAAGCAGAACCTTAAAATCACGGAAAACCAAAAGCACTGCTTCTTCAGGGGTAAATTTACCCGTCTTTAAATACTGTTTAGTAGCCTGAACCACCACAATCGCATCATCCACTAACAGACCCAAAGCCAAGATCAGGGAAAAAAGCGACAAGAAGTTCAAAGTCATACCAAGCATCAGCATCACACCAAAGCTTGCAGCAAAAACCAAAGGGACCGCTAAACCGGCAACAAAAGCCTCTTTCAATCCAACAAACAAGAAAAGCACAATAGTTACCAGCAAGATTGTCGACAAACCATCATTCACCAGCTGATCAAAATCCCTGCGAATAATTTTCGAAATATCCAATGTCGTTTCAATATTCACATTCTGTGGAAGCAATCCTTCATCTTTTAGTTTTTGAACATTCGCTTTGCCATCATCAATTAAATCAATGATAGAAAAGCCGGTTTTCTTCACGATATTCAAGGTAACTGCATTTTGAGGTTCACCGCCATTCAACGAAAACTTACTATAAGAAGTACGTTCGGCGGCTCGCTCCATAACGGTAGCAACGTCCTGCAATCTGATTATTTGGCCGTTAAATTGTGCTATCGGAAGTTTTCGAAGTTCTGCAGCGTCAGTAAATTTGTTAATACTGTTGACGCTATATTCATATTTCGAAACGGTAAAGTTGCCGGACGGCAAAGAAAAATTAGCACCTTTAATCTGGTTATTTACCTGATCAATCGACAGATGATAAGTAGCCAGTTTTTGCGGATCATAAGAAACACGAATCTCATACAGATCACCACCGTCAATAGTCACTTCACTCGTACCCTGAAGTTTTTCAAGTTCCTCTTTTACCTTCTCCGCATATTCGCGAAGTGTGAAATTATCATAAGGACCGGAAATAACCAAAGTCCAGATAGGTGAATTACTAAACGAAATTTCACTTACAATCGGGTCGCTGGCATCAGCGGGCAGATCTGCCTTTACGCCATCAACCGCATCACGCAAACGGCGGATTGCGTCATTCAATTCCTCCTCAGCCCTGAACTCAACCGTGATAAGAGCAAACGAGTTTCCCGCAGAAGCATCAACCTCTTTTACCCCTTTTAATCGTGAAACCCGCGGTTCAATTTTCTTAATAATCAACTCCTCCATGTCTTCCGGTGAAGCACCCGGCAGGCTGACCGTAATAACACCAAAAGGAATTTTTACCTCGGGATTCGATTCCAGAGGCAACATTTGGAATGAATAAACACCCCAGATAATCAGGGAAATAATAATCAAAATAATGACCCTGAAGTTCTCTATAAAATAGTTCAAAAAAGTTTTCTTTGCATCCTCTGTAAACTCAAGTTTATCCAGATACAATGAATCTCCCTGACTCTCATGTGACTCTTCCGTTTTCTGATTTTTCTTAAAAAAAGACATGCGAAGAAATGCTAGAAAAAATAACTATAAAACAGTCACTGAATCACCATCAGTTAACTCACGAGCCCCTTGGACAATCACCGCGTCGCTGCCGGAAAGGCCATCCACAACCTCAACTCGGTCTCCGGAAATAGCCCCGATTTTTACCAGTCGCTTGCGAGCAACACCACTTTCATTCACATAAACATAATTTTCTTCAGTACCAACAATCAAGGCATCAAGCGGAATAAACACGCTCTTCACCTCTGAATTAACCCCAGAGTAAACAAGAGGCAATTGAACATTCAAAACCTGATTCGCTTTCAAAGAAATTTTTGGAAGCTGTAAAGTTACCGGAACAAGTTTCGTCATCACATCAGCGCTGTTTCCAATATGCATAATCTTCACCGGAACCCAACGGCCGCCGATTTTTACCTGTGCCAGACCCTTCATATCAATACGTTGTGCTGTTTCAATATCAACAAAAGCTTTCAGTTCAAAAGAGCTGGTATCAAGAATATTTGCCACAGGGGACTGCTGACCCACCATCTGGCCGGCATGAATATCAAAACCTTCCAAAGTACCGCCAATTGTAGCCTTAACTTTCAAAGTATCAGCCTGAGCCTGAGCCATTTGTAAATTTATGGCAGCTGCATCAACGCCGGATTTCACCTGAACCAAAGAAGCCTCATTACGAAGCTTAGTCGCATTAACCGCTTCTTCAGCCATTAAAACGCCATCAGTTAACTCTCCATTTACACCAAGTTTTGCCGCAGTAGATTGACGTGTTAAATACAAGGCTTCACCCTGCGTCTTTGTTTGAGCAAGTTGAGCGAGTAACTGATTCTCACCCATAATCAAACCTTCCTGCAAAGTATCATATCCATTATGAGCAGTCTCAGCCTTGGTATAAAGATCCTCAAGAGAACTATTCATTTCGTCAATTCCTGCTTTCAGTTGATCAAAAATCATCTGTTCTTCAGGTGTATCAACAGTGCCAAGATCTTCCAAATCCTGTTCAGCGTTATATTTCTGATTTTCCAAAGCATCAATCGCATCATTCAGAGCATCGAGGCCGTCCTGAGTATTATCGTAGTCGAAGCCATTTTTCACACGAGTATGATCAAAAGTATCTCGCAAAATAAGTTCACCATTTTTAATTCCTGCTAAATTCACATCCATACCCTGCAAATCAAGCATGAGGCCTTCAGCCTGATGTTGAGCGCTCTGCAATTGAAGCTCTGCGGCTTTCAAAGAAGAATCGTTTGCGCTCAAGGTAAGACCATAACTCTTTTTGGCAGAATCATAAGATTTCTGTGCCAATGCCAGTTGTGAAACATAAGGATGGGTATTTCCTTGAAGGCCTGTTACTTCAAAAAGAACATCACCTGCTTTCACAGTTTGTCCATTTTGGGCATAAACTTTTGCTACCATGCCCGGCGCGCCCGCAAATATGTTAACCAAGGTGAGAGAACTGACCGTACCCGTTGTCTCAATTGAAGAATTATAACCATTCTCAACTCCCATTACCGTAACTTCTTTAGCAACAGTAGCTGTTTGAATCAGCTGATCAGTTTGAACGGCAGCTTCCTGATTTACCGTGGCAGGTTCTTCAGTAGTAGCCGATGCCGGAAGACTCATAAAACCATAAACAACCAGGCCGGTAGACGCAGCAAATGCCGCAGACAGAGCCAAAATCTTAGAAGGTAATTTCATAGCATCAAAAAAATAAGTGGATGTGACAATACTAGAAAAACATAGTAGTGTCAATGATTCTACAGTGTAATAATCACGGGATATCCATAACAAAAAAAGCCCCACCTTTCGGTAGGGCTTTTTGTAGTTACCATCTCAACAGATGGCAAAATTTCAAGTTGATTCAGACTATTTATATTCAACTTTACCGCCAGCTGCTTCGATAGCTTTTTTCATCTTATCAGCTTCTTCGCGTGGTACACCTTCTTTAACTGGTTTTGGTGCGCCATCAACGATATCTTTAGATTCTTTAAGACCGAGACCTGTTGTTTCACGAACAGCTTTGATAACGTTGATCTTCTGAGCACCAGCGTCAGCAAGAATTACGTTTACAGTTGCGCTAGCTTCTTCAGCTGGAGCAGCACCTGCAGCGGCGCCTGGAGCAGCCATCATCATAGGAGCGGCAGCGCTAACACCGAATTTTTCTTCCATTGCCTTTACGAGGTTTGCAAGGTCGAGGACAGAAAGTTTCTCAACTGAGTCGAGAATACCTTGAGCGTCTTTTGAGAGATCTGACATGAGATAAATTGGTTAGAGAGATAAATAAATTTATATATATGAGAATTAAGCCTGGCCCTTTTTATCCTTAACAGCGTTAAGGGTATAAACAAAGTTGCGAAGTACGCCAGAGAGCACGCCATGGAAACCAGATATTGGACTCTTGAGAGAACCGACCAATTTGGCCAAAAGTTCTTCGCGGGAAGGGAGCATAGCCATAGCTTTCGCATCCGCTTTTGTTAACACGCGACCATCCACAATGCCTCCCAGAAGCTCCAACTGTTCAGCTTCTTTAGAGAAAGCATGGACAAGTTTTGCAGGCATAACCACGTCTTCATAACTGAAAACAGCAGCTACTGGCCCTTTCAAAACTTCATCCGGAATTTCCGCCATGTTATTATTTTTGGCTGCCAGCTTCATCAGGGTTCGCTTAGCAACAACGTAGTCTACGTTCGCAGCATGTAATTTTTTGCGGAGGTCAGTAACCTTTTTAACCGTAAGGCCACGATAACCCGCAAAATACACAGCTTTGGATCGACCGAATTTGTCGTTCAGCTCCTGGAGCACTTCAGCCTTTTTTGCTTTCGTGACTGCCATGTAAGGAAATTAATAAATAAAGAGTGGTGTGAGTTTGGAGGGATGTAAAAAAAATCCCAACTGTCGATAGACGTTGAGACACACGCAGCTACGCTGCAAACCATGTGAGTTGTGTGCTATCTCGGCAGGTCTTATGGTTCTCTTTCGAGTTCCAGCCATGCTGTCTATGACGCAGCGCCTAATTTACTGAAGGAGCACAAAATTGTCAAACAGTTTTTTTATCAACAAGCCCAAAAACCTAAAAAAGACATTGCTAAATAGATATAAAATTAATATACTGTCAACTCAGGCTAACAAAGGTCTGGATATACAGCTTAAACAGGGACTTTACATCCTTGCTACTATGAATCTCTACGAAGAAATCCAGCAGTTCCTCATTGAAAGTGAACAACGGGCCAACCGTCCATTGTTGACTATTCTTGGACCGACAGGATCAGGAAAAACGGCGCTCAGCATAAAGTTAGCTAAGGTTTTTAATGGTGAAATTATTTCAGCAGACTCAAGACAAATCTATAAACACATGGATATCGGTACAGATAAAATTCCCGAAATGAAACAAGAGGGAATAACTCATCATTTACTGGATATCGCAGACCCAAAAGACGAATTCACACTTTCTGATTACAAAAGAATGGCAACCAAAGCCATTAACGAAATCCACACCCGAAGAAAACTTCCAATTTTATGTGGAGGAACAGGTTTATACATCAATACAATCATCGAAAACTATCAACTTCCACAAATTCCTCCTCAAGTAGAATTACGCCAAAAATTGGCTCAGTACTACGAAGAAAACGGTGCAGAAGCATTGCATAAACTGCTTGAAGAATGTGATCCGGAAACTGCAGCAAAAATTCATCCAAACAATGTTCGTTATGTAGTTCGTGCCCTTGAAATCAACATGGTAAGTGGCCAGACAAAACGCGATCTCAAAGGCGACCGCCTATTCAATGTATTTTCCATCGGCATAGACTGGCCGCGTGAAGAACTATACGAGCGCATTAACCGCCGTGTAGATGACCAAATCGCCCGCGGATTACTAAATGAGGTAAAAAGTTTGCTTCTTCGCGGTTATAATGAAAAGATTCCCTCAATGTCTTCATTAGGTTATTTGGAGTTAGTAGAATACATCAAAGGAGGGTGCAGTTTAGAAGCGGCAACCGAGATGATTAAACAGAACACTCGCAATTACGCCAAGAGGCAAATGACCTGGTTCAGACGCTATAAAGATGTATACTGGATCCCAGGGCAAGAGCTCGAAAATATGTTAAATTTAGATCTGAAAAATAGCATCAATAATTAACGAAAAAACGTGTCTATACTAGGAAAAAGCTGGCAATTAAAAAATACCGACAGTAACAAAACTGCCGTACAGAAAGTGATGGAAAATCGCGGGCTGACTGATGCCACGTTCACCCAATCATTTCTAAAAGACAGCTACAAAAAGGGTCTCCACAATCCATTCCTGATGAAAGACATGGACAAAGCTGTGGAACGTATACAGAAAGCCGTTAAAGATGGTGAACGCATCATGGTTTTTGGTGATTACGATGTTGATGGAATCAGTGGAACGGCGATTTTAGTTCACACTTTCAAGATTTTGGGAGCAAAAGTTTCTTATCGTTTACCCCATCGTGTAGAAGACGGTTACGGGTTAAGTGAAAAATTCATCCGTGAATTTGCAGAACTGAAAGTAGGATTGGTAATAACTGTAGACTGCGGAGTCTCTTGCGCAAGCCAAATATCACTGGCAAAAGATTTGGGCGTAGATGTCATAGTCACCGATCATCACACAGTTCCGGAAATATTCCCAGACAAAGCTTTTGCCGTGCTGCATACCCTTCAACCCGGTTGTAACTATCCATTTAAAGGTTTAACAGGTGCTGGCGTAGCATACAAACTTGCCTGTGCCCTCCTTCACGACACCTTCAAGGGTGAAGAACGTGAAAACTATTTATACTCACTTCTGGATTTGGCCAGTCTTGGCACAGTGGCAGATTTAGGTCCATTGGTAGATGAAAATCGCATTATAGTAAAATACGGCCTTGAAGCTCTACAAAGAACCCGTTGGCCGGGTCTCAACTACCTGAAAGAAATGGCCGGTATAGACTCAAGCAGTAAACTCGATATTAGTGTCATAGGTTTCCGCCTCGGGCCCCGCATAAATGCTGCTGGACGTATAGATTCACCATATTATGCACTGCAACTTTTGCTCTACGATGAACCGAATGAAAAGGGAAAAGTAATTGCGGAACATCTTGAAAAACTCAATCAGCGTCGCCAAATCATGGTAGCGGAAGCAATTGAAGAAGCTCTTGAATCAAGGGATAAAGCGGATCTTTCAGAAAAAGTTTTCGTTGCCTGGAGTCCGGGTTGGCATGTGGGAATTTTAGGTTTAATTGCCAGTAAAATAGTAGAAAAATACCAGCAACCTGCGGTAATCATGCAGGATTTTGGTGAATATCTGGTAGGATCAGCCCGCAGCCCTGAATCATTTAATCTGGTTGATGCCCTCACGGCGCATGGAAACATACTCGAAAATTTTGGCGGACATGCCCAGGCGGCAGGATTTAATCTACGCAAAGAAAATCTTCCGGAGTTTGCTCATGCCATGAAAACCTATGCCAAAGAGAAGCTGAAAGATCAGGAAATTAAACAAGAGCTCACCATAGATTGCGAACTAAACGAAGAAGATATCAACGAAAATCTCCTCACACTTCTGGAACAAATGGAACCGTTTGGAATCGGCAATGAACAGCCAAGATTCCTCTTGAAGGGATTGGAGCCAGTTGATGTAAAACGGGTGGGAAAAGACCAGCAACATCTTCATTTCCGTTTACAGGGAAAACGGAAACGCATACCGGTGATCGCTTTCAAACTGGGGCATCATGAATCACTGCTCAAATCTCCTGGAAATATCAATTTAGTCTGCAGCCTTGTCCGCAATGAATGGAAAGGCATGACCCAGGTTCAACTTCGCGCTATTGATTTCGCCAAGTAGACCTCCGTATAATACCTGCCAGATAGTACTAAAAAAATTACTGAATGTCAGGTCACTCCAAATGGTCAACCATCAAGCACAAAAAAGCCAGCACTGATAAAAAGCGCGGCAAGATTTTTACCAAACACGCAAAGCTTATTGCAGTAGCTGCGCGCAACGGTGGTGATCCTGGGCATAATCCGGGTTTGCGAGCGGCAATTGATAATGCCCGTGCCGAAAACGTACCGGTGGAAAACATCGAACGCGCCATAAAAAAAGGTAGCGGTGAAGGGAAAGACGCCGTAGTTATGGAAGAAATTTTCTACGAAGGTTTTGGTCCAGGTGGAGCAGCTTTATATATTGAAACACTCACCGACAATCGTAACCGCACGCTTACAAATGTGAAACATATTTTCACCAAGAACGACGGAAATTTCGGCTCAGCCGGAACGGTAGGATACCTCTTTAAGAAAAAAGGAGTGATTCAAGTGAACCTGGAGGAAGCTGGAAAAAACGCAGACGACATAGAACTTACGGCAATAGATGCCGGAGCGGAAGATGTAGTAAATGAAGGTGAAACCATTAAAATTTACACGGAGCCGACAGGAGTAATGAAAGCTAAAAGCGCGCTTGAGGCTGCGGGAATAAAGGTGGCTTCTGCATCGCAGACTTATGTCCCCCAAACAAATGTGCAAATCGCCGACGCAGAAGTCGCACGTCAGTTATTAAAACTCATCGAACTCATCGAAGAAGACGAAGACGTTTCGGAAGTATTCAGCAACTTTGATATAGCCGAAGAAATCTTGGAACAAATTGGCTAATCCTCGAACTTATAGGTAAACCCAGGTTCAAGTTCAAATGTCGTAACATTGTCTTTTGGTTTAGCCTTCTTAACAACCGTTTCGGTGAAAGAAGTCTCTTCCATATTTTTGTCTTTGGAAACAGATTTGGTAACCGTTTTTGAGGATACCCTCTTTTCGGTCTTTTCTTCCTTACCCTCATTTGAAGGTTCATTTTGCTCTTTCTGTTGAGATTTTTTTGCAATTTTCTTAGTCTCATTTTCGATATTTTCTTGAAAATTTGCAGAAACACCAAGTCTCTTAGCTTGAAACTCACGAATTTTCTCAACAATCATTTTGGCTGCTTCTTCAAAATTATCGCATGGAAATTTAAATCCCGAAGCCTGCACATGTCCGCCACCCCCAAACATTTCTGCTATCTGACTCACATCAACGGCAGGTGTTGTGCTGCGCAAACTCCCGCCCGCCATCCCATCGGTACGTTCTTTTAACAAAAGAACAATTTCAGTTCCTGGAGCATTGGTAAGTAATTCATCAATGATACCGCCGGTTTCGTCATCACGTGCCCTGGTTTCATCAAAGTCCTTACGGCTGATGGTTGACCAGACAAATTTATGCTGCTGATCAACTTTAATATGGCTCAAAATACGTCCCCAAAGTTTCAAAGTAGAAAGATGCTTGGTCTTAAACACATGATGAATAATCTCCTGTTGGCGTGCGCCATGTTTTACCAAAAGCGCAGATGCTGCAAAAGATCTTGGAGTGGTATTGGCATTCTGAAAACTACCGGTATCGGTAATAATTCCCGCCAATAGGAGCGTCGCAATATCCTCATCCATAAGCTCAAGCTCGCTATCCTTCTCAAAATCATGAATCAACGGAATCAAAAGCTCCGTCGTGGATGAACTCATCACATCAACGTAATTAATTTTCCCAAAAAAATCATTAGAAGCGTGGTGGTCAATATTAACTACTGGGATAGACGTAAAAAGTTCTGGATTATCTTCATAAAATCTTCCCAACTGGCTTAAATCGCCAGTATCTACAGTAATGATCAGGTCATACTTACTTGGGCCATGATGAAAAGAAACATCTTTATCGGTAAACTGGCCTGCCTTTGCCGTAATAATAATATTGAATTTATCATGTTCCAGTTTAGTTTCAATCGTTTTCAATTTTGATTTGGCGCAATCCAAAGTAACAATAAAATCGTTCGATAAAGAAAAATCGTGGCTTATAACTTTAGTCGTTGGCAAAAATTGAAAGGAGTCAGGCACGGGATCTGCACAAACAACAGTAACCTGCTTCCCTAGTTTTTTAAAAACCAGGTACAGAGCAAGTGAACTCCCAAGCGAATCACCATCAACCGGAGCTGATGGCATAAGTAAAATACTCTTACTGCGCTTCACCATTTCAACAATCTGTTTGCGGACTTTCTCCATGAGATCTTTCTTCTACGAAAATAGGTTCGGGTGTATCTGTATATTATATAACAATTTCTATATTTTATCAATAAATCTTCATACGTCCATCCATAACAAAAGAAAGCACCTTACCAAAACTAGAATAAAGCGGCAAGAAGTTTTTACGAACAAGAGCTTGCCCTAATGAGGGCGTTGTTACTCATAATCTAACCTAGTTTAGCCTTCAAAAATTTCCCCATTTCAACCGGATAATCGGTCACCATACCGTCTATTCCATAATCCAAACCCTTTTGCCAAAAACTTTCATTGTTAAAAACAAATCCAAAAACTTTCATTCCATGAGCGCGACCAAATTTCACATTACCCAAACGAAACAATCTTTTATGCAAAAGAAAAATCTCAGGTCGAAAAACCTTGTAAAAACCAGCCTTAAATAACCAGAGCCACAGGGGGTTACCACACAAATAACCAATCTCAATTTTAGGCATCAATCTGCGCAAATGACTCAATGCCAACGGATTAAAAGACATAACAGTAATCGGACGGTCATGCAAAATATCTTTATAAGCCTTGATAAACTGTCGCACAAAATAAGACCTAAACCAAGAAAGAGTTTTTAGCTCAACAAAAATATGAACATCCTTTGGAATACCGGCAATTACCGTCGCCAGCAGATTAAAATTTCGTTTTGGAGAATGGAAAAAATCATGTTCCAGATAAAAACGCTTTCGGATATGATCCAGACGAATGTCCATTTCAATCGCCTTTGCCCCTTCACGTAAGCACTGTTGAAAAGCAGGTAAAGTGTTTTCCTTGTGTGAACTTTTACCACCACGGTGAGCAACAATGTAAGGGAGAAGTTTCATAATTAAACACACTGTTTGACGGCTTCTGCAACGGCAGCGGCTACATTATCTTCAAAAACACCAGGCACTATTTTATCAGGGTTGGGATTTGGCACAAGTCGCGCTATTGCCTCAGCTGAGACAATTTTCATCGCTTCGGTAATCTGTGGTGCTCGTGCGTCTATAACACCTCGAAAAATTCCCGGAAACGCCAGCACATTATTAATCTGATTTGGAAAATCTGAACGACCTGTTCCCACTATAAAAGCCCCACCAGCCTTTGCTTCGTCCGGTAAAATTTCCGGCAGAGGATTTGCCAACGCAAAAATCACTGGTTTTTGTGCCATGCCTTTCACCATATCCGCCGACACAAGTCCCGGCGCAGAAACACCCAAAAAAATATCAGCCCCTCTCATTGCTTCAGCCAAAGTCCCAATCACTTTATCGGGATTTGTTGTCTGTGCAATTTCAACCTTGTATTTCACATCGGCAATATCACTTCTCGAAAGCTCAATAACTCCTCGGCGGTCACAAACAATCACATTTCGGGCTCCGTAACTTTGCAAAAGTTTTGTACAGGCAACACCTGCCGCACCAGATCCTGAAACCACAATTTTAGCCTCACTCAGTTTTTTACCAAGAACCTTGAGAGCATTGATAACCCCAGCAAGAACAATGATTGCCGTTCCGTGTTGATCATCATGAAAAACTGGAATATCCACAGCTTTCTTCAGTTTTTCTTCAATCTCAAAACAACGTGGTGCGGAAATATCTTCCAAATTTATACCACCAAAAACCGTCGTAATATTACGAACAACATCAACAAAGCGATCTGGATCCTGTGTGCCGACACAAATTGGAAAAGCGTCCAAACCAGCAAACTTTTTAAAAAGCAGGCATTTCCCCTCCATAACAGGCAACCCGGCAGCTGGACCAATATCACCAAGCCCCAGTACAGCCG
>JADZCU010000001.1 GCA_020851415.1 Candidatus Peregrinibacteria bacterium | reverse complement strand
CTCGCCAGCCGATTTTAAGCGCAAATTGGAATTTTTTATCTTTGCCCCGAAGGGGCTAGCCAAAAGCGGGCTTCCCGAATTTTTAATTTGATTGTTTTTATTATATTTGTTAGTATAATACTGATGATATACATACGCCATCATATTAATACTATCATTTTATGGAAGAAAAGAAAATGAATCAAGTCAAAACAATAGGCCAGAAAATCAAAGCATGGCGTAAAAAGAAAGACATTACGCAAGACGCTTTAGCTAAAAAGGCGGATATTCCCTATACGACTTTAGCCAAGATAGAAAGTGATGTTATTCAAAATCCCTCCTTGCAGACAATAACGAAAATTGCGGATGGTTTAGGGATTACCATTGATGATTTAATAAAGATTTAATTATGGCAAAAAAAGATTATACAAATTGGGACAGAAAAGACTTAATCAAAGAGATTGAGCAACTTCGTAAACGCAAAAAATATGGGCTTGTTTGGGAAGATAAGCCGGAAAATGTTGTTGAGCAATGTAAAACGGAATTGCCGGTTTTGGAAGAAGTAAAAAGCAAAGAGATAATCACCGATCCCGACAAGCCGACCAATATCTTGATTGAAGGCGATAATTACCACGCTCTTTCAGTTTTGAATTACACACATAAAGGCAAAATTGATGTGATCTATATTGATCCGCCGTACAACACAGGAGCTAAAGATTGGAAGTATAATAATGACTATGTTGATATAAATGATCGTTGGAGACATAGCAAATGGCTTTCAATGATGAATAATCGATTGAAAATTGCAAAAAATGTATTAAAAAAAAATGGCGTTTTGATTTGTGCAATTGATGAAAACGAAATATCGCATCTGGGCGTACTTCTAGAAGAACTATTTCCGTCTAAATACATCACACCCGTTACGGTTATTCACAATCCTAGCGGTATACAAGGGAAAAATTTTTCAAATAACAATGAATTTTTGTTTTTTGTATATAATGGATCAGAAAAAAGTATTGCACTAGAAGAAAGAGATGAAGATAGCGCAGATGTAAGACCGTTTATAAACGGAGCAAAAGGTAACACAAAAAGCTATTTAAGAGAATCTGGTAATAACTCTTTTTATCCTATACTGGTAAAAAACAATAAAGTTGTTGGATTTGGTGATGTTTGCGCTATAAATTTTCACCCCAAATCACGAGTTGTCCAAAATGGTAAAATTTTAGAAATATACCCAATAGACAATGACGGGGTTGAAAGAAAATGGTTATTTTCCAGAAACTCGGTTGAAGAGATTATTGATGAGCTAAGTGTAAAAATAAATTCTAGGACAAAAGAGCCCCAAATAATTCGAACAAAAAATAAAATCAATTATAAAACTGTTTGGATCTCACCAAAGTACAACGCAAAGAAATATGGCACCGAGCTTGTTAAAAATATCTTAAATAAAGATTTTCCATTCCCAAAATCATTGTATGCTGTTGAAGAAGCAATAAAAGCCTCAGTACATCCTAAAGATAGTATAATCTTAGACTTTTTTGCTGGTAGCGGAACAACGGGACACGCTGTTTTGAATTTAAATTCAAAAGACGAAGGCAGGAGAAAGTTTATTCTGTGCACAAACAACGAAGGAAATATTGCAGAAGAAATTTGTTATCCTAGAATTAAGAAAGTTATTGCAGGGTATGCGGATATTCAAAAGGCTAAAATTGAAGGCTTAGGCGGAAATCTAAAATACTTTAAAACTTCTTTTGTTCCAGCGGAGCCAACAGACAAAAACAAAATTGCTCTAACCGAAAAAGCGACAGAAATTCTTTGCATAAAAGAAGATACTTTTGAAGAAGTAAAATCAACAAAGCAATATAAAATTTACAGAAACAAGAAGCGATATACTGGAATTGTTTTTGATCATCAAGCAATAGATGATTTTAAAAAAGAAATTGCCAAAATTGACGGCAAATTCAGTCTTTATATTTTCTCGCTTGGCGATGATACTTTTGACGAAGAATTCGAAGATATGAAGAAAAAAGTAAAATTATCACCTATACCGGAGGCAATACTCCGAGTTTATCGCAGAGTATTTAAATAATTGGAAAAACTATGCAGCTAAAAGACTATCAAAATACGGCTATAAAAAAACTTCTCTCAAGAAGCAAGGAACTGCTTGAACAAAGCGGAGAGAAGAAAGTTATTTTTAAAGCTCCGACAGGATCGGGTAAAACCATAATGATGGCGGAATTTTTGAAGCAACTCATTGATGATAAGGAAATCAAAACTCCGCTTTCGTTTATTTGGACTGCTCCAAGAAAATTGCACACTCAAAGCAAGGAAAAACTAGAAAAGTATTATGAGGATACAAGGGCTTTGGAATGTTCCGACTTTGAAGATTTGACCGACAAACAGATTGGCGAAAATGAAATTTTGTTTTTGAACTGGGAAAGTATAAACAAAAAAGACAAAAACACGATCGTCAAAGAAAATGAAAAAGAATTTTATCTCGGCAAAATTGTTGAAAACACCAAAGAAGAAGGACGAGAAATCGTTTTGATTATTGACGAGAGTCATCACCACGCCACCAGTGAAATTTCTCAAGATTTAATTTCTGACATTGCCCCAAGGCTGACGATTGAAGTTTCCGCCACTCCAGTTATCGCAAACCCCGATGAGATTGTTTCCGTGCCATTGGAAGATGTGAAATTGGAAGGCATGATCAAAAAATCAGTCATTCTTAATCCAAATTTCAAAAATGTTTTATCGGGTGATAGCTTGAAAACCACACTTGCGGACGGAACAGATGCAATGGTGCTTGAAGAAGGTATAAAAAAGCGAGCAGAAATCGCAAAAGCGTACAAAGAAGCAGGAATTGATATAAACCCGCTTTTGCTTATTCAATTACCTGATCGCAAAACGCAAGTGGAAGATCAAGTTAAAAATGATGTTGTGCGTATTTTGAAAGATAAATACGGAATGACGACGGAAAACGGAAGATTGGCGATTTATTTGTCAGAAGGAAAAGAAAATCTTGAAAATATCGCAAAGAACAATCACGAAACCGAAGTTTTGATTTTCAAACAAGCAATCGCTCTTGGCTGGGATTGCCCTCGCGCTCAAGTCTTGGTGCTTTTTAGAGATTGGAAAAGTCTAACGTTTTCGGTCCAAACAGTCGGACGAATTATGCGTATGCCCGAGCCAGATATAGGGCATTACAAACAGGAAATCTTGAATCATGGCTTTGTGTTTACAAACCTTGCCGATATTGAAATTAAGGAAGACGTGGCAAGAAACTATGTAACGATTTACACCAGCCAAAGAATTGAAAACTACAAACCAATCAAACTCGAATCAGTTTATCGTTTACGTCAAAGAGAAAAAACTCGTTTAAGCCCGAAGTTTATCAATATCTTTTTGGATGAGGCTAAAAAATATGATCTTGAAAAGAAAATTGAAACCAAAGGGCAAAAACTGGAACTGTCTTTAATTTCAGATTATGAAGCAGAAGGAGTTGATAAACTAGTAAATGCAGAAATCAAAGGCGAAGCCAAAATCAACACCGAAAATGAAGCTGATTTACAAAAGCTTTATGATTTTTTTGTTAAAAATAATCTTTCTCCGTTTTATCCCGAAGACCGCTCAATCGGCAGACTAAAAGAAGCAATTTACTACTTTTTTAGAATGCGCCTGGGCATGGAATATACAGATCGCTTTGCTGAAAT